>CAYWVB010000145.1:0-1531 GCA_964461595.1 uncultured Terrimonas sp. | reverse complement strand
TACTTTCCACCACTGAGGGCCCTGTTCCAGATATTCCCAGGTAAAGATATTGCCCCTTTCACCAAGTAACTGATAATACAAAGGTTTAGGATCATGGTCGTTGTGAATGGTTAAACTTTCACCCGCACGCAGTTCGTCAAAGCGTGCAAATATGGTCGGATGTTTCATCCGGGGTTCAAGTTCTGTAACATTCAGGATATTTTCCGTTACGGTTGTCATAGTATTAATATTTAATTTTTTCGTGGAACAAAGATAAGAATATTTGTAATAAAGGTATTTAAATACTTTTATTTTTTTCTTCCACTGCGTTCCGGTTATTGTCATCACAATGTCATGGTGAAAGTATTTCTTTCTGGAGCCACCGGGTGAAACCGACGCTTCGAACAAAAGGGTGTCAGGAACCCGGACGGGCCTTGCCATCCCATTTTTTCTGGAAACATGAAAGCGCATGGGGATGAGGTTCGCCAACCTTCCGTATTAACCGGTTCAAATTCCCGCCTTTAAATGGTAAATTATTGGGATTCAATTTATTAACTTTTAATTCCGGTTTCTTCAAGATAACGAATCGGCAAAGTCGCCAATTATTAGAAATAATCAAAAAACATAAATATTTAGAATATTGTAGAAAAAATAATAAAAAAATAGCAATCATCATAATAATATAGTATATTTGCATTATGAAAAAAGAAATTGAGATAGATTTAGATGTCTATAGATTTATTGAGTCGTCTCGTCAGGATTTTGATGAAAGCCATAATACCATCCTCAGAAGACTTTTTGGCCTTGAACCATCGCTGGAGAATCGGCTATCACCTCAATTTTTAAATAACATTAAGTATAGCAGAACATCCGATCTAACAGAACAGACACCCGAAAGCAGCCCGGCGAATGATGTAGTTTCCTTCTTTAAAAAAAGATTTTCGAGCCGGATCGCAGCAAATAATGCTGCGGGTTTGGACGATTGGAGTTACGGCAAGGTATCCCTGCCGCAGGGAACAAGGCTCAGGAAATGGTATCGGGGCCAAAAGTATGAGGCGGAGATCAGGAATGGGTCCATATTATTTAATGGTACCTACTACCAATCGCCTTCATCTGCAGCCATGGCATTGACGGGAGCCGGAAATGTGAACGGCTGGGAATTCTGGGAATATTTTGACGAGAACAGCCGGCGATGGTTAAAGCTGAAAAAACTAAGAAAGTAAAATCATAATCCTATAGGTTATACCAGAATGTAAACCGGTATCTGAAAAAATGAACAGACGAATGAAATCCGGTACAACGTGCATTCAGATTTTATAGTGAAGTTCTGCAGAACATATCATCCGGATACTGAAATTCCCTCTGATGTCCGGATTACAAAACAGGGGACCTAAATTGAAGCGAATACTTTAATATCTAATCATGTTTTTTAAACCATTATTATCAAAAACCAAAACTATGAAAGAGAAACAGCATCAGGTTTACAATCTCATCATTCTGGACGAGAGTGGCTCAATGGAATCCATCAAAAACCCGACGATCCGCGGGTTTA
>CAYWVB010000144.1:0-1700 GCA_964461595.1 uncultured Terrimonas sp. | reverse complement strand
TCTTTAAAATAAATCCTGATTATTTTATAACCAATAAAGCCGGCGCTGCCGTTCCACAACTAATGACGGTTGCCTTCCGGTATGTGAGTATGCCTCTTTCCTTAAAGCTTATGAATAACTTCAGTGAAAAGTTTGATTTTGCTGCACTGCGGAATCTTATAAAATAAAAAATCATCTTTTTTAATGATTGAATACCTACCCCTTCGTCTCTACTTTTATTTCATATAATATTAAATGATGAAAAATATATTTCTATCCCTGGTTTTGCTCTATTCAGCAATTTCATCCGTTGCACAAAAACAAAGTTTTGACATTGCAAGTTTTTCGCTGCCGGATGGCTGGACTAAAGAATTAAAAGAAGATTTTGTTTCCTTCTCCCGGGTTGATGGCGCAAGCTGGAGCCAGATTGCCATATATAAAAGCAGGCAAAGCAGTGGAAACATTGAAGAAGATGCTTTGAAAGACTGGCAGGACATTGTATTAGAAGGGCACACGGTAGAAAACGAAGATAAAACCACAGCAAAATCTGCAGAGGGATGGCAGGTAATGAGCTATAGTGGCGTATGGCAATATAACGGTGCCAATGTAGCCACCCTGCTAACCGTTTATTCCAATAACAAAATCTGTGTATCGGTATTGTGCAACGCTACAGCAAAGCCTTATTTAAAAGATTACCAAACACTGATTAGCTCCTTAAATTTAGATGCGAGCACTATTAAAGAAAGTGCCGGTGCAGAAAATAATGCTGTACAACAAGTTTCAGATCCCACTACCGCTAACAGTTCTATTGTTGGGGCATGGATAAACTTTACCCGGGAAAGCAATGGTTTTATGAACGGTCAACGTATGTACACTGGTGGGTATATGAAAAAGGAATATCTTTTTAAAGGGGACGGCACATATATTTTCCGGCAAAAAGACTGGCTGGTATCCAGGGATAATATCTACTTTGTTTACGAAACGGGGAAATGGGTGGTTAACGGAAACCAGCTAACCATTACACCCGATAAAGGCAAAGCAGGTTGGTGGAATAAAGATAAAATTGGCAACACAACCGATAAATGGGGAGCCTATCAAAAAGCAGCTAAATATAACCTCGAAAAAACAACTTATACTTTTGAGTTTCAAATCAGCGACTATGGCAGATCCCTGCTACTTAACTATAGCAAGGCAACCGAAAGAGATGGCGACCACCCTGCCGACAACGGACAGCACACTTCATATTACTTTGATACAGGGAAATCAATTATTGATAATCCACCGGGATTGAAAACAGATTTTTAAAAACAAACTTAGCCCACGGTTTAAACCGTGGGCTAAGAAAAATTTACAACCCACACAAATGGTTTCAACCATTTTTATACAGAAATCCCGAAATTATTCCTGTTCCTCAAAACCGTACAATTTCAAAAACTCATTATATTCATCGGCAAATGATTTTTTGGCATGATGGGCTTTCTGATTTTTAATGTATTGAAAAACCTTTTCCAATTGGGATTCGCTTACTGAATAGGCTGCATACCCGGTTTGCCAGGCAAATTTTTCTGCAATAAGGTTTTGTTCATTTACATAATGAGAGCTGCTCCCTTTTACCTGTTTAATAACATCTGCAATTGATTTTTCCCGGCTAAGCAGAAAAAGGCAATGAACATGGTCTGGCATTCCATTGATAATTCTTACCGGGCAATTCATGTCAACAA
>CAYWVB010000143.1:0-1870 GCA_964461595.1 uncultured Terrimonas sp. | reverse complement strand
CAAATCTTTTACACATTTGGTTGCTGACGATTTATCAGGCATCGGATTTAATGTGCATAAAATGGATGCACCACATTATGAAGAATTTTGGGAAGAACTGCCTTTGATGGAAGAAATCAGCCCTCGTGAAATTTATAAAATCAGCCACTACCATAATCAAACATATGGCGATTTATGGGCGTGTTACCTCTCTATCGCCAATGCTTATATGGGCGTGCAAAGAATACACGAGTGCTTTATAGTAGTACCGATAAACGGAGAGCTGAAAATCATCGCACAGTTCGCAAACGATATAGACCGACCTGCAAATTGGCGACTTTACGGAGGCGACAGAAATTTAAAAATGTACGATTTAGGAAAGCTGATAACCATAGAACGTTTTATAGAACCTAAAGACGATGCCTGGAGTATGGAACAATACTATAAAGAAATTTAATCAACAATTATGAACAACATCAAACAATTTATAGAACAGTTCGTTAAGGCAGAAGCAGCAACAACATTTGAAACGGGATTGACACAATTGCATTACGAACGGAAAAAATAAACAACGAACCGCTAACATTATGACGAATAGAAGAAAGCCCTGAGGAAGCGAAAGCCCTGAGCGTTGGGCTCAGGGCTTTTTGCTATTCGCTGTTCAGCGACACCGCCATGAGGGCTTTGCTATAGGTGGTTTTGTAGCATTTTATCTTTGATTTTTGGTGTTATACTTTCCGGTTTTGTTGCAAGCATTGCTTTACTTTCGTATTTTTCAATAGTTACTTGCATAGCTCCCCCTACCCAAAATTTCGGGGTCTTCTTTTGCTTTAATATGTGTTGAGTGTTTGTCATACGGCTATCGGTATTTTACGGGGTGAACCACGGCTGTGCAGCTCATTGGCATTTACCAAATGAACACCTTCTTTGGCTATGTTGATATATGTAGCTACAAGTACTAATTTTCCTGTTTTACAAATACTGCATTGCGTTATATCCACGCCATATTTTGCAGCTGCCAATACGGATACCGGTAGTTTTATTTTCGGTGGAGGAGTGGCTATGTTGAGCTGCTCACATATCATTGCCAAACGCTTGCCTTTGTGCTGATGACTCAAAAATCCACTATGCCTGATTTTTACAAAGCCTTTCGGTAAAATATGTTGTTCGAATCTTCGTAAAAACTCCTCGTGACTCAAGGTCATTAACTTTTGCTTGTTGCCGTCTTGGTAATCTTTGTAACGGAACGTAATATCCGTATCGCCGATATGCAGGATACGATGCGTAGTAATTGCCACCTTGTGCGTATATCTTCCTAGGTATTCCAATACTTGCTGTGGACCGCCAAAAGGTGCTTTGGCATAGACATTCCACTTGATGTAGCGAACTTGTTGTATGGTGCTAAGAAAGCTTTTTTCATCTTCAATTTGAAGTTTCTTTTCGTTATAAAGTGATTGTAGTTTTTCTAAAAAATACCCTTTGTAAATCTTTTCCATCGGCCTTCTTGGAAACAGAAAATTACCATTCTGACGTTTCTCTTTTATCCACTTTTCTGCTTTGGATAATCCGCCTCCTGTTACGATGCAATGTACATGCGGATGAAAGGTTAAGTCTTGCCCATTGGTATGCAGCACACTGATGATACCGGGTGTGCCACCCAGATATTTCTCATCTGCTCCCAACTTTTTAAGCGTGTAGTTGCTTGCTTCAAAAAGAAGGTTGAATAAGGCTTTCCGGTTGCCCATAGCAATGTTCCTAAGCTGCTGTGGTAGTGTAAACACAATATGAAAATAGGTAGTCGGTAGCAGTTCGCTCATCCGGTCTTGCAACCATTGTTCTCGCTTCAGTCCTCCACAATTAGGGCAATGGCGATTGCCGCAACTATGGTACT
>CAYWVB010000142.1:0-1922 GCA_964461595.1 uncultured Terrimonas sp. | reverse complement strand
TTGTGCAGGCTGACGGAACGTGAAATTCCACCACTACATAAATACCCGAACCGTTGGCAGCCATTAGACAGACCGCCAACGTCTATGAAATGTATCAAGCCGATACCATTTTTTATTGCCTTTGTCGTCTAATATTTCAAATTTCCTTTTGATGCCTTTATGGTCGTAATCAAATTTAATAATAGTGTAAACCTTGCCCATAGTAAGGCATTTCTTTAAAGGTTCTATTATTTCTGTCGGGGTAATATTGTCTCCTATAACAAGTTCATAACTCTTTTTACTTTCTTGTTCCACCACTTGAAAACGCTCTGGAATAATATACATCGGTATAATTTTTTGACCTTGACAGACATCACAGATTGGTGTATTAATAGCAGTGCCAATTAATTGCATGGGCAAATAACCAGTTCCTTCACATATAGGGCATTTTTGGTATGGTACTGCACGACTAAAAACGGCTGCCAACATATTGCTTTGTGCAATACTGGCTGACGGAAGTAATTCGGCAGTTTGTTCGCTATTATTCATAAGTAAATATTTTCAGCTTTTAGTTAATAAATTCCAGTTCTGCACAAAGCAGTAGCCGTTATCGGTGATTTTAGCGGACATCAAACCGATACTTTTTATTTATAAAATCTTTGACCTTTTCGTCCACAGGCAACTGATAGACATAAGGCATTTCGGAATGGTTGTTGAACCAGTCGTTCCAATCATCCTCATTATCCATATCTGGTTCTGTGGAACAATCCATATCAAAACTATCCGCCATCCATAGGCCATTGTCATCTTCTTCCCATCCATTAGCAGTGTAGGTTAAGTCGCCATGACAATAGGGGCAAAGTTTCTTAAACTTAAACTCTTTGTCTTGCGAAACAACTACAAAACCACCGATAACACGGGGTTTGGCGTTAGCGGGGCTGACCTGCATACCATCGGCTTTTGTGCTACTATCAGCTTCGGTTCCGGCTGAAAGTTCTTTACTCAACTTTTTGTTCATATTTTCAACTTTTAGTTATTAATTAAACATTTGTTCGGGCGTGACGGTTCGTTATTCCAGCCCATCGCCAAGCCCCGTCCGTTATGCGTAATGCCTTGCTGACCGTTTCCAATTGAAATTCCGTGAAGGAAAAACAAAAAGAAAAAAGCCAACGCACTTTTAATCGGCACAACTATCATCATCTATATATCTTCCTACTCCATCATTTTCATCCCAATATTTATGTTCATCACAAAATTCTGTGCTGCCGTGTCCACATCTATCACAATATTCCATACTGTTTGTTATTTCCGCTACCTTAAACGGATTGATTGATTTTTTACCAAAATAATCGGCAATAGGCATTGGATTTTTAAGTCGTTTTGCATTTTTAGGTTTGCCTCTGAATTTTGCATCATCAGCCATCCAGTATTTACCAATATATCCATCAGCCCATTGTGGAGCTTGTATTTCTTTTGGCGTTCCACCGCTTCCAGAGTTGTATGCTCTTATGTCTTTCACATCTCCATTATTTGCAAAGAAATCCCACCAATACAATCTCCAATATGGCTTTTCTGCTGTTGGAATAAAACGAGTAGTCATTACTTGATGCGGTATTCCATCGTTGTAATCAATGTAAACTACTCTGTGTAGCCCATCTCCTATTTGTATTTCTAATTTTGCCATCGCTTTTTTTCTTTTTGTTTTTCTGTTTATCGCTTCGATTTAAGTTTAGTGCTAAATAAGTCGGCACTTCACATAACAAGGGCTTTGCGTAATAGCCCTATCAAGTGTCGTGGTTAATTTTAAGTTTTTACTAAGGGCTACTACGCAAAGCCCCGATACGTTACAGGCAAGCTACTACCACCATGCGATAATAGCAGCTTACCTTTTTTTTACAGTAAAAATTGAGGGGAATTACTTGATGGGAGTGAACGAAATATCT
>CAYWVB010000141.1:0-2001 GCA_964461595.1 uncultured Terrimonas sp. | reverse complement strand
GCTCTTATCAGCACTGCATGCGGGATATCCCTGCTGTTGGTAACCACGTTAAAGAGGTGATGGATGCCATAGCAGAGGTACACATACGCCGAGCCTGCTTCTCCGTACATGACTTCATTGCGTGCGGTGCGCCTGCCATTCCATGCGTGAGATGCCCTGTCAATAATGCCATTATAGGCTTCTGTTTCCACAATGCGGCCGGAGGTTGTTATCCCATTCAGGTTGGTGACCAGTATTTTGCCTAAAAGCTGCCTGGCTATCTTTACCACATCCTTGCGATGATAGAAATCATGATCCAGTTTTAAAATTGCCATCGTTTAAGCCGGAGAAATTTTATATGTTTGAACGCTGATTGCCGGATTCGCACCGGCAAGTTCCTGAAACCTTCCTAAATTATTGCTATTGCTCAAAGAAATTATTATAGCGCTGCAGTCTTATTTTAAAGCTCACCGGTTCATCCGTAAGCACAGGCTGTGGAAGTGGATCATTATACCGGGAATTATATATGCAGTGCTGTTTGTGGTAAGCATGTATTTTTTCGGGAAAAGCGCCAGCTATGTTATTGAGCTGCTGAGCATCAAAACGGGGCTGAAAGCCTGGGTAGACCAGTTGAAAAACAGCTTTGTAGGTTTTCTTTTCGCCATTGGCGGCGTAATGCTGTGGATCATATTGCTGCTGATGTATTTTTCCTGGTTCAAATATGTATGGCTCATCGTGGGATCGCCAATCTTCGGGTACCTGAGTGAAAAGACCGAGTCCATTATAGAGGAAAAGGAATATCCTTTCAGCTTTACGCAGTTGATGAAGGATATTACCCGCGGTATAAAGCTTTCGCTGCGCAATGCGCTCTGGCAGACGGTATATGCCATTTCCATACTGATCATTTCCTTTATTCCTGTAGTGGGTTGGGTCACTCCTATGCTGGCGCTTTTCGTGGAATGCTATTATTACGGCTTTTCAATGCTTGATTACAGTTGTGAGCGTCAAAAGCTGTCACCCGCGCAGAGCATGGAATTCATAGGCAAGCATAAGGGGCTTGCTATTGGTAACGGGCTGGTGTTTTACCTCATGCATACCATTATTATTGTAGGTTGGGTGCTGGCGCCGGCTTATGCGGTGATCGCGGCAACGCTCAGCCTCTACCCGCAAAAAGAGAGATGAGAAACCTTGCAGGAAATAGCCACGGATTCACGAATATATAATGCATGTTGATTCCTTCATTCATGGCATAATAAGGGAATACGCGGCTTTATTGTATAGAAATAAAAATATCTGTTATGCCGGGTGTGAATACTCACGGAACTGTTTATTTAATTCCCTCCGTTATAGAGGAAGGCACGCTCGCCGCTATACCACAGTATATTACAGAAGCGGTGAAGCTGTGCCAGGTTTTTTTTGTGGAAAATGAAAGAACAGCCAGGCGGTTCTTAAAATCCCTGTGGAAGGATATGGTGATTGACCACTATGAATGGCATGCCATTCATAAGGCAGAAACAGAGGTGAAGCATATCTTTCTTGAAGCATTATCAGCCGGGAAAACTGTAGGCATTATCAGCGAAGCCGGATGCCCCGGTGTGGCCGATCCGGGTCAACTGCTGGTAGAAGCGGCTCATGAAGCGGGAGCCGTGATAAAGCCCCTGGTTGGGCCAAGCTCCATTCTCCTTGCATTAATGGCAAGCGGTATGAACGGGCAGCATTTTTGCTTTAACGGTTACCTGCCGGTGGATAATATTGACCGTATGAAAGCAATTAAAAAGCTGGAGACCGAAGCCCTGAAAAATAATTGCACCCAGATATTTATTGAAACGCCTTACCGTAATAATCAACTGCTGGAAGCTATTGTACAAAGCTGCCAGGCGTCAACGAGGCTTTGTATAGCGGTCTCCATCACTTCGCCGGAAGAGTTTATTAAAACAAAACCGGTAAGCGAGTGGAAAGGATCCAAACCGGATATTCATAAAAAGCCGGCGATTTTTTTACTGGGACGCTGAGGGAATGGTG
>CAYWVB010000140.1:0-2015 GCA_964461595.1 uncultured Terrimonas sp. | reverse complement strand
TTACGATTCTACTTTTCTTAATGGTAATTTTGGCGGATGGATCGAAGGCAATGCAGTAGTTGACCCTGCCGGGAATGTAGTGAATATGCTGCGGGTTGACGATAAAGCTTCGCTTGAGGAAAAGGCTGCAATCGTTCATATAAGCGCTGATGGTAAAGTTGCTTCTTTTGATACTGCTTCAGGGTTTATTCCATTTGACGGGGGAAGCAAAAAATTCAGCATCCGGTATGATGCTTCTTCAAAACTGTATTGGTGCTTTTCAAATATTATTCCCTCGGCGGTAAAGGCTGCCAATCCAGGGAAAAATCCTGCTTCTATACGTAATACTTTAGCGTTGCTGAGCTCGCCTGATCTCCTGCGTTGGACATTGCGGAAGGTTGTGCTGTCTCATCCCGATGATCTGAAGCATGGCTTTCAATATCCTGACTGGGCGTTTGATGGAAGGGACATTTTATTAGTTTCCAGAACAGCCTATGATGATGCGGAAGGCGGGGCCCATAACCAGCATGATGCTAATTTTCTTACTTTTCACCGGATCAAAAAATTCAGAAAGCTCCTGTAATGCAGTTTAAAATAGCCACGAACCAGCCTGCCTGTGAACCGCCGGGATTTGTGACATCTAAGGAACAGGAGTAATAATTCTTGAGCAAGCCCGGAACCTGAAAAAAAGATACTCATTTTTTGCAAAATTTGTTTCCCCCTGCAAAGCCGGCATTTAACCACCCGATCGCCAACAATGCAGTGGGGAAACAGCCATCAACATATATAGATAAGAGTCCTTAACAAAAATGATCTTCAGTCACAAATATCATTTTAGAAGCACTTTAAAGTTAATGCACCGGTATTGAATAGAACCGGTATATGAGCAGGCGGTATGCTTTTTTGAGCAGATAGCTGAAAAAAAACGGTAGTTGGTAAATGCCTTTTTGATAAAAATATTTATGCTGTAGAAGGAAAACGGTTTGATCAACGGTAAACCGTTTTTCTTTTTGCATAAAAATAATCAATCAGCAATACGCCTATCAGTATGGCAAGACCGAAGAATTCCCTTGTGTCTTCTATCCAGGGCGTTGAGGCCTTCATTTGCGCTGCAATGTTATCGGCATGATGCCTGGTAGCCCAGTCCCATACCCCGTTGGGCTCAAGAAATTTATAGACTGCATAGGCTGTATATGCAGCGATACCCGCGATGTAAGCTTTGGGATGATACTTTCCCCGGAAGGCAAGCCAGCAAAGCACGGCACTATAGAGGTAAATAGGTATCCACAAATAAGGATCAGGGTCATTGTACTGGAGCGCGGCAAAAACAATGAACACCACACAAAAGAAGATATTAAAGATTTTCATGGCTTAAAAGTAAAATAATAATGACTTTTATAAAAATAAAAAGAATATGAAATCGGCAAAGATCATTTACTGGGCTACTGCCATTCTTTTTGCCGCTTTATGATATTTTCGGCTATCCCCATGGTTATGCGGTATTGTTTTTTGATCTGATTGCTGTTGTATATTTTGCTGTGACGGCCGATGGATTTGCGCCCCCTATGCTGGTAATGGCATTGGTTTTTGCCGTAGCCATTACATTATATATCTTTAATGGCGGAAATTAAGCTAATGGCAACTTCCTCTAAAAAAAGAAGCCCTTACGGAACAACCAGGTTCAGTACTGTTGACGAATATATATCTTCCTTTGCGGGAAGAACAAAGCTGCTTTTAGAAGAGATGAGAGCCGTCATCAGGCAGGCAGCTCCTGCAGCCGAAGAAGTGATCAGCTACAATATGCCTGCATTTAAGCAGCATGGTGTGCTGGTATACTTTGCAGGATATGACAGGCATATCGGGTTTTATCCGACCGGCAGCCCCGTCCGGGTATTTAAAGAAGAGCTTTCGGCATACAAAACCTCAAAAGGGGCTATACAATTCCCATTGGAAAAGAGCATTCCCAAAGCGCTGGTAAAAAAAATCGTAAGATACAGGATAGCCGAAGACACTGAAAAGGCAAATGCAAAAAAGAA
>CAYWVB010000139.1:0-2049 GCA_964461595.1 uncultured Terrimonas sp. | reverse complement strand
TGATCCATACCAGGGGACAGATACTGGAAGAGACGCATTATTATCCGTTCGGACTTACTATGGCGGGGATATCAAGCAAAGCTTTAAATAACGCACCAACAAACAGATTTAAGTATAACGGCAAAGAAGAGCAAAGACAGGAATTCTCTGACGGCAGTGGACTTGACTGGTATGATTACGGCGCAAGAATGTACGATGCACAAATAGGGCGCTGGCACACAATAGACCCACTTGCAGACGAGTATAGAAAATGGTCGCCTTACAACTATGCGTTGAATAATCCCCTTAGATTTATTGATCCGGATGGAATGGGAGTTACAGGTGATTATTACAAAAGGGATGGAACATATCTGGGAACAGATGGAATAGATGATGATCGTGCTTACGTGACTACAGAGAAAGAGTTCATGAAAATGGCCTCAAATGACTTTCAAACAATGGGGCCAGGGGTTACCCCCCTTTCTGTTACAAATTCGGAATTACAATTGCTGGCTTCTACTTCTTATGGAGAATCTTCTTTGGCAAATAACCCGGAAGAAACCGCTGCAATTTCTAATGCAATAGTCAATAATATGGATGCTCATCCCAACGGGGCAACTATTGGGAGCACTATTCAAGGATTTGCTCTAGCTGCTCAAGATGGTAATGCCAGAGTTGCAGAATTCAACAATACAAGTGCGCTGGAAAAAAATGGCACATTTATGCAAAGCGCCATTGCTGGTGCAATTAATGCGGTTTCAGGAGGTAAAGATTATTCAAACGGAGCTACTCATTGGGCCGGCGATGATATAGGTTCCAGAAGTGAAAAGAGGGCTACTGGTGGATTGCAATTTACTAATTCATCTCATGATCTACAGAATTTAGGAAGTCAAACCGCTAAAAATGCACCAATCACAACTTACTTTTATAATAAGAAAGGGGTAGCCACTGCAGCTAGAGGAACCTATTCGTATACCTGGCAAACTACCGCTGCCTACGGTGGTACAAAGCCTAATGGTACAAGGACTGGCACTACATTTATGCGAAAAACAGATGCTTTTATCCGAGCTACCGGAGCCCCACGTTATTAAATTTAAAGAAGTATGTATAATGCTTTTATGATACCATTGCTATTTATATTTTACTCTTGTGTCCAACAAGAAAGTGTAAATACCAAGTACGTTAATGCTGAGCATATAACCGATAGTAAAGCGATTGATATAGATAGCCTCTATGCAAAATTATCTATTGAAGGACGGATAAGCCATAAAGAGATCCTTGGCCAATTTAATTATGTTGAGAGCGATGAAAAATCTGGTAGATACTTGGCTAAGTTTATTGCCACGGAAATAGAAAAAGAGGTTGATTATATTAGTCATGGCGGCAATAAAAATGATACAATTATTTGGGGAAACAATGCGATTAGTATAAAATCGAAACTTGACCCTACTTCAATAAACATATATGAGCTTAGGGCAGATATCAAACAATATATTGTTTTTACAGGCAAAAGCCAGTCTGCATCTGGATCAGGAGGGCAAATCACTTTTTTTGTTTTACTTGAACTTGACAACAAAAAAAAGATATTAGCTAAGTATGAATTTGAGAGTCGATTTGGTAGCATCAATAGCTTACTTGATCTGGATCAGGATGGCACTTTGGATTATATAAAGATTATTAATAGTAAAAAACAGGATGAATACTCATTAACCGTTCACGCCGTAAATAGTGATCAGAACATAGGTAAAGGAATGATCCTACTTAAATATGTATTAAACGACAGGTTTAATATAATTGAGAATACATTGGTTGATTTGTAGCGGTAAAGGGCATGAAAGAAATAAAATACAAAAGCCAGGCGTTGCCTTGGCTTTTATATTTTACAGCGCAGCAATATTTTTCTGCAAATAATCTTTAAAACGTTTTTTAGAGACAAAAGTTTCTATGAGCTTTAGCAGGATGGTTTTTTCTTCCTTATCCAGTTCATTAATGAGCTGCAGTTGTTCCAGGGTGGCTTTTCTTCGCCGCCACGTCTCCACATAGGTAAAAGTTGAAAGTAAATACTAAGTT
>CAYWVB010000138.1:0-2055 GCA_964461595.1 uncultured Terrimonas sp. | reverse complement strand
GATTCATAATAGGTGACTATTTTTTGTCAACCTATTTTAGGCATGCACAACCTGATACCTGACACCTGATACCTGATACCTGACACCTATCTTTGCCCCATGCGAAAATTAACCATGGACGAACTGAACCGGAAATCGGTAGAAGCATTCAGGACGTCGGAAAAAACTCCGGTGACGGTGATACTGGACAATATACGCAGCATGCACAATGTAGGCAGCGTTTTCCGTACGGCAGACGCCTTCCTGGTCGAAGCCATTTATCTCTGTGGCTATACGCCGCAACCCCCGCACCGCGATATTCACAAGACAGCCCTCGGTGCTACAGAAACGGTAGCATGGCAATATTTTCCGTCGGCAACAGAGGCAGTGCAGCAGTTAAAAGCGGCGGGCTATAACGTATGGGCGGTGGAACAGGCAGAAGGCAGCCTGGCACTCGGCAATTTTGAATGGCAGCGACTGGTGAAGCATACCGCTACCGGAAAAATTGCGGTAGTGTTCGGCAACGAAGTAAGCGGCGTGTCTGATGAAGTGCTGCCCTTGTGTGAAGGATGTATCGAGATCCCCCAAGCAGGCATGAAGCATTCGTTCAATATATCCGTGGCGGCAGGCATCGTGCTCTGGGAACTGGTACAGTTGCTGAAACATGAGGGAAAGTGAAAAGACTCACGGCTATCAGGTTCCAGGTATCAGGTATCAGCTATCAGCTATCAGCCGTCAGCGATAAGCGATAAGCGATGAGCGAGACAAATCAGTTAGCTCGCACTGGTACCAGCACAAAACACTGACCGCCGATAGCTCAAAGCCCCTAGCTGACTGCTGATGGCTGATACCTCCCATTACGTATTTTTGCAGCATTATGAAATACCAGGTTGGCGATAAGATCATCATATTATATTCGGAAGAAGAAGGAGAAATAGTGGATATTATCAATGAGGAAATGGTGCTGGTCAATATCCGGGGGGTAAAATTCCCGGTATACCTCGACCAGATTGACTTTCCCTATTTCAAAAGATTTTCACAGAAAAAGCAGGAGCCTAAAAAGCCGAAGCAATATGTTGACAGCATTAAAAAAGAAAAAGGCAATGCGCATTACCAGGTAACCGAAGGCGTATGGCTGGCTTTTCTGCCTGTATTTGATAAAGATGTATTTGACGACGATATAGTGGAAAAGCTGAAATTATACCTCGTCAATCAGACACAAACCCCTTACCGGTTCATCTATACGCTTTCCTATAACGGAAGGGTGGATTTTGAGCTGGAAAACGAGGTCATGCCGCTGAATGATTTTTACCTGCATGATATTTTATTTGAAACGCTGAATGATATACCGAAGTTTGCCTTCGAATTTTCCCTGGTAAAACCGGATAAGCAAAAAGCGCAGTTCTACGAAACTTCCATCAAGCCCAAAGCAAAGCAGTTGTTCAAACAGATTGAAGAGATGCGGCAAAGGCAGGAAGCCAGCTTTACTTATCCTTTATTTGAGCAATATCCCGATAGCATTCCCGAAGATAAGCCTGATCTCAGCAAATTATCTGCAGCAGGCTATAAGATATCCCGGTCCGGAAGCGCTAAACATGGCGCCCCACCCCGTACTGTAGTTGACCTGCACATTGAAAAGCTGGCCGACAACTGGCAAAAGATGAGCAACGCTGAGAAGCTCGACCTGCAGCTAAAGGAATTTGAAAAGTATTACGACCTGGCATTGCAGCATCATCAATCCATGCTGATAGTAGTGCATGGCGTGGGCACAGGTAAGCTCCGCGATGAGATCCATGCAGCGCTCCGCTCCAAAAAAGAAGTCAGGTCTTTTGTCAACCAGTTCCATCCTTCATTTGGATACGGCGCTACGGAGATATATTTTTAGCGCTATACTAATCGTGAAACGTTAGAAGTCAAACGTGAAAATCTCACGTCTCACCTTCCATTGCAGTGTTTCAGCCTGTCCAAAACTGCAGGAGAATAATAACCTGCATATTGCCAACATTGTCAAACGCATAATATGGGTGCATTTCAAATTTTCGCATGAGAAATAAGGCTATAAGGGTTAAATTTAGG
>CAYWVB010000137.1:0-2117 GCA_964461595.1 uncultured Terrimonas sp. | reverse complement strand
TAACTATTAAATGCAATTCAGAAAAACTATGCGACATAAGCTTTTATTGCCCTTTGCAACACTGTTGTTAACCCTGGGTAGTTACAGTCAAAATGTCTTCCATAAAGATAATACGGTGAAGTTTTTTGTGGACCCTGCGACTAACTCTGACGACCCTGATCAAAGAATGGCTTACGGCCTGAATATCTTACCACCGTGGCCGGATGGCGGGTCTGTTTTTGTAAACCTTCCGGAACATCTTGAATATATGCCGGGCACAAAGGGAATTGCAAGACATCACGACAAACGATCTAACGTATGGCAGGTAAATGCCGACAGCACAGATGCCTGGTACAGGGTGGAGAGCCTTACAGAACCCGGTGTGTTCTTTTCCGCAAAAGCAAAGTCAACAAATGATATAGCCACATTTGAATTTGAAATTATAAACAATTCAAAAAAAGAATTAAAAAGCATCAGGCCTCTTTTTTGTTTTCAGTATAACTTACTGAAAGGTTTTTCGCTGGCAAATACTAACAATTTTTCACACACCTTTATAATAATGAACGGCATACCGGTACGGATATCTGATATTGCTGTAAAAAACCCTGCGGCTATTGCCCGCATGGCGCAGGTAGGTAGCTGCGCAGATGAACATAACTGGTGGGCAGAGGAGGCCGGGGGAATGATCGAACAAAACATTGATGCGGCTTACACCATTCTAACTGCAACAGATGACGACAGGAAAATAATACTGCAATGGATGCCCGGAAAAAATTTTCTTTCCAACAGCGCTATACCCTGCATACACGCCGACCCGTGCATAGGTGCCCTGGAACCTGGTGAATCAAGAAAAGTTTTTGGAAAGTTGATCTTTACCAGGATACCATTAGATGAATTAACCAAAAAGTTCCCTGTAAAATCAGCTCCTTAATGTTTCCAAAATAACCCCTGAAATTAAATTAACATGATTTGCAGTATAAAAAAATTAGCATCGCTCGCCATTACGGCTTCACTGCTGCTAAGCTGTACTAACAGCTCCTATCATCTGGCACAGGTAGACAATCCGCCTTTCTATCCCAATACTGTATTCCAATCGTATGAAAATTTAAGCTTCCCAAAATTCAAAGCATTAAAAGAAAAATATCAATTAGATACCCTTTTTCATGGCGAGACAGATGAATTCAAAAGGATTCTATTACTAAGAAACTGGATTCACGAGCATATAAAAATAGACGACATTGGCCCCTATCCGGGAGATGGTTCCTGCGAAAGTATTTTGGACAATGCTTTAAAAGGGGCTGGTTATCATTGCGGGCATTTTATGGTTGTTCAAAACGCCATCATGAATGCGTATGGTTATGTAACCCGTTGCATCGGCGCAGGACCGGGAGGCGCCGACGGAAAAGAATATCATCATGGTATTGATGAAATATGGCTGAACACTTATCACAAATGGTTTTTATCCGATGCTAAATACAATCATCATTTTGAAAAAAACGTCCGCCTGCCGGAGGGGCAGAGGATTCCTTTATCTGCATTAGAAGTTCGTGACGCATATTTAAAAAACAAAGCGGCTGATATTACGCTGGTGAAGGGAGCCGAAAGAATACCGGTGGAATATGACGAGCAGTATCGTGAGAACAAGGAAGAATTTGCGAGAACTTATGCATGGATAGAATGGGATAAATACAATAACCGCTACACTATTTTTCCTGAGGACAGCGCTGAGCTCATCATGTACGGAGATGCGTATTTTAAAAGTCATACATGGATATGGGATGACAAGCCTCATTGGGCATATAACACAAAATTTATGAACCTGGTTGCTGATCGCCATGCTATTGAATGGACGCCTAATACTATTTCATCCAAAGTTTCAATCGGAGGCAATAAGGCAATCATCCATCTTACCTCCAACACCCCCAATTTTAAAACTTACCAGGTGAAAGAATTACCGGGTGGAATGTGGGAGAATATTCCGGACTCGGTTGAGATAGACTTAAAAAGGGAAAAATACGAAATGGTATTCCGGGCAGAAAACCTGGCAGGAGTAACGGGACCCGAACATAAAATAATTATAACAAAATATTGTTGTCCGAATAAAAATATTTAAAATTAATGAAAGCCTTTGCTGTAGC
>CAYWVB010000136.1:0-2261 GCA_964461595.1 uncultured Terrimonas sp. | reverse complement strand
TAGGCACAATGATTTTCATTGTCCTTTCGCTGCTTATTAAATTCTCATACTGGCCACTCCAATCTATAAAATAACCTTTCGGCAATTTGGTGAGCATGGTATTTAATCTTTCCTGCGCTTCCTGCACCGTGCCCGCAAGGTCTCTGTCTCTTACGTTAAACAAAACGGTTCCACGTAATAATGCATTTTCAGAATTAATCATTGGCGGCCCTTCTGTAATTGCAACGTCAGCAACGGCCTGTAAAGGAATAGGGCCAAATTGTGAAGTTTGAACCTGCAGGCTTTTTAATGCTTCCATGTTGTCCCTGAAATCCTGTGCATACCGGGCGTTTACGGAAAAGCGTTGGCGGCCTTCAATCGTTGTAGTAAGTTTCATTCCACCCAAAGCGCTTTGCACCACGGCATTTACATCATCCACACTTAAACCATAGCGGCTTATTTCTTCTCGTTTTATTTTAATGTCAATATATTTTCCACCGGTAATAGGCTCTACATATAAATCTTTTACCCCGTTGATTCCCTGCAATTCATTTTTTATTTTTTGGGCAAAGGCATAAATCGTATCCAGGTTTTGGCCATACACTTTTACCCCAACATCAGTACGGATACCGGTTGACAGCATGTTGATACGGTTAATGATAGGCTGTGTCCACCCGTTGGTAACACCGGGAATTTGTAATTTGCTGTTGAGTTCATTTACAATATCTTCTTTTGTTTTGCCTTCTCTCCATTCCGATTTTGGTTTCAATAAAATGATCGTCTCAATCATGCTAATAGGTGAATTATCAGTGGCTGTATTTGCCCTTCCTGCTTTGCCTAACACATTTTTCACTTCCGGCACCGAAGCGATAATCTTATCCTGAACCTGTAAAATCCTTTTTACTTCAGAATTAGAAACATCAGGCATGGTAACCGGCATAAATAAAATAGAGCCTTCATCCAATGGCGGCATAAACTCACGGCCCAGGCTCAGTATCAAGGGAATGCTTACCAGAAGAGCAATGATGTTGATAGCAAGAGTTGTTTTGCGCCATTTTATACACAAGCGAATGATAGGTTCATATATTTTCCGAAGTCCCCTGTTTAACGGGTTTGCTGATTCCGGCGTGAATTTTCCTTTCAGAAAGAATGAAATCAACACCGGGGTGAGGGTCAAAACGAGTATGGCATCTACCGCTACAATGAAAGTTTTGGTATAGGCTAATGGCCCAAATAGTTTGCCTTCCTGCCCTGTTAGTAAGAATATAGGAAGAAAGGAAGCAACAATTATAACGGTTGAAAAAAATACGCCTCTTGAAACCTGCTTGCAGGAACTTTCAATAATGCGCATCCTTACATCCTCCGGTATTTTTAAATAATTCTTTTTGGGTATTATTTTTTTGAAAATATTTTTCATTTTTATTTTGGTTTATTGGCAGGATCATTTTGCCATTCAGATAAATTGTGATAAGCGTTTTCCGACATGATGATACCGTTATCCACGATAACTCCTATAGCCAGGGCAATTCCTGTGAGGGACATAATATTTGATGAAAGGCCTAAGGCATTCAACAAAATAAAACTTATGGCAATTGTAATGGGTATTTGGATAATAATGTTTACTGCGCTGCGCCAGTGAAACAGGAAGAGTAAAACGACCAATGATACGGCTATCATTTCTTCTATTAATTTTCCTTTGATATTTTCTACCGCAGCTTCAATTAAAGTACTCCGGTCATAAGCGAAATTAAAATGAACCCCATCAGGCAGGCCTTTTTCTACATCCTTCATTTTTGCTTTTACGTCATTAATTACTTTGTCGGCATTCTCACCATAGCGCATTACCACTATGCCACCGACAACTTCTCCTTCGCCATTATCATCAAAAATTCCAAGCCTTTCATCCCCGCCCATCTGGACCGTAGCAATATCTTTTACTCTTACAGGTATTCCATTATTGTTAGCGACGCCAATGTTTTCGAGGTCTTCTTTATTCTTTACATAGCCCAGCCCACGGATGATATAAGACATATCACTCATCTCAAATTTTCTTCCGCCTACATCATTGTTGTTGGCTTTTACTTTATTCATCACATTCATTAATGAGATATTGTAATACTGCAATTTCAGAGGGTCAACCACAATCTGATACTGCTTTTCAAAGCCACCGAAAGAAGCTATTTCGGCTACGCCGGGAACCGTTTGCAATGCAAACTTGATATACCAGTCCTGTAAAGCCCTTTGCTCACCGAGGTCCAGTTTTTTCGCGTCTAATGTGTACC
>CAYWVB010000135.1:0-2406 GCA_964461595.1 uncultured Terrimonas sp. | reverse complement strand
TTTATTCAGTATTCAAAGAACTTATCCCGTCCTTCGATTCGTGACACACCTCGGCTGGGAAGAAAATACAAAAATCTCCCGGCTACCGGGATGCAAAATAACTGTTATACGCTTCAACTATTTCAGGAGTGTCCCTGAAACGAAGCTCCTTCGATGCAACTTTCTCTTTGAGCTCCGGGTAATCTTCCAGCAATTGAGGCATCAGGTTTTTGAATACCTTTTTGGTAAGCTTTTCTACCTGCCCGTTTTTTTCTATCACCCATTCCTTTACCGTTCTGCTATACATCAACCCGCCTGAGCCCGAATTGCTGACAACGCTGTAATACATATACAGCTTTATCCTGCCATCCTGCAGCACCTGTGCAAAATCTCTGGGGTAATGTACCAGGAAATTCAGCGTAAAATTTTTCATTACGGCAAAGCTGTCCGTTTCAATTACAAAGCAGCAAATATCTGTAGTCGTTAATTTTATTCTCTTTTCCTCTTTTGTAGCTTTAAAGCTGATGAAGCAATCGCCATTCTCTTTACTTCTAAAAGCGTGATCCCCATATTCCAGCCTTAGCAAGCCTTCTACTTTGGCGCCGTCTTTTGTATAGTAATGTCCCTGCTTGTATTGTCCAAAAGACAGGGAACAAATGAGTAGTGTAAAACCTGCCAGGATATATTTGCTTAACCGCATAAAATGTTTTTAAATAACGTACACACTTCCAACCTTTAGTAAAATAGAGACAGCCCTGATTCAGAATTTGTAGGAAACACCCAGATGGAGTCCCTGCGATTTACCAATCTGCCAGTTAATATAATATTTTGTGGCATCGGTAAATGTATACTGGTAATTAAGATAGACGGACCAGTTCTTTACTATGACTCGCTCAACACCCACTATCCAGGAAAACATAGCAGCATTCATCTCCTTTTCCTTTTTAAAATCAATATTATTTTCTGAACCCACATTCCCGGGAGTGGAATTTATCCTGAAACGGTTGTGTATTTTGGCATTTAACAAAAAGTCTACCCGGGGCCCGGTGGCTATGGTAATGAACTTTGTATTATACCTGAATATATCTGCGATAGTAATACTGCTCACTTTGATGTTATCGTTTTGAGACGCAGCGCCGTCTGCGGATTCATTAAGAGAAGATTTATACACCTGCTTTTGATTGTATAATGCAAAACCAACTTCCGGCTGCATGGAAACAGCAGACTCCGGGAAAAAATATTCCATAGTTGCCTTAATGTCAAATCCTGTTCCGTACTTACTTTTGTGATAGGTCTTAAAACCAGGCGCATTTTCGAAGTACGATAACGTGGGTGATGTTGTGAAGTTGGCGCCTGCACTTACACCAAATTTCAGCTTCCCTTTCGCTGTGCTTTGATTTTGTCCATAGGATTGTATCAGGAAAGTTAAACAGATTAAGGTCAGGAATGATTTCATGGTTTGATGTTGTTTGTTTTTTTTGATTTATATAATAGGTTTTCCTGGCTGTAACACCTTCAAATAGTTTTATATTATCCTGCGCATCGTATATTCCAGCACAACTTCAAATACTCATCTTAATTTGTTAAACAAGTTATGTATAAACAATACAGCTATGATCTTATGCCCGTTATTATTTCAAAATAAGTAATGCGTAGGCAGCAGGTCAGCTATTACACAACGCCATCGCTACAGACCTGCGCCAGTATTGAGTACTCATCTGCAGGATCTATGGTAAGCCACCTCTCGATCTTAGAGTCATACATCCTCAGCTCAGGAAAGTAAAACAGATTAAGGTCAGGAATGATTTCATAGTTTGATGTTATTTGTTTTTTCTGATTGATATAATATGGCTTTCTTTGTGATAATCTTTCTATAAATAATAACCCGGTTTCTGTTGATGGTGGCGCAAGAATTCGGACTACATTATCGCTGCAGACTTGCATTAGGACCGTAGTTCAATTTCATTCACTTCCCTTTTATTTACCCGATTACTTATAGTGATCCCTGAGCTAGTACCGAGCAAAGGGCGGAAGTAGGAGTAAGATTGATCCCTCTCTGAAATACCGAACTGAAGCTATTGCTTCTCATAATACGTATTCAAATCTCTAGTAACCAATATTCTGGGATTAGAGAACCATGATCTATATACAGTAGTAGTTAAGCTATTACTACTATTCATATTAATTGTAGTACCTTTAAAAGAATAAGAAAGTTCAAAACGACCACTTCCCCAGTATTTGCTTTTAAATTGATTGTTCCCAAACAGGATCAAAGTATCTAAAGAATTACCTCCAAAAATTGAATTTTCGTAGTTTTTATTTACGTAGGTACCCAATAGCATTTTGGGAGAAAAATAATTATTATAACAATATCATTAGTGTCCGGTAAAAAATAAAAATAGTTCTTTGAAAGTCTTGATGGATAGA
>CAYWVB010000134.1:0-2408 GCA_964461595.1 uncultured Terrimonas sp. | reverse complement strand
AAACCCACCCAAATCCTTCCTGAAGCAGTAAATCAAGTATATTTGATACTGGATGAATGTAATTAGACAGACTGCCGTTACGGGTTTTCTTATTTGACGAATATTTTCAGACCTAAGCAATAAGAATTACCCCCCGTATAATTTTTTGATAGAAATAATTCTGGTTTAACCCGGTTAGTATTACTAAGGGATTTATTAATTTTCTTTGCTCCAACTGCTGCCAGGACAATACCTGTTGCTGCCAGGACTACGCCACCGATTAAAATACCAGAAGATATATCTGAATCTTCATCGGCAAGCTTTGTTCCTAAATACCAGCCGGCCATGCCACCACCGACTCCGGCGAGGATTCTTCCGGTAATAACGAGTGCTTTACCACCGCCAGAATTGTCTGAACTAAGATCCCGAAATGGGGTATCCATAAGATTGTTCCTGACTTTTGAGGATTGCATTTGGTTGGTGCCAAAAGCAAGTGCAAAGCTATGTTCACTAGTATTTGCTTTTGTAAACTGTGCGTCTGCTTGCAAACCACTCAGACAAATGAAAAGCAGACAGGCTGCGGTTATTAAACGACGTTTGTTCATAGGGATGGGTTTTTTATTAGTGTACTTAAAACTGTTTAAGAAAGCACTGGGCAAATTCCATGAATTTTTCTCTGTTATTTGGTCCCATATTATCAATTGTAATTGATTTTTCTTTTTCAGACAGGATCCCCTTTTTTTCGTTAGGAAGGATGGTATAATTAAAAACCAGGCTATCCATTACGGCATGAGCGAGGCACTCAACATCTTCCTTTTTTAATTTAAAAAAACATACTGTGTAGCGCAAGTCATTTCCTCCAAAGCAAGGATATTCAGTTGTCGGATGGAGCGTCAAAGGCTCCATTCCGGGAACATAAAAAGTTACATAATTTGATGGATTAAATTTAAACAACGGGATATGATTAACCCCAATCGTCATGTTAAGGAAATATTCTCCGTTGCTTTTAGTGAAACTGTAAACGGATTGGTATGATCTGGGTTTGTAGAAAAGAGATTTGATGGCGGTTGCATATTCAAATTTATCCGGGCCGGGAATTTCATCACCCTTGTTAACCCCCATCGGACGGAAAAGCCATTTATCAGGATTAGACTCTTGTTTGCACTGGGCAAACGACATTTGAAGACTAAATAACAAAACGCTCAGAGTTACAGTTAAATGGTGTTTCATCTTTTTCAATTTATTTATGTGATTAAATTAGCACTAATAATAACCATTGCCTTCGTCTTGTAAATGACTGGTCATTTTATCTAAACAGGTTTACAACTAAATCCCGGCAGTGATGTTCATCCGTTATGGCAGAAAGGGCCGTTTCGTTTAACCTGTAAAGGCTATACGGAGTGGACTCACCGCACGAGTCTGCCTTGCTACTCCGGATTGCCAAGTCAGCCGAAGCCGGCTCAAACCCCTTTTGTGCAGAAGAAGCCAACAGGAAATTCCAATACAGGCTAATTTATATCCTGCTAAATAATAAAGCCGGAAACCTCCGGCTTTATTAAAAAAATCAGTTTGGAAGTATCTGTCGTATCTCAGAATTATAATCTTTGACGATATCATTCCATTCACTCAACAGGTTTGCCCAGCTTCCATCGCCATACATCTTTTCATACTCCGTTTTGGTACTGTTGTCATTTCCCCAACTGCCATAAGTATCAAAAGTCCATAGCAAGGCAACATCTGCGCCACCTGCCTGATGAATCGGATTGCGGAAGACCAGGAAGGTACGGTCATTCTTGGAATCATATACCTTTTTGATCTTTTCAATCAACGCTTTGAATCTGTAATACTGGCCCTTTTTCAGATCTACCGCCCAGCTTTCATAATGCTTTGCCTTTGAGAAATTGGCAATACCTGAAGAAAGGTCGGGCTGGGTCTCCCAGATTTCCACATCCCCGTACTGGTCAATAAGAGGATCAACGGTTTTTTGCCAGTCGGCATCATGACCGCCATCTTTTGCCGGACGTGTATCAATCGCATCGTAACCGGTTGGCCCCATTACCCAAACATACCAGCCCGCTTTTTTACCATATTCCACCTTTCTCAAGCCTGCTTTGTATTTTCCGTCGGGATGAAACTTTTTGTCGTGTGCTTTGACAGCGGCTTCAAAGGCTTCCTCTGAGCCCCGCTTGGGCAGCATGTACTGGGTTTCCGTAATTACTGCCGTTTTTGTTTCTGCGTTCTGTGCTGCTGCAGAAAAAATTGCAGACACAATTAGTACTGCAAGAGTTTTAATTGTTTTCATAATTGTGGGGTTTTAGATATGGCATGAATGTATTCTTTATTTTCAAATAATTAATATCTTTTCATAAAAACCAATATTTTTCGATAAAAATGAATTTATTTCTTTTAACAAATGTGCAAGATGTATA
>CAYWVB010000133.1:0-2616 GCA_964461595.1 uncultured Terrimonas sp. | reverse complement strand
TACATAGAAGCTATCATTATAAACATAACAAGTAATTTATTATTTTTTATATGAGGATTAAAAAAAATGCTTTCATTCTCTCTGCGATTACCATGGCATTGCTAAGTATTTCGAAGGAAGGATTTTCTCAGGGCAAAAGTGACGATAAAGCTAAAGATACAATGTTGTGTATGGGCGCTCATTGGACAGCGCTTCAGGGAAAGGAATTTCTTGATGGAATAAGAAAAACATATTCAACAAAAAAAGATTGGGAAAAAAGAGCAAGAAAGATCCGTGCGCAAATATTAAAAGGTGCGGAATTAGAGAAGTTTCCTCATAAAAATCCGTTGAATCCAATTTTTGGTGAAAAGCGAACTTATGATGGTTATCAGGTCCAAAATGTAGCCTTTGAAAGCCTCCCTGGGGTATACGTTACCGGTAGTTTATATACACCCACAAAAATCCAGGGCGTTTTGCCAGGTATTTTATCGCCCCACGGACATTGGGAAAAGCCGGATGATTATGGACGTTATCGTCCTGATGCGCAAAAGCGGTTTGCTTCATTGGCAAGAATGGGTGCAATGGTTTGGGCCTATGACATGGTTGGATATGGGCAACTCGCCGATTTTGGCTGGAAGCATCAGCATCCGAAAGCCCTTAAACAGCAGCTCTGGAATAGCATCCGCAGTGTGGATTTTCTTTTGTCAATAGGTGCGGATCCGAAAAGAATAGGTATAACAGGCGCATCAGGCGGGGGCACGCAAACATTCCTGCTCACTGCGATTGACAGCCGCATAACGGTATCAGTTCCGGTAGTAATGGTATCATCATACTTTTTTGGCGGTTGCGTTTGCGAAAGCGGAATGCCGATTCACAAAGCAAAAAATTTTCAGACAAATAATGTGGAAATTGCCGCTCTTGCGGCTCCACGCCCAATGCTACTTGTTTCCTGCGGGGGAGACTGGACAAAATTGACTCCGGAAGTTGAATATCCTCATTGCAAATATATCTATGGCTTGTTCGGAAAATCTGATTTGGTGGAGAATGCCCACTTCCCGAAAGAAGGACACGGATATGAAAGCAGTAAACGATCCGCCGTCTATCCTTTCCTTGCTAAATACCTGGGGTTAGATTTAAGTAAAGTGAAAAATACTGATGGCACAATCAATGAGGACGGAATTGTTATTGAAGATCGGAAAATGCTTTATCCCTTTGATGACAAACATCCTTTTCCCAGGTACGGCATCAGAAATAATGACGATGTGAAGTGGTAGGGATAGTATTTTCTATATATCTGATTTTATGGTGGAAATGCAATATTGTGAATGTCAGTTAAGTCAGTTGGGAGCGCTTGTTGCAATGGTAGTATTCAAGGCAGAGAAAAAATTTTAAAGCAATATAAATGTCTAAAACAAAGCGAAGAGACTTCTTAAAGAAAAGCGCGATTGGAAGCGTTGGGATCGCAATTGGCGGTATGGGATTGAGTGCCAGGTCTTATAGTTCCATCATGGGATCAAACAATCGTGTAAATGTTGCGGTAATAGGCATACATGGCATGGGGCAAAATCATATCAAGTCTTATAATGAGCTAAAAGATACAAGAGTCACAGCGCTCTGCGATGTTGATAGTAACCTCTTTGATTCCCGCGTTAAACAACTTTTCATCGATAAAGGATTGGAGAAGCCCAGGACTTATGCAGATATGAGAAAGCTTTACGAGGATAAAGATATTGACGCTGTTTCTATCGTAACGCCTAATCATTGGCATACACTTGCGGCTATATGGGCAATGCAGGCTGGTAAGCATGTGTCGGTAGAAAAGCCCTGCTGTCATAATTTCTATGAAGGAACAAAGCTGGTGGAAGCCGCTGAGAAATATAAGGTTATTATTCAGGATGGAGATGAGCAAAGAAGCAACCCATGCACTCAAACTATGGCTGAATTCCTGCATTCAGGCAAACTGGGTGAAGTGTACATGGCAAAAGGGCTTTGTTATAAGTGGCGCGACAGTATCGGAAAAACTCCTGACGAAGCGGTTCCGCCAGGCGTAGACTACAATCTGTGGCTGGGCCCTGCCCCCCAACGGTCTTTCTCAAAAAACAGGTTTCATTATAACTGGCACTGGAACTGGGATTACGGAAATGGAGATTTGGGTAACCAGGGGATACATGAAATGGATATTGCACGTTTGGGTCTCGGTGTTACCCTTCCAACGAAGGTTACGGCTATGGGTGGACATTTTATGTTCGACGATGATCAGCAAACCCCTAACGATATCATAACCGTATTCGAGTTCCCGGATGTGAACGGTGCGGGCGACAAAAAGAAGATACTTCAGTTTGAAGTACGCCATTGGATAACAAATAGAGAAGCAATCAAAAGCGAAACTCCGGAAGCCGATAGTTATAAAATCAGCTCCGACAATACCGTTGGTAATTTGTTTTATGGTTCCAAAGGATTTATGTCTAAGAATGTGAATGAATGGGAGACCTTCATGGGAAAAGAAAGGACGCCTGGCGAAAAGGGAGGTGGGATCGGCAATCATTACGAAGATTTTATTAAAGCTATCCGGGCTAATGATCAGAAGCTTGCCAAAGGAGATATTCGTGAAGCCTTTTATTCCTGTGCACTGGTTCA
>CAYWVB010000132.1:0-2658 GCA_964461595.1 uncultured Terrimonas sp. | reverse complement strand
GGGAGGCTGAACAAACCACCCATTACAAACTACGGATTGTTCAAAACCAGATGGCCATTGCTCATTTATCGATGAGCCTTGTTGCCTCGGCTGCGGCCATCCTTCTCAAACAACCTGACAAAATCAGGTGTTTTAGAACATTCTCACAACTGCCTCTTCTCAAGCAAAGCGCTTAAAGTATCGTAAAACTCACCTTTCAAAGCACTGCCACAGAATCGGTACGCCCACATTTCCCTGAGTCCCAGTTCTTTTTGGCTTTTCCTCCTCGATAACCCACCAAATCCGTTCCTGGACAGACAATTTCCTGCTCAAACAGCCTGCTCTTACTCATCCCTCACCAACAAAAGCTATTTTGCAGAAGTCTTATTAAGTGGTATTTTTGCTGTTATTATTATAATGATTTTTTAATGTTCTTTCACGCTAAAATTTAAACAAGAGGCTGGGTGAAAGATAAATTTGTTTCCACGTAACAATTTCGCTTTTTGAAACAGGTATTGCCTATCGATCGATTGAGCTCACGACGAAGTCCCTTGTGGTCGGCATAATGTGGTGAATTCAGGTATAGGGAGGGAGAAGTAAAAACGAGTTGACACAAGAATAGCAAAGTACGGGCAATTGCGATGTATCTTGCCCGGAACTTGAGTGGAGGATCAGGTAAGGAGCTTGGTGCATTTTCAATGGTATATCAGGTGCGGCAATTACTATGAACGATAACCAAATAAGTGCTAAACTGATAAGAAACAAAAACTGCATAATACGATAGCAATTTTAAAGAAACAATCATTTAATTTTTAAGATGCGCCACTCATGTTTCTCTCATGTTCTCTACGCTGCCCAACGCCTGAGCTCACAGCCTCGGCGGTAGTTGTGCCGCATCATGCGGAGTGAAATGTTAGGCATACATCAGCCTACCTTTGGGTTGTGGAATTGGACGCTTTAATTCTTTTGCAGTCTCAATCCATTCTTGGATAATTACTTCAACATTTGAAAGGGCTTCATGGTATGTCGTTCCATCAGCTATACAGCCGGGTAATTCAGGCACTTCTGCAATACATGCCTCATCCTCTGCACTCCAATAAATTATTATCTCGTATTTACTTTTCACCGCATTCCTCCAACTTTAATTTGTACTTAAGTATAAGGTTTCTAACTTGTTTTGCCTGATAAGGTTTTGACTTATTGCCTTTAGGTTGCAAATTAAGTATCTCTTCAACCTTATCCTTTGTAAAGATATGATGACTGCCTTTAGTTCTTTCCTTAAAACCGAAATATTTCCATAAACCACATAATCCATCAAAAGAAATATTGGCATCAGAGGTTCCGCTTAAGATTTGAGTTAGAAGCTTGTCATGTTTGCTCATTCTGTTGCTAAATTATACTATAAGGTATGATGATTATGAACCCTTTTCTTTACATGATAGAATCTTATTTTGCTCACGCCGTTTGCGATTGCTCTGTTTCTTTGCATTGGTCTTCCGTTCCCAGTAAGCGTCACAGCCCTTCTTAGAATCTGAGTGTCCCGTCTTTTAACTTCACATCCATCTCTATCTCTTTTACTTATGTCTAACGCCGCGCTCTGGGGCAAACCAAAACATAGCGTAGGTTTGTCCCTAGCAGCGCTTTGTTTAGCAGTTTTATGGAAAGTTACGAATTAATTTATAGGTAATACTGCTGTTGTCGGCCTTTATCACTTCGATTAAAGCACCTTTGTACCCAATGGTATTTGAAGATGACAAATCGTACTCGACATCGTTGTTAAATGCCGGCCTAGCGGTGTTATTGCTGAATTCACGGTAACCTATATTTATTTTGTCTCCGACTCTTCCGCTGTATATCAAGGTTTGCTGGAAGCTATTACCTCTTTCTGATAGCTGCTTTTTGCGCTCGTATTCACCCTTATAGCACGCGCTGCCACCAAAAACGGTGATAACACAAAGCTCAGCCCCTTCTTCTTTCTTTAACGCAAGTGCCTGAATTGGATCTGATAGACCGCCTCTTACCACCCCAATAGCCGAATAGAAATCCTGCTTTTGGTCAGAGCCCACTTGAGGATATTTTTTCGCTGGGATGTCATATAAAGCACCATCAATAGTTTTGTGCACAATCAAGACATTTTCTTCGGTAATTGTGCCTTTCTGAACCATGTGATCACCTACATAAACAGTAACCACTTTACCGACCTCAGGATAATCGACCTCTTTAACAAATGTGTCACTACCGTTGTAGCGAACAGTTGTACAGCCAGTCATTAAAATGAGCGCCAATAGAACGAATATATTCTTCATTATTGCTCCATTGCTTAAATTCTGTGTACTGCTAACATTGATTAGATTGTCCCGCATAATATGCGGAATACAGATTTGTTGTACATATAACATGCCTTTGATATGGCAAGGACTATATTGATAAACACTTCAGACAACACCACGTATGTCTCTTGTATTTTTTATTATGTCGTCTTATATAGTATTACCGTATAAAAACTTCTTTTTTTTGTAAGTTTTTTCACAACCCTATTTATCCCTTATCAGGAGGTACAGATTGTTTAAGAGAGAAAGATTGCTTCGCTTCGCTCGCAATGACAGCGCACCAATGTCATCAAGGCATAGCATGTGTCATTGCGAGGGTCTTTTCCGAAGCAATCTCCCGCTTTCACAA
>CAYWVB010000131.1:0-3133 GCA_964461595.1 uncultured Terrimonas sp. | reverse complement strand
ACGATTTCATTTACGCTAATATACGCTAACAAAATCGCAGTAGCAATATCTTAAATCCCTTGTAAAACAATCATTTATTAAATATTGTGCGGACGGTTTGCTAATAGCGCAAATACAGCCTGCTCCCCTTTGGTGCAGGCTTGGCATGCTATGCCTGGATATCTTCCGCCCTGGTTTGGCAGCATTGCTTTGTGTCAGCTCTCTTATCTATCTTATTTCTTAAACAAGCACAACCTTCCGCCTGGCTGTTGTGGGTAGCCATGGCACATCAAAAAGTCTTTTTGAGTACAACTTCAAAGTGAAGAGCTCTTTTACAGGTGTTCCTCTTTGTTTTTAATAGTTTCAGAGATATGTTTTTTAGTTGCAATACATCGCTTCGTTTAACCGGTGCACCCCCAACACCTGAAGATAATACCGGGAATTACCGTATAGCCGTTGATGGCAGGTTTGCCTATTGTAAAAAGGTGATCCTTTGGGGTCTGATGGTAATACTTACTTCCCTTACATCCGCACATGCAACGCATTTTGAAAAAATGGTTGTCATTACAGCCGGCTCTCCCTCTGCCATCGAAAACAATATCCTGGAACTGTTATGTGAGCGTGTGAAAGAAAAGTCGCAGGTTAGGATACTCATCCGTCATATAGGGGATGAACCATTATTAATTGAAAAAGATCCCGGAACACTGCAGCTTTTCTTGGGTATCGCTGCTGATCATACCGGCATAAAAGCGTTATGTACTCAAAACAGGATCGTTCCTCTCACGGAGCAAAACCCGGGGCCGGAAGGCTTTCTGCTGAAATATTTCCCTGAGAAAAAGGGAGCCCCGGGAAAAATGATCGTAGCGGGTGTGGACAACCGGGGGCTTCTTTATGCAGTGGGAGCTTTTTTAAGAGAGAGCCGGTTACATGCAGAAAGGCTGGAGATAGATCAGCCTGATCTAAGATCTGCTCCCGCTTTTGAGGTCAGAGGCACACAGTATGGACAAAGTCATGTGGCGCTGGAAAAAGCAAAGGTCCGCCGCTGGACAAAAAAGGATAAAGAGAGAGCCATATTGGATCTTGCCTTAGCCGGCGCTAATACCTTCTTTGTTGACAGGGGAACGAAAGAAGAAGAAAGCGAAGACATCCGGTTCCTTAAATCGTATGATTTAATGATTTGCAGCACATTTCTTCCCAATGCCATTACTGATAAGGATTACCCACGGGAGTGGAGGGCTTTTGAATCAATAGGCCGGGAGTCTTATATCTGTCCTTCTGTCGCCGGCGCCCGGGCATATATCCTTAAAGAATGTGAACGCCGCTTTAGTGATAGTCCTGCATATGATTTCATCCAGTTGAAAGGAGGGGATGGCGGAGGTTGCGAATGTGACCATTGCTATCCCTATGGAAAAACTTTTATTCATTTGTGTGAAGAAATTGCAGGTATTATACACCGTTATCATCCACAGGCAAGACTTTACTTTACCAATCAGAAATTTGATAATGAAAGCGATGTTGCTATCCTGGATTATCTTAATGAAAAACCAAGAGAATGGCTCTGGGCCTGGGGATATGGTCCCGGGTCGGATGCCACCACATGGCAGCCCGGGCATCGCCAAAACCACCGTATGGATCTTTTCAGGTATCCCGGGTTTGGACCTTATGGTCTATATCCGAAAGAATTGCTTCACCAGCTTCCGGGGCGGCATAAAATTTTATATTTTAATGAGATAACCCATTGGAAGTACTCCCAGCACGGGTATATCCAGATGTATCCCAGAGCAGATAAAGACGGTAATCAGCCACCTGTCTGGGGCCATGAAATTTATGAACGCCGACCGGATCAAACCCTCACCATGGTTTATGACAGGCTGAGCTTTTTTGCCTGGCCAAAATATTATCACCGGGTATTTAATGACCTGATGCCTTACGGAGCTGGCGATATTACCCATTCCAGCGGCAATCATGATCACTTCAATCAATGGATGTGGCAACGCTTGCTGTGGAACCCGCGCATGAGTGTTGCCGGGGTAGTAAATGAGTACAGCTCAAATTGGTTTGGCAGGGCTGCCGCACCGTTAATGACTAAAGCTATCCTGCAGTTGGAATCCAATATGGAGGAGCTGGAAAATGAGCCGTTGCAAAATAAGAAAGGAATAGACACCTACTATACATCTGTTCAGCAGGCAGGCCGGTTAATACCGGCGAACCTGATGAAAGACAACTGGCTTTGGAGGATGTATATGCAAAAGGGAGCCCTGGATGCATATATCAGGCTGGACCTGATCCAACAGCTTAACACAAAACATTCCATAGAGCAGCACATCATCACAAACAGAAAAAATATTAAATGGAATGATTTGGCAGCGTTAATTGATCATGTGTTGAAAAATGAAACCCCGGAAATGATCAGGCTTAGGAAGGAGGCAGTCCGGCTGGGAGAAGAAAGTAATGATATCTTTGGAACCAGGAGTGAAGCCATCTTCAATCTCCGGCACGATTACATTGGGTTAGGCTGGTTAAAAAGACAATTAGGAAGAGCAGAAAAGGCAAACAATGAAATGCAGCGCGGAGAACTGCTGGATATGATCATTGATTACGAAGGAAAGAAGATACATGCGTTGTATGATAACTTAGGTACGGGTAATACAGCTCCTCATGTTGTTGCAGGCTATCCGTATGATCATGGCCAGCCTTATGTTTCAACTATGCTTTCGGAGGAAAACAGGCCGAGCCAGCGGTCCATGCATTTTACCCAGGATGAAGACCAGGGTGTAACCCTGTTATATACGGATTTGTTACCAGGCCAGGCTTATACGCTGAGGCTGACCCTGGTGCGTCCCACCTTTCAGGAACGTTATGCCGGCAGGATGAAGCAAAGAACACAGTCAGTTTATGCAAATAATAAGCTGTTGGCAGAAAATATTGAGCTACCGGAAAACAGGAGCGATTTTTTCACTTTTGAGATCCCGTCTTCCTGTATTAAAGAGGGTGTTTTAGAAATACGGTTAATGAAAGATGCAACTCTTTTTGCAGGAAATAAACCGGCACAACTATCAGAAGCGGATCAGCCGGGTGGTCACATGTTGAAGACACCTGTAAGGGTAGAGACGGAACAATGGCGGAATACCGGTGGCTGGGGCACGTTGTTATC
>CAYWVB010000130.1:0-3215 GCA_964461595.1 uncultured Terrimonas sp. | reverse complement strand
TTTTGAAAAATAAAAGTAATAAAAAGGGGGGATATAAAGTATTTAGGGTTTAATTAAAGCGCAATGCTGCCTCTGCATTGCCTTCATACACAATACCATCCCCAATCCAGCGTTAATAGCATTAACAAATTGCCCCGTTTTTAGACCCTATATCCTGATTTTTATTCCGTACTTCCCTCTGAATACTTTTGCATAATTATTTATTGATCCGACCCTGTTATTTTTAACCCCTTTAAAAACAGAGTCTATGAAACAATTCATTACGCATCACGTAACAGCAGAAGTAAAAGTATACCTTGCTGCACTGGCTTATTTTACTGCAATGACTATATTCTCGGTATTGTATGTATAATAGGTACGCCTGTCGTTTTAACAAAATGCGAAGCGATTATGTTCTCTTCGCATTTTGTGATCAGATCTTAACGAGCTGCCACCGTCCTTTTTTAAAGATGAAATAATAGGCGATCGTAATAGCGGTTTCCGCTACGGGTATTGCCACAAAAACGCCATAAGCGCCCCAGTTTGCAACATGAGCGAGCACCCATGCAAGGGGCACCTGCAACAGCCAGAAACCAACAAGATTGATCCAGGTAGGCGTTCGTGTATCTCCCGCCCCGTTGAATGCGCTCGACAACACCATGCCAATACCATAAAAAATATACCCGGCGCTGATGATACGCATGGCAGCAACGGCATAACGCTGTACGTCGGGCTCACTGCTGAAAAATAAAATGATATGATCAGCCAGCAGCAGGAACACCAGTGAAACGGCTCCCATAAATACGGCGTTGTACTTCAGCGTCGTGATCACCGACTGCCTTGCCCGCTCAGGCATTTGGGCGCCCAGGTTTTGACCTACTAACGTTGCGGCGGCATTGCTCATTCCCCAGGCAGGGAGAATAAAGAACATCACAATACGGAGCGCTACCTGGTAGCCTGCAGAAGCTTCACTATGCCCTGTGCGCGCAACTATACCCGCCAGCACTATCCAGCTTCCCGACCCGATAAGAAATTGCAGCGTGCCCGGCCACGCTATGCCGGCAAGAGAACGGAGAACGCTCCACACCGGCCTGAAATGCTGCCGGGTGATCAGCAGCATGCTGTTGCCTTTGGCCAGGTGATAACATTGATACGCTACGCCTATGCTTCGCCCGATAGTGGTAGCGATGGCCGCACCGTTCAATCCCAGCGCCGGTATGGGGCCAAGCCCTCTTATTAATACAGGGCATAGTATAATATTACAGATATTGGCAAGCCAGAGGCTTTTCATAGCCATCATAGCATTGCCCGCTCCCCTGAATATACCGTTGATAAGGAATAACAGCATAATGATAAAGCTGCTTCCCATAATTATCCTGGTATATCCCGTTCCTTCCTTTATGGCGCCGGGCTCGGCGCCCATCCATCGCAGGATATCCCCCGCGAAAATTATACCTGCAGTGCTGATACCAGCGGTAATGACGGCAGATAGCAGCAGCGATTGCGCAGCCGCCTCGGAAGCGCCTTCTTTATTTTTTTCGCCTGTGCGACGTGCCACCATAGCGCTTGCCGCCATGCTCATACCTATGGCGAGGGAATAGACAATGGTGGCAACAGATTCTGTCAATCCCACTACGGAAGTCGCATGCTTGCCAAGATGGCTTACAAAAAAAATATCTACCACCGCAAATACGCTTTCCATGCCCATCTCAAGCATCATGGGTATGGCGAGGAGAATAATGGCTTTGCGGATACTGCCTGAAGTATAATCATACTCCCTGCCGCTCACCGCATCTTTTATTAAAGTCCAGGCAATGGACTGTCGCCTGTTAATGGTTTTTGTCATTGTATATATAACTTATAACTTAAAATATCGGGAAAAATGCTAACCGGAAGCACATTCAGGGACAGGAAGGCAGCAGCCTTACAGCTAAAGATAAATAATCCCTGAACGTATATATTATTTCATATTCCTGTAATTGAAGCGGAGCAAAATTAATCATTCTGTCCGGATTTAGTTTCGTTCAATCACAATCTTTTGTAATTTCCGATTTCTTTAATAGGTGAATGGGCAATGGTCAATAGTGAATTTATTCACCATTCACCATGTGGCATATTATGGTTAACCTAATACCAGGATACAGGTCAAATACAGCATATGAGCATATCTACCAGCTTGAAATTAATCATAATGATGTTCCTCGAATATTTTGTATGGGGAGCTTGGTATGTAACGATGGGAACATATATGGGAGAACACTTCAAAGATCCGGGCATTGACAGGATCATCGGGTATGCTTATTCCGCGCTGGCACTTGCCACCATAATCTCGCCCTTTTTTATAGGAATGGTTGCTGACCGTTTTTTTGCGGCGCAAAAAATAATGGGAATACTTCATATAGGAGGAGCATTATTGCTGTACCTGGCTACAAAAGTTGGTTCCGGGACGGTCTTCCCACTGATAATACTTTTATATTCCTTATTGTATATGCCCACTATCGCTTTGTCAAACAGTATCGCTTTCGGGCAAATGAGAAATCCCGGTAAGGAATTTCCCTGGATAAGAGTATTCGGCACACTGGGCTGGATCACGGCCGGGTTTATTATAGGATCGCTGAAGATTGAAAAAGAGAATACTCCCTTTATTATCGCGGCTGCCGTTTCCGCTATATTAGGGCTGTACAGCTTTTCTTTGCCCAATACTCCGCCCAAAGGAAAGACCGCCGATAGCTCTGCATCAAAGCTGCTGGGCACCGACGCTTTTGTCCTGTTTAAAAACACTCCTTACCTCATTTTTTTCATTGCCGCTATACTGGTATGTATTCCGCTTTCTTTTTATTACGGGTTTGCCAACCCCTTTCTTAATGAGCTGAAGGTAGATAAGCCCGCACAGAAAATGATCCTGGGACAGGCATCAGAAGCCATATTTATTCTTGCCATACCTTTTCTTTTCCTGAGGATCGGTGTAAAAAATATGCTGCTGCTTGGGATGACCGCCTGGATATTACGGTATATATGCTTTGCCTATGGGAATGCCGGCAACGGGATGTGGATGTTGTATGCCGGTATTATCCTTCACGGTATCTGCTATGATTTTTTCTTTGTGACCGGCTACATGTATACCGAGAAGAAAGCAGGCGAGAAGATCAAAAACGCGGCGCAGGGATTGTTTACTTTTGCTACTTACGGTGTGGGCATGCTCATAGGCACATGGTTCTCCGGAATAATAGTTGATA
>CAYWVB010000129.1:0-3318 GCA_964461595.1 uncultured Terrimonas sp. | reverse complement strand
AGAATAATTACTACTTTTACATATAACCACTCGACCTTTTAGAGGTACATAGGATGCAATGTTAGCGGCTGCCTTGTTTATTTTCGGAAAGCCGCTTAAACTATTTCCTCATAAAAATTGCAGCAAAGGAAGTGCCCTCTTAATTAAGTGACCTGTATTCGATTGGTGTTAAGCCCGTACTTTTCTTGAAAGCCCTTGTAAAATGTGCCGGGTATTTAAACCCCAATTCGTATGCTATCTCGTTAATGGTCTTTTTGTCATCCAATATCTTTTGTTTAGCCCATGCCATTATTTTTAATTGAATATATTCCAAAGCCGTTTTACCGGTTTCTTTTTTTATTAAATCACCAAAATAATTGGTAGAAAGATGTAGTTGCTCTGCACAATAAGTAACCGATGGCAAACCTATCGTTTGCGGCTTGTCTGATTGATAATATTCGCTTAATAGTTTTTCAAACTGACTTAATATGTCAGTATTGACTTCATTACGGGATACGAACTGGCGGTCATAAAAACGTATGCAATAGTTCAGGAATAATTCAATATTTGTTGTTATCAGCATTTTACTATGCTTGTCCACACCACGTTCCAGTTCGTAACGAATTTTGTCGAAACAATCCAATACAATTTTCCGCTCCTTTTCTGACAAGTGCAGTGCTTCATTTGACTGATAAGAAAAAAATGTATAATCATCAATATGTCTGCCTAAAGATGTACCACGTATCAGGTCGGGATGAAACAACAAAGCATAACCTTGCGGTTTATAATCGGTATTAATATCTACATTGATAATTTGTCCGGGAGCAACAAAAACCAACGTCCTGTCCTGGTAATCATAAGTATGCCTTCCATATTTTATATCACCGCACATTACTTCTTTTAAATACACTGCATAAAATCCAAAATTCATTTTGGACGCATAAATCTCCGGCACTCTGCCATCAAAGTCCATGATGCTTACCAATGGGTGCAAATTCTCTTTATGATAAAAAGCATCATGTTCACTAACCGTATCAATTCTCAACACTTCACTCATACAATTACATTTTAAAGTCAAAACAAATTTACCGGCTATTTGTGCTTCTGTGTACAAATCGTTGCTAAATCAGTGAAAATGGTAGCACAATCTGTGGATTGTATAATGCAAACAAATCAATGAAGCAAGACCTTTGTGGTGTAAACTTTCGATGACAATAAATAAAATTTATTATGAAACTAATGGAAAATAAAGTTGTGCTAATTACAGGTGCAGCACAGGGTCTTGGATTTGCTGCAGCAAAAGCATTTGCTGAAGCTGGTGCATCGGTTGCCTTAGCTGATTGGGATGCAGCGTTAGTAAATAAAGCAACAAAAGAACTAACAGCAGAAGGCTACAAAACACTTGCTATTGTTTGCGATGTTTCAGACGATGCTCAAGTAAAGGCAATGGTTGATAAAACAGTAGAAACGTTTGGGAAACTGGATGCAGCCTTTAACAATGCAGGTATTCAGAATGTATTGGCAGATGCAGCCGACCAGACTATAGAAGATTTTGATAGAGTAATGGGTGTAAACCTTCGTGGTGTATGGAGTTGCATGAAATACGAATTACAACAAATGCGGAAACAAGGCAATGGTGCCATTGTAAACTGCTCATCAATTGGCGGCATTTTAGGCGGTCCGCAAAGAGGAACATATCATGGAGCCAAGCATGGAGTAATAGGTCTTACCAAAAGTGCAGCGTTAGAGTATGCGTCTCAGGGAATACGAATCAATTCCATTTGCCCCGGTATCATTCATACACCAATGGTGGATAAAATGATGACTGGTGGTCAGCAAGACATACTCGATGCAATGATAGCAGCCGTTCCTGCAAAGCGTTTGGGACAGCCAAAAGAAATAGCTGATGCGGTACTTTGGCTTTGCAGTGATATGGCAAGTCTTGTTGTAGGTCATACGTTGGTTGTGGATGGTGGTTACAGTATTCAATAAATTGATTTGTAAACAAATAATAAAAATGAAAAGGATAAGACTTATTGCAGTTGCCTCCCTTATGCTTTTAGGACAAGCTTGCACAGAAAACAAAAAAAATAATACAACACTTGATATGAAACAGGATATTAAAAATGAGGACTATCTCACCTTTAAATTGAGCGACAAAGTCATAAGAGAGCAAGTATCTTACCGTAACAAATACGGAATAGACATCGCAGCAGATTTATACTTGCCCAAAGACATTGATACCACCAAGAAATACAAGGCAATTATTGTAGGTACGCCTTATGGCGGTGTTAAGGAACAGGGTGCAGGCATCTATGCTCAATCAATGGCAGAACGTGGCTTTGTAGCCATTGCATTTGACGAAAGCTACAACGGAGAGAGTAGTGGCGAACCGAGACGTATTTCCTCACCCGATATATTCGTAGAAGATTTCAGCGCAACTGTGGATTACATCGGTACACGTCCGTATGTGGACAGGAATAAAATCGGAGCAATTGGTCTGTGTGCAAGTGGTGGATTTTCACTCACGGCTGCACAGGTGGACAGACGTATCAAGGCAGTTGCCACTGTCAGTATGTACGATATGAGCAGAGTAAAAAGAGAAGGCTTTAAAAGTTCGCTCACAGAAGAAGAACGAAACAAATACCTTGACCAGATTGGCGAACAAAGATGGAAAGAGTTTGAAGGCGGTGAAATTAAAATGAATGAACTGCCAAGAGAAATAGTTGCGAATACGGACACCGTAACCAAGGAATTCTTCGGTTATTACCGCACAGCCCGTGGGCAACATCCCAACTCTACTACACAATTTACAATTGCAAGCGATTTTTCATTTATGAATTTTCCATTGCTTACCAATCTTAAATCCATATCGCCAAGACCCATTTTATTTATAATGGGTGAACATGCACACTCTCGCTATTTTACGGAAGATGCTTATGCTCTTGCGGCAGAGCCGAAAGAACTCTACATCGTTCCGGGAGCAGGACACGTTGATTTGTACGACAGAATGGATTTAATCTCTTTTGATAAACTGACAGCTTTTTTTACCCAAAACCTTAAATAATATTTCAGATTAGAAGAGGCTTAGAGGTGGCTAAGGTTGCCGCTAACGAGCAGGGCTTTGTGCAGGTTGGGAATTAGCAATCCGTCTGCCGACAACCACTGCTGATTGAAAATATAAAGTTGAATTTAAGAACTAAAGTTGAAAGTTGTTTGTCCTGCCCGAACCACAGCTTGGATTTGCAATTGGCTGATGTTTGCTGGTCATGCCCAACTTGCATAAAGCAACTATGTAAAAGCGATAATCCAAGCAGCCCGATTTTTGATATGGTACAA
>CAYWVB010000128.1:0-3334 GCA_964461595.1 uncultured Terrimonas sp. | reverse complement strand
CAAAACTATACTGCTACCCTCAGCTAACAGTGATGGGGTTCGCCGATGGGATACGCTGATGCTACCCCTTTTATAGGATAGCATCCAACGCCACGCTTACTAAATTCAGCAAAAATATTACCATCCTCAAAAGCCTGCTGAATTTTAAAAAACAAATTTGGAATTTGCGGTTGTTTAATCTTAAACCATTTATACAATGCGTATAAAAGACTACCCGCTTACAATACAAATGCCGGCAATGCGAATACAGAACTATATCTCCCGGAATTGCAGGAGCAGAGCTATATATTTATCAATAATCTTAATATTAGCAGATATAATGCTGTACTCTGCTGCTCTTTGTCAGACTAAGCCGTCATTACATGATTCAGATTATGTTAGCATTAAGATGGATGGTTATATCACCCGGATATTTCCTAAAATTAACGGCAAAGCGTGTGATACCTGCCAAATTGATAATATATTCAATAATAACAAACATATATCCTACTTTATTATAAACGCAAAGGAACAATATGACTTACCTGAGTTTAGAGAAAATGGTATTAACACTGGCGAAGATTATTATGTAAATAACTCGTTTCAAAAGGGGTATATACCTTTTTTAAGAAATATTACTACTCATTCAATTGCATCCGAAAAGATACACCTGGACTTTATTACCAATTTCGAGATGGATGGAACAGCATTCCTGGAAAATTCTTATACAATCTTTCATAATAAAACCCAGGTCTCAGACTGGGCGGACATTAACAAACTTCCTTTGGATAGCGCTATCCAGGCAAATCTTTTGTTTGGAAATATTCCAAATCCAAGATCTTTTGAGCTTGACATACGTAAGACAGGCACATTTGATCTCGCCATCAATGATTCACTTGTAGTATTAGTAAAGAGCACTGACCCTATAGGTGAGCTTACTAAAATTATCATTCGTCGCGTGCCGGTGCATCCACTTTTTGAAATAGTCCAGTTTGCTCCCGGGCAATCATTACAAAAAATTTTAAATACAGAGATCGGCCAGGAAGGTGTACGCAATGATTCACTATATTCTGAATATGAAGTACAGCCCGGTAATCTTGTGGTTTTAAAATTTACCGACTATCCGCAAGATCGCCGCAACCTGGAGTATGCAATTTCGCCGGACACTGCCCGTTGGAGCCGTTTGGAAACGGTTGGCAATATGCAGGCATTTAGCATGTTCAGCTATTTAATTTTGAACGCTCCGGAACCGGGCAGGAGTAATGAAATACTGTTACGATATGAAAACCAGAAAGAAAACATCCGTAAATTAAAAATGTATACGCCAATAACTGCTTCAGACCGAAGATGGCTCCGCATTAGTGCGATTTTAGTTTTTATCAATTCAATATTAGGTCTCGCATATTACTTCCGGAAACGAAAAAATAAAAAACACATTACAGCTCTTGCCCAAAAAAGCCAGGATTTTGAAACCCGGCTTCAATTGCTGAACGGTCAGCTTAACCCTCACTTTTTATTTAACTCATTGACTGCCGTACAATCGCTTATATACAAAGGTGAATCAGAAAAGGCAAATGCTTATATCTCAAGCGTTGCCGGTTTTTTAAGAACCATTATGGAAACGGGGCAAAAAACATTTATATCATTGAACGAAGAAATTGAAACAGCGACTCACTATATGGATCTTGAGCAAAAGAGAAAAGCATTCAGGTATGAAATACATTCATCGCCCGGATTAGATTTCACCCAAATAGAATTCCCTCCACTATTACTTCAACCCATTCTTGAAAATAGCATAAGACATGGTTTTGGGAATACAATAGCACAACCTCTACTCACAATTGAAATCGTCCGGGAAGAGAAAAACCTTGTTGTAATTATCAGGGATAACGGCGTTGGGTTCATTCAAAAAGATATCATAGAAGGATACGGCTTGTCTATAACGCAAAAAAGGATTAATATGCTGAATGAAAAGCTGCAACAAATGAAAATTGAAATGTTTATTCAATCGCAGTTAAATGTTGGTACTATCACTCATCTTAAATTTAAAAACTGGATGCAATGACCATGCTGACATGTTTTATTGTGGATGATGAACAGGCAGCTATAGAAAATTTACAGTTGTTGCTTGAGAAATATTGTTTTAATGTAAAGATTGAAGGATATGCAAGACGTATTACGGATGCGTTGCAATATCTCAACCATAATAAGCCGGACATTCTTTTCCTCGATATCCGTTTACAAAACGAGACCGGTTTCGACCTTCTTGAGCGGGTGCATCAACAGCATTTCAGCCTGATTTTTGTAACCGCCTATGATGATTACGGAATTAAAGCCATAAAATTTTCCGCTACAGATTACCTCCTGAAGCCAGTCAACGCAACAGAATTAACTGAGGCAGTGAATAAAGTTGCCCGGCTAAAAAAAAGTGTAGATAACACAGCTCAACTAAATATGCTGCTGCAATCTTTTGAAAATATTCGTAACCACGAACAAAAAAAGATTGCGCTTTCCGATGCTAATCAAATTCGCTATGTTTTGATCAGCGACATCATTTGCTGTAAATCTGATAATACATATACTACCTTTTACCTGCAGGATCAGGAGAAGATCATGGTGAGCAGGAAGTTGCTTGAATATGAAAATATACTGGAATCTTACGGTTTTTTAAGGGTACATCAATCATATCTCATTAATAAAAATAAGATAGTTGCTTATAAAAAGGAGGATGGTGGTTCGCTATTAATGGAAAACAATTTATCCGTTCCCATAAGCAGGCAGCGAAAATTTTTGCTGAATAATATTCTATAATGATTGATGGCAGTAGTACTTTTATTTCGGATTGGGCGATATATGCAGTATGCTTAGCTCTCTAAATAATCTTGCCATTTAAACAGAGCGAGATCAAATCTTACAGATAAACTTATCTGGTACCAGTATTGCTTATGATTAACAGAAATTACTGCGGGGCGATATGATATTGCAGCGGAGATCTTTTTATCAATTCATATTCAGCGCCAATAGTAAGTCCGAATGTTTGATCACTTTTTATATAAGATTTTACCGAGTCAACACCACTGGATAACCTAAAATGATAATTCACCCAGTTAGGACCCGCTAAAACATATAGTTTCTTGAACATTCTCCTGTGATAGAGCAATTCAATATTATTAGCAAAAATTATTTCCCTGATGCCGTCCGGAGCATATTCCGGGTCTCCGAATGCGGGCATAAAAAAACCCGGTCAGTAAACTGACCGGGCTCAATAAATATGGCACCTACCTACTCTCCCGCATTTCTGTGCAGTACCATCGGCCATAAGGGGCTTAACTTCTCTGTTCGGTATGGGAAGAGG
>CAYWVB010000127.1:0-3408 GCA_964461595.1 uncultured Terrimonas sp. | reverse complement strand
CCCCGTTTATAATTTCTATCTTCGCAGTTCTATTTAAACAATTCATTCCATGAATATCGGCATAGTTTGTTATCCCACATTTGGAGGCAGCGGGGTTTTGGCAACAGAGTTAGGAAAGGCTTTGGCAGAGAAAAACCATACCGTTCACTTTATTACTTACCAGCAACCGGTAAGGCTTACCGGGTTTCGCGCCAATATTTTTTATCACGAAGTGAGAGTGCCCACTTATCCTTTGTTTGATTATCCGCCTTATGAGTCTGCGCTGGCAAGTACAATGGTGGATGTGGTAAAAAACAACAATATTGATCTTTTGCATGTACACTATGCCATCCCTCATGCTTCTGCAGCCTATATGGCAAAGCAGATACTTGAAAAAGGGGGCAGATATGTGCCTGTTATCACCACTTTACATGGTACTGATATCACGCTTGTAGGACGGGATAAAACTTATGCGCCTGTAGTAGCATTTTCCATTAACCATAGTGATGCCATTACCGCGGTTTCTGAAAACCTTAAAGAGGAGACCTACAAAATATTCAACATAGAAAAAGATATACAGGTCATTTACAATTTTGTAGATGTACAGCGATTTCGTAAAAAGCCGATAGATGCCTTTCGCAAAGTAATAGCGCCTGATAATGAGCGTATAATAATGCATGCTTCCAACTTCAGGAAAATAAAGCGCATTGAGGATGTGATCTGTATTTTTAAAAAACTGAATGAAACTATTCCTTCCAGGCTCCTGTTGGTAGGCGATGGACCTGAAAGACCGATGGCTGAAGCGCTTTGCAGGGAACTCGACCTCTGCGATGATATCCGCTTTGTAGGGAAACAGCAGGATATGGAGGAGATCTTTGCCATAGCCGATCTTTTTCTTTTGCCTTCAGAATATGAGAGCTTCGGGCTGTCGGCGCTCGAAGCAATGGCAGGTGGCGCGCCGGTGGTGGCTACCAACGTGGGCGGGCTCCCCGAAATAATAAAGCAGGGTGAAAACGGGTATATGGGCAAGGTGGGCGATGTGGACCAGATGGCCCAATACGCCATTGATATATTGAAGGACGAAGCTACTTTTTTGAAGTTCAGGGAAAATGCCAAGAGGCAGGCAGAGCGCTTTGATATAACCCGTATTGTGCCTCAATATGAAAAACTGTATGAGCAGTTGTACGAAAGCTATTGCAAAACAGTATGTAACCAGGTATAAGGATAGGACTGTATAGTACATAGCAAGTGCTGCTCCGTGATATGCAGTTGAAGGGAGCGTCGCCACTATCGTAGCATAGAAGCACTGCGGCCGGTATCCAAAAACATTTATTTTATGACGCTCAATATTTGATCTGTTTCCAGTATTCCAGATAATAGTTGATCATGACGATAACAGATACACATTGTCATTTATATGCTTCCGAATTTGAAAGCGATATTGATGCGGTAATAAAAAGGGCGCAGCAAAATGGCGTGCAAAAATTTTACCTGCCCAATATTGACAGCGGATCCGTTGAGGCGATGTTGCAGTTGGAGACCCAATATCCCGGAATATGTTTCCCGATGATAGGGCTGCATCCCTGTTCAGTGAAGGAAAATTATAAGGAAGAGCTGGCTGTGGTAGAAAGCTGGCTGGCCCGGCGGCGCTTTGCCGCCGTAGGGGAAATAGGGCTGGATTTTTATTGGGATAAGACATTTGCAGATCAGCAATACGATGCTTTTCGCCGGCAAATAGAATGGGCAAAGCAATATGATCTGCCCATAGTAATACATACCCGCGAAGCCATGCAGCAATGTATAGAGGTGGTAGCGGCACATAAGACAGACCGGCTGCGGGGTATCTTTCATTGCTTCGGCGGCACACGGGAAGAAGCCGAACAGATCATTGCATCAGGCTTTTACCTTGGCATAGGCGGAGTGCTTACTTATAAAAAATCAGGTCTTAAGGAAGTGCTGAAATATATTGACCTTGCACATATTGTGCTTGAAACGGATGCGCCTTACCTTACCCCTGTTCCCTTCAGGGGTAAGCGTAATGAAAGCGCTTATCTTACCTACGTGACAGGCGCGCTGGCGGAAGTAAAGCAGGTGTCCCCGGAAGAAATTGCAGCTATCACCACGGCAAATGCTAATTTAGTATTCCAACAAAAGGGTTAACTATGTCCCTTTCCACTACTTCAGCTCCGGCAAAATTGCTGGTCATTTACACCGGCGGTACTATCGGTATGGCATATAATGATGCTACCGGGGCGCTTATACCCATGGGCTTTAAGGAGATAAAATACCATATCCCCGAGATCTCCAGGCTGGGATATGAGTTTGATATGCATGCTTTTAACCCGCCCATGGATTCTTCCAATATGTCGCCTGATATCTGGATGCAACTGGCCAACCTGGTATATGATCATTACAATGCTTACGACGGGTTTGTGATCCTGCACGGCTCCGATACCATGGCATTTACGGCATCGGCACTTAGCTTTATGTTTGAAAACCTGTCGAAGCCGGTGATACTTACCGGCTCACAGTTACCTATAGGCGAGATCAGGACTGATGCCAAAGAGAATATCATCACAACTATGGAAATAGCCGGAGCAAGGAGGAACGACAGGGCAATAGTGCCGGAAGTATGCATATACTTCGATTATTATCTTTTCCGGGGCAACCGCACCAAGAAAAACAGTACGGAAAAATTTGATGCTTTTTATTCGCTGAATTACCCGCCGCTTGCGGAAGCCGGTATTGATATACAGTATAATGAGACCAATATCATCAGACCGGCGAGCCTGCCGTTCACTGTCAATACCAAAATGAGCGCTGATATTGCCGTGCTGAAAATGTTCCCCGGCATTACTCCCAATGCGGTGAACGCCATACTGCATACACCGGACGTTAAGGCGGTGATCATGGAAACTTTCGGGAACGGGAATGCTATTACAGCGCCATGGTTTATTGACAGCCTGCGGAAAGCAATGGATAATGGCATAATAGTGCTCGACAGAACACAATGCGATGGCGGCTCCGTAGAGCTGGGCCGGTATGAAACGAGCGCCTGTCTTAAGGCAATCGGGGTAACCAACGGCAATGATATGACTTTTGAAGCGTCGGTAACCAAACTGATGTGGCTGCTTGGACAGGGATACCCGACTGGCAAAACAAAACGACTGCTTGAAACCTCGCTCCGGGGGGAACTTTCAGAAAAATAGTGTTGAATTTAATGAAGAATGCCTGCTTTAACTGCTCCCTTCAACAGTTGGGAAGCGGTATCCCTTACCATTTTTGTTACTCATATTCTATCAACCCTGAGTATATAACCACATTTCCAATTGAAAATTTATATAAGAATCAGCCTGCTGAAAGATAACATTCAGTATCTTGACCATTAACGATCAGAAACGTCATATTGTAAAAGCTCATAACTCAATT
>CAYWVB010000126.1:0-3583 GCA_964461595.1 uncultured Terrimonas sp. | reverse complement strand
GGGCAGGATAACCGCCTGGCTCATTACACGGCGAGTCCGGCAGCTCACGCACATAACCCTGCGCCGAGACTAGGCCCGGGAAAATAAAAGGACACCCGGCGGGCGAAGTAAAGCGTAAGCATTTCGGTATGTGAAGACGCATACCGAAAGGAAATAAGCAGGTCAGCTATCACAATACCATCACTACAGACCAACCAGTTGTGGGGCGGGCAGGATAACCGCCTGGCTCATTACACGGCGAGTCCGGCAGCTCACGCACATAGCTATGCGCCGAGACTACGCCTGGGAAAATAAAAGGACACCCGGCGGCGAAGTAAAAGCCGCTCAATGAGCGGCTCTGTTTATTATACTGCGTAATTAAAAACGTGATTATGGCAACAAAAAATATCCACCGTTGCCGCTCGTATATAATTGACCAATAAATAAAAGGTAAGCTAATAATTAACCATTCTATCAGTAATTTCAATCTTAAATCCTTGCGGCTTCTTACTATCAGCAACAAATCAAGTATGATTAGTGAACCTATAAACAACAACCAAAGTAAGACACCATACAAGCAAACTAAAATTAGTGCTGCTATTATTGACTGAAAAAAATTCAGCGAACTCGTTGTATTAAAAAAGAGGTTTGTAATAATTGAGTAAATAAGCACGATACTAAATACACCAACTACGTTAATCCAATTTGTCTTTAAAATCTTCATAATAATTCTATTTTGCTGTTGGTTGTGCTTGCATCATTTTATTCCAATCCGCAACACTATATGTTTTTGCATCCTTTCCGCTTCCAACTACAACACCTTCTTCCCTGCCGAGTCTCTGCATCGGCCAATATGGTACAGGCAGGCAGGACTCGGCGGCGAAGTAAGTGTTCGAAACCTTCAGGCGGAATTAAAAAGATGCGAGGCTTTGGCAGGATCACTGCCGCATAGAATGACCACGGCTTTCATAATTTCTGTTTCCAGTTCCAGTTCAAATTTCAACCTGGCAATTTTGAATCCTTTTATCTTGTTTATTTTTTTATACGCAATAATGAGAATAGCCGTATCATATGCTTGCGCTATCATAGGGGCCAGGATGCGTTCAAATTAACAGTCTTAATGAATTCAAATAATCATTATCAAAGCTGATAAAGTCAATTTCTTTGGGTGAAAGTTCTAATGTATACCTCCACTTAACTCTTATTGTTAATTCACGAAAAATAAACAAATCATTGTCCTTTTGCTTAATAAACTTTAGAACATCAAATGCATCTCCTGACTTCGTATCTAACTGGAGTAAAATATTATTTTGAGTAATAAAATCCAATATGCCTTTTAAATCATTGATTGGAATTTTTTTATCCTTTCGATAATTATAGCCTTTCTTTTTTAAAATGGTACTGGCAACTTTTTCATAATCGCTATATACAGTCTCAACTCTTTTGCCCTTTTTTTTAAAAATCGTATACCCGTCTAAACGATAATCAAAACAACGTCTGATTAATACCCATTCATCGTTATAATCAAGTATGATCCCTGAAAACGGCTCTTTTCTTGCAGAAATTATAAAAGTTAGAAATTTACCTTTTGTCATAATTCTTTTGATCTTGATTAAGTAAAATCATTGATTTTCTTTCTTTTTCTTCTGTGCAGCGGCAGCTTGTTCTCTAGCTCTACGAGCATTGGCAGTTTCATGCTTCTGCCTATTAGATTTGCTTTGCGAACCACTATTATGTTCGCCTTTGACTGTCTGATTACTATTTCCAGATCGACCGTTTCCGCGATTAGTAGCACTTTGTCTATTTTGTTGCCTCGCTTTTGATGCATCTTCCTTTGCTTTCTGTGCTTTTGCCTCTTCGATCAACTTTTCATTACTTGTTTTTTTGCTATTATTTTGATTTGTCTGATTTGTATTTAGCATTGGCGGGACACCCATCACCGGACTAATTGTAACAGGCAAAGGAATTGCAGGTCCATTTACAGGTTGTAATGCTGGTGTTACCTCTGGTGACTTATTGCCGGGCGCAAATAATACTCCCACTTGTCCCACCTGAACAGAATGATCATATAGCTCTTGTTTTTCAGGACTCAAATTATCTCTCATGCCAAACGGATCAGTAGAAACCAATCCTCCCGTAACCGTATTTAGGGCACCATTAACTACTCCACTTGCTGTAAGCAACGTTTTATCTACTATATCCAGTAATTCATCCAGCACCGAACAACAATCATCGCCTTCATTTCCTAATGGATCATTAATCCTTATCGGATTATTATACATAGAAGCATAAGGAGAGATATCTTCATAACCATCCGTTTCAGGATCTATCTGCCACCATCTTCCTGTTTGAGGATCAAGGTTTCGATAATAGGTATCATATATGTCTAAATCCAAGTCTTCATTGAACTCAATGCCGTTATACTTTCTTTTATTTTCGGGAGCGTTATTCAGCGCCTTGGAGCTTATTCCCGCCATAGTCAATCCGAACGGATAATAATGCGTCTCCTCCAGTATGATACCGTGTTTTAGGTTTACCTGCAGGTTGTCAAAGAACACATTGATATTCGGTGTCTCATTGCTCACGTAAATATACAGATATCCGTTCTTATTAATGGCTTTATCAGTCATCACGTGGGTCTTGAACTGCCCGTCAGTACCCACAGCGTCGGCGCCGCTGCCGCTGCCGTCATTCACCATATTGAGCTGGTCGTCCAGCAGTATCCAGTTCAGGTAAGCTTTCGGCTTGCCTGTTTCTGTGGCGCCGCGCATATCAAAAAAGCCTGTCACGGCAGGATCCAGCAACCCGCTGTTCTGCAGCTCCAGCGCCGTGCCATGCGCAGGTGACAGCCCGCTGATCCCCGCGCTCAGCGCCGACACCAGCGCGCTCAGCGGGCTTACAGGCGCATCCGGAGTAGCCCCGTTCTTCTTATACCAGCTGCTCACGCTTACATTGAACTTGTCGCCGCTCATCACCCGCAGCAGGATGCCGGGACCAATCTTGTTGTCATTGCCATTGGTCTTTGCCACATAGTCATTGGGGCTCGTAGTATTATCCGTAGGATATCCGGATATGCCCGACACTGCATAGCGGCTGCTGCCGATATTGCTGTAATAGGTATCTTTCTTCCCTGCCGAGTCTCTGCATCAGCCAATATGGTACAGGCAGGCAGGACTCGGCGGCGAACCTCAAGAAGTAAGAACACTCGGCGGTGAAGCAATATTATTTCTTCCCAGCCGAGTCTCTGCATCGGCCAATATGGTACAGGCAGGATTCGGCGGCGAAATAAGGGTCATGCCTCCTTAGTGACGATTGCCTTATAGCCAGTATGCAAGTAGCCGCTATAATCTTTCACTGGTACGCAGGAATACCAGCTTTTGACAATGGGTTTAGCTATCTCATCACCTCTTCAGAGGTTCACTTGCGTTCATCTCCCTTTCTTCCCAGCCGAGTCTCTGCATCGGCCAATATGGTACAGGCAGGCAGGACTCGGCGGCGAACCTCAAGAAATAAGAACACTCGGCGGTGAAGCAAGCCGTTGGTCAGCGTAGAAAGCCGTATCCGCCCCTCTTCATGCGATATGAACTGCAGCTTGTCCGTATAG
>CAYWVB010000125.1:0-3850 GCA_964461595.1 uncultured Terrimonas sp. | reverse complement strand
CAGGCTTAAAAAAAGAAATGGACAAAGCAAAACAAGACTGGATGAAACAACTTACGCTAATGTTTGAAAAATTAAATTATGAACAACCGGAAGCAGAAGCTTATTTATTGGGAGCCATCTTTGATGGGGTGGGAATAGGTTATCAGGCTCTCGGGAAAGATTACCCCATTAATGAAATTAAAAAAATAATTTTCAAAAAATATAACCTGTAGATTGTAATAAAAATGGACTTATACGGACAAAAAAGCAGGAGCATTCCTCAAAAATTAGTCATTCATATTATTGAATTTTTATTTTTATGGTTATCCTTTTGGATACTTTTTCAGAATGGCGGCTCCTGGGTAGAAGACACCCTGCATATACATAATGCAACAAATCATCCTGACAGAAGGGTTTTAATGTTTGCCTTCAACATTATTATTTTTTTTAGGTTAGGATATATGATGTTTTTTTTACTCAAAAGAAAAATTCCTTGGGGAGAAAGCATTAGTGTGCCATTCGCTTTTGCCCTGTATTACATTGGTTATACTTTATTTATCCTTCCTACAAGCAAGGCATTAGGAGGATGGGATATATTTGCAGTCGTTCTTTTTATTATCGGTTCTGTTCTAAATACCGGTGGCGAAGTTTTGCGTAATCAATGGAAAAGGGATCCCGAAAACAAAGGAAAAATCTACACAAAAGGTTTCTTCAAATATTCAAGGCATATCAATTATTTTGGAGATATACTTTGGGTAACCGCTTTTGCGATTATTACAGGAAATTGGTATGCTGCCATTATTCCTATATTTCTTTTCTGCTTCTTTGCTTTTTATAATGCGCCGAAATTGGACAAGTATTTGAAGGAGAAATATAAAGAAGACTATAAAGAGTATGCAGGGAAAACGAAAATGCTGATACCTTTCATATATTAAAAAAAACAACGAACTGTTAACAAGGTATCTTTATGCCCGGCGGGGGTCGCAGAATACGTCGCAGGAGTGTTTTGTTTTTTGTAACATGTATAACAGCAGGAAAGTCTCCTGGTCTCAATTGCATAAGCATTCAAACATCCCAAAAACACAGTTGCACAGTAAAGTAACTTATCATATATCTTCTCTATTTCAACAGCCCCTTGATCTCATTCAGCTTCAGCAGCGCCTCCACCGGCGTGAGACGGTTGATATCCGTGCTCTCCAGCATTTTGCGAATATCGTCAAACACTTCGGTATGCGCATCGAAGATCGAGAGCTGCATCTGCGGCACGGCTAACTGCTTTACCGCTTTGGATACTTCGCTGCCATCACTGTCAGCGTGTTTGTCTTCCAACTGCTTTAATATAGCATTAGCGCGGTTGATAAGTGCAGGCGGCATGCCGGCCATCCTGGCTACATGTATACCAAAGCTGTGGGTGCTGCCTCCCGGCGCCAGCTTGCGGAGAAAGATGATCTTATTGCCCGATTCTTTATTGGTAACATGGTAATTCTTCACCCTCGGCAATTTATTTTCCAGCTCATTAAGCTCATGATAATGCGTGGCGAACAAAGTCTTGGGACGATGCGGGGAATCGTGCAGAAATTCAGCAATGCTCCATGCAATGGATATCCCGTCGTATGTAGAAGTGCCCCTGCCGATCTCATCCAGCAATATCAGGCTGCCGGAAGAAATATTATTGATGATGCTGGCGGTTTCATTCATCTCCACCATGAAAGTAGATTCACCGCCGCTCAGGTTGTCGGAAGCGCCGACTCGGGTAAATATTTTATCCGTCAGCGGGATGCTGGCAGATGCCGCCGGCACAAAGCTGCCGGTATGCGCCATCAGCGTGATCAGCGCGGTCTGGCGGAGCAGGGCGCTCTTACCGCTCATATTGGGACCGGTAAGGATAATGATCTGCTGCCCCGAAGGATCAAGCGTAATGTCGTTGGTAATATACTGTTCGCCCGGAGGAAGGTAACGCTCTATCACAGGATGACGGCTTTCCTTCAGCTCCAGCGCGGTACCATCATGCAGTTGCGGTTTTTTATAACTGTATTGCAGGGCATTATTCGCAAAGCAGGCGAGGCAGTCGAGTATCGCGAGAATATTGCCGTTCACCTGCATCGGCGCTATATAGTCCTGCAGCTCCAGCAGCAGCTTATCATAAAGCTCCAGCTCTATCTGCAGTATCTTTTCTTCGGCGCCGGTGATCTTTTCTTCATAATGTTTCAGCTCGGGAGTGATATACCGTTCCGCATTGGCCAGCGTCTGTTTCCGTATCCAGCTTTCGGGCACTTTTGATTTGTGTGAGTTGGTTACTTCAAGATAGTAGCCGAATACATTATTAAACCCCACTTTCAGCGAGGAGATACCCGTTGCCTGCGTTTCCTTTTGCTGCAGCGCTACCAGGTATTCCTTTCCGCCGGTGGCAATGCTTCTCAGCTCATCCAGCTCTGCATGTATGCCCGCGCCGATCATGCCTCCCTTGCTGGACTGCGCCGGCGGGTTGTCAACGATCTCTTTATTGATCTTATCGGCGATATACTGGCAGGGATTCAGCGCATCCGCCAGCCTTTTCAGGTAATCGTTGCTGCCGTTTGCACAGATATTTTTTATTTCCTGTATATGCTGCAAACCTCTTGCTATATGTTTTATTTCACGGGGATTGATCTTCTTCAGCGGTATTTTACTCACCAGCCTTTCCACGTCGCCGCATTGCCTGATATGCTGCACAACGGCTAAGCGAAGATCCGTTTCCTTTATAAAATACTCCACCAGGTTCAGCCGCTCATTAATGCGACCGGTATCTTTCAATGGCAATACCAGCCAGCGCTTTAGCAGCCGGGCGCCCATAGGGGATACGGTATTGTCCATCACTTTTTGCAGCGTGTTACCGCTTTCCGCACCCATGCCCAGCAGCTCCAGGTTACGTATAGTGAAGCGATCCATCCACAGGTGCTCTTCCCTGTCAATCCGCTGGATGGAAGTGATATGCTGCAGGTTGGGGTGCTCGGTATCTTTGAGATAATGCAATACCGCCCCGGCAGCGATGATGCCTGCTCGCATATTCTCCACGCCATATCCCTTGAGAGAATGCGTGCCAAAATGCTTCAGCAGGCTTTCGGTAGCATATCCTTCTTCAAACAGCCAGCTCTCCAGGGTATACGTATAAAACCGGGTGCCGAAAGTCTCCTTGAACTGTTTCTGGAAATTGCGCTGAAATACCACTTCCGCCGGGCGAAGGCTTTGCAGCAGCTTATCTATATACTCGGTATTGCCTTCCGCTGCAAAAAATTCACCTGTGGAAATATCGAGAAAAGCGGCGCCAACCACTTCTTCTCCCATATATACGCCTGCCAGAAAATTATTGCTGTTGTGCTCCAGCAATTTATCATTGGTAGCCACCCCGGGGGTTACCATTTCCGTTACCCCGCGCTTTACAATACCTTTTGCCGCTTTAGGATCCTCGAGCTGGTCGCAGATAGCCACGCGGTAGCCCGCCTTCACCAGCTTGTGGAGATAGGTGTCCAGCGCATGGTGAGGAAAGCCCGCCAGCTCGGACGACGATGCCGCGCCATTATTTCTTTTGGTAAGGGTGATGCCTAATACCTGCGATGCCTTGATGGCGTCTTCGCCGAATGTCTCATAAAAATCCCCTACCCTGAAAAGCAGTATGGCATCCGGGTATCTTTGCTTGATAGCCCGGTGTTGCTGCATCAGGGGGGTGTCTGTGTTTGCTTTCGCCATAAGGGAGGCCAAAAATAAGGAATTGGGGCGGATGAGCTGTGAGCTATCAGCTACCAGCTTTCAGCTGACTGCTGATACCTGATAGCTGATACCTGTGCGTGCCTAAAATAGGTTGACATTTTTTTATACTTGTTCAAAAAGATCG
>CAYWVB010000124.1:0-3897 GCA_964461595.1 uncultured Terrimonas sp. | reverse complement strand
TATCAACTATTATTCCGGAGAACCATGTGCCTATGAGCATGCCCACACCGTAAGTGGCAAAAGTAAACAATCCCTGCGCCGCGTTTTTGATCTTCTCGCCTGCCTTCTTCTCGGTATACATGTAGCCGGTCACGAAGAAAAAATCATAGCAGATACCGTGAAGGATAATACCGGCATACAGCATCCACATTCCGTTGCCGGCATCCCCATAGGCAAAGCATATATATCGCAATATCCAGGCGGTCATCCCAAGCAGCAACATATTTTTTACACCGATCCTCAGGAAAAGAAAAGGGATGGCAAGAATAAATATAGCTTCTGATGCCTGCCCCAGGATCATTTTCTGAGCAGGCTTATCTACATTCAGCTCATTGAGGAAGGGGTTGGCAAACCCGTAGTAAAAGGAAAGCGGGATACATACCAGTATTGCGGCAATGAAAAAAATAAGGTAAGGGGTGTTTTTAAATAATACAAAGGCGTCGGTACCCAGCAGCTTTGATGCAGAACTGTCGGTGGTTTTGCCTTTGGGTGGTGTATTAGGCAAAGAAAAGCTGTACAATCCTAATATGGCAGACACAGCAGCCGCGATAAGAAAAGGGGTATTTTCTTTTTCAATTTTCAGTGACCCGATAATAAACCCGGCCGCGATCCAGCCCAGTGTACCAAATACTCTTATCCAGGGAAATTCTTTGCCGGGGTTCTTCATTTGCCCGAAAGCAATGCTGTTAGACAAAGCGATAGTGGGCATATACAATAAAGAATATAAAAGTATTATCAGGGGGAAGACCGTACCTGAACTGACCTTTGTAGTCAGGTACAGCAATAACGCCCCTCCCAGGTGAAGTATCCCCATTATTTTTTGCGCGGCAAAAAAACGGTCTGCAACCATCCCGATGAAAAAAGGAGAGATTATAGTGGCAAAGGCCAGTGCAGAATAAGCATACCCGATGATCCTGTCAATGCCCGGGTCTTTGAAATGCTCGCCCATATATGTTCCCATGGTTACATACCATGCTCCCCATACAAAATATTCGAGGAACATCATCATGATTAATTTCAGGCTCGTGGTTATGCTCATATTTTGTATTTGACCTGTATACTCGCGCTACGTTAACCGTAATATACCGCATTGTGAATGGTGAATAGTGAATGGTGAATAAATTCACTATTGACAATTGCCCATTCACCTGTTAAAGAAACCGGAAATTACAAAAGATTGTGATTGAAAGAAACTAAATCCGGGCAGAATGATTATTTTTGCCCCGCTTCAATTACAGGAATATGAAATAATGTATACGTTCAGGGATTATTTATCTTTAGCTGTAAGGCTGCTGCCTTTCTATCCCTGAATGCTCTCCAGATTGATATATTTTTCCACTTTTTTAAGTTATGCATTGTAATGACCAGAACTATTAACAGGCGGCAATCCACTGCCTGGACTTTAATAAAAGATGCGGTGAGCGGCAGGGAGTATGATTATACTTCCGGCAGCATCCGCAAAGCCATTATTCTCCTCGCCATACCCATGATGCTTGAGATGGGCATGGAAAGCGTATTTGCGGTGGTAGATATTTTTTTTGTAAGCCATCTTGGCAAGCATGCGACTTCCGTAGTGGGATTGACAGAATCTGTTGCCACCATTGTCTATTCCCTCGCCATAGGTATGAGCATGGCGGCAAGCGCTATGGTGGCACGTCGCACAGGCGAAAAAAATAAAGAAGGCGCTTCCGAAGCGGCGGCGCAATCGCTGCTGTTATCTGCCGTCATTACCGCCGGTATCAGCACTGCAGGTATAATTTTCGCAGGGGATATCCTGAGATGGATGGGCGCCGAGCCCGGCGCCATAAGGGAAGGAACAGGATACACCAGGATAATCATGGGAAGCAGTTTTATCATTATGCTGCTATTCCTTATCAATGGTATATTCAGAGGAGCGGGCAATGCTATGATGGCTATGAAAAGCCTGTGGCTTGCCAATATTTGCAACATCATACTATGTCCTGTATTAGTAAGGGGACTTGGACCTGTACCCGCGCTGGGATTGAACGGGGCGGCCATCGCCACCACTATAGGGAGAAGTATAGGCGTAATATATCAATGTTATCACCTGGCCAAAGGCAACAGTATGCTGCAGCTCACCCGGCAGTATTTCAAGCCGGTGTGGAGCGTTCTCCGTTCTCTTGCCGCCATAGCATGGCCCGGCACGCTGCAATTCCTTATCGGGTCAGGAAGCTGGATAGTGCTGGCAGGCATTGTTGCACGCACAGGTCATAGTGAAGCTTCTGCAGGCTACCAGGTAGCGCTCCGTATTGTGATGTTCTTTATCCTTCCGGCATGGGGAATGAGCAATGCCGCCGCAACGTTAGTAGGACAAAACCTGGGCGCTCAAATGCCCGAGCGGGCAAGGCAGTCGGTAATCACAACACTGAAGTATAATGCAGTATTTATGGGGATTGTCTCACTGTTATTCTTGGCGCTGGCTGATCATATCATTTTATTTTTCAGCAGCGAACCCGACGTGCAGCGGTATGCAGTTGCTGCCATGCGTATCATCAGTGCCGGGTATATCTTTTACGGCATTGGTATGGTATTGTCGAGCGCATTTAACGGGGCGGGAGATACACGAACGCCCACCTGGATCAATCTTTTTGGTTTCTGGCTGCTGCAGGTGCCCCTTGCATGGCTGCTCGCTCATGTTGCAGGATGGGGCGCTTACGGCGTTTTTGTGGCAATACCCGTAGCGGAAACCGCTATTACGATCACCTATTATTTTATCTTTAAAAAAGGACGCTGGCAGCTCGTTAAGATCTGATCACAAAATGCGAAGCGATGATGATCCCTTCGCATTTTGTTACATCACAGGCGTACCCATTATACGTACCATACCGAGAACATGGTCATCGCAGTAAAATAAGCCAGTGCAGCAAGGTATACCTTTACTTCTGCTGTTACGTAATGCGTAATGAATTGTTTCATAGACACTGTTTTTAAAGGGTGTTAAAAAATAACAGGGTCGGATCAATAATAATCAGGCAAAAGTATTCAGAGGGAAGTACGGAATAAAAACAAGGATATAGGGTTCAAAAACGGGGGCAATTTATCTGTGCTAGTAACGCTGGATTTGGGGCGGTATTGTGTATAAATGCCAAAGGAAAACTGATAAAGATATTTGAAAGCGTGAAATCCGCATCTGAACAGCTTGGGATATCTCCTTCCTATGTGTCAATGGCTATTGCCAAAAAAATGATGGTACGAAAATGCTATTTTAAGTTTTAGTCTTTTAATTAAACCCTATTTCGTTAGTTTATCGGGCATTGGGAAACAGCATAGAATATGCTGATTAAACCAGGCTACTGAAAATTTAATCCCGTAAAAGATTATTTTTGACCAGCACCGCAAACTGCTATTAGTATATGAAGCGAAGAACTTTCATTAAGAAAGGCGGGCTTGCCACAGGCAGCCTGTTTTTTTCTTCCAATATATTGTTTTCAAAAACAATTGCTCCAGGCGATCCTGTGCATAATATTCCTGTTGATAAAGGTCTTGACCCGGTATGGATCAGGTCGCTGTATGAAAGGGGAGCCGCAACCACGTATCTCAAATCAAAGAATGAATTGAAACATATCGGCATGCCGGCAGGTGGTCTGCATGCAGGTACGGTTTATCTTGGCGGTGATGGACGTTTATGGCTATGGGGGATCTACAATGATGAAAGAGAAGGCATTGACCCTAAGACTATTTTATGGAATGACGGGACAAAGGAAGTTAAAGTCCGTTGCCGCGATGGCGCCAGCTATGTAGAGCCTGCGCTTGCAGATAATAAAAGAGTATTGGAGCAGGGCTTTGCAGTCAAAATAGAATATGAGGGAAAAACCATCATCAAAGCATTAAATGAAA
>CAYWVB010000123.1:0-3917 GCA_964461595.1 uncultured Terrimonas sp. | reverse complement strand
TAGCACTTGCCTTAGGATTCCAAGTCAATTACTGACGGTTTTACTTGCACTACAATGTTAATGCAAGACCCTTGGTAGCAATCTGTTACTATAGCCGGGTAGCTATTGGACCTATTACTAGGCGGGAGAGTATTTCGCCTCTCCTCATTATGTTTCCATAATGTTCAGGCCATCACATACGTATTTTCATACGTCCAGAGAGTTTGGTCGTTCAGGCTGCACACGTTTTTTAAGAGATTTATGGATATTGTGATGGCATTGATTACATACCCAAATAACTTCCAAAGGTTTGGAATAATCTGCGTGATGCCCTTCAATCCGTTTTGATTCACAATTGCAAATAGAGCAAATTGTTGGCTTAATGATTTTACCTCTGCGCACATATGATTGTACCAAATGTTGAGCTTTAATCTTCTCAGCGTGTCTTCTGTCACGTTCAATAATAACTGAATTATCTTCTGCATACCTTTTTCTGGCTTTTGCATTGATATGTTCTCTATTGTTGGCGTGCCATTTCTTTGCATTTTCATAACATTTTTCTTTGTTACGTAGAAAATAATCTCTTCCCGTTTTGATATATCTACATTTTTTGCACTGAGCATCATGCCCATATTTACCTGTTTTGCTTTTACCAAATTCTGATAAATTTTTTATTGTTTTGCATATTTTACATTCTTTTTCTGTAATTTCCATGATTCACCTTTGTATGGTTAATCAATTATACCACAGGTTGTATTTTATACTTTACAATTTTACGTTGCTTGCCCCTTGTTGCCTTTCTAAGATGCCTTAGCGAAGGTTTCCAAGTCAATTATCTCTAGTTTTAGTTCGTCCCATACGTTAAACGAACAGCCCGCTGTATGCCGGAGCGAGGTTTGTTACGTCCAGCAGGCTAAAAACGGGTAAGTCTTCTCAGCTTACCTCCACACCTTTCGTTGTGTGGATCGGAGTACCGCATATCCCGAAGGATCCCAATTGCTTACTGCTCTCACGCTGCACGCTTACGCTGCTTGCGCCTTGTCGCCATGGCTTACGCTGTAGGCTTCCAAGTCAATCAAATCGGGTTTTACTTGCACACTCTTTATGCAAGGGTCGTTATTGTCCTTAATTCTGTTACTTTCATCTATCTCTAGATTACTGACTAAGAGGTTTTTTACATTTATCATGATCTAATATAAAGATCCGTGTAATTCCTCATAGCGGGCAAACCTCTTCGGATTCGCCTCTCTATATTACTATAGAGTGCAGACTGTCGCTTCCTCTTTCGAAGTCTTCTCGCTCAGTCGTTGACGGTCTCTTTCGAGTTCCGCAATGTCTTCCTTCTACGCTGCCGTAGTTAGGAGGTCCATCTCAATCAGAGAAGATTTAACCAGAGCCCAATTTAACCCTGGTGGAAGGTAGATAAATCTAGCCTTACCGCCTGCCTGCCACGTAGAGACTAATTCAGGCTTGATTAGTCTCATCTGTTACTTGATGACCTATTTCTAGGCGGACTGGTCATTTCTGCCAATCTCTCTATGTTTCCATAGAGTTCAGAGTACCGCATCATCCCTAAGGATGTCCTCTCGCTTACTGCGTTCACGCTGCACATCTTTCGATTGCTTGCGCCTTGTTATCTTCAGCATTACCTGTTAAGACCTCCAAGTCTATCAGAGAGGATTTATGGTCGTCTGGTCTTAGTCGAACGACCTTGTAGCTTTCTTTAGCCGCTACAAAGCAATTAGCCACATCATTACCTAGCAGAGAAGCATTAGGCGTTACGCTACCTTGTTCTGAAACAAAGAATCTAACGTTATTAACGCCACCCCATTCGGTGGATAATGTTTGCTCAATCCTAGGATATTGAAACTTACGAATAAACCCTGTCATGTTGTTTAACACTGGGATCATTCTTGTTGTTAACATACATCCGTAGGCATCACCAATAGGTGCAGTACCGAATTTAAGGTCGGCTTCTACGATATTTGTAATGTATTCTGCAGAGTTGTTCTGAAGAATAGTTACTACATCATCAACATCGCTCACAGTCATTTCGGTTGGAAGATCGCCATTTAGACCGCCAACGCAATTGATTATGGACGCTGTGGATTCAAGACTATCTCTTACGAGAACGTCTTGTGTCTCTCTACATTCTGTTACTTTTATGACCTATTTCTAGGCGAGCATATCATTTCTGCATGCTTCTTCATGTCTCCATGAAGTTCGGAACATCGCATCATTCTCTCGAATGTCCTACCGCTTGTTCTCTTACGGTCCTTTTCAGGTTCCGCAGTGTTGTCCTTCTATGCTGCCATAGTTAGGAGTTCCACCTCGATCAGGTAAGATTTAAAGGCCCCTAGTTTGTCAAGGGCCTGTCCCAAACGCGCTGCTGCGCTGTTCAGAACTGGGTCTTCGTTTGTAATTGTCTTATTGTTAACCACTTACGTGGTGGTAAGTCATTTCTGCTTACCTCTAACCCTTTCGTTGGTTAGAGCGGACTGTCGCATACCCTAATGGGCCCCACTCGCTCAGTCTCTTACGGTCCCTAATGGGTTCCGCAGTGTCGGCATGCCTTGCGGTTTAGCCTTCCACCTCAATCAGAGTAGGTTTATACAGGTCACAATTATTAAGCTTTTTAACTTTCTCATAACATTCATGTCTAAATTGTAATATTTCTGGCAATATTCCACCTTTGCAATAAGAAACTTTATTATAACGTAAACAAAAATCTAATAAAATTTTTGCTTGTTCTTTTTTAATTCTTAAATATGGAATTAGATTTTTACAAAAACGAATAACATCTTCTTTTTTAGATATGCTCAATTTATAAATAAATCCTGTTGTGCAATTTACTCCTTTACTTAAGCAGACTTTGCAACCAACAAAGTTTTCACATATATAATTTAAAGATTTTAAATCTATGCTACTTATTTGGATTAGTTGACCATAAGAATGGTTAACCATATTTGTATGTGTTCTTCTTATTGTTACACTAAAAGAACCATCTGTATCCATATAACCCGCCAAATAAGACCAAAACAAAGGTGAATCAGAATCTTTAACAGCAAATTTAGATGTTAATTTTTGAGTTAAAGTTCGTTCATCATTAAATTGTTTCATTCTTAAATAAGCTTTTTCTTTTAAAACAAGGATTTCGGGTTTAATAACATTGCTACCTCTTTTAAACGGAAAATCTTTTAAAAAATTTAGTAAAAACAATGCCCTTTCTTTTTTAAGAATTAAATAAGGAGTAATTTTTTCTAACATAGGTTGACATGATGGAACACGTTGAATCAACCAATGATAATTGGTTTTTCGTGTACCTCCATCTTTAGCAACATATGGTTTACGAACGTGTTTTCTTCCCTTAAATGTTTTCATTAAAAGATCAATTAAACTTTCATAAACTTTGCTTAATTGAATAACAGGATAATATAAAGGCGAGGGCCCAGGATTTTTTCCCCTTTGCGCTGATTTGCAAAGCGAAAATGATCCATCCGCGTCTAAAACTCCTGCTAAATAAGCCATTAATAATTCCTCTTTTGTTTCCATGATAACCTCCATAAAAGAGATATATTATCATGAGTTTTTATTTAATACAATAGGCATGGTATGTTAAGTAAGTTAAGCTACTAATAAACACTCTCTAACCTGTCTGGTGAGGACTATGTATGTAGCATAAATTCTCACTCGGCAGTCAACGTCTACACGGTTTAGAGCCTGAGCTGGGGGGTTCACGCTTTGGTCATCTAAAGGCACTGGGAACAAATCCAACCTATCATATCTTGATTGTCTATCTATAAAACCCTGGTTATCTGGAAGCTCCACAGGTGAAGCAAACAGCATATGCACAAGATTTCTCTCAGGAGTAGACAAAAGTTTTGCATTATATCTTTGCTGTATTTGTGGAGGCAAAGTTGAAATACTTACTGTCATAA
>CAYWVB010000122.1:0-4155 GCA_964461595.1 uncultured Terrimonas sp. | reverse complement strand
TCAATCCTTTCGGCTAAAGCCAATTGATTTTATTTCTTTATTCCACAGGCTAAAGACTGTGGCAACTCATTCTTTCCATTCATTTCAGCTGCTTTATTTTGCCTATTGAATTCCCTCCAGCTTTAGCTGGAGGATTAATAATAACCACTTCCGACCGGCTTTAGCCGAAATCTTTTAACCATCTTTGAATCTTTGAAATCCATTTATTATAATTGATGTTTGATAGTTTTCTTCAATTCTTTCGGCTAAAGCCAATTGATTTTATTTCTTTATTCCACAGGCTAAAGCCTGTGGTAATTCAATATTTGATTAAATCTAACTCTTTTTACTTTGAAGCCTGTGGCAATTCAAAGCCTAATTAAATTTAACTCTTACTCTTCAAAGCCTGTTACAGTCCCTAACCACATTTTTTTCCATTCCTTCATTTCAAAATCCTCTGCAATTCAGTTGTTTTATTTTCTAATCACGGCAAATGGCCGCACTTATCTATAAAATGAATTGAGGTTTACAGCAACCCCTTTACTGAATTTCCATCGCGGTCGTAAAAATATCCCAGGCATCTCCTTCACCAAATCTTTACCCGCACACTATCTGCACGGTACATTTTGTCTCCCGGCTTTACGTTGAAGGCTTTGTAAAATTCAGGTATATTAGAAACTGGTCCGTTGGCACGATATTTTGCCGGCGCATGTCCATTACTGGATACTAACCAGGCTAACGTTTGAGGCCGCAGTTTACTTCTCCATATCTGTGCATTAGCCATAAAAAAACGCTGATTGGGAGTTAGTCCGCTAACAAGGGTATCCCTTTTAGCCTCAATTGTTTTTTGAAAAGCTGTGTAGGCAATGGCAATCCCTCCGAGGTCTGCAATATTCTCAACCTCTTCTAATTTGCCATTCAGGTGAACAGAATCCAGCACGGTGTATTGGTCAAACTGTTTTACAATCATGTCTGCCCTTTTATCAAACTCTTCCTGGTCTGCCTTTGTCCACCAGTTTTTCAGGCTTCCCTCCTTGTCATACTTACTTCCCATATTATCAAAACTATGGGACATCTCATGGCCTATTACCGCTCCGATACTTCCATAATTAACTGCATCATCTCCATTGGGAAAATAAAACGGCGGTTGCAGAATGGCAGCGGGGAAATTAATATCATTGGAAGTGGGATTATTGTAAGCGTTAACGGTGGCAGAGGTCATAAGCCATTCGGAACGGTCTGTCGGTTTGTGCAATTTATCTATATTATAATGGTAATACCACTGACCTATCCGCTTTAAATTATCAATGAGAGAATCTTTGCTGATATTGACAGAAGAAAAGTCTTTCCATTTTTCAGGATAACCAATTTTTGCCACCATTGCATTTAATTTATCCAATGCTAAGGTCTTCGTTGAATTGCTCATCCAGTCTATGTTTTCAATATGTTCCCTGAAGGCGGCTTTCAGATTGTTTACCATGTTCTTCATATATTTTTTATACGTTGGCGGGAAATAACGGTTCACATAAAGTTCGCCCAAAGCTTCGCCAATGGTACTGTTCACAAGCATGGAAGCAGCCTTCCAGCGTGCGGCCCTTTCTTTTTGACCGGTAATCACTCGCTGTAAGGTAAACGCCGCATTTGCATAAGGCGTGCTCAGCCAGGGAGCATACTGATTGACCAAATGGAATGAAAGATATTTTTCCCATACGAAAATGGGGATGCTCTTTAACAGATCCGACAATGTTTTGTAAAATGCAGGCTGGCCCACCAGCAAAGTATCTGTACGTATATCCATTATGTTTAGTAGTTGCCGCCATTGTACATTGGGAGTGAGCGACTGCATCTCATCTACGCTCATCAAATGATAATTTTTTTCAGGAACATAGAGATCCTCACGGCTACTGGAGGCTTCAGCCAACTTTTTCTCCAATGCGAATATTGCTTCTGCATCTGCTTTTGGCTCCGAACTTCCTCCAAGCAAACTAAGGATACTGGTGATGTAATTTTTATAAACTTCTATAATATGCCTGCCTGCAGAATCTGTTTTAAAGTAATAGGTTTTATTCGGAAGCCCCAGACCGCCCTGGTCACAATGCAGTCTGGTGATGTTGCTGTTTTTATTATCCGCAAAAACGTAGAGAGTACACAACTGGCCTGTGCCAGTAATAATATCGTCCCAGCCCCACTGGTACCAATTCCAAAACCAATCGCCGTTTGTATTTTCCAGCCCGATTTCGTGAATGATATCTCCTGGTTCTTTTATAGCCGCAATGCGCGCCAGGTCTGCACGCAAAGGAGACAGTCCGGCATTTTCAATGGCGGCTGTATCCAACACACTGGCATACAGATTTCCGGTTAATTGCGCGGGAGTACCGGCTTTTGGATTTTTTAAGACTATACAGGAATCCAGGATACCTTTTATCTGAACAAGAACACTGTCTGCCAAAGTTGCGAATGAACCCACCCTGGCTTTGTCTGCAGGTATCTCTGTATTTTTCAACCAGGTACCGTTGGCATATTCAAAGAAATCCTGTGCCGGACTCACCATAGTATTGCGTGCAGAAAGGTCAATCGGGTCATTGAATGTAGCAACTCCGGTGTTTGAATGGCAACTGCAAACGCAGGCTGCCATCATGGGTATTGCAAAAAGCAGGAAAGCTGTTTTGTTGAAAATAAATTGTTTCATAAGAAAAATTATTGTATAAAAATTTTGTACCATCCATTTCTTTAAATAATCACTTCATTCCTTTCAGCCATTGATTCATTATCTCCGGAGCAAGATGCTGAAGCAGCACCTGCGGATCTAATTTCTTCCCGGATGGTGAAGCATTATGGATAAATTCTTTGATTAACCTTGTCTTGAATTTTGGGTACAACTCATAACCCAGGTTCTGAAACTTCGCCTGGTACCAACCGTAATTCTCTGCACCTACATTTGTATATAATCTTTCAAAATCTTCGAGGGTTCTGTATTTTGGAGTATAACCGGTTTCACCTACCTGGGGCAAACCGGGGTAATTTTTATTTTGTTCAAAAAAACATATTGCGAAATAGGAGGCTAAAAATTCATCAGTCCAAAGTTTCCCGGTATAAAGTTTATTGGAGGTCTGCAGAAAAGCATGACCCAATTCGTGCAGGGCGATGCAATCAAATCTTGATAAATGGGTGTCAGAGGTATTATCTGTGCCTCCAAATATTTTCGCTACGGCTTTTTTATCCGCCGCAATAAATAATTTAGCTATTTCCGCAAAATAATTTGGCAGTCCATAAGGAACCATTTCATTCAAATGAATCTTATTCCAGTCTTCCAGGTTCAGTACCATTGTGTATAAATTAAATTTCGTTTCGGGAAATACCCGCTTGTAAAACTCCATGCAGGCTTCAATTAACTTTTGTATGGTTTGGGCACGTACTTTATAACCATTACTGTAAAGAACAGGCATCTTTCCGGATAAAGTATCCCAATGATAAGAGTTGATGATATGGTCAAATCTCGCAGCTTCCTTGTCGTCAACACGATAATAATTCTGTACCTGAGTCAATTGTTGTTGCTCATAGGCACTAATGGCACAAAACAAAAATGCGGTAAGGGTGATCATTGATTTCATTGTATTCAAGTTTATACAGTACTAAAGGCCTTTCATTTTTATTTCATTTCTTTCAACCACTGATTCGTTATCTCTGGCACGATCTGTTGTAGCAATGCCAACGGATCTAATTTCTTTCCAGTTGGTGAAGCATTCTTAATAAATTCATTGATTAATCTTGTTTTGAATTTTGGATATAGTTCGTACCCAAGATTTTGGAATTGTGCCTGATACCAGCCGTAGTTCTGATCCCCAACGTTAGAATATAAATGTTCAAAATCGGTGAGGGTTTTATATTTCGGGGTATAACCAGTTTCGCCCACCTGCGGCAGGCCGGGATAATTCTTATGGAGTTGAAAAAAGCAAATCGCAAAATAGGAAGCCAAAAATTCATCTGTCCATAACTTTCCCGTATAGAGTTTATTAAAGGTTTGCAGAAAAGCATGACCTAATTCGTGCAGGGCGATGCAATCAAATCTTGATAAATGCGTGTCGGAGGTATTATCTGTGCCACCGAATATTTTCGCTACAGCTTTTTTATCCGCCGCAGCAAATAATTTCCTGATTTCCGGAATGTAATTGGGCA
>CAYWVB010000121.1:0-4534 GCA_964461595.1 uncultured Terrimonas sp. | reverse complement strand
AAGATGCGGTGAACAGCCTGAGGATCGCCTTTGCCTGCGATGAATCGGTACGGACGGGAGAGGTAGTGCGGTTGTGAGCTGTCAGCTACCACCTGTCAGGTATCAGCTATAAAAGCAGGCAGAAGGGGTAAGGTGCAGGGGGTAAGGTAGATGCCGTAGCCTTATAGCCGCAAGGCATGCCTTGCGGCTATAAGGCTCTGATGGCAGATAGCTGATAGCTCTAACCCGAAACCCCTACCTTTGAAAGAAATCATCAGCTATGGCATTCCCAACAGTTAACCCGCAGGCAACAAAGTCATGGAAAGAACTGGCAGCCTGTTACCAGGTAATGAAGGACAAAAAGATCAGAGATCTGTTTAAAGCCGATCCGCAAAGATTTGACAAACATGCTATCCGGTTTGAAGATATTCTGTTTGACTACTCCAAAAATATTATTGATGATACAACACTGGCAGCTTTGCTATCACTGGCCAAAGAGTGCTGCCTGAAAGAGGCTGTTGAGGCCATGTTTTCCGGTGAAAAGATCAACCAGACGGAAAACAGGGCCGTACTGCATACTGCCCTGAGAAATGTATCAGGATCGCCCGTGATAACAGACGGGCAGGACGTGATGCCGGAGGTACGGAGAGTGCTCAGCCAGATGAAAACATTTGCAGGAAAAGTGCACAGCGGGGAATGGAAGGGATACAGCGGAAAAAAGATCAGGTATATTGTCAATATAGGCATCGGCGGGAGCGATCTCGGCCCGGTAATGGTATCTGAAGCGCTGAAGCCTTACTGGAAAGAAGGCATAGAAGCACATTTTGTTTCCAACGTAGATGGTACACATATTGCAGAAAAGCTGAAGCTGGTAACACCGGAGGAAACCCTGTTCCTTATCGCTTCTAAAACATTTACCACCCAGGAAACCATGACGAATGCACATACGGCAAGGCGTTGGTTCCTGGATGCTGCCAAAGACGAAAAAGCTGTAGCAAAGCATTTCGTAGCCTTATCCACCAATGAAAAGGAGGTAGTGGCTTTTGGCATTGACAAAGCTAATATGTTTGAGTTCTGGGATTGGGTGGGTGGCCGCTACAGCCTGTGGAGCGCTATCGGCCTGTCTATAGTGCTTACCATTGGTTACGATAATTTTGAAAAGCTGTTGCAGGGCGCACATGCTACGGATAATCATTTCCGTTATGAAAGCTTTGAAAAAAATATCCCTGTGATCATGGCGCTTGTGGGGCTGTGGTATACCAATTTCTTTGGAACGCAAACGGAAGCTATTTTACCTTACGATCAATACATGCATCGTTTCCCTGCATATTTTCAGCAGGGTAATATGGAGAGCAATGGCAAGCATGTAGACCGCAATGGTATTGATACGGACTATGCTACCGGCCCGGTGATATGGGGGGAACCGGGTACTAACGGCCAGCATGCGTTTTACCAGCTGATCCACCAGGGAACTGTGCTCATACCCTGCGATTTTATTGCGCCTGCCATTTCTCACAACCCGATAGGAGATCATCATCAAAAGCTGTTGTCCAATTTCTTTGCACAAACGGAAGCACTTATGAATGGTAAGACAAGAGAAGAAGTGGATGCCGGGCTTTCGGGCATGAGCGCTGCGGAGAAAGAAAAGGTAGCCCCCTTTAAAGTTTTTGAAGGCAACAAGCCTACCAATTCCTTTCTTATCAAAATGATCACGCCATATACCTTGGGGCAATTGATCGCCCTGTACGAGCATAAAATATTTGTTCAGGGAGTGATCTGGAATATTTTCAGCTTTGACCAGTGGGGGGTAGAGCTTGGCAAGCAGCTGGCCAACAGGATATTACCGGAATTAAAAGCAAAAGCTGAAGTTTCCTCCCATGATTCGTCTACCAACGGGCTGATCAATGAGTATAAAAGTATGATAGCCGGGTAGTGCTGCATTGAATGATAAACGAGAGACGATAAACGTGAGAATGTCTTAACATAAAATACCCCGGCATGCCGGGGTATTTATTTAATATTTTTAAAGCTGACGGATCAGATTCGCGTTACCATTTATCCACTTCTTCATCAGCACCGTTGTTCTGGGCAACTGCCGAAGGGGTGGAACCTGCATTCACTTCAGGATTGGCAACAGCATCCACTTCCTCAATGTCTCCTGTTTCAATGTCCTCGCCTTCCGCTAAAGGTGTGTCATGATTAAACGCATCAAAGTCGAAATCAGGCATCAGTTCTGTTTTTACATGATCCACTGCTTCATTCAGCGCTTTAATGAACTTGTTGAAATCTTCCTTGTACAGGAAAATCTTATGTCTGTCATAACCATTGTCATTAAAGCGTTTACGGCTTTCAGTAATCGTCAGATAGTAGTCCTGGTTGCGTGTGCTTCTAACATCAAAAAAATAGGTCCGTCTTTTGCCGGCACGGATTCTTTTGCTATACACACTTTCCATTCTTTTGTCATTGTTGTCGTACGCCACAGTAATTTTTTTTAATAGTTTAACTTATCCGTTTTTATGATTGACAAAGATAAAATTGTTTTTGAATTGACAAAATTTTAACCAAAACTCTTATAATTCGCTACAGGCAAAGGATTTAGCCCTCTTTTTCCTCCTGTTCCTGCTGGCGGAGGTACATTTCGGTGTACCGGCCATTGAGCGCCAGCAGGCTTTCGTGCGTCCCCTGCTCCACTATCCGCCCTTCTTCCATGACGATGATGGTATCGAAATTGAAAAGGCTGAATATGCGGTGAGTGATGATCACTGCGGTTTTATGCTGCAGGTATTCATACAGGTTAGCGATGATCTCCTTTTCCGTGCGCGCATCCACGGCGCTCAGGCAGTCGTCAAATATTACGATCCCCGGGTCTTTTATCATTGCGCGGGCAATGGATATCCGCTGCTTCTGTCCGCCGCTGAGCGTTACACCTCTTTCGCCTACCAGGGTTTCAAAGCCGTTGGGAAAGTGATTGACCTCTTTTTCCACGTTGGCCTGCCGGGCAGCTTTGCGGATCATCTCGTCCGTGGCGGTGTCCAGCCCAAAACGGATATTGCCGGCGATGGTATCACTGAAAAGAAATACATCCTGGGGTACATAGCTGATCTGCCGGCGCAGCTCACGGACATCCATTGTTTTCAGACCTATGCCATCAATGAAAATATTGCCGCTATCCGGGTCATACATTCTTAAAAGCAACTGGGCAATGGTAGACTTCCCGCTCCCCGTTTTCCCTATCACCGCAATTTTATTGCCGCGGGGTATGTCGAGGGTAAAATCAGTCAAAGCTTTAATGCCGGTATGCGAGTACGTAAAATTTATTTTATCAAAGCGAATATGCCCGTACAGCGTTGCTTCTACAGGAGCGGGAGGATTCAGTATGGCAGGCCTTGTTTCCAGAAACTCATTCAGCCTTTTTTGGGAAGCAGAAGCGCGCTGGACCATACTTGCCACCCAGCCGATAGAGCTTACCGGGAAGGTAAGCATATTGATATACACTACAAACTCGGCAATTGTCCCGATAGTGATCTGCTCAGGGTTGCGGATATGATATAATCCGCCGATCATAATGGTAAGCAGGGTGCTTAACCCTATCAGCAGCCCGATGGAAGGGAAATAAATAGCTTCGATCTTAGCCAGGTTTACAGCGCTTTTTTTATAAGCTTCGCTGTTGCTTTCAAAAAATTGCTCCATAGCCTTTTCCTGCACAAATGATTTAATGACCCTTATGCCGGAATAAGACTCCTGCGCGTTGGTAGTAAGATTGCTGAGCTGCGCCTGTATATTTTCGCTTTTTTTATGAATAACGGTATTAACAATATAAATAGTTACGGCAAGTATGGGCAGGGGAGCCAGCACATATAAGGTAAGCTCAGGGTTTTTTCTTACCATATAAAAAAGGCTCAGCCCTATCAGCGCCACAAGGTTAAAGAAATACATCATTGCCGGGCCGGTATACATGCGCACACGGCTCACATCTTCAGCCATACGGCTCATCAGGTCGCCGGTGCTGTGCACCTTGTAGAAAGAGGTATCCAGTTGCTGGTAATGCTGGTATACTTCATTCTTCTGATCATATTCTATCAGCCGGCTCATCACTATGATGGTCTGCCGCATAAAGAACATGAACAATCCTCGCAGGAGAGCAAATGCCAGCAAGGTCAGCCCGCAGATCATTACCAGCCAGGTAAAGCTGTGGGCGCTGATCTGCGCTTCCAGTTGGTTGATAAAAATTTTTACCAGCGGATCATACTCCTGTGCAGCAGCTTTATTATACCCTGGTGCCACCTCTGACAACGGCTGCATTTTGTCCTGCACCTTGTCCATCACATAACCGGTGACCTGTGGCGCCAGTATGCCGAAGTAATTTGAAACGACCACAAACAGGATGCCCAGCAAAAAGCGCCACTTATATTTCCTGAGATACTTATTAACTGCCTTTAAATGCTTCAATCCGGGAAAGTTTAGGGCAAATATATTGAAAAAGGAAAGCAGAGCATGATATGAACAGGGCAGACGCATTAAAAACGGAGGATATCCACAAGTGTAGAAAAAAAGT
>CAYWVB010000120.1:0-4568 GCA_964461595.1 uncultured Terrimonas sp. | reverse complement strand
GGAAGTTTTTGCAAAAGCATCAAAATGGGGATGGTAATTATTACCCGTTCGGACTTGCGATGGCGGGGATATCATCCAAGGCACTAAATAATGTGGTAGAGAACAAGAGGAGATTTAATTATGGTAGCGAGCTACAAAACAAAGAGTTCTCCGATGGCAGTGGATTAGATGTTTACGATACACGTTCCAGGCAACTCGACCCACAAATAGGAAGATGGTGGCAGATAGATGCACATGCAGAATATCATCTCGGAACAACTCCTTATGGTTATGTGTTGAATAATCCCTTACTTTATAATGATCCTTTCGGACTTGATACAGTCCGGGTAAATGGGGAAGGTTCACACAAAATTAAAGTTGCGCAAGGCGATGTATTAGCGTGGACTATTGGGGAAACAACTTCTTACTACACTTATGACCCCAATAATAAAAATGCAGTAAATGGCTTTGTAGGTGAAGGAATAGATGGTGGAACTCTACCGGAGGTCAAAGTAAGCAGTGGCAAATCTCAAAATCAAGAACAACCAAATGTATCATTAGGGTATGCATTCCCGTGGGGAAGCGCAGCAGGAACAGCAGCGTCTATAGGTAGCCATCTAATGTTTAATAAGTCCGGATGGTATAGTTTTTCCCAAAGTAAATTTTATAGCCCCAGATTTTACGGAAACCAATATACGGCTGGTGGGCAAAAAGCAGCCAAAGCTGCAAGCATTAAGCTAACCCGTATTGGTTATGGCATAGGTGCTTGGAATGCCTTTGACATTAATAGACAATATCGGACGGGGCAGATTGGACAAGGGCAGATGATGGCAGAACAAGGAATGAATGCCATATCTACATTTGGCGGCATATATGGAGCGGCTGCAGGCGTAGGCTGGGAATTAGGAAGAGGCGTTAGTTCCATTCCCTGGTACAGAGCAAATATACGTCCCTTAATACAGGACGGACTTGGAATCGACAGAGATGAATATCCCAGAACTCCCTTTTTGGATCAGGTAATCAATGAGATGGATAAACAATAACGATGAAGGTTTTAGATGTTTTTTACTATTATTATTTTTTGTTCTATAGAAAAGTGATTAGAGATCCGGAGCCCCATTTCGCGACAGTATTAGCATTAAGCTTTAGTGAGTCGTTATTATTAAATGGGTCAATGGATATAATTGCTCTTAAGTATTATTGTTACGAAGTAAAAGTAATTGTTCAGTTTTCAATAACTATTTTGATTATACTCATCAATTATCTATTCTATCATAGATCTGGTAGAGTTCATAATATTATTAACGCTAAACCAACTATAGCAGGAAGTAAATGGTTGTCTATAGCTATTACGGTACTGTTTTTTTTGATAACTACCTCATGGCTTTTTTGGGGACCTATTTATGGTAAGCATTTATTAGAACAATGTAAATAAGCGAGAACTTTCTGATGTTTTATTGATTTATGTTACGACAAAATACAATAGCCCGGCGTTGTGCCGGGCTGTTTTGTTATTGTGCCAGTTGTTGCAGTTGTCTTTTATTGGAAATTTCGGTGAAAGTTTACCACCCTTGAGGAGTGGTGTAAGAGCTGTGGTAAAACTAATCATTTTTTTCTTTTTCTCAGGGACTCACCTTACTTCGCCGCCGAGTGTCCTATCATCTTCCCAGGCGTAGTCTCGGCGCATAGCTATGCGCGTTAGCCGCCGGACTCGCCGTGTAATGAGCCAGGCGGCAGACCTCGGCTGGCACCGGGTGTGCCGTGGAAGTTATAGAAGATGGTAGAAGGTCTACCACAGTCGTTGTGTAAGCGGAGGCTGTAAACCACCCCTCGGTGCTTGTTTAGTAATAATCGGGTATTGAACGGCAGGGGAAAAGGTTGCGAAAAGCGATCAGGTAAGTATAAGGGAGATGAACGCAAGTGAACCTCTGAAGAAGTGATGAGATAGCTAAACCCATTGTCAAAAGCTGGTATTCCTGCGTACTAGTGAAAAGGGCAGTGTTACTATGACCCCAGAACAAGCAAAGCAAGGAACGGCTTTTTCTTCGCTGCCACGTCTTCCACATAGATAAAAGTTGAGCATTAGTACAAAGTTGCCGGGGACGTGGTGAACAAGATGTTTAATTTTTTATCAGTCATGAGGCAGGCTAAGACCGCAGTACAGCAATGCCTCCACCCCCAATACCCCCACCGGCTTTGTGTATGACTACTTCATCAAAGACCACCTTGGCAATACAAGAATGGTGCTGACCGATGAGTATAAGCAGGACATTTACCCTGCTGCCACCCTTGAAGGAGATATCAATACGAATGGCAGCCCCAATGCAGCTTACATTGAAAAGAGCTATTATACCATAGATGCTACGAAAATAGTTCCTAAAACAGACGCCACCGGCATAACGGATTATGTAAACCACAATGGCAACCCGCCGGTGAACAATAATCCCAACAGCAATACCACTGCTAACAGCGCAAAGCTCTATAAGCTCAACAGCGGCGCCAATAAAACCGGGCTGGGCATCACTTTAAAAGTAATGGCAGGCGATAAGATAGACATCTTTGGGAAGAGCTATTATTTTACCAACAATACCGGCGGCACCGGCGCCAACAGTGCCATCCCGGTATTAGACATCCTCACCGGGCTCCTCGGAGGTCCTACCGGCGGCACTGCCGCGGCAGCTCATGGCGGGGTAACGGCATCGCAGCTCAATGGCATTGGTAATGTGACCTCCGGCATCACTACTTTGCTTGGCAACCAGACCACTGATGCCGCCGGAGCGCCCACAGTGCCTAAGGCCTATATCAACTATATCTTTTTTGACGAGCAGTTTAAGGTAGCAGCCAGCGGGTTCAGCAGGGTGGGCAGCAACAGTGTGGTTAAAACACACACGGATCTTACAAATAAAACCGCACCGAAGAATGGATATGTGTATATTTACGTGAGCAACGAGAGCCCTGTGAACGTGTTCTTTGACAACCTGCAGGTGATCCATACCAGGGGACAGATACTGGAAGAGACGCATTATTATCCATTCGGGCTTACTATGCAAGGGATAAGCTCCAAAGCACTGAATGGGATTGCTGAAAATAAGTTTAAATACAATGAGGGAACCGAGTTGCAAAACAAAGAGTTTTCTGATGGTTCAGGGCTTGAGTGGTATGCAACGAACTTTAGAGGTTATGACCCGCAGATAAGAAGGTTTATGCAGATTGACCCCCTCACAATGACGTCCGTTTCGCTTTCACCTTATCAATATGCTACTAATAATCCTATTCTTTTTAATGATCCTTTTGGCTTAGATACTATAAGAATAAATGGCGAAGGAAGCCACAGCATTAAAGTAAGGCAGGGTGATGTTTTAGCTTGGACGATTGGTGAAACAACTTCTTATTATACTTATGACCCAAGTAATGAAAATGCCGTAGGAGGTTTTGTTGGCGGTGGCATAGATGGCGGCGATTTACCAGAAGTAACAGTAACTGCAAAGGCAAGAGATAATACAAGCCCATGGGGTTTAGGTGTTGAATGGTTAACGGGAAGGGGACCAAGAACACATCATTTTAAGGATGGAGATCCGTTCACAAAAATGCTCCAGAAGCATCAACATGTTAATGAAACAAGGGGCATGATTTCTGGGCTAATTAATCAAGGTGCGAGAGGGAAAATTGAGGGTGTAAATTCTTATGGATTAGGTGGGATTGCAGGTGTTCCCAAGTATATCAGAGATTATTCAACTTTAATGACAGGAGGGCTAACGGGAAACCTTGCAGTGACATACTTAGGTTCTTATGGGTTAAAATATGAAGTTCTATCTATTGATGAACAAAATGGAACAGCCCAGGTTCATTTTTATGTTGAAAATGCGTCAACAGCTGCATCAGGTTTTCGCCCTCCTGTAGTCGGTTATACGAATTGGTGGAAAAATAATGTCGGGAATCACATCAATAATGCATTTTCCAGTGGGCCAATGTCGAGAACAACTCAAACAGTAGAGTGGACAGAAACAATTAAATACAAATGAAGCAGGCAATAATGATTGTGGTAGCGATGTTGTCAATACTTTTTCAAGCATGCAACAATGATAATGAAGTGAAGGACACTATGCAAATAGACATCGTAGGTTCTTGGAAAAGTTCAGATGGCGCAATGCTTATAATCAATAAGGATAGCACATTTACAGGGAAATCCTTACCTGCGGAATTTTTTAGTTTCTTTACTTCAAAGCAAGAGGTTCAAGGAAAAAAAGTGGAAGGAAGTGGAAAGTGGAAGATAGACAAAGGACAAGGGTTTAAGAAAGTGAAATTAGATTTCAGAAAAATGAATAATGAAAATATTTATGGAAATTATTCGGTTTTAATTGCGGGCAAAAATGGAATCTTAGAGAATAAGCCACCTTGGTATCTTTTTGTATGGAAAGAAGAAGAAGGCGGAGAGCGATATGAATTTTTGAAACAAGAAACGACAAAGCCGCAGTGATGCGGCTTTTGCTTTTTACAATGCAGCAATATTTTTCTGCAAATAATCTTTAAACCGTTTTCTTCGCCGCCACGTCTCCACATAGGTAAAAGTTGAAAGTAAATACTAAGTT
>CAYWVB010000119.1:0-4882 GCA_964461595.1 uncultured Terrimonas sp. | reverse complement strand
CTTATCCAGTATAACTCTCAAAAGATTTTACCAACCATTTTTGACCATTAAATCAAAAAGTATAATCACTAAAGAAGGTTACGCTACAGATCGCCCAACTGCGGGCGCAGCACTATATCCTCCACGCATGCCTGTGGCGATAATAATGACGCAGCATAGACCATCCGGGCTATATCATCTGCTTCCATGATGCGATTGGGGTCAATGCCGCTGCCCGCCCAGGAATCGGTATAAGCAGCTCCGGGATAAACGGCGGTGACCTTTACGCCAAAGGGTTTCATCTCTTCCCGAAGATTTTTTGAAAATCCTGCCAGCGCAAATTTGCTGATACTGTAGGCGCCACCGTTAGGATAAGCTTTCAGCGAAGCGATGGAGCACATATTGAATATATGACCGTGCCGCTGAGCGGTCATTTCAGATATAAGCGTTCTGGTAAGATGATAGGCACTGTACAGGTTTACGGCGATCATGCGTTCCAGCGTGCCTTCCGGCTCATCATATACGCTCCCGGGATCAAAGAGCCCGGCATTATTTACCAGCACATCAGGAGCAGTATTGAACGACAAAAACCATTTACCAAAAGCCTTTGCGCCTTCCGGAACGGATAGATCACAGGGCATAGCCTCAACTCCCGCATCGGGATACTGCGACTGCAACTCTTTCTGTACGGCATACAATTTATCTGCATTTCTTGCACAGATATATACATTATGCCCGTGAGCAGCAAATATTTCCGCTATTGATTTTCCAAATCCTTTTGATGCTCCTGTAATGATTATGTTCATGGTATATGCTTTAAGGCGGTCAGCTTTCGGCTATGGGCTGTCAGACAAATAACAGGCTTATGCTGTTTGTCGTCTCTCGTCCCGAATTTCAAATCTACATACTTCTGGCAAACACTGTACTTTTGCGGTTTCTGTTATGAAATATAAGCATCTCTTTTTTGATCTTGATCATACATTGTGGGATTTTGAGGCCAATGCAAGGGTGACGCTGGAAGAGCTCTACCATGCGCTTGAGCTCCACGCTCACGGCGTGGATGATTTTAACAGCTTTTACGACCGCTATATTTATCACAATACGAGACTTTGGGAAAGATACCGCAAAGGGTTCATCAAAAGAGATGACCTCCGCTGGAAACGCATGTGGAATACACTGCTTGATTTTAAGATCGGCAATGAGCAGCTTGCCCGCAGCATGGATGTGATGTTCCTGGATAAGCTGCCTACCCGGAAACTATTGTTCCCTTATGCGGTAGAAATTTTGCACTACCTGCGCGATAAGAGATATGCCCTTCATCTCATCACCAACGGCTTTGAGACCGTGCAGCACAGTAAGCTCAAATACTCCGGGCTCAGTGAATTCTTCACATTTGTGATCACCTCAGAAGGCAGCAACAGCCTAAAGCCTCATAAAGCCATTTTTGATTTTGCCCTGCGGAAAACCGGAGCAGCCCTGCACGAAAGCATTATGCTGGGCGACGATATAGATGCAGATATCATAGGCGCCCGGGATGCCGGCATGGACCAGGTATATGTCAATCACCTGGGAGTGACGCCGCCGGTGCAGCCTACTTATATGGTAAGCTCGCTGAAAGAGCTGGAGGAAATATTTTGAGAGTATTCACCCCCCTTAGCCCCTGCTGCCGGAATTCGGTCGCGCCGGAGCAAAAAATGATAAGCGATTAGTTGCTGAATGATTTATTCGTCACACCGCCATATTCGTCAGTGCAATGTTAGCTGCCGTAATTTTCTTTCAGTTTTCTCATTAAAAGTCTTACACCTTGTTTTGTGTCATCATTGTAAGAGTTAGTGAAAATAATATAAGCTATGTTTTTCAGTCTGTCAATATGAACAAGCGTATAATATGTCCCCGCTGTTCCAGAATGAGTAGAAAGCTCTTTATTGTTTTCATAAATGTTAAACCAACCGATTGAGTAATTTTCAACTCCTTTATGAATAAAAGCATAAGTCTTAGCTTTCAAATAATTGTCGTCACCTTTAAGTCCCCGTAGATTAAGTTGAATAAATTTAATATAATCCTTAAGTTTTATGTTTAAATCTCCTGCTGGCTCTGTAAAATCCAAATGGTAGCCGGTTGTTGAAGGAATAGGTTTTAATTTGCCATTTTCAAAAGAGTGTCCCCAGGTATCTTTTCGCTTTTGATTTTCAGGCCAGGAGAATTTTACATTTAATTTTAAATCTTTATTGAATACTTTCTCAACTAATTGCTCCCAACTTTTACCTGTTACCTTTTCTAACATTAATGTAGCCAAGGTATATCCTGCGTTTGAATAAATGAATGGATTTTGTTTGTCAAGTTTTACAGGTTCTAATGTTAATACCAACTGTCCGAATTGTTCCCTTTTTTCTTGATTTGTTCCTTTAAAGTCTGGTATTTCGGGGTCGCCTTCTCCCTGAAATGGCTGTATTTCTGCTTTGTGTGAAAGCAAATCCTGTAGAGTAATATTTGCATAATCAGCCTTACATTTTTCTTTCCATTTAGGAAATAAATCAAAAAATTTCGTTGTCCATTTTAATTTTCCGTTTTCTACATACTTAGCAATTATGAACCCCGTCATTGCTTTGGTATTTGAACCAATATGAAATCTGTCATTTAATGTTGCGCTGTCCGGAAGAACAATTGAATGCCTCCCTAATGCTGCAATTTCCAATATTGATTTATCGTCAATTACTGCGTAACTAATTTCGGGGATATTATATGTCTTACGGATTGAGTCAGCAAATTGAACCATCCTTTGTCCGAAACATATTGTCGAAACAGTTAGAAATATTATTGTCGTTACTTTTCTCATTTCTTAGTGATACTTGCACATAGCTGATGTTACAATGTCCAGCCCTGCTTTTGCAAATATTTTTATTGTGCGTTCGGCATATTTTGTTAGTAGTCCAATTTTTTTTTGTTCAGTTCTACATTAAAGTTCACTTTCGCGCCCAACGCGTCAAACACCTTTAAAATAGTTTCAAACCTTGCATTTTTTACGCTGTTTTCAATCTTTGAGATTTGCGCTTTCTGTACGCCAACAAGGTCGCCCAATTGTTCTTGAGTTAAGTTACGTTCTTGTCTTGCCTGCCTAATGGCTTGTCCTAACAAGTCTATTCTCAACTCGTTTTCAAATGCCTCACGTCTTTCAGTCCCACGCTTGCCAATGTGTTTGTCAATCATTGTGTCAAGCGAAACAGTTTTAAATTTATTTGTTGACGTAATTACTGATTTTTTGTCTTGTTGTTTAAATATTGTTTTCTTATTTCTTCCGCCTTCTTAATTCCTTTCGATGGTGTTTTCTGTGTCTTTTTCAAAATTCCGTGTGTCGCCATTTTCTCTCCCGCTTTGTCGTCAATGTTATCTAAAAACTCAATAGCTGCTGGCAATAATTATATGTCGAAGTTTAACTTCACTCACAATTTCCGTCAAAAATACAAATTTCCCAATTGGGAAACAAAATGTATTGCGTCAAAAATTTAAGAAACAGTAAATTTTTCGATTGTTGATGTCTTGGTGAAGGATCGTGAATGCTGACGCACAACGCTAAAGAATTTGTGCAGGTTTAGAAATAGAGTTCCGTATGCCCATCATCGAAGCCGATGATTGCAATATTGCAGATGTTTTATTCATAAGTCAAATTTATAACGTCCTGCTGGAACTGAAGCTGGATAGCGAACAAAAAGCTGATGCTTACAACGTCCAGCCCAAATTGCAGCAAGCAATGTTGCCTGCAGTTTTAGTCTGCCGTTTCAATCTCTAATAAAGTTGTCCTGTTTTGAAAACCGAGGTTCATTACTCTTTTAAAGAATGATTTTTGAAGTAGTCCTTTTGAAAAGTCAATTTGCTGCATTGTACTTTCTGTCATTTCAAGGCTTGCTTTATTCATTTCGTCCATTGCTTGAGGATTGGAATTTGTCGCCTTTTTTACATACTCAATAACCGAGGCTTTTAAAACTTTTCCATCAATGATTTTATTTGTCTCAATTGTGCAAACAGAATTTTTGTTGTCAAGTTTGGTTAATTGTACTTTTTCAACAGCATCAAAAGGCTGTCCACCAAGTGGATTTGGAAACTTGATATTATTAGTCTGAACGAAGTTTAGCTTATAGTTGAAACCAAATGAAAAATTATAAAACTTGATTTGTTTTAGTATGGCAATTTCTAAACCCTGTTTTGTAGCAATAAGTTGTTTAGCTGCTTTGTACTGTGCATTCATTGTTGGATTTGTAGCACTATTTGCAATAAGTTCATCAACGGCTTTATTAGCAACAACTTTCACTTCGTCGGCATTAATGAGTTCTACAAAACGTCCAACATCAGAAAGTTTAATAAGCAATTTTGTGTTTGTCAATTTTGCAACAATTTGATTTTCCAAAACAGGTTCGTTGTCTGCTAATTTGGTATTTGTGTAAGTCCATTCAACTTTGTAACCACTGTCTGATGCTTCTTTCACAATAAACTTTGCGTCAAAAGTTGATAAATAGTTTTGAGCCTTACCATTATTGTTGTCTGTCGTTGTGCTTTTAATTTTTACAGAATGAGTTTCATTGTTTTTCCAATGTGGTGTTACATCAACAGAATTTTCGTTTTGTCCATAAGAGGCAATTGTCAAAACGAAAGCCGTTGCAAAAAGTCCAAGAGATTTTAAAGTCATATTTTATGTTTGAAGTTTATGGTGTCAAAAAAATTGCAGGCAACGAGCAGGTATTGCCGATAGTGGGGAATTTTATATTCTTCCGCCCGGAACTGCTGCCTGTCTTTTGATAAAGTTAAATATTAAGAACTAAAGCTGGGCTTTGTTCGTCAAGCCCCGAACCGCAGTACAACAGAATTACCGCTGCTGATTGTTTCAATGTCCTAGCCCCACTATTGGCAA
>CAYWVB010000118.1:0-5103 GCA_964461595.1 uncultured Terrimonas sp. | reverse complement strand
TACTTATTTTGTAAAAAAACGGATAAGGTTATTGTAGCTTAATGAAGCTCATTTATTTTCTTCATTACATTTTGTACCATCGCGTCGCAATAGATTAAATTAAACTCAAACAGCTCGCCCGGGGAATATGTTTTTTCTATCCCTGACCTTAACATTGTCTTTGCCCTGTTCACCCGCACTTTTACATTGACTTCGCTGATATGGAGCAGGCTTGCTGTTTCCGACACGCTCAGCCCGTTAATCTCCCGCAATGAAAATGCCATCCGGTAATCGAGAGGGATGTTGGCCAGGGTATTTTCGATAATATGCCCCAGCTCGCGGTTTTGAACAATTTTGTCCGTATCATTATTCGACCGGGCAAACATCGGTTTTGAATTTTCGCTTACATCCTGCATGATCTCGTTTTTAAAACCTGCTTTCTTTTTCTTCCTGTAACAGTTATTCAGCATGATGCGGATGATCCACGTGCCAAAACCGGAACGCCCTTCAAATGCAGATAAATTTTTATAGGCATCAATAAAGGTTTCCTGCATTAAATCCTGCGTGTCTTCGTGGTTATAATTATACGACCTTCCCACTTTGTAGAGGTAAGCATTAAACCGCCTTACAATAATTTCATACAGTGATTTTTCACCGTCTACAATGCGCTGTATGATTTCTGATTCGGTAAACTTTTCAAACTGAACCATGATTTATGCAATGATTTTAGATATTCTTGCCATAGCAAAAGCCGAAATCGCCATTACAAGGTCACGCACCGCTACATCCATATAGTTGAGGCCAGACAACAAGGTCAGGGCAATGACCGTGAGCCACGCTGCAACAATATACCCGCCAATTTCGGCTTTTTTCAGTACAATAATGCCTGCAATGATTTCAATAACGCCTACGACCATCATAAAAGCATGGGCGGAAAAAGGAAGCATGCCTGCTATGGAAGGATTCAGGTATTGCTCCCAATGCGTAAGCAGGTTCGTAAATTTATCGGCACCGGCAACGATAGGGACAATTACGAATGTGAACTTTAACAGCCTGAACGCTTGTGTCAGTGTCTGTTGTGAATGGTTACTTTCCATTTTTTGTATTTTGATGTGTTACTGCTTAATCAGAGTAAACAACAAGTGGAAAGGTTACAAAATATTTAAAATGACCTGAAATAACGCCTGCCTGAAAATAATAAAAATCCCCGGGATATAGAGGTCAGTACAATTAAAAGCCAACCGTAAACCAGATTGCCATGGTCTTAAATTTTCCGCTATCGGCTGATCTGCGTTTCACTTTTGCTGAGCCGATGGTGATAACAATGACCGCCTAAGTTTCAAGCCGAAGGCGCTCCCGGCAAAACCGGGCGGCAGGGAGCCAGACCTTGTATTGCGTATAGGGCAAAATTATTTTTAGTTTTATTGTTCTCATTGGTCCGGCCGTCTTTTAAAGCTGCAAAACAGGAAGTTCTGCTTTGTATTAAATGGTGTTATATGGTCTTCTGTTATACATCTTAATTTGTCAAATCCGTTTTTGAGCGCTGCTGTCAGAGTTTGTTCGTCATATTGCTTTATGTCAAGCCCGCTGCATTTTGTGGGGCCATCTGTTGAGAAAGTCCCGATCGTCATATAGCCATCAACGTGCTTTCTGGCCGTGTCAAGATATTTTGAGACTTGTTCAGGGGTTGTCAGAAAGTGAAAAGTAGCCCGGTCGTGCCAGATGTCGTAATGGGTTGTTGGGTTAAATGAGGCGATGTCGCTTACCACCCAGTTTACTTTTTGAGCTTTCCTGCCCAACCGGTTTTGAGCCCTGGCAAGTGCTTTTTCGGAGATGTCAAGCACAGTTATGTTTTCATAGCCTTCGTCAAGCAGAAAGTCCACCAGTTTACTGTCGCCACCGCCAATATCAATAATACCGGCAGTTTTTGGCATACCAAAAGAATGGATAAACGCTAATGAAGTAGCGGGAACTTCCTGTGTCCAGCTTACTTCATTGGGTTGTTTCGTGGTATAAATCTTATTCCAGTGATAACGCCGGTTTTTAGTAAGGGCGCTTATGGTATGGTGAATCAGGGATAATGTGTCGAGGCTGCCCATTTCTTCTCCTTTCTCAAAATCACCTTCTGTTTGCGCCATGCTGTTGGTAAGATGTGCAAAGCAGATCACATCCTTGTTTTTAGCCTTTGCAAAAGCATATAACGCCGCAGCTTCCATTTCTACACACATCACACCTGATTTTTTCGCTTCATTTATTGCGGCTTGAGTCTCACGGTAGGGAGCATCTGTTGTCCAGCTATTCCCTGTTTCAATTGACAGCTCAGTAGAGCGGTAATATGCCATTAAGCTGCCTGCCAGGTCAGGATTGATATTGCTTGTTTCATCCGGTGCAATGTAATGATAGCTTGTGCCCTCGTCCCGGAGCGCCTGCTCAATCAAGACAAATTTCGAATTATTCTTTGTCGGGTTTATAATACCCGCAGATGTTACGCTGATCAGGGTTTTGCATCCTGACGCAAATAATTGTTCAGCAATCAGCACGGAAAATGATGAGCCTACAGCACAACCTAATACTCCAAATTCAATGCCTTTTTGCTTTGCTGTATATAGCCTGGTGTGATAACAAGCCCAGCATACATTCATCTCCGCCTGCTTTGTCCGTATTAAATATTCTGCAAGGTCACCGTCGGGGTCAAGCACACATATATCGGGTACTTTGCAGTTGTCAATATTCTTTTGCCGCCTTGCTTCTCTCAGCAGGTTTTCGGGCGTAAAAACCGAAGGCTCGTTATAATGCTTGTTATCTGTGATCATGTTCTTTGCTAAATTAGTGCTTATCTGGAACTTCGGATACGCGCCGGGCTAAGCTCAGATCACCAAAAGCTTCTGCCGGAAACAGCTCTTTGTCAAACAAATTGGTTGCCGCCACTGCCTTATTGAATCACGTTTTTCACAAGTTCTGCTTCTTTGTCCGTTAAACATTCAAAGCGTTTTACAATTCGTATGCTGTCAATCGTCCTTAATTGTTCAGGGTACTTATAATTAATTCAGAATAATCAAGATGAACGATATCACTTGAATCTCCTAAAATTTCATCCACTAATCCGTACGATTTTGCTTCTTCCGCATTAAGATAGCGATCACGTAAGAAATAGTCTTCGAGCTCTTTCCATGAATGTCCGGTATGCCTGCCCATCAAATGAAATAGCTGGGCTTGCAATCGCTCTTGTTCACGGGTTGCAATACGCACATCTTCTGTATAACCTTGTGTTCCGCCGCCTGTCGGGTGCATGTGAATAGTAGCATGTGGTAATGCATAACGATATCCTTTCTCACCCGTGCAGAGTAAAGCCGTGCCCATGCTGGCAGTAAAACCGATTGCATAGGTATAAACAGGTGCCTCAATCATTTGCATGGTGTCATGAATGGCAAGACCTGCATACACATGACCACCAGGGCTATTGATATAAAGATGAATCGGCTGTTTCTTATCCACACTATTCAAGTAAAGTAATTGAGCAACAATGACATTTGCCATTTGGGCTTCAATCTGGGTGCCTAAGAAAACAATTCGTTCTTTTAACAGCAGACTATAAATATCATAAGCACGCTCTCCCCGTCCGCCACTATCCTCAGTGACCATGGGAATGATACTGGAATTAATCATAATTTTAATTGTCTTTAAAAAGCTGTCGTATTCGTTGCTGAAATATCACATGCTCCGGGTTCTGAAAGAGTTTGTGATGTATTTTTCCAAGCTCTGCCTTCATCTTCTTGCGTCCGTAAAGTTTGATGAGAGAATGAATTTGTTTGAGTAACCCTACATTTAATTTAAAATGGGGATCGAGGATAAGTTGTGCTTCAAATAGTATCTTTTCTTCTTTCGAAAGCTCATTATTCAGATACCGCTCGATATGACGAGTATCATTCCATGAAATCTTCATAGTTTAATGATTTTTGTTCCACAATAACTTTTATTTTCTCAATACACTTGTATTTCTGTACCGATGCAGAGTGAGGGTTTGAAAATCCATGTACCTGCGATACTTTATCCATAGATAATTTGTCGTAATAAATAGAGCGAAGCAGTTCTATGCATTTCTTTCCTGCAACTTCCAGTAAATGAAGTAACCGGTTTGGTTTCATTATTTCTTTTTCAAAGTAATCTTGGGGAAGTCTAATCTCTTTTTCCAAAATGTCAAGTGATAATAATCTATATTTGGATTTGAACTTTTTAATCCACAAATGTTTAGCAATCCCTACAATATAGGCTTTATCTGAAATTTTTACATTTAACTCTCCAGTTACATTTTTTTCATAAAAAATTATTAATGCATCCTGAAAAATGTCTTTCGCATCATGAAACGAACCTCCTTGTTTGCTAACTATATCCGCAACCACAGGAAATACTTCCTCGTATAAGTGTTCAAAGTTTTTCTCGCGCTGCTGCGGGTCTTTGAGATCGAATGCGATTTCTGCAATGGTCATAAGCGCTGCATTTACAGGTATGTGGCTTTTATTTCAGGAATATCACCATGAAATGCCAAATTTATTTTCAGGCTATGCACTTTGTTTGTTATGAAGTGTTTGTTAGGGTTGAAAAAATAATTAAATCTGTGTACCAAAATGGAAATGTAAGCCCAAGCCAATAACCCGGATTGTAGTTAAAGGTATCAAACTATTTTTCCCCTGGCGATTTTATTTTGTTTCCATAATCCCACGATTACAGGCAAAATGAAGGTCAGGGTATAATAAAGATAAACATCAAACTTGTAATATCCGTCTGCCGGCTTAAATGCTTTTACAATTAATAAATAGTCAAGCACAACGGCAAGAATTGTCCAGATTACACCAATGATAAGATAGTATTGTAGCGAAGATGATTTAATCCTTTTAATCAAAACCCAAAGTGTAAAAAGTGATGCAAATGGCGTAATAACCCATCCGATTGTTGCAGGCGGCATCAACATGAAAAGGATAATACCGAGAATATATCCGGTCAGCCAGAGTAAAAATCCCCAACCGAATGTGTCTTTATAAAATTGTTTATCCGTTTTCATTGTCTGTTAGTTTTAATTCTAATAGTTAAAAATAAGTTGCCTGGAAACCCCAATGAATGATATTG
>CAYWVB010000117.1:0-5374 GCA_964461595.1 uncultured Terrimonas sp. | reverse complement strand
ACTTTTTTTCTACACTTGTGGATATCCTCCGTTTTTAATGCGTCTGCCCTGTTCAGGGCAACATTACAAGCCTATTTTTTACCGGCAAGCCTTATAGGTTTTACGGGTTATTTCCTAAAGGGCCTGGTAACTGTTGAGGTAAATCATTATTTCTTAATTTCCCTAACAACAGCGATCCCGGCAATATTTTTAGGCAGGTATCTGAACCATAAATTAAATGACCAATCCTTCTTCAAGTATGTGTATTGGGGCTTAACAATTATCGGATTGATCCTGATGATCAGCGCCATATTCTCCAATGGATAAAATAAACATCTACCTGAAAATATCATCACTTATATATCCGGCATTTGTATAAGGCCGTAAATAAACGGTATCCCTGTTCATGTTGTTCATCCAAAGCTCGTTATCGTCTAATTCTTCAGGGGGATATTGAGATACATTACAACGCATGGCTTCCCTGGCAATTTTATTCTCCGCTTCGCTGCACCATATACGTACCGGCAAATATTTTTTTTCTACCGGTTTATATTGCCTGTGATAATTGATCTGTGGTTCAGATTTATACGGGGGCTCATCTCTCCAGTGTTCTGTGGGAACAGCAGTATAAAATAGTTTTCCAAACCCTGGTGACTGTCCTGCCTGGTAGATCTCAGTAACCACTGCACCCACCATCCGGTGATCGGGATGCCCTGAACCACCCTCAGCGCCCCAGGTAATAACGATATCCGGCTTATAAATAGCAAAGATACTGTCTAATCTTTTCCTCAAAACAGACAATGCACTCCAACTGGTTAGTTTCCCGTCTCCTAACCCGAGCATGATAGGAGGGTTTATGCCCAAAGTTTTACACGTGCATTCCGTTTCCCGCGCTCTTACGTGGGCAAGCGAATCCCCCGCAGGTATTTTAGCATGCTCACGAACGCCCATATCTCCATTGGTAGCGATCGTTAAATATACCTTATGCCCCTGCGATGCAAGTTTGGTAAGCAAAGGGCTTACGTCAATCTCATCGTCAGGGTGTGCAAAGACTGCCATTACTGTTTTGGACACAGCGCCATTTTCTATTGTAGTTTTTGAAGATGATTTTTGTCCATTACTGCAACCGAAAAATAAAAAGCAGGCTGCACAGAAAAAATAATTTTTCATTTGTTTCATGGTTGTAAAATATTTTTCACTACAGGATCATAGGTAACTCACAGGTTGGTTTAATTTATTAAAACAATAAAATTCCATAGCATCAGATCACCTGGCTGTATTCATAATACCCGCATAATAATCTCTTGCCTGCTGATAATGTATCCTTACCTTATCCAGGGTTTCAGGAAAAAACTTTTTCCATTTCCCGCCATCAGCAATATTGGTTAATATATTATCTATCCATCGTACAAAATACAACGCATCATCTTTACCTGCCACAATATTTTCGTTGCCGATATATACATATACCGGCGAGGTATGCACATAATATTCGTTGCCGCTTACCCGCCTTACAGCAATCCAGGAACTTTTGTCTATCGTATAGCTTGTTTTCAGTACAAACGGCTTTCCGGGAGCGGCGGCGCCGCCGGCATGTGCAATGACTTTTCCGTTGCACAGTATTTCAATTTCACCGGTTGCCTCATTCTCCGCATTCCATGTAACGGAAATGTCTGCTTTTTGCTTTTGTACCAAATGCACTGATGAACCTGGCCCATGATCGCCGTCCACTTTCAAATCAAGAAATTCTTTATTACCCAGTCTTGATATGACCGTTTTTCCTGCTCTTATCGCGTCAATCCAATTATTATAAGAAAGCTTTGCATCTACCTGCGCACAGGTCAGCACAGTTCCCAGCGGCTCAAGATTGTTGCACGGAAAATCAGTACCGGCAGCAAGAGGTAACGTAATGCCGCAATTCAGCATCTTATAATATACATCAAGAGACTGTTTGCCAAAATAGGATCCGTAATTCGGAGAATATGAACCGAAGACATCCGTTGAAACAAAATCAATATTTTTTAATGCGGCTTCTACCGGCAGATCAACAGGAATGCAGCAGTTCAGCTCGGCGGGTATATTTTCATTGAGATACTCCAGGTGGGCAAAGCCTTTTACCGCGTTTTGTTTTTTAGCCCATTCCAGTATTTCGTAAGGAGATTCTGCCCATATTTGTTCTGCATTCGTTAACCCGAGCAATACAAGGTGCCCGCCCAGCGCCTGTTTGGCAAAGTTTGTATATGTTGCATCCCAGTGCCATTCCGCATCCCAGTGAACAATAGCTTCAGGTGTGGATTGCGGTGCATCCTTACCTGTTACCAGCTTCATATCCGCTTTTGCGTTATACACTTCCCCGTTGCCCATATCCGCCAGCACCGAGATCACCGACAGCCCGTTCTTTTTCATGGCAGAGGCAAGCGTATCAACTGCATACACGGGAGTGCTTTCCCCGCAGTTACGGTGCACATGTATATCGCCTGCATACCATCCCTTCTTCTTTAATGTCTCGTTCAGCGATCCTGCATTTACAGGAACACCGGTATCAGCAACAAGCGTATATATACAATTTGCCAGAACCAGGATTTTAAATTTTCCTTTCTTATCCGGGAAATATATTTTTTGCTTTTTAAGATCACTGAGACTGTCAGTAAAAATTAATTGCACCGACGTAATATCCGGGAGATTATTCAATGACAGGTTGATCTGCAAGGCTTTGTTATAAGAATTAAGCCCTACTATCACAGGAGCATTACGGGAAGGGCTAAAAAATGCCAGCGCCTGTGCATTGTCATCGCTGCTCTGCAGCTCTACCCTCCATGAGCCCGGCGTTACATATTTTGATATTTGAGAGATGGCATAAAAATGTTTTCTCGGAGTATAGGTTTTATTTTCTTTGTTGTAACTCAATATTCCCCAGTAGCTGAACAGGCTGGGTGCATGATGATCATAATAGCTGTCATATCCCTCCCATATCAATGCCGCGGCAGCGCCGTTCTTCAGCAGGTCCAGCAAATACCCCATGCATTGCGCCGCAAACCTGTAATTATAAGCGGTCATAATGCCGTCATCCAGTCCGTCTCTCCAGGCATTCCATTCGGTTACCCAGAATTTCCTGTCGGGAAATGAAGAATGACTGATCAGTGAATCTACAGGCGCATAATAACCGCCATAGCTGTGAACGGCAAAACGGCTGATGCGGGACATGATGAACGGATCCTTCATCATTTTCGGGATATAGCGGCTGACGGCATTGTTCATACCCGCAGCATCGGGACCAACAAAACGGATATCATTCATACCACTTTGCTTTGTACGGATCATAATTTTTTTCAGGATCTCCACATACCTGGATTCGTTGAGCCGGGGACCTTCTTTTTGAATATCGGATTCATTAAACGGCGCTACCAGCCCAAATTCCAAATGCTGCCTAAAGCGGGCATACTGCAAAAATGAGACGACCATTTCCACAAACTCATCTTCCTGTCCCGGGGCTACTGTCTCCCCTCCCATCCATGCAGGCAGATAGCCCATCAGGTTGATCATGATATTATGGGCAATGCCTTTTTGATTGAGATACGCGATAGTTTTCCATACGCTGGTAAACTTTGGTGTTGCATACAGGCTGTCGTAATATTTCCAGTTATATACAAAAGGATCTCCATTATCATTAATGTCTTCCCATTCTTTCGGCGTTTCAACAATTACACGGAAGATATTTGCCTGCATGGAATCCGCCAGCAGGTCAATAGCAGGCTTCAGCTCATCATCCTTCCAGCTCCTGGTATTGATATTCACACCAATCCCGTCTATAGTCTGCAACCGGTTGAGACCATTTACGGACATTGTAATGGCAGGCTGCGAATAAGATGTTGAATAAAAAGCAAACCAGACAATAAGTAAGAAAATTTTTAATGGCATACAGAAACAGGTTTGACGGATTCGATCTCGCCTTCGTAAAAACCGAATGGCATAAGCGCTACAAACCCTCACAAAATACTTTACTCCATCAACCAAAATTAAAGGTATGTCTATAACAACGACTCATCAATTTGGGTAAAGTAGTAACCTATTTTGTCTTTAAATAGTAAGGTGTGTTGGTACGGATTTCTATATTAGCCTTTGAAGATTTTACCCGGCTACCGCTTAATACATTTAGGCTTTTTAAAGGAGAGGCCGCTTGCTTATCTGCTTTTTTTCATCCGATCTGAGCACCTCCCGGTAGGGTATAAGATCAAACTCCTTTAGTATATCTTTCACTTTCACATCAGGCGACAGGCTTTCTATAACAGACAGCTCTTCTTCATGCAGGGAATAACAAATTACTTTCCTGCCATATTTTTTCTGAATACCCGCAAACTTTTCAAAATCCGGCCAGCTATGCAAAACAACCTTTTCTAAATTAAGCGGAGCACAAACACCCCACCGGCTCCAGATACCGCTCACTATAACATCATGTCCGACCGGATCGCATATTTTCGTGGTACCCTTCCAGGTACTGGATACTACTGCAACCTGGTTAGTCCAGGCGCGCATGTTCACCTTCTTGCCACCGGCAAAAGCAGAGGGCCAGAAAATGATCTCAGCACCTTTCTCCACAAGCTTTTGCCATCCGTCCACCCACTCAATGTCATAGCATATCTGTATCCCGATAGTGCCAAAATCGGTCTGAAAAACAGGCGGGACAAGAGGTCCGGGACTGACTCCCTTTCCCATTTCCGAAACCGTAGTGTGCATCTTCCGGTATTCACCCATCACTTTTCCCTGCCGGTCAATCAATACAGCGGCGTTATAATAATTACCATTCTCCACAGTAAAAACGGGGCATATCATATAACAGCGGTTAAGCTTTGCAAAAGCCTGCAGCGGAGCGATCACGCGGCCAGAACCGTCTTCGACGGCCTCTTTGACCGAAGGTTGTGTACCTGTCAGTTGCGCCACATGGAACATTTCGGGGAAACAATAAATATCCGGATTGAACGGAAGCGCGTTCTCCGCCTGCTTAACAGCCGCCTGAACAGCTTCTTTCCAATCCCTGCCGGTGATGCCATCCTGTGTAATAGATGCTATCCATACATTCCTGCCACCGTCGTATGAAAGATGGCCTGACTGAAACAGTGGTGCAGGATTTCCAGCTACACTCCCGATATTGATTGCAGCAGCTCCGAGTAATGAGCTTCTCAAAAAATCTCTTCTGCCGGATTTTTCCATACACTTTATTTTATATTATACAATAACAATCCTCTCTTCACTGATCTAAATTACTGCATAGTTCATTATACCATATCCCAAAACATTATAATAATCAAAATAAGGTAATGAATAAACGGAATAGGCTAACTCGGGTGCATTTCAAATTTTCGCATGAGAAATAAGGCTATAAGGGTTAAATTTAGGA
>CAYWVB010000116.1:0-5869 GCA_964461595.1 uncultured Terrimonas sp. | reverse complement strand
CCAAAAACGGTTGCTCCAACAGTGGCTCTAAGAATATTACAGTGAATGCGAAGCCTGTAGTGAACCTCGGAGCGGATGCGGGCATTTGTTCCGGTGATGCAGTGACCCTTGATGCAGGCAATGCAGGAGCAACTTATCTGTGGAGCCCCGGTGGAGCTACTACACAAACCATCACTGTAAACCCGACAACAAATACAACTTATACGGTAACGGTAACCAAGGGTGGTTGCTCGGCTACCGGTTCGAAGAACATTACTGTGAATGCTAAGCCTGTAGTGAACCTCGGAGCCGATGTGAGCATTTGCTCGGGCGACCCGGTAACTATAGATGCAGGCAGCCATCCGGGAGCGACCTACAGTTGGGCCCCTGGCGGAGCTACCACGCAGTCGGTAACCGATTATCCGACAGTAAATACTACTTACAAAGTAACGGTGACCAAAGACGGCTGCTCAAATGATGGTTTAGCGAATGTTACTGTCAAAGCGAAACCTGTGGTGAATATAACAGCAAACAATGTCAGCATCTGTTCGGGCAACCCGGTGACGATAGATGCAGGCAGTCATCCCGGAGCAACTTATATTTGGAATCCGGGCGGAGAGACGACGCAAACTATCAATGTAAATCCTTCCGAGACTACGGCTTACACGGTAATGGTAACCAAAGACGGGTGCTCTGCATCAGGTACAATAGTACTTAACCGGACAAAAGCAGCTGCGGCTTCGTTCACTTACACCCAATCCGGCGATGCAAGCTGCGGGCCGTATACTGTAAATGTGACGGAAAATGCCACACTATGCTCAGGATCGGTTAAAGAACATTATTGGGACTTTGGCGATGGAACTATTGTTCAGGGCTCTTATAATAAATTCTTGTCCCACAACTATACTATTCCGGGAAATCATCTGATAAGGCTTATTGTTACCACCGATAGTGGTGTAAAAGATACTACTCAACAAATAGTTTCATTTACAGGATCTGGTTTTACGATAGATCTGGGAAGAGATACTACTTTATGCGGGGGAGCGGGCATAACGCTGGATGCAGGTGCAGGTTCTTCCTACGCATGGTCGAACGGAGAGACGACAAGAACTATAACCGTTGATCAATCGGGTGAATATTCGGTCGTAGTCTATAATGGCACTTGCTATGCAACAGGCAAAATCAATATAACTGCCATTGCTGCGCTTTCTGTTGATCTTGGTAAAGACACTACAATTTGTGGAGGCACTCTCATATTGGATGCAGGCAACCCGGGAGCGACTTACCTGTGGAACGCTAATGCTGGTAGTGCTGTATCGCAGACGGTGACAGTTACACCACAAAACGGTACAAATATATATACAGTAGATGTTCATAAAGGAACCTGCACCGGAAGCGGCTCTGTAACAGTTACCTTAAACGCTGCTATCCAGGTGCATCTTGGAAATGATACGGCAATCTGTACAGGTACAATACTCCTGCTCGATGCAGGTTATCCCGGGGCTGTTTATTCATGGCAGGACGGTGCCACCAGCCAGACTTACCCTGCAAGCGCTGCCGGTAAGTATAAGGTATCCGTTGACGATCATGGCTGTAAAGGCGATGGAGAGATCAATATAACATTAGTAACTGCACCTTCTGCGGTAAACCTCGGTGATGATATAAATAAGTGTTTCGGCAACAGCGTTACCCTCGATGCAGGAGACTACCCGGGAGCCACTTACCTGTGGAGCACGGGAGCCACCACCAGGACACTGGATATTTCCGCCAGCGGAACCTATTCAGTTGCTGTGTCGGGTTGCGGTGTAACCCAGCCTGATGAGATCAACGTAATATTGCACAATCTGACTGCGCCTGTAATTACACAATCAGGGCTCGAGCTAATATGTACTGATGCCGACAGTTACCAATGGTACAAGGATGGCATCCTTATTCCCGGTGCAACATTTAAGAAATACAAGCCAAGAGGATATGGTAAATATGCGGTAATGGTTACCTATGCCGCTTTAGAGTGCGCAGGCAAATCTGACGATTACTGGTTCACTCCGGACGGCCAATATTACCTGCAGGAAATAAGAGTCATTGCGACCCCCAACCCAAGCAATGGTTTGTCGAAGCTTGTGCTCTCCAAATTACCGCCTAAGCCAATAAAGGTTTCCGTGTATGACCGGATCGGAAGGAAAATATTGGTGACTACTGTGGCAAACACAGTCACAGATCTGAACCTGGCGTCTTATGCCAAAGGACTGTATTTTGTTGAATGTGTGCTTGATGATCAAAAGCTAATCATACCGATTGTAACGCAATAAGGATTTTTCGCGAATCCGGTGGACAACAACCCATCCGACGGGGATACCCCTGTCGGATGTTTTTTTTATACACATCGCCCGAACGAATTGATTATTTATTCGTATATTTAAAAGTATTTTACTGCATCCGCCCCATGGCTGAATAACAATGATTTTATTTCTTCACTTATAAAATTGTACGCCCATGGTTACTACAGATATTGATCAGTTTACGGAAGAATGTAATGCCTGGAGGGAAGCATTACGTTCACAACGCGAAGAGTTTTCCCGCATGAAAAATGATCTTCAGAATGCTGCTACACACATTACCAGCAAAGATGCCCTCAAAGCCGTAGAACATTACGAAAATCAGTTTGACATCCAGTTATTCAACATTCACGACCTGAAACAGGCAATAAAAGCCCATGCAAAGCAATACAGCATGCAGTTGGCCGGTGATGATGAAGCTGTGCCGGCATTACCGGCCGAGCACGAGAAGTTGGCAAAAGACTTTAAAAGGCTTCAGCATACTTTGCTGGAGATCAAAGCTGATTTTAAAGGCTTTCTTATTCATTATACGTAGCCTTTTTTTTACGTAGCGCTAAAAATATTGAAGACGAGAGGTATTCCTTTTCAATACAGGGGACTTTTATGTACTTATACCGTTAATATATTTGCTTACTTATAATATAAATTGCTTGCTATGGCTGCCGAATTTGATACCGCACATGTTAAGAACATTGCCCTTCTCGGTCATGCCGGCTCCGGAAAGACGGCACTGGCAGAATGTTTGCTTTTTGAGGCCGGGCTGATTTCGAAGCGGGGCACTATCGCAGAAGGAAATACAGTGGGAGATTATCATGAGATGGAAAAAGAAAGAGGCAATTCTATCTTTTCAAAATTGATACATACTTACTGGAGGGGGTATAAAATAAATATTATTGATACGCCCGGATACGATGATTTTGCAGGTGAAGTATTATCTGCGCTTCGTGTAGCCGACACCGATATTATGCTCTTAAATGCTTCCATGGGAGTGGAAGTGGGCACAGACATAATATGGCAGTATACCGAACAATTTAAAACACCTATGATCTTTGCGGTCAATCACCTCGACAATGAGAAGTCCGACTTTGACGCAACGGTAAAAGAGGCAAAGCAGCATTTTGGAAATAATATTACTGTTGTACAATATCCTCTTCAGCAGGGAGAAGGCTTTCACTGCATCATTGATGTATTGAGGATGACAATGTATACATTCAAAGATGCGGGCGGGAAACCGGAAAAGCTTCCTATCCCCGACAGTGAAAAGCAAAAAGCGGATGAGCTTCATAAAGCGCTTGTGGAAGCGGTTGCCGGCAATGATGAAACGCTGATGGAAAAATACTTTGATAAAGGAGAGCTGGATGAAGAGGATATCAAAGCCGGCATGAAGAAAGCAATGATCAACCATGATATCTTTCCTTTATTCTGTGTATCTGCAGAGCGGAATATGGGAGGAGGGAGGCTGATGGGCTTTATAGATAATGTTTGCCCCAGCGCAAATGAGATGCCACCGCAGGTTTCTCTTAGGGGAGAGCAGATATACTGTGATGCTTCAGGTAAAGTGTGCGCTTTTATATTTAAAGCTTCTTCTGAACCGCATGTGGGTGACCTGTCCTTTCTAAAGATATTTTCCGGCACGCTGAGATCTGGAATGGAGCTGGTCAATGAAACTACCGGTACAGTTGAAAAGATCAACCAGCTTTTTGTAGTGGAAGGAAATAAAAGAACCGGTGTAAATGAGCTGGCTGCCGGAGATATAGGGGCGACACTGAAGCTCCGCAATACACATGTAAACAATACCCTTCATGAAAAAAATACCAGCTATGAATTAAAACCAATTGTATTCCCTCTGCCCAATATGAGCATTGCTATCAGTACCCTGAAAAAAGGCGAAGAAGAAAAATTAGCCAATGCGCTTCACCAGTTGAAAGAGGAAGACCCGACCATCATTATTGAAGTTTCCCCGGAATTAAAGCAAACTATTATTTCCTGCCAGGGAGATATGCATCTTGCCGTGATAAAATGGAAACTTGAGCACCAGTACAAGGTGGATGTGCTATTTTCAGAGACAAGAATACCTTATCGTGAAACCATCAGGACTGCTGCCGAGGCGGTATACCGTCACAAAAAACAATCGGGAGGGGCGGGGCAGTTTGGTGAAGTGCACATGCGCATTGAGCCCTGGTATGAAGGGATGCCTGATCCGGAAGGACTAACAGTACGCGGAAGAGATACCCATGAGCTGTCGTGGGGTGGCAAGCTGGTATTCTACAATTGCATTGTCGGTGGCGCCATAGACCAGCGCTTCCTGCCATCTATATTAAAAGGAGTGATGGAAAAAATGCAGGAAGGACCGCTGACCGGCGCTTATGTCAGGGATATCCGGGTATCTGTGTTTGACGGGAAAATGCACCCGGTGGACAGTAATGATATTTCCTTCAAGATCGCCGGGCTGATGGCATTCAAAAATGCGTTCCGGCTTGCTGCGCCGCAGTTGCTTGAACCGATACAGCATGTGGAAGTATTGTGCCCCGAGAATATTACGGGTGCGGTAATGGGAGATCTCCAGACCCGTCGCGCCCTTGTGGAAGGTATGAATGCGGAAGGAAGCTTTACTAAAATTATTGCACGGGTACCATTAGCCGAAATGAGCGACTATGCTTCTTCGTTGCGCTCCCTCACCCAGGGCAGGGCAAAATTCACCATGCGGTTTCATGAATACAACCCCGTTCCTTTCGAGACCCAGCGTAAGCTCTCCGATGCTTATAGTAAGACCGCGAAGGAGGAGGCGGTGCTGTAAGATTTATATTTAGGTAAGTACCTATGCCGGCAGTTGCATTACCGGTCATCTTTATAGCTATAATCTTTCAAATTTTTATGTAGCTTAGTTCTTTTACAACCGAAGTCTTATAAGCTGCTGATTTTATTTGAGTTAAGCTACTTTTTAGAATAAAAAAATGGAGTCCGGACTCCATTTTTTTATTCTAAAATAATTCTAATTGCTGGGCAACCGGCGGCGTTTCAGCCGGTTCTTTGCCCCGGAAAATCTCCATCATGCCAAACTGCTTATCAGTAACGCACATAATACCTACGTGCCCTTTCGGCGGCAAAATTTTCTTCACCCGTTTGATATGGACATCTGCGTTCTCCTTGCTGGCACAGTGCCTCTTTACTCAGGGCTAAAAGAGATATTGTTAACATTTCAATTCAACATTGTTCGATTAAGAGCGAAGATCCAGATTATAACTATGCCATTCTTGCCCGATTTCAATTCAACATTGTTCGATTAAGAGTAATATTTTTAACTTTCATTGACGAAAATTTGGAAATATTTCAATTCAACATTGTTCGATTAAGAGCTCAAGATGGCTCCCGAGCCAAGGGATATCGTTTCATTTCAATTCAACATTGTTCGATTAAGAGTTGGTCATGAATTTCATTCCTACTATCAGATTCCTGATTTCAATTCAACATTGTTCGATTAAGAGGGAAGAATTCACAAACGTGCCATTCTTTTTGAAGCCATTTCAATTCAACATTGTTCGATTAAGAGGTCC
>CAYWVB010000115.1:0-6040 GCA_964461595.1 uncultured Terrimonas sp. | reverse complement strand
CCTTTACAGCCACCCGCCCTTACAGCCCCCGCGATAAAGCAATGGTAGAACGGGCAGTGAACATTGTATATACCCATATTGGATATTTCGCACCATAGTTTACCAGTTATTTCGGAGTAAACCTTACCGGTTGTTTCAGGTCAAAGTTTACCATTTTTCAGATGGTATTACAAGTGGATTTTGGGGTAAAGTTTACCAGAGCTGTTAGATTTCCATCCTGACAATACGGCGCAAAGTTTACCACTCCAGGCAGCCCGGATTTGATTGATTTCACAGCAAAGTTTACCACCTTTGGTTATAGTGTAAGAGTATTTTATTCACCCGGATTTGTTTTGTGCACAAAACAAAACATGTCCAATAAAGTGATTACAATGCATCATGTACGCTCTATTATCCTGTATTTAGAAAAAGGCTATTCCGTTCGGGCTATTTGCAGGGAACTGCCGCTTTCACGCCCTACCATTGCAGCCTATGCCCTACGCCTGCAAAGTCACACAGCTTCGCTAAAAGAGCTGCAAAACATGAGCGATGCTGATCTTGCCGCTATCGTTTATAGGGAAGCGCAGCCTGCCACGGATGTCCGCAAATCCATTTTTACCCGGCAGGTTCCTTATTTTTTAAACGAGCTTAAACGTACCGGTGTTACCCGCTTATTGCTTTGGCAGGAGTACTGCAGGCAATATCCCGAAGGATATGGCTACACCCAATTTTGTGTGTCGCTTGCCCGGTATCGCAATGTAGTCCAGCCCTCGATGCACATAGATCACCAGCCCGCCCGGGGCGTGATGATAGACTTTGCCGGAGATACCATGAGCTATGTTGACAGCGTTACCGGTGAGGTGACCGCCTGTCCTGTATTGGTTTGTGTTCTGCCTTACAGCGGCTATAGCTTTGCCAGAGCCCTACCGTGCACTGTACTGGCGCAGTTGATAGCTGCACTTAATGAGTGCCTCTCGTTTTTTGGCGGTGTGCCTCATAGTCTTAAAACCGATAATATGAGGCAGCTTGTCACAAAACCATCCCGCTATGAGCCTGCTTTTACGGAAGCTATTACCCAATGGGCGCAGCATTACAACATTGCTTTAACGGCTACTAGCCCCCGCATATGATATGGTAGCTTCTGCGTTGGTGGTGCAGGGAGATGATGAAGAGCTGGCGCTGAATTTTAATGGTAAAAAGAGAAAACTACAACGAAAGGATTTTGATAGTGTCTTTTCTTCTTTTAAAGTTCTGGAAGAAAAAGCGATTCTGAATATGTACGGTAAGTTTGCCAATGCCATTGGAAGCTGGCTGCAGTTTATTCCCAATAGTTTTATAGAAGAACCGTTAAAAGAGCAGTACATTCAGCTTATACTGCAAAGGGCTAGGATTTTGGAATTATGAGATGAGAAAAGTAGTATTTGTCAAATGCTTCTCACTTAGAATTCTTGGAACTCTCCGACCGTTATAGGATATTTTAAATACCCGGGGGTTAGTTGAGACAATGGTTTTTACCACGCTATTCGTCTCTTAAGGATAGCATGTTAAGACAAATAAAGAATCCCTCTGATTATTTATTTTCCTTTTGTATGTATACCACCGTTCCAGCCAACCCACTATGTCCCTATCTGTAGCAAAAGCAGAGGTAAGCCCGCCCCACACCACAACTAAATGAGACCATGTAATCTGGTCTTTTTTTGTTTACATTTTCATTAAATACCAGGTACCCTTGCCTGTACCGTTTTGTTGGAGGTAATTATTTGCACAAGGTTTTCCAGGTGTTTCTTTACGGCATTTCTATTGGCATTCGTAAACGTTACGATCTCTCCGATCGTGATCCTGCCGCGGCTTTTCAGATGCTCAAGGATTGTAAAAGATAGCTCCGGCAATGTAGCCATGAGCAATTTCTCTTTTTCCAGTTTGGCTTCTAACCGTCTTTTCTGATGCTGTAATGCTTTCAGAAAAAAAAATGATCCGGGGCTGCCAATCGGGCGTCTCTGCCTGCAAAGTGCCTTGCGTTTTTCTCAGGGCTAAATAACAACCTCCTTTACTTTGCTCAATCACAGCTTCAAGAGAGCTGTAAGGGAAATAAGTATAGCCGTATTTTAATAACAGACAGGTCGTTAAAAAGCCTATTGCCCTTTCATCCTCACCTCTTATTCCCAAACCCCTTCAGGAAAGTCAATGCAGCAATAAGGTTCCCGGCTTTGGTAACAGTGCCGTCAAAATTCCTGCCTATAGAGAAAGTGAGCTTCTGGTTTGGCAGAATTTTATAGTCCGCATTAAAAACAATGCGCCAGGAAGGATGTATGGTATGGGAGGAAAGAATGCTCCGGTATATCGCTTCCACTCCTGCGCTGAATGCGGACTGGGGCTTTGCATAGATATACCGTACCCCTGCATCAAGCGTAGTAATATTGCCCATATCATTCACCATATTGTCTTTTGCGAAAACCTGGTCGGGGTTATGCAGAAGCCGCAGCAGGAATAAGCCGGAGCCATAAGTAGTATCGGTGTAGCCTACCGTGCTCCACACGCCCGCATTATAAATTTTTGAATTATTGAATTGCAGGTTCCTGAACTCGGTGCTGATACCTCCTGCAATATCCCAGGTCAGTCCAATCCTCGCTGTTTGAAAAGAAGCCGCAACGTCCCGGATGTCTTTGTCAATGGCATCTATCTTTTCCTTTTTTTCTGCTTCGTAATAATCCGCCAGCTTTTTATTGAGCGCATTATTGATGGCGGCATATTCTTCGCCTGCCATGATAGTACGGATCTCATCTGCAGTTTTCCCCGCCAGCATGTCTTTTCTTTTTTGGCGCAGCTCTATTACTGCAGGGTCAACATTTGCCAGGTATCCCGTGAGTATTTCATCCAGGTGCCTTAGCCTGATATCCTGCAGGCGTTTTATTTTATCAAGCGCAGCTATGGTTGTATTATCGTAATTACCCCTTAAAATGGAAAACTTAACACCGAAGCCGCCGTATGCACTTTTAGCATTCAGCGTACCTGCTGTTGCAGTATCAGGGCTGCGTATGGCAAACGACAATACCAGTGTTTGCTTTAAAACATCTTTGCCTGAAGATTGTGCAAAGCCTTTTGTGGTAATATCTCCCTTTTTACTTTTTTTAAACAGCCAGTAAGGAGCGATATCTATAGCGTAATTGGACGGCAGCCTGGTAAAAGCGTTGGATGCCGATTGCAAAGACAGCATGAAAGCCGAGACATCGGTAGGCCTGTCAATATCGCTCGGTTCAATGCCCAACAAGCTTGAAGCGGGAGAGGCAGGCGCATTGAGCAGGTCAACCGTAATGGTAGTATCCGTTTCCTGCTGCGCCAGCGCCCTGCAGGAGAGCAGCAGCATCATGATGGATAAACAATTTTTTACCCCCATACCTGTAGTTTTAATCTGATCGGATGTTGTTGCTTTTTATGGCCTGAAAAACTCAATAAGACACAGATAGTCCGCCGAAGCGCCTTCATCGTCTACTGTTTTGGATAAGTCAAAGCTGATCGCACTTATTCCGCCTGTAAGACGGATGCTCAGGCTGGTAAAATTGGTTTTCCTGGAAGTATCAGTGATTGTGGCAACAATGCGCAACTTTTTGCCATTAATGCTTTTATTTGTTCCCAATGCTGTTGCGGGAAGATCGCCGGCATGGTTTTCGGCAACCACCGTATTGTCCAGGCGTATCGTCATATCGCTGGTTTGCTCTTCTGCACCCGCTTTTATCTCAAGCGATACAGCATTGTCCGATCCGTCAACAATATACAAGGTATCAAGAGTGGTACTTTCCCCGGCGCCTCCTGTATCTATCCCTCTTGTCCGCAATGCAGGTTGAGGGCGGGGCGATCTTTTTACAGCAGTGCCCTTTTTTGAGCTATTCCTTTTTGCAGCTTTTTTCGCTGGCTTTGCAGCACTTTTTTTAGCGGACCTGGACATAATGTTATTTTTGGTGAATAGGCTGTAGAGAACAAGCCTGTAATTAACAGGAACTAAAATAATATACTTTGTTACCTCTTTTCTTCCCTTATTTTTTTTACTGTATCATTCACGCGCTCATATTCATACCCCTTTTGTAAAAGATAATCCTGCAGTTTCTTCATTTTTATGAAAATATTGGGCTCTCCCTTCAATGCGAGCCATTTGTTCTTTGCCAGGCGGTGCAGGGTTTTTTCATAATCCGTGTCATCAATCTGCGCCAGGGCTTTTTTAATACAATAGTTGCTAACGAACCGTTCTTTCAGTCCGTGCTCAATTTTTTTACGTCCCCATTGCTTCATCCGGAATTTGCTGCCGGCATACTGGATGGCAAAGCGCTCTTCATTCAGGTACCCTTCTTCAATCAGTTGTGAAAGCAACAATTCCACCTGCAGCTTTCGCATACCGAGGGAATACAGCTTATCCATGGTTTCTTTATGGCTGCGTTCCTGGTAAGCGCAATAGTGCTTTATTTTTTCATAAGCCTGCTCCGGAGAAAGTTGTTTTCGTGGTATCATAGAAACTGCTAATGCATGAAAGTTTTTACAGCCGTTTGACTGTAGTCGCACCGGCAGGCAAACCATTGCGGCTTAATTTAACCTTACCTTCTTAATGGTTCCGGTTACAATAATAAAACATTAAGGGCCATTAAGGCTTAACTATTTTTAATAGTTTAAATAAACGTATACCGGCTGCAGTGCGCCCGGCAGAGTCTCCCGGATAGCTATCGGGACAGAACAATTACTTCATCTGCATATCATTTGATATCCTTCTAAAAAAATGGGTAGATTTATACGCATAATTCTATATTTGCCTAATTCAAAATTTTAACGGCTATTATGAAGTTTATTGTTTCGTCGTCAGCATTGCTCAAACAGTTGCAGCATATCAGTGGTGTCATCAGCGCCAATACGGTTTTGCCTATCCTCGAAGACTTTTTGTTTGAGATCGAAAAGAATAAGCTCACCGTAGTGGCTACCGACCTGGAAACGGTAATGAAGATCCATATTGATATTGAGGCGAGGGACAGCGGTAAGATCTGTATACCGGCGAAGATCCTGATAGATTCTTTAAAAAACCTTCCGGATCAGCCGCTCACCTTTACCATTGATAAAAATTTCAGTGTGGAAATTACCAGCGATAATGGTAAGTACAAGGTGATGGGTGAAAATCCCGACAATTTCCCCAAGGAACCTGCCGCAAGCGATACCAACTTATTTACCATGACTTCCTCCGCCCTGGTAACCGCTATCAATAAAACGCTGTTTGCAGTGAGCAACGACGATCTCCGCCCGGCAATGACAGGGGTATTGTTTGAGCTGGATAAGAAAGGGATCACTTTTGTGGCAACGGATGCCCATCGCCTGGTAAAATATCGCAGAACAGACGCGAGCTGCCCCGAAAAAAGCGCTTTCATTGTTCCTAAAAAGCCGCTCAACCTGTTGAAATCGGCGCTTCCCGATAATGAAGATGAGCTGAAGGTTTCTTACAATAATAACCATCTTTTTGTAGATCACGGGTCAACAGAAATGGTTTGCCGCCTGATAGATGCGCGTTTTCCTGATTACAAAGTGGTTATTCCTGTTGAGAATCCTTATAAAATGACCGTAAGCCGTGCTGATTTTCAAAACGCATTGCGGCGCGTCAGCGTGTTCTCCAATAAAAGCACCAACCAGGTAGCCCTTAGCATTACCGGGGCAGAATTGCAGCTCGCGGCCCAGGACGTGGATTTTAGTTTTGAGGGAAATGAAAGGATGAACTGCCGCTACGAAGGAGAAGATATCCAGATCGCCTTTAACGCTAAATTTTTAATAGAACTTCTCAGCGCTACTTCAAGCAATGAGGTGGTGCTGGAGCTTTCCACACCTACCAAAGCCGGCATTTTGCTGCCGGTGGACAAAGATGAGAACGAAGACCTGCTGATGCTGGCTATGCCGTTGATGCTCAACCAGTAAGCATTTGTTTTGCAATGAAAATGGTGCCCGTAATAAGCTTTGATAACTACATTGATGCCAACATTATGCTCCTATGTACCTCTAAAAGGTCGAGTGGTTATATGTAAAAGTAGTAATTATTCTT
>CAYWVB010000114.1:0-6274 GCA_964461595.1 uncultured Terrimonas sp. | reverse complement strand
ACAAACAGCTTTAATCCTTAACTAAACGACATTGGATTGAAATCCGTTGGAACAAAATGCTACCATTCCAGAGCCGTAGTCTCGATAACATATATTTCATTGGGATTTCAATCCCATGCGAAAATTTGAAATGCCCCTCCCGCTCTTCTAATCCCCCGATTCTTCTTATTTTTGCAGGCTAATTCTCTGTATTATGAGCCGTAAAGGAAAGGTTTTGGTGGCAATGAGTGGCGGTATAGACAGTACCGTTACGGCGCTCATGCTCAACGATAAAGGATATGAAGTGGTGGGCATTACCATGAAAACATGGGATTATGCCAGCTCCGGCAGCAGCAAAAAAGAGACGGGTTGCTGCAATATAGACAGCTTCAACGATGCCCGCATGGCTGCCGTAGAGCACGGCTTCCCGCATTTTATACTTGATATCCGCAGTGAATTCGGCGATGCCGTCATTGACAATTTTGTGGAAGAATATATAGCAGGCCGCACGCCCAACCCCTGCGTGATGTGCAATACGCATATCAAATGGCGGGCGCTGCTGAAACGTGCCGATGCACTGGGTTGCGACTATATTGCCACCGGGCATTATGGCAATATCCATCAGCATGACAACGGCAGGTACTATGTCAGTAAAGGAGTAGACGAAACGAAAGATCAGAGCTATGTGCTCTGGGGCCTGCAGCAGGACCTCCTTAGCCGCACCCTCCTTCCGCTGGGCAAATTCCGCAAAACGGAGATCCGGCAAATGGCGCTCGACTATGGCTATCCCGATCTGGCAAAAAAAAGCGAGAGCTACGAGATATGCTTTGTTCCGGATAATGATTACCGGGGCTTTTTGAAACGCCGGGTTGAAGGGCTGGAAGAACGGGTGAGCGACGGCAACTTCGTGGATACCAGGGGCAATATCCTGGGGCATCATAAAGGCTACCCGTTCTATACCATAGGGCAAAGGAAAGGGCTTGATATTGCTTTGGGAAAACCCGCTTACGTTACCCGGATCATCCCTGAAACCAATACTGTTGTGCTTGGAGATGAAGAAGACCTGAACCGGCAGGAAATGCTGGTCACCAAACTGAACTGGGTGAAATACGATGGCATCCATGACGGTATGGAAGCCGTTACCAAAATAAGGTATAAAGACAAAGGCGCCATTGCTACCCTCCACAACCATGAGAATGGCATTTCCGTACATTTTTACAATCCTGTAAAAGGCATAGCTCCCGGGCAAAGTGCTGTTTTTTACGAAGGAAACGATGTTATTGGCGGAGGTATCATCCTGCAGAGCAGCCAGTACACCGTGTCATAAGGCAATAATAAGAAGCAGCCGCGGGTCAGGATATTTATTCACAATAAAAAGCATATCAAAGCGTTAGCCTTCAAACATTGCTTTCGCTCTCTTGGAATGCAACTAAAGCAAGCAACGTTTTGATGCTGGATCGGCCTCAATAGTATCAGATCGCAATTATGACCAAAAAAAGAAAATATCTTCTTTTCCCTGCAGTATTGCTGGCTATTTGTACCCTGTCTTTCTGTAAAAAGCAAACAGACGACTATAAAGCCGTTCCGGCGGCAGATTATTACCCGGTGCAGGTGGGAAAATATATACAGTACCGGTTAGATTCCGTGGTATTTGCTGATTTTGACCGGGTGAGAGAAATACATTCTTACCAGGTGAAAGACATAGTAGATGCGGAGATCACTGACAACGCGGGACGCCCGTCCTTTCGTATCAGGCGTATGATGAGAGATACTGCCGGCGCCACAGCATGGCAGGACAACGCCAGCTTTACAGTAACTATTCTCCCTAACTCTGTAGAATATGTTGCGGATAACCTGCGGTTCATAAAGCTCGTTTCGCCTGTAAGGAACGATTATTACTGGCCGGGCAACAGCTATATCTTTACCGGCTCCGGAGAAAACAGCAGCAGCTCTTCCGAATCTGAATATGCTTATATGTATGGCTGGAACTACACCTATGCCAATATGGGGCAGCCCTATACAGTGAATAATACTACTATTGACAACACAGTGACCGTACTGCAGCAGGATCAGTCAACAGGCGATCCCCTGCTCTACCCTACCAGCTATGCAGACAGCACCTATAGTGTAGAAGTATACGGCAAAGACATCGGGTTAATATATAAGGATTTCCTGCATTGGGAATATCTTATACAGCTCACGCTTCAAAACTGCCGCATGATCATTCCGGGAGAGCCTGCGCCCACTCCCTGTCCGGCAAACCTTAACTGCGATTCACTGGCTGCTACAAAGAACGGATATGCTATATGTGATACCCTCGCGCCATATTCTTATAATGGGTATGGTATAAAACTAACCTTGCTTGAGCATAACTAAATCCAATACACCTCTATGAAGAAAATGGTCATTTTTATTTCAGTGCCGCTGCTGGTATTGGCGCAGCAGGCGCAGGCGCAATACAGCAAATATATTATCCGGCTGACAGATAAAAACAATACTCCCTACTCCCTAAACAGCCCTTCTGCCTTTCTTTCTGCCAAAGCGATAGCAAGAAGAGAACGTCAGAACATCAATATTGACAGTACAGATCTTCCGGTGAATCCCTCTTACCTCGATAGCATCCGCAGCGCAGGCAGCGTGGCTATACTCAATGTATCCAAATGGCTCAACCAGGTGCTGATACAAACATCTGATGCCGGTGCGCTTGACCATATACAGCACCTGAGCTTTGTAAAAGCATTGAAAGGAATTGCACCCCGTATTTCCCGGCGGGAGGCAGATACAGATGATAAGCTCATCAAAGGCAACCCGCCCTCCAAAAAAGCCAGCGGAGCGCCGGGCACAGGCAACTATCTCAATTATGGAACCACCTACAACCAGGTCAGCATTCACGAAGGGGAATTTTTGCACAATAACGGATTTCTTGGTGAAGGACTGACGATCGCTGTTCTTGACGGGGGTTTTTATCATTACGACTCTAATCCTGCATTTGACAGCATCCGGCTCCACAACCAGGTGCTCGGCACCTGGGATTTTGTGGTCAACAAAGAAAGCGTTACCGAAGAACATTATCATGGCATGCTTTGCCTTTCTACCATCGCCGCCAACCGTCCCGGAACCATGGTAGGCACAGCGCCTCATGCCAGCTTTTATCTATTTCGTACAGAAAATACAGCTACTGAATTTCCTGTTGAAGAGCAAAACTGGGTAGCGGCGGCAGAGCGGGCAGACAGCCTCGGTGCAGACCTGATCACTACCTCTCTCGGTTATTCTACTTTCGATTACCCTTCCCTGGATTACAGCTATGAAGATATGGACGGCAAAACCACTATATGCGCTCAGGGAGCTGAATGGGCAACTAAAAAGGGAATGATAGTAACTGCAAGCGCCGGTAACTCCGGAAATGCTTCCTGGCATTATATCAACACACCCGCTGATGCTGTACACGTGATTGCCGTTGGATCTGTAGATTATAATGGTAATCCGTCAGCTTTTTCCAGCTATGGACCCTCTTCCGACGGGAGAGTGAAGCCTGATGTGGCCTCCGTTGGCTCAAATACAGTAGTGGCCGGTACCGATGGCAATCCTACTTCCGCTTACAGCGGCACATCCCTTGCCAATCCTAACCTTGCAGGCCTGATTGCCTGCCTGTGGCAGGCCTTCCCCGAATGTACAAGCCTTGATATAAGAGAAGCTATCCAAAAAAGCAGCGACAGGTATGTGAACCCTGATAGCCGCACCGGCTATGGCATCCCCAACATGCGTATCGCCTACAACCTGCTGCTGCAAAAAAGAAACGAACAAAATACCAAACGAATATTAGCGGGCGACTGGATAAAAGCATATCCTGTGCCATTTGTAAATACATTCAATATTGTATTGAACCCTCCCCAAACGTCAAGAGCAACCTTCGTTTTATATAATGCTGCGGGGACCAGAGTGCTGGTCAAATATGCTGAGGTGCAATCAGGCGTCTATCAACAGATCCTTTTTTCTGATCTTTCGCCGGTAGCGCGGGGAGTATACTGGCTTACTTACCATGACGGGAAAAATTCGCGTATATTAAAGCTGGTAAAGCAGTAAGCGGCAGAGAAAAAGCCCATCCCAACCTACTATTGCCGCTTTCGCAGCAAAGCAGCAAACATAGTATCTGCCTTTATATCATAGCCCCTAATTGATGTCATTTCCAGCAGTTCAAGATTAAATTGTTGCACTATATTATTTACAATGTCTTCATTCTCCCTTTTAAAAACAGAGCAGGTGATATATAAAAGATAACCGCCGGGCTTAATAAAAGGGACAACGGCAGTTGCGATCTTTTTTTGCAAAGCAGTGTAATGGTCAAGCCTGTTTTCCTGCCAGTAATACAATTGCTCCGGCGTACGGGCCCAGGTGCCGGAACCGGAGCAGGGTGCATCACATATCACAAGGTCATACCCTGCCGGATCAGCGCCTATATCTGGACGGGTGAGATCGGCAACGAATGCCTTATACCTGTATATTCCGGCTTGCTTAAATCTTGACCGCAGGTTGGCAAGCATGGATCCCCTGATATCGGAAACCGTCAGCGCTACATCACCCAGGTGATCTTTTGCCAGTATAGATTTGCCGCCGCTTGCAGCGCAGCAGTCCCATACCTGAAGCCCAGGCTGCTGTTGCAGGGGATGCAACAATTCCTGCACGCTTTGGGAACTATAGTCCTGCACCACCACTTCTTTGTTCATGTCAAACATTTCATCAGCCTTCGTATGATTGGGCAGACCAATACCATCATTTCCCAAAGTATAATAAGTGATGCCTGAAGCCTTCAGTCGCTGTATCACTTTCTCTTTGTGCCCCGGTCTTATCCTGATAAACAGATCGGGCTGGGTAAAGAATGATAAGGCGAAATGACGAAATTCTATTCCTTCGCTCAAAAAAGATTGCCATGGAAAGACCAATTCATAAGGATCTCCCGCCGGTACCATCGCACGCTGTTGCAAAAGAGATATTTTTTCATCAATAGGGAGCGCTGTGAATACCTCAAGATCCGGCGCTATTGCAGATAATATTTCATCATGCTCCGTTGTGCATAAAAACAGAGCAGTTATAATATGAGTTTCAAGAGTATTTGTTGTAGCAGCAAAAAATATTTTCCCCGTCCGGAAGTAGCAGTAACAAAGATGGCTGATCTGTTTCCTGTCCCTTGAGCCATATTTTTTGTTAGCCGAAAAGAATTTTTTCACCATTGAAGCAAAAGGCTCTGCTCCGTTATACTGGCGGATGATAGTTGCGGCGGTATTGAGATAGGAATGGAATCTGCTCACGTGTCAGGATTTACAGGATTGTAAAATTAGCAGAAGTATTTTATACCATAATAATATCTCAATACCAGGCGTATTTCAATTGTCACATTTCCAAATGCATTATGCTGCACTCAATCCTGTAAATTATCTCTTTCCGCAAATCCGGCTCGGCTCTTATTGATAATAGTAATAAAGCTGGGCAGTGCCGCCATTAAGCAGATCTGTCTGTGTTCCTTTTACGGGCTTGCCGGAGGAATTATATTCATAGCTGAAAGCATACTTGTCCGGGCCTTCGGGATTATCGAAGCCCAGCATGGAATTGGGACCACAGAGCCCGGGGGCAAACAGCCCGTTCAAAAGCATTTCATTACCAAAATTGGCTGCAGCATTTTTATCACTGTACTGTACTTTTATCACCTGTGGAGGATCGTCCGGATCTTCAAAAGTAAGGGTGACCTGCGTGATATTTCCTTTTGCATCATAGCTGTATACAGCCTTTTGCACCTCGGTCCAGGAAGAGCCTTCATGTCTTGATATGCGCACCATATTGATATGCCCGTTACCATCATATCCGTATACTACACTGTCCAAGACCTGATGATTAGGAAGATCCGACACCCGCCTGGATGCCCGGTCATATTTTCCGTCTTTCAACGACAAATAATACACCGCAGTGTCCCCATACCGGGTATTGTTGATCACAGCAGATATATATTCCTCATACCTGCTCACCAGTCCTGCGTCATTGCGATAGTAGTGATAGGATTGTTCAATCATATACTGGTGATCATCGTCCGGCTGCGATAGGCTGAAGCTCTTCAGCCTTTTATTGTTATCATACTGAAAAGTATATACCAGGGAATCGCTTCCTCCGTTGTACTTTGTTACAAATCTTGTCAATAATCCACCCTTGTTTGCGGTGCTGTCTTCAGGAGCCTGCTCTTTTTTTTCAACAGATGCTTCCTTACCGCAGGAAACAAGAAACACCGCCAGCAGAACCGGGATAAATT
>CAYWVB010000113.1:0-6379 GCA_964461595.1 uncultured Terrimonas sp. | reverse complement strand
TGACAGGAGTATCAATAACTTCTTCCGGTTCGGTTTCCGCTACCTGTTGCTGCTTCAACTGGTTTTCCTGTATCTTGATGGCTATCTGCCTTTCCAGCTTTGCCAGTTCATTTTTCATTTGTTGTAATTCCGCTTCCTGTAAAAATGGTTTGGTAGTAAGCTGCTCCAGTTTGGGTATCTCTGTTTTCAGTTCGTTTAAAGTATGCTCATACTTTTCTTTCAGGCTTTCCACCCGGTCAATCGCATTAAGGAAATGTCTTGCCGCCAGCTTAGGATTGTCTGTATTCGGAAACCCGTTGTTGTAAGTGTACTTAATACCGTCACTGCTTCGCTGTGCATAAAAGCTATTGGAATAGCGGTATTCAAAAACTCCGTTTTCCTCATAGGCTTCCTGCTGCCTGCGGATATACAGGCTGAAACCGTAGAGTGTACCTATCTGTGCTGTATGCTCATCTGCAACAGCAGGCTTCCAGTCCTGGTACAGCTTGATGATGTGTTTGCCAATGGCTTCACTGTCCGTTGAACTGATATTATCCAGTTTGATAGGGTTAACTTTTACGCCGTCCTTATCCAGTTGAAGGCCGTCCTTGTACACTTTTTCATCTGCTGCAAGTTTATCGAGCGTTTTAACGGTGGATGCCTGTTCATTTTGCAGATTTTCCAATTGGTATTTATTGCGTGCGATTTCCCTGAAGTGAGAAACTTTCAGGCTTTCCATTACAGCTATCTTCTTTTCCAGTTTTGATTTTTCCAATAATGAAGTGTCGCCTGACAGAATGGCTATATATTCGGAAAAATTCATTCCGCTTTTTTCGTCAATCGCACCCTCATCAATAGTGCGCACGTTCAACTCACAATTTTTCATTTGCGAAATAAACGTCTGCTTATTCTTCAGGAGGTTGAATTTGTAATTATCCAATGACTGTTCTACTGCGTATATATAGTTCTGTACTTTGTTGTCGTAATATTCTTTGGCAATAAGATTGCCCTGACGTGCGCCACGACCATTGCGCTGCTCCAGCTCTGACGGTTTCCACGGAATATCAAGATGGTGCATGGCCACTACACGCTGCTGCACATTCAGACCGGTTCCGGCTTTCTCTGTGCTGCCCAATAAAATGCGTATCTCACCTCTGTTCATCTTACGGAACAGTTCGGGCTTTTTTGTATCTGTCCAGTCATGAATAAAAGTGATTTCCCGTTCGGGAATATTAAAATCCCTGATCAGTTTTTCTTTAACTGCATCGTAGATATTAAATTCAACAGGCTTGGGTGTACCAATGTCTGAGAAGACAATCTGAGTACCCTTATGCTCGGTAGTTTCTTTATAGATCTCTGCAATCTTCCGGGCACTGACATTTACTTTGTTATCGGGATGATCACTATACTTCCACTCGTTGATCAATCGCATATCCGCCGACATTTTCTTAGCGTAGTTGGTTGCGATCAGCATTCTACCTTTGTCTTCCTCTGGTGTCAACCTGCCACGACCAATCAATTCACCATTACCTGTTTTAGCGAATTGCATCAGGTTTTTAATGAACTCACTTTGTTCAGGCGTTGGCTTTATGTTCACCAGCGTTTCACTCAACTCCGGCTTGTCAAGGTTTATATGTTTTGCCGTTTTGTAGTCGGTGATCTCGTTATAGAACAAAGCCAGCTCCGGTACTTTAATAAAATGCCTGAAGCGTTCTTTGGCAATGATCTCGTTGGTTACTGAAAATTCAAAGTCCGTTGTTTTACGTGCAAATACAGCAGCCCAACCATCAAAATTTTCAATGCGCTGGCGTTCCATTTCTTTCGGACGCAGGTATTTAAACAGCAGATACATCTCGGTAAGGCTGTTGGATATGGGTGTACCGGAAAGGAAGGTTACACACAGATCGCTATTAAACCGGCTTTGCAGTTCACGTACTGCAAACAGCATATTGAGTGCTTTCTGGCTACCTTCTGTATTGCCCAATCCAGCGACCCTGTTATGACGGGTGGTGAAAGTGAGATTTTTGTACTTATGGGATTCGTCCACAAATAAGTGATCAATACCCATTTCTTTGAAATTGATACCTGTGTCTTTCTTTTCCTCGATGTCTTTCAGGATAGATTTCAGTTTTCCCTCAAGGTTGTTCTTGCGTATCTCCAGCCCTTTGAGCATTTTCTTAGAGATGTCGCCGCCAAGATCTTTGACAGTTTCCAGGTCACGTTCTACATTGTCCAGCTCCGTTTGAAATATCTCTCTTTGTATCTCCGGTGACTGCGGTATCTTTCCGAATTGATCATGGGTAAGTATGATACAATCCCAATTGTTGTTCTTTATTTCATGGAAGAGCCGCAACCGTTGTGCGGGGGTAAAATCATTTTGCCCCGGAAACAGTATGCGAGCTTTAGGATAGGCTTTTTTATAGGTTTCTGCTATCTGGTTGACGTTTGCCTTTAGCGCAACAATCATAGGCTTATGCACAATACCTAATCTTTTCATCTCCTGTGCGGAGACGATCATGGTAAGGGTTTTGCCCAATCCTACTTCATGATCAACCAATGCCCCACGGTTCTGTATGATTCGCCAGGCTGCGTTCTTTTGTGAGCTGTATAAATCCTCAATGCCTAATGCTTTTTTATCTAAGCCGGGAAAATTGAGGTGGTTGCCGTTGAACTCCCGTAATACATAGCAGTTGAACGTATCATTGTACAGGTTTTCCAAGTTCTTTTTCTCATCATCCGGTATTTCATTCAGCCAGTTAATGAAACCACTCCTTATCTGCTCGATCTTTTGGTGTGCCAGTTGTATGGCTTCATTATCAGGGACCCTGATGGTTGTATTATTAGGCCCTTTCACTTCATAAGTAAAGAAAGGGGTTGTATTCTCCAGTGCATGTTCCAGCAAAGTGTATCCGTAGGTAGTACGTCCGCTTTTCGGTGTAACAGCGAACTCTCTCGATACTTTGATATTCATTCCTGTGTTTACCTTGAAGGCATCCAGCGACGGAAAATAATTGATGGTAGTGTCCAGCTCGAATAGCGATGTAGCAAATCGCTCGTAGTATGAATTAGGTATCCAGCGTTCTCCTAAATTGAAATCCAGTAATTCAAACGGAATACGCTCCGGCTGCACCTTTGCGATGGCTTCCGCACTTCTTTTATAGTGCAGGTTATCCGGGAACTGACCGTACAGGTGTTGTGCCTGCCGCAGCTTTTCAACTACATTACCGCTCAAATACTGGTCTGCTGTTTCCCACTCATTGCTGGCAGGATTCATGTACACATGATTACCGAGGCGATTGATGACTTCGTTTTCATCTAACCCCATTGCTGCACTGATGAAGCCTGTATCTACCTTTCCAGTATCGTTGAGGCTATGAGCAAGGGCTTCAATGGGATCATCGGTTATAAACCGCTCCTTAACCTGATGAATGGAATGAGTTAATATATCTGCTTTAACAAACCGTTCTCCCTCTCTGCGTTCGAGCGAGGACAATGCAATAACTCCGAATGCGGTATCTTCCAGAATACGCCTGCGGTTATCAGGGTTGTTCAAAAGACCATATTCAACAACAAAATGTTCGTACTTGCTGTTGAGCTGATCCCTGTCTGCATTGTTGATTGTTTCCCCTGATACTTCTTTGGCTGCTAATTCGAGATAAGCGTCACGAAGTGCCGCATAGTTTTCATAGAAATGAATATTTCCCTGAAGACCCAGGGGCTGGAACACGGCCTGCTTGTATTCAGGATCGGGGTTGCCAATTGTGCCGACACTGCCCATGTGTACCACCAGCGTTCCTTCCTGGTAGTAAGGCTTTAGCCCGATAAATGGAAGCGGAACTTTTTGTTCAAACCGGAAAAAGCCTTCCAGTGTCTGGTCGCCCTCGTACCTGAAACTATGGTCAAATTGTTTAAGATAATTGGAAATACCCGTTAGCTCATGACCCAATAAACGAGCATCCATCCAGTTTGCGGACAGATGATCTACTTCTTTGACATTAGAATACAGCTTATATAAAAACCGATTGCTTTTGTGCTGCTTTGCTGTAAGCAATACAACATTCTCATGACTGGGCTTATCGGTGGTGCGTATCGTGCCGATGATACGTGCCGATGCTTTTTGCACAACCGTTTCATCAAGCGGATTGATATATGCCATTGCCCGGTTGATCTGCTCTGCCGGAGCTGTATCAAACAGTCCTAATTGTACCGAAGTGCTTTCCGTTGTGTTTTCCGGCATCGGCAGGTAAGTGAGTTTTTTACCCTCATTTTCAGGAACGGGTAATAGTACCGTTTGTGTCTTCTGATATAATTCAGTGTTAAAGCGATTTTGAAATTGATTGATCAGACTGGCATGAAGGCTTTCCCGGATCTGGTTGATGTCGCCATCCTGCCAAATTACTTCTGTAGCTCTGCCATATTGGTTTTTGCCTGGCTTACGCACATTGCCCATGACCACATCATGATCGTGAGTAGAGATAAAATAGTTATAGGGAAAGCGACCAAATTCATTTTCTCTTTCCCTTACTTCATTCAGCCAATCTTCTTCCCAGCTTATCTTTTCCTTTCCCGTATTCTTTTGAACAATCAACAAATGGTTCGGCGCTTCGGTATTGCCGGTATCTTTCATAAGATTATCAGGCATCACCGCAAGGCCCACAAAATCTGCCCGCTGAAAAAGATATTCTCTTGCTGTATGATTAGATGGACTGTTCAGGAAAGCATCTGTTGTAATGAAAGCCATCAACCCACCTTCAACCAGTTTGTCCAGACCTTTGGCGAAAAAGTAATTGTGTATTTTACCCGATATTTCTTTATTGGGAAAGGCTTCATCATATACCGAGAAATTCCCAAAAGGAATATTGCTCACTACCAGGTCATAAGTGCCATTATCTTTTACAGGTGCTTCTTCAAAGCCTGTAATATGCGTCGCTGTTTTTACAGGAAGCGTACTGTTGATGGCTGAAAGCACTAATCCGGTTAACCTGTCCTTTTCCACTGCGGTAATCTGTTCCAGTTGAGGGAATGATGTAACCGCTTCGCTGATGAACACACCTGAACCGGCTGAAGGCTCATACAATCTTTTAGGCTGAATGCCCTGTGCTGAGAGTACGCTGTACAGGGTTTGGGGTACTACTTCCGGTGTATAAAATGCGGTGAGAACACTATTACGTAATGAAGCAATGATTTCCTTGTAAGCTGTTTCCGGGTAGTTTTCTTTGAGCAGGTCGTGTATTTGCATCATTTCCGCGTGATGCTTCAAATCCTCTTTTGTAGCACCATTAGCCTGCCAATCTTCCAGTGATCCATAAGGATATAAAACGGCCTTGATGCCGCCAAAACCTGCATATTTTTTCAGGCTGGCGACATCTTCCGCAGTAAGCGGACGACCGTTCTGATAATCCAACGCTGTACGGATAGCACGAAGGTTATCATTCAGCTTTTGGGAAACATTGTAAGCCATAATCACACATTTTCTTTCTTCACTTTTCTTTTGGCTCAGGCCAGGTAATCATGTACCTGCCCAATGATGGCATATCTCAAATGCCTGTTTGTTTCATTTTCACTGTTAAAATCAAAATCACTAAAGATGCCTTTGCATGTTTCGATGAGATTTACGACTTCGTAGGTGAGTGTTCCGTTTTCCTTCATCCGCTCGTAGTCCCCATTAAATTCTTCTTCTATAACCGAGCGTATATACTGATAGCGAGATGGCTGCAATTCTTCTGTCATTGCATTGAGGCATAGTTCTTCGATGATGTAGGGTGGTCTTCCTTCGCCAAGAAGCTGCTCAACCATCGGCAATACAGCGTTCACCTTTTCTTCCAGATACCTGGTGACTGAGTAGTCTTCCTGCAAGCTGATCATGAGATCAGGATTGTTGTGGACGATATACGCCCACAACTTTTCTGTTAGCACACTTTGCATACTTCCTGATTTTTAAACACCGAAGAAGGATTGAATAACGGTTGCAACCACCACCAGAAAAATGCAGCTACCAAACCAGGCGGCGGCAACTTTTCCAGTATCCTGATCACCCGCATTCCATTTCTGGTAAACTTTAACTGCGCCAATCAAACCCAGCAATGCACCCACCGCATACATAAGGTTGGTTCCTGCGGAGAAGTAGCTGCGTACTTTAGTATTGGCTTCATTGATACCCTGAATGCCATCCTGGGCGAATGCCCCATAGTGGATGGCCAATAGTGCCAGAGCGACACAGATCATGATAACCTTTTTGCGGTTATTTCCTTTTGTTTTCCTGCTGCACATTTCCATAACACACGTTTATTAAAATTTGAAATCAACTCTTCTAAAAAACAGAGCGGCTTCGCCGTCACACAACCTGTTATTCCTACCACACTTTGCCCTTACGCACCAGGAGGGACAGGGAAGCACGCTC
>CAYWVB010000112.1:0-6704 GCA_964461595.1 uncultured Terrimonas sp. | reverse complement strand
TACTGGACGAATGCGGTCCAATACCAGTTGCTGTTTATGCACCGGTTTTTTGAAAACAGGTAAATGTCTGAAGAAAACCTTTAAATATTATATAAATTAGTTATCTTAGTGTGACTATTTGATATGAGCCTGATTGAATTAACAATGATTATTGTATTTATTGTTGTCTTTTTCTCCATCAACAGATTTTTGAGCAAAAGATATCTAAGCAAAATAACTCCTGAGATGGAAGGAGTGAGATTGATTGGGCTGGCCTTTCTTCTGGGAACGTTTTATTCTACGGCGTTTGGAGGTAACCACAGTAAAGGTTTTCTGGTCGCGCTGGTAATATTAACTGTTCATTTTATCCAAAGAAGTCATAAATGGATAAAGGGGTTAAACGTTAAGGAGGCATAGAAGTAACCACAGATACGTACTACAAAGCGGGTTTCGGAAACTTGCACAAGTGATTCTCTCAAAAGAAGTAATGTTTGTGCAGCACTCCTTTTTTACCGATATACGGAGAGTCCGGCGGCCAACATGTCTGGCTATGCGCCGGGGCTGCACCCGAAAATCTGGCAAATGTATTTTCTACAGCAATGTTGCTTCCAGCGTAATATTGGTATTCAGCAATTTGCTGACAGGACAATTGGCTTTGGCATCAGCCGCAGCAGCATCAAACTTTGCCTTATCAATGCCCGGTACTTTTGCTTTTAGCACAAGGTGTGAAGAGGTAATGCCCGTGCCCTCCAGCGTAATCGTACAGTTGGTATTGATCTCATCTGCGGTAAATCCGCCTTCATTTAGCACAAATGCCAGCTTCATGCTAAAGCATCCGGCATGAGCGGCTGCGATCAGCTCTTCGGGATTGGTACCTGTACCATTTTCAAAGCGCGATTTATAGGAATACTGTGTTTGGCTGAGCACATTGCTTTGTGTGCTTACCACACCGTTGCCCTCTTTGCCTGTGCCATTCCATACGGCGGTTGCTGAACGTTTCATAATAATATGGTTTAATCATCATTTAAATGTATGTGATATACCAAAAATACGAACTCCTTTTCTTTCTCCGGATAATCTCTTTTTCCAGCCTTGTATATGCATCCGGCGCCGCGAGGAACTAAGGGTGTCAGGATTAGCGGTATCACTAGCGATAGCGCTGCCGTAGGTGATGGTATTGCCATTGTACTTAGCTGCAGTGCTGCTATTAAGCTTTGCTTGCCACGCTCGCTTGTACAGCAATAACGCTATTGAACAGGGAACTTTAAATTATCCTGATTAGGAATTAAGTTGTCATAGAATCTATGTCTACAAGGGCATGACTGTAAAATTGCATGTAACGTTTGAGTATTTGCGAAGGCAGGGAATTCATTGAACGTACAGCTGTGCTTTTGCAAATACAATGTAAGCGCTTCGTGCCTTGTCGTTAACGAGATAATGATAATTTTAAGTGTCCGCCAAGACCGTCTCTCACAATACGCATGAGGGTGGAAAGTCGAATATCACTTGCGTTGTTTTCAATTCTTGAGATGTACGATTTTGTCGTACCACACTTTTCAGCAAGTTGTTCTTGTGTCAAATTTTGTTTTTCTCTCATTTCCTGGATTAGTACCCCAAGTTTGAAAGCCTCAAACTCTTGTTCGTAGGCCTCCCGTTTTGCAGTCCCACGTTTGCCATATTGTTTGTCGAGATGGTCGGCAAAAGATGTCAGGTTTTTATTTTTTGTATTTTTCATTGAAATACTCCTTTTTAATTTTTTTCCCTAATTCAAGTTCGTTTTTTGGTGTCTTCTGCGTTTTCTTCTGAAAGGCGTTTGCCACCACAATTAACTGTCCCTCGTCAAAAAAAGCAAAGGCTCTGAATATATTACTGCCGACTTCAACACGAATTTCATAAAGTCCCTCTGTCCCCTCCATGTGTTGAAAATACTTTACAGGAATCCGGTCAAGTGTAGCAATTAGCTCTAGCGTCCAGTTGAACTTCTTTTGAAAACATCTTTCGTCTGGCGTTCGATAAAGTCCAGATAATAATGTTTATAGTAAAAGATGTGTCGAATGAAGTTTTGTCCCACGAAGCGAAGTTAGCTAATTAGCTAACTTTGTCAAAATGTTTTTTTTATTTCGGTTGACTGTCTGGTCTATTTTAATTTTGTGGATGAGGGTCGTTTTGGCATGACCGCTTACGACGAACAGGGCTTTGTGCAGGTTGGGAATTAGCATTCCGTCAGCCCGTAACCGCTGCTGATTGAAAATATATTGTTGAAGTTCAGTAACGAATGTCCAGCCCAAACTAAAGCTAAATAGAATTACAGATACTCATTGTTATTCGGTCTGCCCAACTTGCACAGTTCGTGTTGGCAGTAGTGCATTTCATTAGTAAGCTTGTACTAAAACTTCTGTCGGGATGTGCCACTTTTTATGCAATTGTCTAATCATATCTAATGACAGCTTTCGTTTTCGACTTAGAATTTCACTCGCTCTGCTTTTTTGTCCTATAAGGTCTGCTAAGTCGGTTTGGGTCAAACCAGATTGCTCCATACGGAACTTTATAGCTTCAATGGGGTCAGGCAAGTTAATCGGAAATTTTTCGTCTTCATATTTTTCAATTAGTAAACTCAATATCTCTAATTCGTCGCCTTTGGGCGTTCCTTTTTTTGCGTCAAACAGATTTTCGAGCCGAAGCATGGCTTGCTCGTAATCCTTCTTTGTCTTTATAGGCTTGATGTTCATGTCAAATTGCTTTTGCGTTTATTTTATCATATTCGGCATGTGTCCCGATAAACCGAACCCAAACCATTCGATAATCAAAATTTATTTTCACAATAAGTCGATAAGTATTCCCTTTTATATTGAAAACAACTCTGTCGTTTCCCACAATACTTGCACTCGGATACTCAGCTTTTATTTCATTTGGATTAGCCCACTCGGCTTTTGAGGCTTCTTGAAACCATGCTTTCAATTGCTGTTCACAGTCAGTATGCTTTTCCCAAAATTCTCTAAGTATCTTTTTTGCTATTACCCTCAACTTTACTGTTTTGTCAAAGGTACTAAAAAGTTACCAAAATGGGAAATCTGTATTCTTTGTCTACAAATTGGAGGTGTTGACTAGGTATTTCTGCCAACGTTTAATGCCTGGCGATGGGCTGGTATTCAATGAACTTTCAGCCGGAATGTCAGCCGATTGAAAAACTACAGCCTATTGTTATTCCGTCAGCCAGCCTATTGCCAAACCTGCTGTTACATGCGGTTCAGTCTTTCGTTGGTTTGTGTCAAAGTTTGATTGATAATTGTAACTGTCCACCGAAACCAGCTTCAACAATTTTTTGAAGAGTTGAGATTCTCGCTTCCTTTATATCATTCTCAATCTTTGAAATGTAAGATTTTGTGATACCCACTTTTTCTGCAAGTTGCTCCTGTGTCATACCCTTTTCAAGTCGAGCTTCTTGTATCAACGCTCCGATTTTAAAATTCTCGTAACCTGCTTCCAGATGTTCACGTTTTTTTGTTCCGCGAACTCCGTAATGCTTATCCTTGAATTGTCCAAGTGTCATGATGTTATTTCTTTTCGTCTTCATATTCTTTCTTTATTTTAAGTGCTTTTTCAATTTCTTGTCTGGGTGTTTTCTGTGTTTTCTTTTGAAATCCGTTTGCTAAGACAACCAGTTCGTCCTGGTCAAAAAAGCAAAATATCCGAAAATTTTCCGTCCCCAATTTTACCCTAATCTCAAACAAACCATCTTGCATGTGTTGAAGGTAGGTTTCGGGAACTCTTTCTATTTCTTCAACCAAATCAAGAGTCCAAATGATTTTGTCTTTTACCTTCTGTCGCTGTTTCACGAAGAAATCTTCAAAGTAATGTTTGTAAGTAATGACCTTTCGGTACTGATGTTTTTTGTCAACTGTGCAAAGATAAACATTGTTGCCCTAAAGTGAAACTATTGTTTAATAGAAATTTTGGTATGCTTATAATGTTCTTGTGAGTTGTGAGGTCTTGTTGAATCGCATGTAACGAACAGGGATTGCTGCAGGTGTGGCATTAGTATACCGTCTGTCCGTATTAAATAGCCAGGTTCTTCAATTTTTTCAGAAGTCCAGGAAGAATTGCTGTTGTCCTGACCTGCGGAGGAGTAGAACGCATCCACGCTGATGCTCACCCTGTCGCCCGACATCACCCGCAGCAGCGCATTGGGACCTATGCGCCGGGCAGCATCGCTGTAGTTGAGCTTTGACACTTTGTGATTGCCGGTGTCGCTGTCAAAGCCTGAAGGCTTGGCGGCTGCCGTGCTGCTGAGGTTGCCGTAATACCTTTCTTCTGCGGCTATGGCAGCATCTTCCATCGTGGCGGGAGGGTAACAGTCTGCCGCCTGGCTCATTACACGGCGAGTCCGGCAGCTAACGCACATGCTATGCGCCGGGACTACGCCAGGGAAGATGATAGGACACTCGGCGGCGAAGTAAGGATAAACTCTATTTTGTAATTGACAACATCATACAAAACACGAAAGCTAAAAAAGCACTCGCTTCGTAAAATATAAAAGCCCGGCGTTGTGCGCCGGGCTTATTTTATTACTACACTCTTAATTGTTCTGACTTAGTAAATAGAATGAAAATATCAAATTGCCGATAATGAAAAAGACCAGTAAACAAACAAGGATTGTTCCCGTCTTATTTTGCTTCTTTGACCATTTATCAAACTCTAATACATAAGTCCTCCAACGATCATGACGATAGAATATTAAATATTTTATTAAAACCAAAATACCAATAACTGCACTTCCAGCTAAAACAATAGTATCATCGCCCGGTAGCCCTTTCTGGGCAACTATAGTATAATAAACAAAGGCAGATATAACAAGCCATAATTCTAGTGTAAGCAACGCAATAGTGGCTTTCCAATCACTCCACCATTTGGAAGGTGCGGCTTCAGAAAACTTATACAACTTGTAAAATATGTATGAATATAATTTTCTAATAGTCATATTTTTATTCCTTAATAAAAATAAGCAGAAGCATCACAGCCACAATGCTCACTCAAGTTAGATAAAGTTTTACCCTGATCCTTTACAGCACCTTTAATACCATCAGGATAAAGAGCCTCCATCCCAAAATAGATTATGCCGACTGCTGGATCAACCCAAAGACCATATGCTGCAACTCCTGTATTTAAGGTTGCTTTGGCAGGATGAACAGGTTGGATAAAAGCAGCATCTTCTATCGTGGCGGGAGGGTAACAGCCTGCCGCCTGGCTCATTACACGGCGAGTCCGGCAGCTAACGCACATGCTATGCGCCGGGACTACGCCAGGGAAGATGATAGGACACTCGGCGGCGAAGTAAGGATAAACTCTATTTTGTAATTGACAACATCATACAAAATACTAAAGCTAAAAAAGCGCTCGCTTCGTAAAAATACAAAAGCCCGGCGCTGTAGACTGCCGGGCTTATTTGTTTATTTAACTGTTTATTACTTCTTCATCTAATCTACCTGCTATAATTGCCTTTTCTAAATGATGAACTGTTAGTTCTTTTTTAATATGCTTATTTTGTTTCCTTCCTGTAATTGCTCCAAGTATTGAACCCAATATATCTATTCCTTCACCTGCAAAATAATCTGCTGCCATGAACTGCGATACATCAACATTGAACTTTTTCCCAAAGGAAATAATAAATTCCATCGCATCATCACCACTCATTCCTAAATCCTTTTCAAGACATGTTTCTCTTACAATGGGTATATTATACCTACCCATTTTTGCCTCAATTAACTTAATTATATCTTTCAGTGACTTATCTTCCATATTTATTCATACATCACAGCCCAAGGCCATATGACATTAGTAAAGTTTCTCGTTCACTATCAGACGAAGCGTTTTGCATAGTATATTCTACTGCCGTCTGATTAATATCTCCAATTGTAAGGGCTATCCCTATCCATGGCGCCCATCTTCCTAAAAATTTGCCAACAGCTTTTGTATATGCTATTTTAACTCCAGATTTAGCAAGTACAGGTGCTGGTAATCTTATGGGAGAGGTGATTGGTATTAATTTATCTAATACAACAGATGCTATTGAAGATCCCGGTTGAGAGCCTAATGCACCAAATGGTTTTAGAAACGTAAGCCTTTGTCCCGATAAAACAAGAGCAGGGCCTAACCAATGTGGAGGAAAGCTACTATTATTTTGGTTTCTTGTAGCAGTTATTGTTACATTGCTTGCCCACTCATTGTCAGTCAAATTAACTCCATTGATTGTAGTATCAAGACCCATCAAATCTCTATATTTTAGGGGGTTGTTTAATACGTAAACGTAAGGACTTTCATTATAGTGAACTGCCGAACTTTCCGGATCAATTACATTTTTGGGAGTAAAAAATGACGCAATTCGATTTGCATATTTCCTTATTTCAGCCAATTCACCTGCTTGTTCCTCTGGTAAATCTTTATCTGAAAAACCAAATCCAAATTCCTGTTGAAAGGCATTGTTTATTTCTCTATCATATTCATCTTCCCGCAATGGATCAGGTGTGTGCCATCTCCCTATTTGCGCATCGTACATCCTCGCTCCATAATCCAGCCAATCTAAGCCGCTTCCGTCGCTGAACTCATTAGACTGTAACTCCTTACCATTATATTTCCTTTTGTTAACAGGTGCATTATTCAATGCCTTCGATGATATCCCCGCCATAGTCAATCCGAACGGGTAATAATTACCATCCCCATTTTGATGC
>CAYWVB010000111.1:0-6888 GCA_964461595.1 uncultured Terrimonas sp. | reverse complement strand
CCCACTCCCCCTCAAATCCCTTAAATCTCAAATTTGGAACCTTAGTCCATATTGAACTTTCACCTGATAAATCCTTAATCCTCCTAACTTGTTCAGCTTAATCATTCATTCAAAACAAAAATCATGACTGAACAAAAAACAATTGCAGAAATTATCTCAACCTGGAAAGCAGACAAAAAGCAGTATGTAAAAAAATCAACTTTTTCGGCTTACATGCTTTTGATTGAAAACCACCTGTTGCCTGTATTCGGCTGCAAATACCATGTGGAAGAACCGGAACTACAGGCTTTCGTCTTCCAAAAATTAAAAGAGGGACTTAGCCGGAAATCCGTCAAAGACATTTTAATTGTACTGAAAATGGTGCTGAAATTCGGCGTTAAGCACAAATGGCTGGAACACCGGCAATTTGATATCCAGTTTCCCACAGAGCATAAAAAGGCAAACATTGAAGTATTAAGCCGCACCCACCAGAAAAAACTAATGAACTATGTGCAGGAGCATTTTACCTTTCGCAACCTGGGGATATATATCTGTCTCAGCGCCGGCATGCGGATAGGCGAAATATGCGCCCTCACCTGGGAAGATATTGATATTGAAAACGGCATCATCCATATCCGCCGCACTATACAACGCATTTATATGATTGATGCAGGCATCCGCAAAACAGAATTGATACTTGATACGCCCAAAACAAAAAACTCCATCCGTGAAATCCCTATGAGCCGGGACTTATTAAAAATGCTGAAACCCATAAAAAAAATAATGAACCCTAATTTTTTTGTGTTGACCAATGATGCCAAACCTACCGAACCAAGGACATACAGGAGCTATTACAAAAAATTTATGCAGGCATTGGATATGCCACAATTAAAGTTTCATGGCTTGCGTCACTCCTTTGCTACAAGGTGTATAGAAAGCAAATGCGATTATAAAACCGTGAGTGTTATCCTGGGACATTCCAATATCAGTACAACCTTAAATTTGTATGTACATCCCAATTTGGAGCAAAAGAAAAAATGTATAGAGCAGATGTTTAAAACCTTGAAGTAGTCGTATTAAATATTTTTTGAAATGAGCAAGCCTCTAACCCAATTCAATTAGGAGCTTGTTCATTTTAGCTCCGGGGTCAACAGTAGTGCAGTTTCCAAAATGGTAACATTCCTGGTAATCTTCTTTTGTAAATGCAGAAAGTTATCAACAAGCTAAATAATTTAGTATTTTTGTTTTGCTAATCTACAATCAAATGGATAGCAGTCCTCAACATCATGACATCATTTAAAAGACTTATTAACCAATGAAAAAAGACTTATCACAACAAGGATTATCTGTGTTTGAACAAATTAAACAGACAGATGAAAACGGTAATGAATTTTGGATGGCAAGGCAACTTGCTAAAACACTTGATTATACCAATTTTAGAAATTTTTCAGGCGTAATAGAAAAAGCTATTGAAGCCTGCAAAAACAGCGGTCACAACCATCCGGAACACATCGTTGAAGCCAACGAGGTGTTAATTGCCGGTCAGGGAGCAAAGCAAACCTATACAAGCTATAAACTCTCCCGCTACGCCTGCTACTTAATTGTACAAAATGCCGATCCCTCTAAAGAAGTAGTAGCTCTTGGACAAAGTTATTTTGCCGTGGGCTTAAATAATATCTTTCGTGCCTTTCATTAAACCGGCAAGCGATACCACATCAATACCCTTACTCATTGCCCAGTCATCGGGCGAAGGCGTTACCACAAAGCTGTGTTTGGGTGCAATGTCGCTAATGGCAATATGATTGCCTTTGGAGAGTGTTGGTGAATAGGATGCTTTGCATTCAATAGCTATTATTTGACGGTTGAGTTGTAACACAAAATCAATTTCGGCTCCCCCCGCAGTGCGATAATAAAAAATTTCGGCATCAGGAAAAATGCCGCGCAAATTAGCAAGTACAATTGTTTCCCACACAGCTCCAAACGCCGGATGCCCCGACATTTCTTCAAAAGACCGTAAGCCGAGCAGTGCTGCTACAATACCGGAATCTGAAATATACACTTTGGGAGCTTTCACCAAACGTTTACCCAAATTGGAAATATAGGGTTCCACTACATCCACCATATAGGTGCTTTTCAACAGGTCAATATAGTTTTTTACCGTTTGATTGCTTACTCCCAGCGAGTTGCCAAGATTTGAATAATTGACCGTTTGACCGTTTGCGTGTGCCAGCATTTGCCACAAACGCCTCATGGTGGCAGGCGTAAAATTGAGCCACTGCAAGAGGTCGCGTTCCAAAAAAGTAGAAATAAAACTGGTTCGCCAGTCATAGGAAGTTTTGTTGTCTGCCGCCAATACACTTCGGGGAAAGCCGCCTCTTTCAAAATATTTTTCTACATCTTTATCCTTTAGTTCCGACCATAGAAATGGAGTTAGTTGCTTATACATTATCCGCCCGGCGAGCGATTCAGAACTTTGCATCAGCAAGTCACGCGATGCCGAACCCAGCACTACGAAACAGCCTGGCCGGTTCCATTCATCTACCAGGCTTCTCATTAGCGGAAACAAATCGGGCTTTCGCTGAATTTCATCTATACATATGAGTTTATCTTTCTGGCTTGTCAAAAACCATTCGGCATCATTTAATAAAACAGATCTTACAACCATGCAAAATTCAAAATAAATTTTAAATTTGCATTGTTTGATAGTGCGATTCTTATGTAAATATTGTTTGTAAAAGATATTGCTTTTGTTTGACGGGTAGATGCAGAACAGCGTTGTTCAATTCTGTTTTCCGGTCAATCATTGACAAGATTTTTCCCTACTCCCAACCGGTGCAAGTATTGGTAATTTGATGGATACCTTGCTACAGGTGATGCCGGATAAATAAGCAGTTTGAAAAATATAAGGGCATTCATCCTGGTATTATACTCGACGGGGAATTAAAAAAGTGCTCTATCAAAAAGCGTCCTTTTGCATTATCTCTTTCCGAGCATCCACAAACTTTTAATGCTATTACAAATGGAAAGCGAAGTTTAAATACGGCGCTTGCCCTCAGGATAGAAAAAGAACAAATGAGCAAAATGAAATAACCCGCTTTTACGGTATGGCTAAAGTTCAGGCTGCATTGCAGGCAAAAAAGACTGCATTTTTTTCAAAGCAGGCGATCATCAGCAAGCATATACCAGAAGCAAACCTCATTTTCATTGCAGTTCTCTTTTATTTCGGAACAGCATTCTTCTTTATATATTCATCTATCTTCGAAGAGGCTTCACCTATATAATGAAATTTTTCCGCCCAGGCAAGACCATACTTTTCTCCCGTTTTCCGGTCGGAGGGAACGCCTCTTAAATTTTCCGAATCAATATCCAAAGCAAACTCCTTGATATAATTAAAATTTGCCGTATCATCATCATTTCCCAGGATGGGCAGCTTCATACCCTTTTCTGCTAATTTCGCTCTAAGCGCAGCCCCGTTATTTCCAGCACCCAAACCCTGATTTTTAAGGTTTAGGTTCAGCATAACTTTCTTATCAATAAACTTACTGATATCAACAATCCTGTTCACCAATTGTGGCCCTCTTGCGAAATAATACCTCTCTTTGACAGTATGAGGCTTTACTACTTCTAATTGTTCCGGGTAATCCGTGCTCATACCAGCCATCCACCTGGCAGCTTCCACAGCCTTTGCCGTAACATAATGATCTGGGTTTTCTTCGTAATGTCCCCAGGGATCATAGCTGACAACAGTGTCCACTTTCAGCATTCTGAAAAGAAAAATCAATCTGCCCTTAAGGTCCTGTATATTAAATTGATCCATCCGGTGATTGCTGTAGCTCAGCGTATAAGATTTTTTAAGCCCTAAGAGCTTTACTACCGCATCATTATCCTTTTCATTGTTGAGCACTCTTTCACCCATGCTTGCTCCTTCTCCTGCCGCATCATCGTTTGATGTCCGGATCAGGTATCCTGTATATCCCTCATAAATTAATTTAGCCACCGTACCGGCGGCAAAAATTGCGATATCATCACAGTGCGGTTGTACAACAGCAAGCACTTTGTTCCTGTGCGGCTGTCCTTCCGATAGCTTTTCAATTACGAGGTCTTCAGGCTCGGGATATGATCCTGAAGGAGTCGCACCATTAGCATTAATACCGGCCTCATCTTGCTGATCTTTATTCCTGAGCGGATCTGCCGAAGCTATGGCGCCGGGCAAAAAAGCTGCAGGCAGGAGGTTCTTTGAAATAAAGTTTCTTCTTTTCATTGTAATTGAATTAGTCGCTTCAATTAAAGTAAGCAGCTATAAAATTTAAATTATTATCTGTTTTATCTCCCGGTAAGCTGTTTTATCAGATCTGTTTCCGCTTTGATATAAGGCGTACCGTTTTTTCTGAATATATCGTGAAACCATACTTCAGGTTCAGTAGTATATTGCTTCTTCCAGCTATCCCAGGGATAGATGGTCTGCGATTTCCCGTCAACAAGCCCCCAGTTGTAAGCAGCCACATTATACTTTTTGGCGATGGGCAGCGAACCTTTGAAAGTGCTGTTATTCCCTCTCGCCATATATTCTGTACACAGGAGGGGTTTGCCATACCGCTGCAGGTCTTTGATATCTTTTTCGAAAGATGCCGTATCCTCGTAGTTGTGAAAAGAGATGACATCCGACTGCTCCACCATCATTGTTTCAATGGGCTTCATTGTTGAAGGCGACGACCAGTCGCCGTCCCACAATCCTGAGGTCAGCGGCTGCTGCGGGTTCACCGATCTGGCCCATTCAAAAACTCTCTTCAGCAGCATCTCTACGATCTGCGGCTTGTTGGCAGGTTCCATCTTCCTGTAATATTCATTGTTCATATTATCGGGCTCATTCCATACATCCCATCCCAAAACACGGTCATCCGTAGCAAACTTTGCCACCACGCCTTTTGTATACTGCTCCAGCCGGGGGTATTGTGTGCTGTCGAGCAGCGCGTCCTTACCGGGATTCTGCACCCAGCCGGAATTATGCACATGCGGTTGGGGAGCTCTCTGCTTCCCTAACCTGGGATAAGGATCCCATACGGAATCAAACAGCACAAACAAAGATTTGATATGATGCCTGGCGGCTATCTGCAAAAAAGTATCCATACGGCTGAGAAAACCTGTGGAGTCCTGCCGGTATAAAAGATCATGCAAATATACCCGCACCGTGTTCATGCCGATAGATGCCGCCCAGCCCAGCTCACGGTCAATAGTAGCCGTATCAAAAGTTTCAGCCTGCCACATTTCCAGTTGATTGATGGCAGTGCTGGGAATAAAATCACAGCCTACCAGCCAGGGTTGCTTTGCATACCATGCATTGGCTTCTTCTTTGGTCCAGATGGTTCTTGGTTTTGCTACTGCCTGCGAAACATCTGTGATATTCTCATCTGTCTTTTGCTCTCCTTTGGGAGCGCATTGTTGTAAGGCAATAAAAGAGAGCACTATGCAGAAATAAAGCGTACTTTTTTTCATTACAGCAATTGATTTGATAATTAACCAAGTTACGGTATAATAGATTAAAAGGAAAAATCACTTTTCAAAGGGCAAAGGAATTGCGACTTTTCAGTAAAAAGGCCGTATCAAAAGTATGACACAGCCTTAAATCTCATTTTTGGTAAGCAATTCCAGTGATGCTCTGTTCTCATTTTTCTGCATCCCCTTTGTATCAAATGTTTTCTGCGCTCACTGTAGAACAGCACAAGCACAACAGGACTACTGAAAGCAGCCTGTAAATATTTTTCATAAAAAAGTAAATTTAAACTGGCTAATTTGATTTGATAAAATGATAGAAATATGCGTCTGAAGCATCTTCATGCAATATCAATGTATCATTATAAATTTGATCAACGACATAATCATAAATATATCCTAATTTGTCGCGGAAATTCATGATATAAGTGGAATCTCCATTAGTGAAAGTGCCTAAGTTGTATATCCAATGTATAGCTGTATCCACACGCACATTATTATCACCCAAAATTCTAAGACTATCGTCATTAAACTCCCAAAAATTATTATAATAATACTGTGTAGTAGTGGCGATACCTCCTTTTCCATATATTAACTGCCACTTTCCCTGGATATACTGCCGGATCACGGAAAGAGGCTTATCGTATAATACAATATTTAGCCGGTCAACGGGTATAGTATTGTTTTTTTTACAACTGATAACACATAAAGAAATAATCAGAAAGAAGCAAAGCTTAAAAACAAATAATATTGGTTTCATACCATGCCTGTTTTGAAAAATAACACAATAATGTATTACTGCTTATACGAAGAGCTAACGGTGGGCTGTGCTCATGTTTTATGTAAAGGAGGGCTTTCATTTTTGGTAAGCAATTCCTGATCAAAGTTTACAAATAATTTTTTTTATTGTTGTCAGAATAAAAATATTTAAAATTAATGAAAGCCTTTGCTGTAGAGGTTTCTGCTCCCTCTCCGCGAGGAGAGGGCTGGGGTGAGGCGATTAACTGAATTTCAAACGATTATTAATATTTGCCGGACAACAGTGATTTTTTTTCTTTTAAAATATTTTTAGTCCTGCATATTGTAGATGCTTACCCGTTAGCTGCTGATAACATTGTAACGTGTATATTTGATCTGGCGCTGGTATTATAGTCTGGTGTGGCGTTAGGGATATTGGCAGGCACGCTAGTGTTTACACACTAGTGTTTAAAGTAATCTGCGAATAAGAGTAAACATATAGCGGCAGCTATGACCCGGCACAAAGCAATGCTGCCAAACCTGCACCAGTGATGCTCCGTTCTCATTTTTCTGCATCCCTTTTGTATCAATGTTTTCTGCGCTCACCATAAGACCACACAAGCTCCACAGGACTACTGAAAGCAGCCTGTAAATATTTTTCATAAAAAAGTAAATTTAAAC
>CAYWVB010000110.1:0-7337 GCA_964461595.1 uncultured Terrimonas sp. | reverse complement strand
CAGATCAAGGTGGTTGGTAGGCTCATCGAGTATTAAAAAATTAGCTTTGCTTACCATTGTTTTCGCCAGCGCCACCCTTGCTTTTTCTCCCCCGCTCAGTACTTTTATCTTCTTCTCCACATCATCACCGCTGAATAAAAAACAGCCCAGCAACGTGCGCAGCTCCTGTTCGGTTTTCTGGCTGCCGCAATGCTTCATTTCATCTAATATGGTTTGCTGTATATTCAATGCTTCCAGCTGGTGCTGGGCATAAAAGCTTTCTTCTACATTATGCCCCCAAATTCTTTCTCCTTTAAACGGTTCTGTGCCGGCAACAATGCGTAGTAAGGTAGACTTTCCCTTTCCGTTAGCGCCGATCAAAGCGATCTTATCCCCACGGTTTATTTCCGCGCCTGTATTTTCAACTATGGTAAGATCCCCAAACTTTTTGGTTACATGCTTTAACGTACAGATGATTTTGCCGGGTATTTTATCCAGTTGGAAATTGATCTTTATTTCAGGGCGGTCCAGCGAAACATCTTCAATACGCTCCAGCTTATCCAGGCGCTTCATGGCGCTTTGTGCCGCTGCCGCTTTGGTAGCTTTTGCACGGAAGCGCTCTATAAATCTTTCCTGCTGTCGTATATACTCCTGCTGATTTTCGAAAGCCCGTTGCTGCAGTTCCGTCCGCATGGCTTTTTCGGTTTCATAAAAGTCGAAATTACCGTTATAGAAATGCAATTGCTGCTGGTACAGCTCCACAATTTTTGTGACCATGCGGTTCAAAAAGTATTTATCGTGGCTCACTATCACTACAGCGCCTTTGTAATGCACTAAGTATTTTTCCAGCCATTCTATCGAAGGAAGATCAAGGTGGTTGGTAGGCTCATCAAGCAATAACAGGTCGGGCTGCTGCAATATCATTTTAGCCAGCAGCACACGCATCCGCCAGCCTCCGCTGAACTCTTTATAAGGTCGCTGCAGATCACTGTTGGAAAAGCCAAGTCCCTGCAATACCTCTTCTGTTTTGTGGTGAATATTATACCCGCCAAGCGTATCCAGCTCATGCAGCTTGTCTGAATATTCATGCAGCAGCGCTTCATCCTCATGTTCCTTCTCCAGGCGCTTTCCTAATGCTTCTATTTCTTTTTCGAGCAGCAGGATCTTATCAAATGCACTTAGGGCTACCTGCAATATAGAATCATTGGTATCAAAGCTCAGGAGATCCTGGTGAAGATAGCCGATAGTAGTACCCCGCCCGCGCTCCACGCTGCCGGAAGACGGTGAGTATTCTCCCACCAGCACTTTGAGCAGTGTGGATTTCCCGGTGCCATTATACCCTATCAGCCCGATACGTTCATTGGGTTGTATATGCCAGGTGGCATCACGTACGATGGTCCTGGCGCCAAATTCAAATGTTACATCCTGCAATCCTGCCAGCATAGTACCAATAATGCGCTTTTATTTCTTTGAAGAATCAGTCTTTGCACCGGGGCTGTCTGTTTTAATTACAGCCGGTGTTTCAAGGTTTACAGCAGGCGCTTTATATTTTCCTTCTACGTAATTAAGATAATTCTGCAACCGGAAAGTCTGATCAATTTCCGAATACAATGTGCGCTGCTTTGACGCCAGCCCGTCAGGATTCTGCATGTGCTGCAACAGTTCCTGCACCGACATATTACCCAACGACGCATAATAGCTGAGCTGCTGCTCAATATCACGCTTCAACGCCCTTTCGATTTTGTCGGCCAGCTCTTTGTAATCCGCTTTATAGGCAGCATCCATCATGGATACGCCCACCACATTATGCTGGTTGAAACGGCTTACCATAGCATAAGGCATATTAGAGGGATCCATGCCCTTATCACATTTTTCGAGCAGTTGTTTAGCCTTGTCTTTCTTACCATCATCCGCAAGGCTGCTTGCAGCAGAGGCATAAGCCTGGCGGATAGTGAGCAAATGACGCCTGTTCTCCTCGTCAAAATATACACCTTTGACATCTGCATTGCCAAAAGCAAATTTCTTCATCATATTGTCGTATGCTACCTCGTCGTTCACGTTATCATTTTCTTTTGGCTGTACCGGCACAAGCCTGTAGCTTAAACCGTCTGCACGGAGGTACTGGCCAAATCCCAGCTCATTAAACTGCGAGGTGAAATAAATCGGGCGCTTCCATTTATTGGCGGCAATTACATTAAGCACAGCAAGATCATTCTTCATCAATGCCTTCTTATTGGGTGAAAGATCAAAGCGCAGCTCAGGCAATATTTTATCCCCGGGGTTTACCGTTCCGTTTTCCCGGACGAGCGCAGTATCCACAGGTACCGCAAATTTGCGCACCGGGAAAGTATTGAAGGTATTATCTGCGCCATAGGTGATCATATTAGCCGGGTTGTCGCTTCCGATGATATCGGTAAGTACCTGGTCGAGATATACATACTGGTTTTGCGGGATATTCGGCTTGGCATCAAAATATACCACGTTACGCTTATCGCCTTCTGTTTTGTCAGGCCCCCAAAGCAGGGCAACAGGATCGCTCTGGTTGATCTTATACCTCAGCTCATTGATATACCAGTCTATCCCCAGCAGGCTGTAGTTGATAACCCTGATATCGGGGCGCACTCCTTCCACCTCCTGCGCATACCAAAGCGGGTAAGTATCATTGTCGCCAAAAGTGAAGAGAATGGCATTGGGCGCACAGCTTTCGAGGTAATCTTTGGCAAGGTCAGGAGCCAGTAATTTTTTACTCCTGTCGTGGTCATCCCATTCCTGGAACCCCATGATCACCGGAACGGCCAACGTGCATATTGTGGCAGCGGCAAAGCCGGCAAGCTTTCCGCTGGTCACCTTTTCAAGCCATTCCTTTACCATCATCACCCCTATGCCTATCCAGATGGCAAAAGCGTAGAAGGATCCGGTAAAAACATAATCCCGCTCACGCGGCTGGGGACCGGCAGCATTGAGATAAAATACAATAGCAAAGCCCGTGAAAAAGAACAGGAGAAAGGTTACCAGGAAATCACCGTTATGCCGTTTGTATTGATAAAATAAACCTATCAATCCTAATATTAACGGTAACGCAAAAAGCGTGTTGTGCGCTTTATTGTTCCGGATGCTGTCGGGTAATTTACTTTGATCGCCCAAAAACAGGTTATCAATAAATGAAATACCCGTAATGGTATTGCCATCCCGCACATTACCTGTTCCCTGGATATCATTTTGTTTCCCCACGAAGTTCCAACCAAAATACCTGAGATACATCCACCCTATCTGGTATTGAAATGCCCATTTGATATTATCCATATAGGTGGGCTTTTCATCGTTGCCCAGTCCCAGCCAGGACCTGTAATAATTCGCATGTCCCTGGTCGTTACTTCCATCCCATATACGGGGAAGGAACATCATATCTTCAGGCTCATATTCATACTCAAAGTTCTTTCCTATATTAATATACTTATCCTTTCCTTTCTGCCAGCGGTAACCTTTGTCCTTTACTACAGGTGTTCCGTCGGGGTTAAACTTGATATTTGCAGCAAAGGTCTGACCATAAATAAGCGGGAAATCACCATACTGCTCACGGCCGAGGTAACCTACAAGGCTCATGGGATTATCCACGTTGTACATATCCACAGAAGGATTAGCGGCAGAACGCACCATTGTGGTAAGGTAGGTGGAATACCCTATAAGCATAAATGCAAAACACCATAATCCCAGCTTCAGGAAATCAAGTATTTTGTTCTTATTATGATATGCTCCATATACGAGCAGGGCTGTGCCTGCCGCAAACAAAATAAAAGTGAAAAAAGAAGTAATGAAGGGAAATGAGAAAAGAAACACAAATACGGAAAGCCATATGGCAAAGCCTGTAAAATTGTTGATGAGCTTATCCGCCCTGCGGATGCCTATAACAATAACTATAGCCAGTAATATAAAATAAGTAGTAAACCCCGAGAAGAATGGCAGACCCAACCCGTTCACAAACCAGCGGTCAAATATACCGGAGCCCGTAATGGTATACTGGATAACAAATTTCTGCACAAAGCCGGTGATCACACAACCTACTATGAATGCCCAGAATATACCCCAGTTGGTGACTTTATACCTGCGGAAATAATATACCATTACTATTGCAGGTATGGTAAGCAGGTTCAGCAGGTGAATACCTATAGACAAGCCTATCACATAGAATAATAAAATGATCCACCGGTCTGCGCCCGGCTCATCTGCTTTGTGCTCCCATTTCAGTATCAACCAGAACACCAGCGCGGTAAGAAAAGAAGAAGATCCGTATACTTCGCCTTCTACGGCACTGTACCACATTGAATCGCTGAAGGTAAACGCAAGCGCCCCGACTAATCCGGCAGCCATAACGGTAAATACCTGCTCACCTGTGAGCTCAGGACTTTTTTTCTGGTATATCTTCCTGGCAAAATGAGTGATGGTCCAAAAAAGAAATAGTATTGCAAAACCGCTGCCTAATGCGCTCATTACATTTACAGCTTTTGCTGCCGTCATAGGGTTATCGCCAAACAGTACTATAAAAATACGCCCCATGATCACAAACAAAGGAGCTCCCGGGGGGTGAGGGATCTGTAGCTTAAAGCAACTGCTCACAAATTCTCCGCAATCCCACAGGCTTCCCCTCGCTTCAGCAGTCAGGACATATACGGCACAAGCAATTACACAGACAATCCACCCGGTAATGTTGTTAATCTTGTTGAAATTCATATTAGTACTGTCTTTTATAAGATTGGCAAACCTACATGAATTTTAATAAGATACAAAACTAAGGGTTCGTTAATTCGGCATACACCGGTTACTGGTGCATTTCAATTTTTCGCTTCAAAAACAGGAATACAATAATAGGCTACAAATCTTATGCTCCTGATGGTGAAGGCTACTTCAGCTCCGCAACAGGCACAATGCCAAGCAACTTACGGACATTTCAGGATGGCGAAAGGGTTTTGATGCTATTGTCAGCAAGAATGTTATGATGCAGATACCTCCTTGGGTCGGTATGACAGACTGCGGTTCGATGCTCAGTATTGGTACAACTGCTTAACATTAGTGCCATTGTTCAGCATATATCCTGTCGTTTGTCATACCGACCCAAGGAGGTATCTGCCCTTACATCAATGTACAATCCATGAAATAATATGATATGCTTTGATTGCGAAAGTTTCATTTTTGCATCATTGTTTCATATTTTAATTTATCTTCGTTGCCTCAATACTGATCGGGGCAATTATTTACTGTGCAGCATTTCATCATACGATACAGGTTTTATACGGCGCTGGCATTATTCCTGAGCTTCGCTGCAACACAGTTCCCATTTGAGCTTTTTCATTCACATTCACCTTCGGTCCAATGCGCCGGGCAAAACAACAGCGACGGCTTTTGCCATCATAAATCTCACTTAGGCACCCGCAACAATTACTGCTGGGCATGCACTATTCATGTAGAAAAAACTTATATGGCGCCTGCGGCGCCCGCTGTACATACTGTACTGCCCATTTCCCGGGTGCATCATATTTTGCCGCTTAAAAATGAGAGGGAAAATATTGAGCATACTTTTCTGCGGGGTCCCCCTTCTTATACTGCGTGACATATTATTACCCATCTGTTGCACGGAAAGCCATCTTTCTGTTGCTGTCAGGATACCATCCCTGTCGCCGGAATGAACACATTCAACGGCATCTGTTCACAGGTTCATTACTTAATACTTAAATCACCAACATTGAAACCGTACAGCATTCTCTTATTCATCATATTCACCATATTCATTTCAGCAGGCGTTGATGCGAAGCCGGGTGAAAAACCAGGTGTGCCTTATGAAGTAAAAGTTTCCATAAGCGGAAAGATAACCGATGCCGCGGGCGGGGAAGCATTACAGGGCGCATCCATATATATCCCGGATGCAAAAACAGGCGCTATCAGCGATGCCAACGGAGTATATACCATTAAGAATATTGCACCCGGGTATTATCTCATAGAAGTTTCTTCAATAGGGTATACAAGCATAACAGCGCATATAAAGGTTGAAGGAAATATGCAAAAAGACTTTGCATTATCGCCATCGGTCATTGAAAATGAAGGCGTGACCGTTACCGGAGTGTCTACAGCTACAAAACTAAAAAGGACGCCTACTCCGGTAACAATAGTAAACAGAGCTGAATTGACACAGGCTACCTCCACCAACCTTATTGATGCCATCAGCAAAACACCGGGCGTATCCCAGCTCACTACCGGCCCTTCTATTTCAAAACCCATGATACGGGGGTTAGGCTACAACCGCGTGGTAGTGCTGAACGATGGCATACGCCAGGAAGGCCAGCAATGGGGCGACGAGCACGGCATAGAGATAGATGAATACAGCGTTAATAAAGTAGAAGTGCTGAAAGGACCTGCTTCGCTTATATACGGCAGCGATGCCATGGCAGGAGTGATCAACATCCTCACCAATGTGCCGGTGCCGGAAGGTACCATAAAGGGCAATATCATTGGGAATTATCAGACCAATAACAGCATGCGTGGACTTGGCGCTAATATTGCCGGCAACAAAAACGGCTTCAATTGGAACCTTTACGGCTCTCTTAAAGGAGCCGGGGATTATAAGAATAAATACGACGGGAAAGTATTTAATTCAAGATATAAGGAAAAGAACTTTGGAGGCTATATCGGGTATAACGGCAGCTGGGGATATAGCCATCTCCTGCTGAGCAGCTACAACCAGGAGCCGGGACTGATTGAAGGCGACAGGGATGAGCTGACCGGTAAATTCACAAAAGCAGTGAACGAAAACGGCACTGAAGTCACAGCAATTGCTTCCGGCGATGATTACAAGGGAATCAATCCGGCCATTCCCCGTCAGCATATCGGACATTTCAAGATCGCTGCCGACAACAGGTTTAATGCAGGCAATGGCAAGCTGGATCTGAATATCGGGTACCAGAACAACAAAAGAAAAGAATTCGGGAATGTGCTTGCCCCTAATGATCCAGACCTGTTCTTTGATCTGAATACATTTACATACAGTCTTCAATACCATCTTCCCCAAATGTCCGGCTGGCAGACAGCTATAGGCGTAAACGGCATGCAGCAAAGTAACAAAAACAAAGCGGAGGAAGTGCTGATACCCGAATACAACCTTTTTGATATAGGCAGCTATATTTATGTACAGAAAAATTTTGACAGGTTTACAATAAGCGGGGGAGTACGTTACGACAGCAGAGCTGTTCATTCAAAAGCGCTTACCGAAGATAATGAAACAAAGTTCGAAGCCTTTAACAGGTCGTTCAGCAACATTTCAGGAAGCGCCGGCATCAGCTATGAAGCCAGTAAAGCGCTTACGCTTAAAT
>CAYWVB010000109.1:0-7509 GCA_964461595.1 uncultured Terrimonas sp. | reverse complement strand
TGAGAAGACACTCTCCCTATAATTATGCGTTTGATAATCCAATAAGATTTATTGACCCTGACGGTAGAATGGCTGTTCCGCCAACAGACCTTTACAATACAGATGGTAAAAAAATTGGAACTGATGGGGCTAATAATGGGGTTAAAATGGTGGTTACTGATAAAACAGAAGCCAAACAAATAGCAAAAACTACGGGTAACATTGATTTGAATAATGTTAAATCGGGAGTAACCTTGCCAAGCGATGCCACATTAAAAGAAAGTTTAAATGTTTTAGATAGAACAATTGCTAATGGAGGATTAAAAGAAGAAGTATCTATTGTTATGAATAATGGAACCGTAGTGCAAGGACAGACGGGACCACTACCAACAATAACTAATAATATTCAAACAGCCCCAAGTAGTTTACCTAATTTACCAGCAGGAACAACAACAGCAGATGTAGAAGCGACAATCCACTCACACCCAACAACGGTGCAACAGGTGGGTAATATGATATATCCTCAATCTGCAAATACTCCGTCCACAGGACAAGGCACAGACCAAACTACCTTTAGGCAATTTAATACAAATATTATAGTTGGCCCTTTGGGAACAATAAATGCAAATAATGTTACTACAAATCCAAACGGCACTTTAAACATACCTAATAGACCAAATGGAGCGGTAATTTACGATGCTAATTCTACCCCTAAAGTGCAACTTGAAAGAAGGGCAATTGAAAAAATATTAAAATAGAAATTATGAAAAAGTTTTTTTTTTGGATTTTGTTCCTATTCATCTATCAGGTTTCTATGGCTCAAGAAAATAGAAAAAGTTTTGATTTTATAATTAGTGTAGATGAAGAAATTGCAAAAACATTATCTAAACCTGTAATTATAGTCAAGCAAAACACCAATGTTTTGAAGAAAATAGATATAGGTTATTATCCAGGCAATTTATCGTTAAACTTTGGAGATTATAACACAATTTTTTCAGAACAAGAAACAACTTTGTTTCTTCAGTTCGATTATTACCAATATTCACCAAAAGGAAAACAGGAAGTGTATAATTATGAAATCGAAATAGGAAAGAATTGGTTTGAACAGTCATTTGTTATTCTTAAAATTTACAATTTAGATAAAAAGAAGTATCGGAAAAGATTAGAACCTTTATCAAAAAACAAAAATTATACTTTTGATTTAGAAACTTCACAAGGACAAATGATAAGAATTAGAAAAAGGTAATATCCAAGCTCTGCAATTTTGCAGAGCTTTTTTCTTACTTCGCCGCCGAGTGTCCTATCATCTTCCCGGGCGTAGTCCCGGCGCATAGCATGTGCGTTAGCTGCCGGACTCGCCGTGTAATGAGCCAGGCGGCAGACTGTTACCCTCCCGCCACGATGGAAGATGCTGCCATAGCCGCAGAAGAAAGGTATTACGGCAACCTCAGCAGCACGGCAGCCGCCAAGCCTTCAGGCTTTGACAGCGACACCGGCAATCACAAAGTGTCAAAGCTCAACTACAGCGATGCTGCCCGGCGCATAGGTCCCAATGCGCTGCTGCGGGTGATGTCGGGCGACAGGGTGAGCATCAGCGTGGATGCATTCTACTCCTCCGCAGGTCAGGACAACAGCAGCAGCCCGGTGGTAGCGGATGTGGTAGCCTCGCTAATATCGGCATTCGGCGGCGGCAGCTCCACGGCAATGGATCCCACGGGTCACTATACGATCGGCGGCAGGAATATCACCAGCTTCAATACCAGCTCTTACCCCAATATCAGCGGTGCGCTAAAGAGTGATGACCCCAACACCAATAGCGGCAGGCCCAAAGCCTATGTGAACTGGATACTGTTTGACGAGCAGTTCAACATGGTAAGGAGCAGCAGCGCCACCAGGCAGGTGGACATGGCTGCCGATACCAGGCAGCAGATGGTCTATACCGATATTGCGATGCACAGCCATGGGTATCTTTATGTATATTTATCGAACGAAAGCCCTATGAATGTGTTCTTTGACAATTTCCAGGTGACACACCGGCATGGACCTATACTGGAAGAGACGCATTATTATCCGTTCGGATTGACTATGGCGGGGATAAGCTCCAAAGCATTAGGCAGGCTTGAGAATAAATACAAGTATAATGGCAAGGAGCTCAACAACGCGGAGTTCTCTGACGGTAGCGGACTGGACTGGTATGATTACGGAGCGAGAACTTATGACCCACAAATTGGCAGGTGGTATGGGATTGACCCGTTAGCAGATCATCCCAAGCTTGTAGGAACTTCGCCTTATGCCTTCTCTCTTAATAATCCTATTTTATATTTTGATGCTGATGGCGCTTTTCCTATTGAAATACATGTAAGGAGTTTTGCCCCGTTTGATTACTTTGGGTTGAAGGCGTGGAAAGGCGATGGCTATAATAGAGGTTTTTCTACACAGTATGCAGGATATTCTTCAAGAATAAGACAAATTACTTCGTATGAAACCACTACAATGGCTTCAAGTAGTAAAGCATATGGTAATTGGTCTGAATCCAAATATGGAGCTAAAGCATTTTCAGATGCAAAAATTGAGGATGATTTTTCTTATGGCAACAGAGTTTATACTCACTTATCAGGTGATAATGATGCTTTAATACCTGGTGTTGACTGGGGTGGCCCAACACACGACATTGATGTATGGACGGATGTACATATCGGCGTTGCAGAAAACAAAGACGGATCTTCTATTTTAAGTTTAACAGGCGACTTAGCCGGTGATGGTTTCCCAAGTTCAGAGGCTTTTGTAGTAGATGGAACTGGAAAGAATAAAGTGTTCTTAGGCGTTGGAGCGGCAAAAGCGGGACCTGATAAAGGGCCTTTTTGGACTTTAAAGGGAGATAAAAAAGAAAAACAGTTTGATATTAATCTTCGGATAGCGGTAGACAAGAACGGGAACTTTACAGGAGTTTACTCTACTGATAAAAATGGTAAGGAAACAATCATTCCGATTGCTGATTGGAACAAGCAGTTTGAAAAACAAAATCCAAGAGGACAATGAGAAAAATAAAATTCTCACTCATTACCTTTGCTATATTGGTTTTGAGTTCTTTTATGCCGGTTTTACAATTGCTAATAATGTATTTAAATAGCTTTGTAACTCAACCGATAGGAGTTTTATTTGGTAAAAGCGACAACATAGGAATGTATATAGTCAATGGCGTTCTTTCTCTGCTTATGCTTGCACTTTTTTATTTTTCTAATACTACAGTTACAAAAGTTTTTTCAACAATAGGATTCTTGTTGTTCTTTCTGCCACTATTCTTTTATTCAACGGAAAATATATTTACAGATAAAACGGTAAGCCTACGGTTAGAGAAGTTTTATTTTCTTCAATTTTTGATAGCAGGAGTTGTAGCAGGTATATTGCTTGCGGTAATAGAACTGATAAAAGCAAAAACCCCGAAATAATCGGGGTTTTGCTTTTATCTGAAAGCCTGTTTGGTTTTAAAGTTTTGGATGTAGGTATCAATGATGTTGAACAGGACGTTTTTTGTATCGGCATCCATTTTTTGGATATCGCTGATGCGTTCTACTGTTTCTTTATCGTAAGAGGCATTTTCTCCTTCGCCGATTAAAAAATCCACGGTTACGCCAAAGGTTTTAGCCATTACTTCGCCGCCGAGTGTCCTATCATCTTCCCGGGCGTAGTCCCGGCGCATAGCATGTGCGTTAGCTGCCGGACTCGCCGTGTAATGAGCCAGGCGGCAGACTGTTACCCTCCCGCCACGATGGAAGATGCTGCCATAGCCGCAGAAGAAAGGTATTACGGCAACCTCAGCAGCACGGCAGCCGCCAAGCCTTCAGGCTTTGACAGCGACACCGGCAATCACAAAGTGTCAAAGCTCAACTACAGCGATGCTGCCCGGCGCATAGGTCCCAATGCGCTGCTGCGGGTGATGTCGGGCGACAGGGTGAGCATCAGCGTGGATGCATTCTACTCCTCCGCAGGTCAGGACAACAGCAGCAGCCCGGTGGTAGCGGATGTGGTAGCCTCGCTAATATCGGCATTCGGCGGCGGCAGCTCCACGGCAATGGATCCCACGGGTCACTATACGATCGGCGGCAGGAATATCACCAGCTTCAATACCAGCTCTTACCCCAATATCAGCGGTGCGCTAAAGAGTGATGACCCCAACACCAATAGCGGCAGGCCCAAAGCCTATGTGAACTGGATACTGTTTGACGAGCAGTTCAACATGGTAAGGAGCAGCAGCGCCACCAGGCAGGTGGACATGGCTGCCGATACCAGGCAGCAGATGGTCTATACCGATATTGCGATGCACAGCCATGGGTATCTTTATGTATATTTATCGAACGAAAGCCCTATGAATGTGTTCTTTGACAATTTCCAGGTGACACACCGGCATGGACCTATACTGGAAGAGACGCATTATTATCCGTTCGGATTGACAATGGCGGGGATAAGCTCCAAGGCGCTGAACGGTTTAGTCGAGAACAAGTATAGATTTAACAGTGGTAATGAATTACAGAATAAAGAATTCAGTGATGGTTCAGGATTGGACTGGTATGATGCTAAATTTAGAGGATATGATGCACAGATAGGTAGGTTTATGCAGATTGATCCGCTTGCGGAGGCTACAGATAATATCAGCCCATATGTATTTGGATACAATAATCCTGTTATTATTAATGATCCATTGGGGCTTTTAGGCGATACAACTGTTAATGGTGTCCATTATGATGATGCAAAAACATTGTCAGAAGTTGTTATAATTCTTCATGGGAATAATAGTTCAAATTCTAATGCAAGTGGAACTACTTCGTCTGCAGGATTTGTTGAATTTGATACAGGGCGCAATCCGTTTGGAAATTATAGCGAAGCAGGCGCATTACCACTTCCTTACTATCAACCACCCTTGTTTCCTGCTCCTCCACCAGGCGAAGTGATACCTTTGTTTAATCCTTCACCGGCAATTAATCCCTGGATTTTAAGAGGTACAGGAACAGTTGGACTAGTTTTATCTCCGCTTTCTGCAGGTAGGGGATCTGATTTTAGCCATCATCCTACCATGAACCCTTTTGCAAGATTTAAGCCTTATCCAGGTCATGGTAATAACCGAGACAATAGTAATCCACATATTATATATCAATTTAGTTTTACACCACCTTCTGGAGATACACGAACTCCAATATTAAAATATGGAATATCGGATGAATATAGATATGGTTTGGAGAGACCAGAAAATCAGCTTCCAAGATTTGTAGCTATGTATGGTACTACGGTTACTTTAAGAATATTAGCAAGGACTATTAACAGAGAAACAGCATTAGCAATTGAACAGGATAAAGTTAATGTACATTGGCAAACATGGGGAGAAATGCCAAGAGAGCAAATCAAGCCAGCCCCATCAAATAGATAAAAAATGAAAACTCATATTTTTCGATTAAATTCAGTTGGAAAAAATACAGTGGGAGGAGCAGAAGCAGGAGCGATAAATTTAATTTATAATTTTTTGTTACAAGAGTTCAAACAAGATGTATATCAGCAGATTCATGTAAATCACATTATAGATAATTTGGATGAATTAATAATTAAAGAGGGTAAAAAAATATATATAAATATAAGATATCCCATAGACGAAAGCTTTGAAAGAAAAACTAGCGATGAAAGAAATAAAATCAGATTAGCTGTCATTCATGCTGCTTTATTAAGGATAGCTCATGAAGATAAAAAATTAGATATTAATAAATTAAATGAGATTAGAAAAAAGATATTAAACAATAATTTTTCTTTTGATTTCACCCTTAAAGCTTTTCCGAATAAGAAAAGTAAAAATTCTTTAGTTGCTAATCTTGTTGTACATCCTTCTGAAAGTAAGTTTGATTATTATGTTACAATAAAGGAGGGTCCGGATTTAAGGTGTAAGATTCACATTTATGCTGCCGGAACAGATACTTTTTATGTACCTTATTTCTTCCAAAATGGAAAATGGAAAGATGGAAATGAATTTAGTCTAACTGGAACAATGAATGAATTAACAACTATTATTGATGTTACTACATGCAAATCCAAAATTATAAATAATACTCCATATGATAATCCACCATACTATACTTCAATAAAATTTGGAGCATTAGAGCATGAAAGACAAAAGGCGTATCAAGATTGGTTACATTCGTTACCACCAGAACGCGCGGCAATTTTAAAAGATGCATACAATTAATTCTTTTTTCCCCATATAGCGCAAGCATATGCGCTCATGAAATAAAGTATGTCAATAGTTGGGCTGAGACCAAAACTTTATATAAACTCAATCCTCAAGGTCAAACTCAAAATCCAGCAGCTTCTTAGGGTGAAATTTCATTGCAACGGCTAAAGCTACGAGAGTAGCAACAGTAGGACTTTGTCCTTTTACTTCTATCAGATAAATCTGCTTGGGTTCAATGCCGGCCATCGCTCCAAGAGTTTCTCTTGATAGCTTTTTTGCATTCCGTAACTTTTTTAAGTTTTCCCCAAATGCTTTTCCGTATTTCAGATTTTTTACATTCACTATTGTGAAGATGGGGCGTCTTTGAAAAAAATATCACGTCAAATTTGACGTGGTTAAAATAATTATTTATATTTGAGAAGAATTAAAAATATTTTCGCGATTACTTCATAAAATTATTTGAAGCATTCGCTTTGAATCTCGCATTAGAAAACTGGTAATTTTTAAATGAAACGGGATGATAAGCAGAATAGCTCACGACCTAGGCGTGAGCTCTCTTATCCGTTTCAGGGTATACCAGTACCTCTAATGCGGCAAGTTGAGCGCCACGCCTTTTTTGTGCGGGTGCCAACCTAAAACTTTTTGTTATGAACAACGCCGTTGCCACACCTGCACAAAGCACCAACATCCATTTTAACGAAACCCAATGGCTGCAGGCCCTGTTCCTGCTGGCAGATACCCAAAGCTGGCTGCAGCAAATGCAGGAGGGGCTTATCTGGCAACTGCCCGTAAAGCACCGTAAAAAGCTGCTGCGCAAAGGCTCGTACCTAAGCAGCAAAGCCCTGGCGCATATACTGGAGCGGCATTACTATAAAGTGCCCCGCCACCCGCTTACCGGCAAGTTTACCATACCCATACCCCAAATTGTAGCCTGCATAAGAGATGCCTGCCAGCAACCGCCCCAAATTATTCCGTGCAGTCCCCACCTGCAGCGGGTACTGGATACCGGCACACCGCTCGGGCACGATACTTCAGGCAATACCGTAACCACCATTACGGTCATTACCAGCACCGGCGGAGAGATCATCACCGCCTTCCCCGGCGTAATACCGCCGCAACAAGCCCTGTAAGGTTTTTAAAACCTTATAGGGCTGTCTAAGCCTCACCTAAAAATAAACAGATGAAAACCAGACACCACAAAGACCCGTTTACCACCCAATGCTGGCTCTGCGAATGCATTACAGATCCTTCCCAGGTAATTGCCCACTTCTTTGCCGAAGCGCCTGTGCACCATTTTCGCAGGCTCATCAACAAGCTGG
>CAYWVB010000108.1:0-7663 GCA_964461595.1 uncultured Terrimonas sp. | reverse complement strand
TGAGCCATGACAGGATACTATTTTGAAGTGAAGATATATTAAAATGCGGTAAGGAGGGAAAGGATAAACCTACAAGCTTGAAGCCTTTTCGAAGATAAAGGATGGTTATGAATATGAGGAAAGTTAAGATTATATATAAAAAGAAATTGAATATTTAGCTCCCGGATGCAATCACAAGGCCAAGCCCGGCAATAAAGAGTATGAACATGCCGACGATCATTTTGTTTATTGTGCCTGTAGCGCCTTTAAATTCCTTCCAGATAAAAACGCCCCACAGGGCAGCTATCAATGTGGCTCCCTGACCCAGCCCATATGAGATGGCGGGACCTGCCTTACCTGCAGCAATAAGGTTAAACAGGTTTCCTGTTCCCCATACTATACCTCCGAATATTCCGGCCCAATGAAGGCTGCCTCCTTTAAAGTAAGAGGCGTATGTGACAGGTTTACCTTCCAAAGGCCGGCGCATGAGTAGGGTATTGAAAAGAAGATTACTTAATATAATGCCGGCTGAAAAAACAACAAATGCAGTATAAGGTGTCATTTTCCCCGAAGCGGGTGAAGTGAAATTTTCTATATCCATTCCGGCAGCTATAAATGGATAAAAGGTGGACATCAGTATGCCAGCTATGATAGAAATAATGATCCACTTGGTTACGCCTCCTTTTCCTGATTTACCTACATGTTTGCCGTATGCCAGTGCATTAACAATTATTGCAACCGTAATCAGTAATACACCTGCGAATAGCAGAACAGGATCACCTTTACTAAGGAGTATATAGTTGATAACAACTCCTATTATGAGCGCAAGCCCAATGCCTACTGGAAAAGCAACAGCCATGCCTGCACCGGCAATAGCCGCTGTAAGCAATATATTGGCGAGGTTAAATACAACTCCCCCAATGACCGCATTAAGTATATTTCTATTTTCTGCCTGGGCAATATCTTCTAAAAAAGGACGCCCGCCTTCGCCGTTACTTCCCATTGTAAATGCAGCCAGCAGTGAGAATAAAAAAATGCCGATAACATAATCCCAATAAAACAACTCAAAGCGCCATTTATGGCTGACAAGCTTTTGAGTGTTTGCCCATGAGCCCCAACACAACATGGTGATGAAGCAGAAAATGATCGCTACCGCATAGCTTTCTATTATAAACATATGGCAGGGATTTATTTAATTTTTACGACTAACTAATTTATTATATTCAAGACATTTTAAACCAATTCATTACGGTATGGTATTGACGATTGCGCACCCATTTTTGTAACGGAAATTGATGCAGCATCGCATGCAAACCTTACTGCATCAGCAAGTACTTTTCCCTCAGACAAGGCTACGCTTAATGCGCCGTTAAATACGTCGCCTGCAGCAGTAGTGTCTATAGGTTCCACTTTACGAGCCTCAACCGCTTTACATACATTATCTTCACAAATAATTACACCATAAGATCCCATAGTAACAATTACACTTTTTACGCCTTTTGCACAAATAAGGATTGCTGCTCTTTTTGCATCCTCAACGTTGTTGACAGGTATTCCTGCAATAGAAGATGCTTCTGTTTTATTTGGAGTGAGAATATCTATCTGTTTTAACAATGTAGCAGATAGCGGTGCCGCCGGAGCCGGGTTTAAAATAACTTTTACATTTCTTTCTGCAGCATAAGCCGTAACAAAATTCACAACGTCCATCGGTATTTCAAGCTGAAGCAAAACAATATCGGCGTCAGCAATAACAGGCAGTACGGCCTCCAGGTCGTTAACCGAAAGGCTGGCATTTGCACCTGATGCAACAACGATGCTGTTCTCTCCCTGATGATCTACGGTAATAAGCGCTACACCACTTGGCAGTGTTTCATCAGACACGAGATAAGAGGTATCAATACCCTCGTTACTGAACAGTTGAGAGAATTGCTTTCCAAATACGTCATTCCCTAATTTGGATACGAATATGACCTCTGCTCCAAGTCTCGCTGCAGCAACAGCCTGGTTAGCTCCTTTACCACCTGGGTTCATAAAAAAAGAGCCGGAAAGAACCGTTTCTCCCGGAACCGGGATATGGGAAGTTTTAACTACCATATCCATATTTGAGCTACCAATAACAACTATTTTCCGTGAATGCATACAGCAAAAAAATTGGTTGAAAATTTTTCAATCGCTTTTCAAAATTATCTATCACATCCACCAAAGAAAAATCATTTATTTGTAATTCTGGTAACTTTAAAATTATATTGCTGTAAAAAATTAAATCATTAAGTATTGATTAATAATTAATTATAAATAATTAAACGGGTAAAAAGTGTAAATTATTACTCATGCCAAATTTAAATTTCACCCCATGTCTACATTAGCAGCTATTCGTTTAATAAAATCTTTGTCGGGCTCAGAAAAAAGAGTTTTCAAGCTGTACGCAAAACGGCAGTCGGCGGAGCGATCCTACTTATTTCTCTTTGATTTGATAGATGACAGCAAACCCAATACATTACAAACGATAGAAACAACTTTCAAAAAAAACTATCCGGCAGCTTCAATACACAATACATCCAGATACCTGGTTAAAGTTCTAACTGATTGTTTAATACAATTAAAAGCGGATAAAGATCATACATTTCAGTTATATCTTGGACTTATGCGGTCAATGATCCTGAAGGAGCGATCGTTATACGATGAGAGTTATAATGAAATCAAAAAAACACGTCTTAAAGCGCATTCTTATCAACATCCGGTAGCAGAATACCTCACGTACAGGGAAGAATTGAATTACCTGTCAGATAATAACTTTCCTGAAATAACGGACAAGCGCCTAGTAGAAATCCAGATGAAGGCTAAAACACTGCTCCGTGATATTAATCAGATACACGATCATCATTCGCTTTTTGAGCTGCTGAAATACCGGCTGATACATGCAGGGAAAATTTCATCAAAGGAACAGCTTAATAAGCTGAATGATCTTGTTCTAAGCGAAATGGCGCTTGCAGGCAATAAACCAACCAATAGCTTTGCTGCCCAAAAGCTCCACCTGCTGTTTCAATCTTTCTTTTTCACTAACATTGGGGAATATACCTCAGCATTAAAAACATTTTCTTCATTAAATCAGCTATTTGAAAAAAACCTGGCATTACTTGACAACCCGCCGCTTGATTACCTTTCTGCTTTAAATGGTATACTCGACAGCCTGCATACTCTTGCGTATTTCGACAAAATGAATTTTTATATAGAAAAGCTGGATCAATTAAATCAAACCATATACCCTGAATATTTCAGAAGCCTGGTTAAAAAAACTTCAATCCTCTATCAACTGGTATCTTTTAACGCTACTAACAACACTGCCGGATCTATAATGTTGATTGATTCGTTGGAAAAAGATTGGATGAATCAATATAATATGGTGGATGAAGAAAAGCAATGGGAGTTATATTTCAATATTGCCAGGTCATATTTCTTGTTGAAAAATTTCAGGAAATCACATTACTGGATCAATAATGCCATGCAGCGACAACATTGTCATAAAAATTGGTTCATTTGCAAAGCGGCAAGACTCCTGAATATTATTCTTTATTATGAGCGCGGCGAACGGGATTACCTTGAGTATGAAATAGCGGCTTATAAAAGATTTTTTGGTAAGGATCGTTTACTGCGATGTGAAACTATGCTGTTCAAATTCATTAACTTTAAAATAAATCCCGCGGTATCCGGGAAAGTAAGCTTGCAACAAATAAAGAACGGTTTAAATACCCTTCATAAAGATCAATATGAAACGCAATTACTCAAGCATTTTGATTTTACTGGTTGGATTTCAGAAAAATAAGGAACTAATCTCAGCCATTCCTTCCTCGCTGCAAATGAATAAATTCAGTTATTTTTGTAGCTTACTTAATTTGTGATAATAGTATATACAATGATTTTACCGATTGTAGCTTACGGTGCTCCTGTGTTGCGGGCTGTTTGTAAAGATATCCGGCCCGATTATCCCCAGCTCGGCAAATTTATTGAAGATATGTGGGAGACCATGTACGCATCCAGCGGGGTAGGGCTTGCCGCGCCCCAGGTGAATAAGGACATACGCGTTTTTGTGATAGACAGCACACAGATTTTTGCGGGGATGAACGAGGATGAAAAGAAAAAATACCCGGATGCCCCCGGTATAAAGCAGATATTCATAAATGCGCACGTGGAAGCGCTGAACGGGGAAGAATGGGCTTATAATGAAGGATGCCTGAGCATTCCTAAGATCAGGGAAGATATTCAACGTAATGAGCAGGTAACTATCCGCTATGTTGATGAACAGTTTCAGCCACATACTACAACCTTCAACGGCATCACTGCAAGGGTCATATTGCATGAATATGATCACATTGAAGGAAAATTGTTTATTGATTATCTCAAGCCTCTCAAACGCCGGCTGATCAAAGGCAAACTGGAGGATATTTCCAAAGGCAAAGTGTCGGTAGATTATAAAATGACCTTCCCCCGGTAAGGGCTATGCGCCGCTATATTTTTTTAACAGTGATGGCAACAGGTAGCCTTCTGTCTGCGCCGGCGCAGCAGAAAGATACTGTAGTGATCAATAAAAAGGTGATCACTCTCTCCGAAATTATTATTCGTAATAAGGTGGATGTCCCGTCTTTTATTGAAAGGGTAAAGAATGATACCACTTTTTATAAAGCCTTCCGTAACCTGAGAGTATTGCAGTTCACCTCTCTTAATGATATCCGTATGCAGGATAAGAAAGGTAAAGTGAAAGCTTCGCTGTTCAGCCGTACAAGACAGTGGGCGCAGAAAGGCTGCAGGCATACTATAGTAGAAGAAGAGCATACCACGGGTGATATTTACGACAGGCATGGGAATTATAATTATTATACCCCGGAGCTGTATGCCAGCCTTTTTTTTGCGCCTGATACTGTTTGCGGCGAAACCAATATTGTGAAGGGAATGGATATTGATGTGAAAGGAAAGTCGGGGATGAATAAACGAAAAGAACAGCTGAAGATGCTTTTCTTCAACCCGGGCAGGGCTATACCGGGTCTTCCCCTTATCGGAAATAAAGTGGCGATTTTTGATGAGGATATGGCCGGGCTTTATAATTACGACCTGGACCAGGATGAATATTTAGATGAATTGTGCTATGTTTTCACCATAACCGCCAAAGCAGACGAAGAAGGGGGAAACAAGGATAAGGTCGTAATAGACAGGATGACAACATGGTTTAGCGTAAAAACCCTGGAAGTACTTGCACGGCATTACAGCATGAGCTATCATGCCGGATTGTTCGATTTTGATGTGGATATGCAGGTGGAAATGACACACAGCGGCGGATACCTGGTGCCCCGGCTGCTTCGCTACACGGGCGACTGGGATGTTGTGCTTAAAAAAAGAGAAAGAGGAATATTTACCGCCACATTGTTCGATTTCAGTAATTGAAATAATTGCAGTACTTTTTCATTCTTTAATGTAACTAACAAGTGTTCGCAGTAACCATTCTCGGCAATAATTCAGCGCTCCCTATGTATGACCGGCATCCTACAAGCCAGGTAGTTGCATATAATGAGTTCCTGTTTTTGGTGGATTGCGGTGAAGGCACCCAGTTGCAAATGACACGCTATAAAATACGCCGCAACAGGATACGGCATATTTTTATTTCTCACCTGCACGGAGACCACTATTTTGGACTGCCGGGCCTGCTCACCAGCTATGGACTGAATAACCGTACCGAGGATCTCTGGATATTCTGCCCACCACCGCTGGAAGCGATCATTGATCTGCAGTTGAAAGCGGCGGGTACTATATTGCCTTATCCTTTACATTTTGTTGCCCTGGATAAGGAAGCCGTGATCTTTGATGATAAAAAGATAAAGGTAAGCTGCTTTCCTGTGAGTCACAGGATTCCGTGCTGGGGCTTTTTGTTTGAAGAAAAGCCAAAGCCCCCCAAGCTCAATCCGGATATGCTGAGAGCTTATGCTGTTCACCCGGAATGGTACGGCCGCTTAAAATCCGGGGAGGATCTTATAATGAAAACAGGAAAGGTTATACCTAATAAAGTGTTTACGATACCTGCCGGACCGCCGCTTAGCTATGCCTATTGTGCTGACACCGCTTATAATGAAGCCATAGCAGAAAAGATAAAGCATGTTCACCTGCTGTACCACGAAACCACTTATCTTGATAGCCAGAAGGATAAGGCATTCTTACGTGGTCATTCCACTACCAGGCAGGCGGCGGCAATAGCGCGGCAGGCGCAGGTGCGGAGGTTGCTGATCGGGCATTTCAGCAGCCGCTACGAGATCCTTGATGAATTTTTGGTGGAAACGAAAGCTGATTTTGAAAATACCGAATTGGCCGTTGAAGGTGCAACCTATTTCGTGTCAGGTTAGTCTTGGGAAGATATGCAGTTAATTTTACGTAATCCTGTATTTTAATAGTACCATTGTTTTTCTCTCTCCGGAAAGTTTTATATTTTTTAATCATTAAAATCAAAAAAGTATGAAAAAAACATTTCATCAGTTGTTACAGGTCTTCCTGTTTGCTGCGCTGGTAAGCGTCACGGTAATTTCATGTAAGCCCAAAATAAAGGACTCGGATATTGAGGCGAAGATACAGGCTAATACCGCCCTGTCCGGCGTAGTGGCAAGCGTAAAAGATGGCGTGGTAACGCTTAGCGGAGAAGTTAAGGATGATGCGGAAAAAGCCGTGGTTGAAACGGCAGTGAAAGGTATAGAAGGCGTAAAGCAGGTGGTTAACAACTGTACCATAGCCCCGCCGCCTCCACCTGCCCCGGTTGAAATTGCAGCGGATGATCCGCTCACAAAAGGTATTACTGATGTATTAAAAGATTATCCAACAGTAAAAGCTACTGCTGCAGATGGTGTGATCACCGTGACCGGTGAAACCTCCAAAGCGGACTGGAAGAAAATCAAAATGGCGCTTGATGCGCTGCACCCCAAGAAAGTAACGGCAACAGACTTAAAAATTAAATAATCTGAAAAGAATACGATCATGGCATTACAAGATAAATATAAAGAGCTGATTGATACTGCAACGGCAGCAGGTGTCGCCAACCTACAGGTAAGAGAACAGGATGGCGTTTTATATATAGATGGCGAAGCTCCTTCCGGGGCGGTGAAAGATAATCTTTGGAATACTTATGATAAAATAGATCCCAACTTTTTAAGCGGTGATGTTGTAATGAACATCAATGTTTCCACTGCGGTACCGGGCGCAAAAGTGAAGGTGGTTACAGAGAAATCAAACCTGAATATCCGCAAAGGCCCCGGCACGGATCAGCCTATCGTTGGTAAAGCGGCGCACAATGAGATCATCACACTTGTGAGCAAGAGCAGCGATCAGTGGTGGCTGGTAAGAACCAATGATGGCGAGGAGGGATATTCCTATGCGCAGTATCTTGCGCCGGTGGAATGAGAGGGGATGAACAGGCAGCGGTGAATAGTGAATGGTGAGACATGAGACGACAAACGTGAAAGACCTCGAAACCTTTCACGTTTGTCGTCTCACGTCTTGCTTTGCGCGTGCCTAAAACAGGTTGCTTTTTTTATAGTTGTTTACCACTTATCGTTTACCCCTTTTTATCAATCAATCATTCAACGGATTGAAATCCGTTGGAACAAAATGCGACCGGGCCTACGGCTCTTGCTGAGATAAGTGGTGAGAAGTA
>CAYWVB010000107.1:0-7928 GCA_964461595.1 uncultured Terrimonas sp. | reverse complement strand
CAAACAACATTTTTTTAATCAAATTCCTTAACTAAACGACATTGGATTGAAATCCGTTGAAACAATATGCTACCGAGCCGATGGCTCTCGTGATTCCCCGTTCCAGGGCCATCGGCCCGATCATATATTCCTGCGTGGGATTTCAATCCATGCGAAAATTGAAATGCGTCCTAATGAAACGATAAACCAGGCATACATTCACCATTGCCCATTCACCCCGGACACTGTGTTTTTAATTTCCATCATTTGTCGCGCCGTTCTCCCAACCCGGGTTTTGCTCAAGCTGGGGATTCAGGTTTATCGCCCCTACCGGGATAGGATACAGGTATTGCTTTGGTCCCCATACTTTCTTGGAATCATTGTTGGTGAACCATGCAAGATAATAGCCGGTTCCATTCCCGGCTGCGTGCACCTGTATGATGTCTGCACCGGGATCTGTGCTTACCTTCACTTTGTAAAGATTTGGATTGTTAGAAAGCGCTATAGCAGCAGCAAGCCCTGCATTATCGGTGTAGTAGATTACATCATGGGTGCCGTTATGATCAACGTCAAGGGGCTGGTTAACACCAGGAATATACATCCCTGTCCAGCTCATTTTGAACAGGTTGCCGCATTTCCAGCGTCTGAGGTCATCAAAGCGGAATCCTTCAAACAATAATTCGATAGCCCTTTCGCGGCGGATCTCCAGGATAACAGGGTCGCTGACATTCGGGAAATAAGTGTTCTTCAGGTAATTATCTACCACTGTGGGCTTAGAAGTAAGGTCGCCGGTAATACCTGCACGTGCTCTCAGCGCTCCGATGGTTTTTGCCCAGTCAGCGTCGGTCAGCGTGCCCAGTTCCGCCTTTGCTTCGGCATAATTGAGCAGCACTTCGCCAAGCCTTACCAATTGTACTGCCTGGGTGCTTTCGGTACGGGTGTCCCCTACCGTAGCATCAACAGACAGCTTGATCGGCTGATAACCCAGCCTGGCATACCCGCTGAATACAGGCAAGGCAAGATTTCCCTCACGCATATAACCCGGATAGCGGAGTGAGGCATTCAACCTGGCATCCCTGTTTTGAAATTCTTCATAGAAATCTTCATACTGCCAGCCCGCACGGTCGGTATAAGGAGTGCCGTCTTTTTGGAGGTAGGTACAAACAAAAGGACGGATCAGGTTCAGACCCGTACCATAGGTTTCCGATGTCCACCGCCAGTTGGCGTTGTGCTTTATGCCCAACCCGGCATCAGAAGCGATCGCCAGCAATGTTTCCGAAACAGGAGGCACATCACTGGTGAACAATTTCCTGTAGCTGCTGTTCAGCGATTTGCCGGATTGCTGCATTACTACAGCAGCGGCATCTTCAGCACGTTTCAGCCAGGTTTCTGCCGAAGTGGCGAGATTGAGGTTATGGTATTTCCGGAATGTCCCTTCAAACAAAGCAACACGTGAGGCAAATGCATAAGCCACCCATTTGGTTACCAAAGTGCTTTGCTTGGCATCCGAAGTCCGTGTAATATTTTCAGCGGCGAACATCAGGTCTTCATATACTTTTTCCATTACCAGCTCACGCGAATCGCGGGCGCCGTAAAGGATATCTTCTTCGCTGGGATCCAGCGGGTGATCTACCCAGGGAACATCCCCGAAACGCCTTACCATTCCATAATAGAACCAGGCACGGAAAAAACGTGCAAGACCCGTATAATTGTTTCTCACGCTTTCAGGAATAGCGGGGTCCGTATTATTTACAATAAAATAATTAAAGTTGCGTAAAGAAGACCAGCTCCAGCCGGTAGAATTATTTTCACTGTAGGAATTGATCAGCGTAAAACCGCTAAGCGTATTGGTAGCGCCGTAATCCACCAGCGACTGTTCAACAATGGACTGATCGGTAGCATCAGGCAACAGATCGTAAAAGGACATGGAATAAGTTTTCAGTCCTTCTTCAGAATTAAAAAGAGCTTTCTTTTCTATATAAGTTATGGCGGGCTCATCCATCTTACAACCCACAGCTATCACCACCATCGTTATAATATATCCTATATATCGTTTCATTTTATTTCAGTTTTTTAAATCTTAAAAAGTCAGCGACACACCAAATGAAAAAGTCTTCAGAAGAGGATAGCTGTTCCCTGCCCCCTGGTTATAGCTGCTGTTGAGGTCAGAATCTGTATTTCCTACCGCTGACGACACATCCATGAAATTTTTTGTCCACTTATACAGGGGAGACCAACTGGCAAGGTTTTCACCACTGAAATATACGCGGGCATTCCTTAATCCCGCTTTTGATACCCAGGTGTCAGGTAACGTATATCCGACCTGCAGGTTCTTTAACCGCAGGAAAGATACTTTTTGAAGATACCGGTCGTTGGGAACGTAATTGCTAAATCCAAGTGCCCCGTTATATTGCGCATAGCGCGGCAGATAAGCATCCCGGTTGTCTTCCGTCCAGTAGTTGCCAAGATGCCATGCAGGCATCTGGTTGTATCCCCGGTTATACTGTCCCCAGAACGCGCTTTCCGTGCCCGGGTACCAGTCCCGTTTTCCTATTCCCTGGAAAAAAGCGGAAAAGAATATCCCGTTCCAGTCGGCACCAAGGGTAAAGCTATATTGATAACGGGGATCAGTGTTGCCAATGATCGTCATGTCGCCGGGGTTGTCTACCGTTTGAGCGCCTTTGGTGATCATATTATCAGCGCTTTTGTCCAGGTTCCTGATCTTCAGGTCTCCGGCGCGCCATACGGCATCAGCAGAGGTTTTAAAGATAGTATTGATGTAGTCGCCCGGAGCCGGGTCTTCCTGGAACAAGCCGTCTGTGCGGAAGCCCCAAAGCTCACCGATAGTCATCCCATCATAATAATCCGTAAATCTTTTATCCTTGTTATAGTATTTGTCAATGGTAGATACATAATCAAAAAGACTGGCCCGTAGCTGGTATTTAAACGGCTTATCGGCTATCATGAACTTATCATGCCAGCTTAGGGCGATCTCAAATCCCCTTGTGGTCATATCAGCAAAATTACCTTTGGGAGATCCTGCTCCAAAAATATCGGGCAGGGTCGGCCCTACAACATACATATCCGTTGTTTTGCGTATGTAGTAATCCCCGTTAAAGCTGAGCCTGCCTTTCAACATATCAAAATCAAGCCCGATATCTGTAGTTGTTGCCTTTTCCCAGGTGAGCCCGGTTGGAATGGGTCTTGCCGCGCTTGTTTTTTTATTTAAATCCCCATCGAGTACACGTCCCGAGTTGCCGATATCCAGCAATTCAAGAAACTGGTAAGGCACTATATTCCCGTTGCCCAGCGAACCGTAGGAAGCACGGATTTTGACGTTAGAGAAAATGTCTTTACTTACTTTCCAGAAGGATTCTTCAGATAATCTCCATCCTGCAGAAATAGAAGGGAAGAAACCCCACTGCTGTTCAACAGGGAACCGGCTTGAACCGTCGTAACGCCCGTTGATCTCTAACAGGTAGCGATCCATAAACCCGTAATTCAGGCGGAAAAAAGCGCCTGCCGTCTTCCATCTTGTAGCGCTTGCCCCGGGAGTAATTAAAGAACCTGTTGCTAACTGGATGCTCTCCGCATTTTCCAGCAATAACTGGTTACGTTCAATACTGTTGGCTTTATATTCAGAAGTTTCATAGTTCCAGCCTCCCATAGCCTTCAGGTAATGCTTATAAGCAAAAGTATTCTCATACTCTGCATATATATTGGAAGCGGTGTATAAGGTATGCCCTGTCCATTCATTAATAATGCCGTTTAGATCGCCGGCATAAGATGGAACGTCTGCATTTGCATTTTGATAATACGGGACCTTCACTCTTTTCCAGAAGGCATCACGGTCATTATAGCGGAGGGTATAATCTCCGTTGATACGGAAGCTGTTATCAAAGAAATTAGTACTAAACCCTACTGTATTCCTGAATAAATTCTGCTTGGTGTTCTGGTAATTATTCCCGTCCACGAACGCACCCAAGGTAGAGCCGCCGCCACGGGTATACGTGCCGTCGGGGTTATACATCGGCAAAGACGGGAAAGCAGATACTTCGATATAGCGTTGAATATTGGCGCTGCGCCCGAGCGCAGAATAAGGCATGTGGTAATTGTTGTTGGAAAATTCGAAATTGTCCGAAATCTTCAGCCACTTGTAAGCTTTCAAAGATGCTTTTGCCCTGAGATTGTAAGAACGGTAAGTATCTGGGTCAAAATTATACATCCCGCCGAAATCATATAAACGCCCTGATACAAAGAAATCCGCTTTATCGTTCCCGCCTGAAACGCTCAGGTTATGGTCCTGGGTAAAAGTACGGTCTTTAAAAAGCAGGCTCATCCAGTCGGTATTACTATAATACTCATAATCGCCGTTAGGCAATACTTCCGTTTTGGGACCTTCGCCCGATGCCTTCCATGCCTTCATCCGTTCCAGCCAGTCATCGCTGTAAAACTGCGTATTATTGTTGATAGAGGTGGGCACTGTTCCCTGTGTATTGTAATAAGCTTCCCGAAAATGCTCCAGCCAGGTTACGGCGTCCGTAACGAACTCAGGTTTTTTTGCTAATGACTGTAAGGAATAATTGCCGGTATAATTTATAGTTGTCCTTCCCTTGGTGGGTCGCTTCGTTGTGATCAATACCACGCCAAAAGAACCTCTTGCGCCATATATAGCAGCCGAAGCAGCATCTTTCAATACGCTCACGCTTTCAATATCATTGGGATTCAGGAATGACGGATCGCCTTCCACACCATCAATTAAAACCAGGGCGCTCCCTCCCTGTCCTATAGAAGTAGCGCCGCGCACATTAAAGGAAGCGGAACGGGTAGGCTTGCCGTCTTCCAGGGCAAGATTCAGGTTGGGTATGGCTCCCTGCAGCGCCTGCGTGGTATTGGACATTGACCGGTTCTCAAAAACCTCCTTGCCAACCGATGCCACCGCTCCTGTGAGGTTCACTTTTTTCTGCGTTCCATACCCCACTACCACCACATCGGCTAAATCCGTTTCAACAGCCTGCATAACGATATGAATGACCGACCGACCGCTTACAGGTATTTCTATATTTTGAAAACCAACATAAGAAACCACAAGTATTGCGTTCGCATCTACATTATTCAGTGAGAATGCTCCATTCTGATCAGTGAGCGTGCCTCTGTCAGTGTTTTTTATTTTTATGCTGGCGCCTATTAATGGATTTCGTTGCTGATCGGTGACAGTGCCTGATATATTTGCGGAAGGCAATATTTGCGCTGTTCCGGTAGCGGATTGTTGCGGGACCGGTTTTTCCGTGACAACAATTGTTTTGTTCACGATCTTGTACTGTAAAGGCAGCCCGTACAATACCTGGTTCATTGCTTCCTCAACAGGAGCATTGTCCAGGTGCACATTCACATTCCTGAACCTGGCAGCCAGCGATACCCGGTAAAAGAAATGAAATCCCGTTTGCTTTTCTATTTCCCTGAAAACAGTCTTCAACGGCACATTTTCTGAAGACAACGTAACGCTTTGGGAATAGGAACGGGCAGAAACCTGTAAGCAGCTAACAAGGATTAAAACAGCCGACAGCTTCATAATCAATAGCAGTTTGGTTAATTTTTTTCGGTTGGAAAACAAAACGTTGAAAAGATCTTTAAATTCCATACATTCGGTTTTGGTTTGGTTAAACAATAGCACTTCTACACCCATTCGGCGTATAGATAAGTTCTGACAGACTTAGCGGATTGGGTTAACCGGCCTCTGTTGCCGGAAAGTGCCCCAACACTTTCCGGTTTTTACCGGCTTCCCGTTCCGGGAAATATTTATTCAGGTTTTATTTTTTTGCTTTTATTTTTACTGTCCTGTTTTCAATGGCATACCCTATCTTGTTCAGCTCAAGCACTTCCAGCAATTCAGACAACCTGGTATCCATGGATATGGTACCCTGGAAACGGTCGGCAGAGACATTGCCCTCATATACTACCTTAATATCATACCATCTGGCTACCTTTCGCATGATCGCCTGAATATCCGCATTATCAAACCTGAAAAGCCCGTTTTTCCATGCCATTACTTCTTCTATGTCGGCATTGCCCAACACTTCCAGGCTGCTGCCTACCTTTGCCTGCTGACCGGGCTTTAGCAGGCGGTGCGCGCCGGGCACGTCCACTTTTACGCTGCCTTCAAGCAGCGTGATCCTTGTTTCTTCATCATCATAGGCCTTCACATTAAAGCGGGTGCCCAATACCGTTATACCTGTTGTTCCATTATTTACCACAAAAGGCATAGCGCTGTTGTGCGCCACTTCAAAATAAGCCTCCCCCTCAAGCGATATACGGCGCTCCTTACCGGAGAACCTTACGGGATAAGTAACAGAGGTACCGGCATTCAGCCATACCAGGGAGCCATCCGAAAACCTCATCTGAACGACCCTGCTTCCCCTCGGGTTCCACAATGTATTATATACTGTCTCACTATCCGCTGTAGAGCCACCTCCGGCCTGGTAAGTGATCTCCCCATTATTTGCCTTAACTATTTTCGTACCGTCCTGCTCGGTAAGATTATGCCCGTTGATGCCCTTCAGCGGGATTTTTTGCCCCCCCGAGAGTGTAATATAGGCCTGGGTTGAGTGTGGCGGCTCTACGTCTGCCACCGGTGCTACGGCACTAACAGCAACAGGAGCTTCCCCGGGCGCTTTCATTGAACTATAATAATATGTTCCGCCAGCCAGCAGCAATACAGCCGCAGCCCATTTCCATCCTGCCTTTAGTAAATGTATTATCGGCACAGGATGCTTATGATCATCGCTGCTTTCCTCCTGCTGCGCTTTGATTTCCTGCAACAACCGGTGGTGCATCCGTTTGCTCACCGCGTCTTCAGGGAGAGCGCTGTCACCAAGTTTCTCCTCAAAACGCAGCCGGTCGCCCTGGTCAAGAAGCGCGGCTATATCTTCCGGATGCGCCGACAGGTATTCAAAAAGCTGATCTGCTTCCTCCCGGCTGATATCTTCATTCAGATAACATTCCAAAAGCGTCCTGTAATGATCCTGTTTATTGTTCATAATTGTGTCTCGCTGCAAAGTTCCGGGTTCCGGGTTATGCCTGTCAAATTACCGGCAAACGGTAAATGGCAAACAATAAACCTCCTTTGTGAAACTTCGTGCCTCCGTGTCTTTGTGGTTCAAACAATACTTCACGCAAAGGATCACAAGGTAAGCCCCTAAGCTAATGACATTGCCCTACAGGGCGCTGTACCGGTATATAAGACTTTAAAAAGAGGAAAGAGGGTGGATGAACGTTTGACTTTTTTTAAAAGGAGCTGCCAAGGACAATAACAACAAGTGCCAGCTGCCCCTTTTCGGCAAAATAATTCCTGAGAAAACGCAGGGACTGTACCATGTGCTCTTTTACGGTATTGCGGGAAATGCCTAATTCTATAGCTACCTCCTCGTAAGTTTTACCTTTTTCCTTGCAGAGGATAAAGATCTTCTGCCGTTGCGGGGTCAGCCTGGCAATGGCGTTCCTGTACATATCTTCGTAATGGCTGAGCATTTTACTCTCCGGTCCGGCTGCAATAAGTTCGGGATATGCCGATTCCAGTATCTCTTTCCGGAGAGCAGCATCTTTGGATATTTTCTTCAATGCGTCAATTGCCTTGTTGCGGGATATGCGGTACAGGTAAGCGGAGAAAGATGTGGTAATAGTAATGCGCTCCCTGGCTTCCCATAGCTTCATGAACACCTCGTGAACAATATCTTCAGCCAGTGGCGGCAGCTTCACGAAGTCGAGCAAATACATATATATACCTCTGTGATAACGATTGTACAAATCGGTAAAGGCAGCTTCGCTTCCGTTTTTCAACTGGTCGAGCAATTGAATTTCGGTATGTAATACAGGGTTATCCAAGATAAATGGCCGGGGGTAAACGTGATCCCGTTAAAACAGTTATTTGATAATGTAAATCTAAATAAAAA
>CAYWVB010000106.1:0-8025 GCA_964461595.1 uncultured Terrimonas sp. | reverse complement strand
CTGCGAATGCATTACAGACCCTTACCAGGTAATCGCCCACTTCTTTGCCGAAGCGCATGTGCACCATTTTCGCAGGCTCATCAAAAAGCTGGTATGCCATGCCAGTGGGGCAGGCGTGTACAAAGAATATCCGCCCGGCGATGTGCTGTTATACAGCAAGCTCATCCGCTCGCTTATAAAAGCCGCTTATGCTTTGAGGTATAAGAAGCACAGCGTGGTTACCATTAAAAAAGAAGAGCTCTTCCATAAAAAATACTATTGCAGCCATTATGTTAGCGCTGATGTGTGGAAGGAGCTTCCGCGATGCCTGTCTGAAAAAGAATATAGTGATCCCTACCGGGTGTTTCAGCAGTTTTTCAGCTACCGGTCGCTCGGTAACTGGCTGCAGTGCTGGGAGCAGGTAGTGGAGAATGCCCTGAACAGTGATACTACCGCTATAACAGCCCCGCTAACAGTATGCATCCATTTGATAAAGCTGGTAGAAGCCGCGCATCTAATTGATGTAAGGGAGGTAACGCATGTGGGTGAATGTGTAAAGAACGATAGACCGTTATCATTATGATCTCCTCTAAAAGGAGCGGCGCTACCCTGACGGTCATTTAAACCGAAACTGAATTTCATAATTATAAAGGTCGAAATGCTGTATAATTTGCACTTCGATTTTTGTAAATTTACTATTCACGAAGTAGAATATGGCAAAAGGAAGGGTTCTGCAAGTAATGACATAGTACAACTTTAGAAGATAGTTGCAATGAAGCTATACGGACAACACAGCAAAAGCATACCTCAAAAAGTGATTATTCACGTTCTTGAAATTCTAATACTATGGTTATCGTTTTGGATACTTTTCCGGGAGGGAGGAACCTGGATTGAAAACACTTTACACATTCACAATGCAATCGAATTTACCGGCAGACGAATGATCATTTTCACATTTAGCGTTATTACATTTTTTCGATTTGCGTTTATGATGACGGTTTTACTGAAAAGAGCAATCCCCTGGGAAGAAAGTTTTAGTGTGCCGTTTGCCTTTGCTTTATATTTTGTCGGGTTTGCCTTATTTGCTTTGCCGACTTCTAAACCTATTGACTTTATTGACATATTTGGAATAATCCTGTTTATTGTCGGATGTGTGTTGAACACAGGCGGAGAGATCCTGCGTAACCAATGGAAACAGAATCCTGACAACAAAGGAAGAATTTATACTGAAGGATTCTTCAAATATTCCAGACATATCAATTACTTTGGCGATATGCTTTGGGTGACAGCGTATGCGATTATTACAAGGAATTGGTATGCGGTGAGTATTCCGATTTTTCTTTTTTGTTTATTCGCTTTTTACAACGCACCCAAACTTGACAAATATCTGAAAGGCAAATATGGCAAAGGTTATGACGACTATGCAAACCACACAAAAATGTTGATACCGTTTATATACTGACAAAAGCCTGAACCGCTAACAATCAGTTTCATGAAAGCGCGGCTTGACGTTATTAGCATCAGCGCAGCTTTTATCATCTTCAGGTAGGACTGTACGAACACAGATTCTTTGGACGGTAACTACAGAAACAGAATAAGTATTTTGCTTGATTTCAGTTGGCAATTATTGATATAGGGGAATAAAATCGAAGTTTATCCAATCGGTTAAAACTATGAAAGCAGGAACGAAACTTTTTATCGCGGCTGTTGGTTACCCAACCGCCGATAGCCAAAAATACTCCAATTGAGAACTTGACAATATCTATCATTTCGGATTCTATACTTCATTTTTTTTAGTTACAACTATAGTGTACGCAAATGGACTATCTTAGAAAAGCCATTCATTGTTATTTTACAAAAAGCGTTAGTTCCAAGGTACAAAGTAAGTGTTAGTTCTCATTGTTGAATCTTTAGCAGATCAATTAAATATTTCAACAAAAAGAATCCATAAGTCGCGATAATGATATATAGTATCCATCGCAGAACGGTTCCGTAATATTCTTTTGTGTCGTGTTCCGGGAAAAGTAAAATCCTTTTCTCTTGCTTTACCTCTGTTGGCTGGGTAACGATCAAATTTTTTAGTTCATCTATCCTTTCTTTCAACTGTTCTATTTGTTGAAGATCCTCACCGCCCTTGTACTCCTTTTTTGATTCTTCAATAAACTCGTTTATTTTAGCAATGCATTCTTTTACATTTGCTGTAAGCATGCTTATTGCTTTGGCATTAACCTTATACTCCTGTGAAAATTCATTGAGCACCAGCAATACATTTTCCTTTTCTTCTTTGTTCAATTTATTGTTATTCGTATCCATGATCTGCTTATTTTATTCGTAAAAGCTTTACCATGTTGGTTTTTTCCGTTTCTTTTTCCTGTGCGCTTCTTTTAACAGTTCGGGATTGATCTCATCCGTTTCAGGATATCCTGGGTTTAATAATTCTGATATAATACCTCCAATGCCTTTTTGTAATTCTTCCAATGGCGATTTCTCGAAGAAGGATGAATGCTGCTTTTCGGTAATTCTTCTCCTAAGCCTGGCATTGGTGGCAATAATTTGTTGATTGGCAGATGGCTTTTTAATTTCCTGTTCCTGAACTTTAGAAATATTTTCCTGCTTCAATTCCTGCGTTTGATTCCGCTGCAACAGTTTTTCTATTGTCATCAATGAATAGCCCAGGTCGCTGCCTTTAACGCTTACTTTTTTATCGTCTATAAAAGTGATACCCCTGCCCTTTATGATTTGGTAGCCCAATACCTGCATTCTTTTTACAAAATCATCATAGTTTTTTGCTTTCTTCAACGACTGCTGTATATCATTTTTCATTTTCTCTTTCCGGCTGTCATGTCTTGGAGTTAATTTTTGCTCCTTCGGCAAAAACCGCTTTGCACTAAGCACTTGCTGCAGCCTGTACTTTTTTTCCAGCCGGCGGCAAAGCCTGTCCATCTTCAAATAATTATTACTGGTGCTGGCTGCTTTACCCTGATAACCTACCCGGTTTGCCACCAAATGAATATGCTGTTTGTTAGTATCCTTATGCTGGATAATGAGATATTGATTATCGTCCACCCCAAATTCTTTTGCCAGTTCCTGACCGGCTTCAATCAGTTGGTTACGGTTTAATTGTTCGCCGGGAGGGAGGCTTAAAGATAAATGCAGTACCGGCTTTTCTACCCGCCTGCTTAATCGGGCAACCTCTTTAAACTGTTCAGCCAGCTCGTATTTGTTGCCAAAGCATTTGTTGTAAGCCAGTACTTCTGCCCGGTCCTTATGCTGTAAACCATCTTCCAATGACTTCTTTATTTTCTGTTCTTCCGTTAATGTTCTTTTATCTTCCAGGCAATAGCTGATACAATGGAAGAAAGAAGCCCCCAGCGATATACTCCCGATCATTGCAGATAAGTTTTGATAAGCTGTGCAACTTCTTTTACTTCCCTTGAAAGAATTTCAAGACCTGCACGTTCAGCGGCATTCAATTCTTCAATTACGCTATTTCGCTTTTTAGCGATTTGGTTAAGGTTTGCTGCCATGTGGTTGAGCGTACCAGTGAGCGCTAAGATTTCTACGGGCAACGCTTTTTCGGTGGTGACAACCTGTCCGTTCAGTCCCATTTCCCGGAGAAATTCTGATACAGAAAGCCCGGCTTTTTTGGCATTGGCGCTGATCCTTGCCTGTTCGTAGCTGGCACATTTGAGCGTCACTACCTGGTTACGTTTAATGCTTTTGGCGGGGCGTCCGCCTTTATTTTTTGGCTGTTCATTTGTCTGTGTCATATTTTGTGCCTCCATGATTTTTGAATGCGATAGCATGAAAAAATCTTCCTCCAAATCCCGCCTTCAAAGCGGGATGAAGGAGCCGGCGTTTTGGTATTACCAAAACATAGCTGGCTACCCGAAACTTTAAAAAGCATCCCCTGTATTCATCAGCCTGAAAAGCGGTTATTGTGCATTTAGCGTTTGTTATAGATGATTTATCAATTCTATTGGTATTATTCACTCATCCAACGGATATGCGGCTTTAAACCGGTTCTAAATTGCTGTTGCCAACTACGGAGGCAAACAGGTTAATTTGCGAATGTGTAACATTTGGTACACCTTGCCGGTTACGTTCCCGGTAACCTGCCGGCTGTTGTTTATGTAGCTGCGCTGGGAATTACCATTTTTAAATTGCCTGTACCTAACCTGAAATCCTGGCAGGTGGTGCGAATTTGAAGGGTAATTGTTTTTTCTTTTCAGCAGCTCCGGTTACATTTCCCGGTTAAAGATTCTCGGGTTATCCAGACCATAGCGCCGGATATTGTCTTTCAATTGCATCCACAACTGGATATTAAAATCTGCCATTTCCAAAATCTCCATTACTGTCAACCGGTATGGATTGAGCACTGTTGCAACGGGTTTGGCAACTGGTTTTGCTTTCTTTGGTTTATTTTCAGCGGTGAAATCCGGCATTGTACCGTCGAGCTTTTCATCTTCGCTTTGCTCCATGAAAGAAAGAATATTAGGCGCTGCGCCTTCTCCAACCTCCAGGCTGCTTCCGATTGCCATGCTGTTTCCATATAATTTAATCTGCTTGCCACCAATAAGGGTTAACGTTCTTCTTTTAATGTCTGCCATAATATGTAGGTTTTATCGTTTTCAATTTTGATTGTTTTTGTTGATTTTGATGCACGAGCCATTCATTCAGATCGTCAAAGTCTTTGTATAAATTGCTTTTATCTGTATAGGCTGAATTACTTTTAAGCGCCTGCATGGTACACGCCTGCCCGGCGGTTCCCCTATCCAACCAAAGTCCTATGGAGCTATGTTGTTCCATCGTTTGCTTTGCTTTTTGAAAAAAAGAAAGTGAGTTTAGCACTAAAAAGTTGCAGGCGAGCTGATCATTTTTAAAATGTGAAAACCAGGAAAGGAAATCAAAAAAGCCTTCAAATACCTGTAATTCCTGACTGCTGTTGTCAACAAACCGGAAAGTTTTTGGCGATGAGCTGCCCTTGAAATAACTGCTGCGAAGTTCATAACCACCTTTGCCATTAGGGAATCCGATGGCTGTGTGCTGCTTTTTATAAAGAGCAAAATCAACTTCCTGACAGAATTGACTGGCAAGTTCAGGAGAAATAGATCTTGCATTAAGGTAGTGAAGCAATCTTTTGTCTGATAACTGCCGGGTGGCAGTAACTACTATTTTGCTATCGGCTAAATTTTCTTTTTCACCCGCAACTAACCCAATATTACCATCCTTTTTAAATTGCGGGTGAAAAGAAAAATCGTTTCGCCTGTAGTCCCTGGCTAATAGTTCCAGGAATCCCCGTACATCTATGCGGTGATAAAGAATCCCAAAATCAATAATGTTTCCTCCGTCTCCGCTACCGTGATCATACCAGATATTGCTCCTGCGGTTAATTTTAAAAGAAGGAGTTCGCTCATCGCGAAAAGGAGAGAAGTACCAATGATCTTCTCCCTGTATTTTTGTACCCAGGAGACCTAATGAAGAAAGATAATCTACTATGTCTATTTTCCTGGCTTCTGCTACGGTTAGTTTGTTCATAACGAAATAATTTCCCTGTTAAGTAATCAGAAGTTTCTTTAGATTGAAGTATTACTGTCGCTGGAAGCCGGGTGTAACAGCTGCTGGATATCCTGCCACAGGAAATAAACCCGTGAACGAATTTTGTAAGGTTTTAGCTTTCCGTGACGTATCCAATCATAAATAGTAGGCTTACTGACCTGGAAGAGCTGACAGACTTCTGAAATCTTAAACAGAGGTTTATAGGTCATTCCGGGCGTATCATAGCGGGAGTTTACCGGCTTTATTTTTTCAACGTTTGTTATTTCTTCCCGGATTACCTGCCGCATGAATAACCAGAATTGTTCCGGTTCAAAAGGAAATAACATTGAGGTTGGCGAAGCTGCATTGTTCACATATCCTTTCATTGCCTTATATTTTAGGAAGGCAAAGTGGAACTTTATGCAAGGGGAAAGAAGCTAAGTATACTTAAGGTTAGAAGAATAGTCCGGGAAAATGGGAGGAATAGAAATTTAGAAATGATAAAAGGTTGGGAAACATTTAATTAAACACTTGCTGCCCAGTGTTATATCCTTCTCCCTCCTTTTCTTCTCGGAATGGGTGAAATGGTTTTGCGCGAAAGAAGATTTTTCTTCCGAAATATTTTTTGATCGTTGGTAACAGCATCATGTAATCTGGCTGCAATTTCCTTCCAGGGAATCTCCCAACTGATATAGTCAATCTTCATTGTCATATCTATATCATTGTGATAAAGGAGTGCGTTATGAGCCATTTGGCTGGTTACTTCAGGATATTTCCGTATAAAATTCCCCGTTATTTTATTCAATGGAAGATATTCAACCAACGCATATATGTCAACAAAATCCTTTAAACGGGTTCCGTTATACAGAATAGCATTTAGTTTCATCGCCCCGATATCTTCCAGCGATAACATTCGTATGCCTTCTTTAATTTCTATTGGATTTAATATTGGATATTGATGTGCGAGCAAATCAACTTTCACATCGTTAATAAAGGCAAAAACGCCATTGGTAAGAACACCAGAAATGGTAGCGTTATAAGTCTTTGCTAAGTGATTGGCCAGGTAAAGGGCATCAAAATCCGCGTCTGTAAAAAGATCAATATCTACAGATTTTCTGTGACCCATATTTAAGGAAAGAGCTGTGCCTCCAACAAGGTTAAACTTAGACAACACCTCATCAATCATTAACTTTTTTATCAAATCCAGTGTCCCGGTCTCGACTGTTTGCGTGTATAACATAACAGATTCTCTTTGGGGATAGAGAAATAGGCACACACTTCCTTAATGGCATAATCTGCCAGGAACTTTATCTCATATTTTAATGCATGAACAACCTGATCCCGCCCATAAAAGCGAATCACTTCTTCCCATTCTTCTTTGCTTCCACGTTCGATGACTCTTGCAATCACAGTAAGATAGCCGGCCACCCAATCAATCTGTTCATACTTAAAGTCCCAAAAAAGACGTTTGGGCAATTGAGGTTTATCCCGTATTTGTGCATCTCTTCCCATATTTTAAAATTACAAAATTTTCATTGTCCGAAATTTTTTAGCTAAGTCGAAGTAAGCTTTGATTCAAGTTGTTTTAAAATAGAAACACCTTCGGGGAAATTCATTTCTTCAAAAAAGTTATACGCTTCTGAAAACCTATTTCGGATTTCAGTTATTTTACGATCTGTAAGGGACTTTCTTTTGGCAGCATTTGAAAATATCAATTCAAGGTTCTTCTTCAGACTGCCCTGATCAACGCCATAGAGCCTGATAAGAATCCCGGCATACTGATCATTAGGCTGCAGTTTATTCATACTGCAAGCCTTATCAAAAACATAAAAAACCAGGCAAAGAGCAAGATTAGAAAGTTGTGATCTCCGGCATTTTTCCAGATGTTCCAATTCTTTACGCTCATAGGCTTCTTTGATAGTCTCCAACCGTGGCAAATAGGCAGCCCCAAAGCTGGGACGATAAACAAACAGGTACAGAACGGGGAAACTTAAAAATCCCGCCATAAAAACGCCCAGTAAGTTTTGCAGTTCGAAATTGCCGGGGATAAGATAAAAAAGCAAAGCAGGTAACCCTAAGATGATAGCAAAATGCCTGATCACATAAATAAACCAATAATCGGCTATCAGTTTCTGCCGCGTGGCGCTGATGCTCCATTCCGGCACAACTTTTTGAAATTTTTGCTGGGTATTGGAAAACTGCTGGGTAATATAGTCCAGATGAATGGGGTGCTCGAATGTTATAAAGGATTGTATCTTCTTCACTGTATCTTTCATCACAAATCAATTTATTGTAAGGTACATCTTTTTAGGGTATAATACTACCCGTATTTATCCATTAGGACAATTTCATAAGCATAAGTAAAAATTCAGGTACCTTTGTAAAGACATGTTATCAGGGGTAAAGTGAAGGAAGAAGTAAGAGTATGGATGTAAGTTCTTCGACTAAAAATTCGACTAAAAAGAAAAGACCACTGATTTTCAGTGATCTATTTCAATTTAAGTGAAC
>CAYWVB010000105.1:0-8118 GCA_964461595.1 uncultured Terrimonas sp. | reverse complement strand
CCCGAATAAAACTGAAAAAACTTTATCCGACAATTTTAGATTGACATGACACTAGGTGAAATGTGTCAAAATAGTGTCGTATGTTAAAACAACACAGTTTTTCTACTTTTTCAAGCATCTACCTGCCATTACAAATATACTTTTTTTGTGCAACAATCTGACACACGGAATACAAAATTGCTAAGCATTTATTTTTTTGCATCCCAAACTTTCTCTGCGTTACTAATTATTTGGTTGAGTTGTATACCAAAGTTGAACATTCTATTAATTCCTTATTGGAGATTTCACAAGCCGTGGGATTAAAAAAACACTTAAATATAGTATCTAAAAAGATGTTCCCCACATCGCTATAAGGGGCTTCGTATCTTTTAGCCATACCGTAAAGTTTAAGCTGGTTGAACTGCCCGAGCTGCCCATGGTATTGTCATACTCCAGGGCTTCGTAAAACTTTCTGCGTGCATGTGCCCAGCAACACAAGGTAGTGATGCCATCCACTTTATCGAAGGTTTCATAGGCGTCGTAACCATCACTTTGCAGATAGCCTTTAAAGCTATGCAGCATCGCCTTAAGGTACAACACTCCTCTGCCAGGGTGATAATCGAACAACACCAGCTTTCTACCAGTATCGTAATCTACCCAGTAATATCCCTGATGCGTGGTTCCCCGCCGGGATGAACCGTTCGGACGGGCTTTCTTATCCTTATCTAAAACTTTTATCGTTGTCTCATCTGCATTGAGATAACTGCTGCTCAACACTTCTCTACAATGCAGGTTATATACAGGTTCTACAAGTGCAACGGCATCTTTTATCCGGCCCGATACAGTGCTGTGATTAATAGTAACGTTTTGCCTTTTAAATATTTCCAACTGACGATATACCGGCAGATGGTCTACAAATTTGCTCGCTAGCAAATGAGTTAGCAACGATGCACCTGCAACAGATTTTTCTAATGGTACGGCTGGTAATAGCACTATCACGCGTTTTGCTGTTAAGCCATCAGCTGATGGTTTAATATATTCAGAGCGAATAATTTGTTTTACAAACAACTCGCAGGGTTGGTATTCCAATACCTCTTTTACTTCGTTACCTACTTATTTTAAATTACTTACATCTTCATCGGGTTGTAAGGTTATTACCTCACGGCGAAACGTATCCGGCAATGGATCACGACCGGGATGTTTTACAGCAAGTGTGGTTTGCTTTTTTTCAAACGATTTGATGAGCATGGCTTTTAAAACAACATGTTCTCCCAATTTAGCATCAGGGAACATATCTGCCGGTACAGCATTTTCATTGCCGGTTGAAGCTATAAACTTTTCTCCCTTACTGCCGAAGATCATTTTTTAAGCTCGGCTAATTGCAGTTGTAGCAATTGTATTTGTAGCTGAGATTGCTCGTAAAGCGCTTTGTAGTCGGTATGTGTAAAGGTTGTTTCGATGAGTGTATTACCTGCAAACATTATACCGTAGTTGCTATTAGTGAAAATCTTTTTCTGTGCCGTATGCTTTTAATACCACACCCTGCAAAATATATTGCAGTTGTTGTGCGCCATTGGATAAGTAATTTCTACTGATTCGCTTTTTGCAATATTTATTGCTGTAAACCTGGAAGATTTATTTTCCCCGTTCAGTTTCTTTAACCAATAATAGTATCCGGATTTTACTAATCGGTTTTGGGCGCAGTATGCTGCATACTGTTAATCCGCTTTGGATGCATGCTGCTATATGCAGACGCATCTCATCTGACTTTGAATGATTGTTATTTTCCATCCCGCAAATTTCTTGGCCTTCGTAATCTTACTCAGAGTTGCTTCTACAACTCTTAAGGTATTGGACTTGGGTTTTAGCATACAAATGTCTAATACCTTTGCTCTTTCTACACATCACCTTCCTTTCCACACATGTGCATATCCCTCATTTATAGCTTAAAAAAATTACCGGACTATTGTAAAAAAAAATGTTCATTTATAAAATATCATTATTTTAGTTATTCAATTAATCCTTCCATCTTCTGACTACCTGCCACTACCCGACCCCGTATTTCAAAAAATTTCAGTGGCTTTAAAATGTACTCCGGTGTTGCAGGGGCGACGTGGTGGCTTTGTATGCCGGAATTTGCAAACAACTGCAAATAAGATTGTTTCTAATGCTTAATGAAATAATTTAGGGATTTTTGTTGTATATCCTTGTAGTGCATCTGAATATTGCGGAATTGTGTTAAATATAAATAATTTAATTATTGTTGTCCGAATAAAAATATTTAAAATTAATGAAAGCCTTTGCTGTAGCGGTTTCTGCTCCCTCTCCGCGAGGAGAGGGCTGGGGTGAGGCGATTAACTGAATTTCAAACGATTATTAATATTTGCCGGACAATAGTGTAATTTAATCATGAAGTATTTCCAAAAAAGAAGTGTCGCTGTTGTATGGTTTTCTGCTGCTCTCTTTTTTTCTTGTAAACAAAAAAATGAGTTTCCGCCGGATGTGAATTGGGCATTATCACAAGCGGATTACAACCGTCAGGAATTGACTGAAGTGTTAGATCATTATATTGCGTCAGGTGATTCTTTGAAATTTATCTCTGCATGTTATTTAATCTCCGATATGCCTAAGCATAAACCCGAGATACGTCTTGATAGTATCCCGGAAATAATCAGAAATACGTTTTTGTCTGTTGATTCAGCGACAAAAATTAACTTCTTTGCGGCCAATAAAGGAGACGCATTTAAGTATACTGGTCTTATGCATGCCATACTTGACGAGGATGAAATCCACCCTGGTAAAGAATATATTGACTCGCTTGTTAAATACTTCTATCAGGGAAGTCAATCGTCGTTAAAAATCTGCAATGACTTTGATTCTTTGATAGGTCATCATGCCGTAAAAGTTCTTGAAACTATTGATCATCTCAATGGAAAAAGTGAAAATCTTTCTGATGCGCAACTTTTATCCAGTGCTTTTCTAATTGATCATATTGATAATGCTTTTCGCGTTTGGAAGTCGGCCCCGCTATGTAAGGACTTATCATTTGACGAATTTAAAGAGATTGTTCTACCGTATAGAACTAGATCCGAATCTATTGATCTGAACTCATCTGATCTGTATAATTTCTTTTATCCAATGCTTTATCGTTCCGATTCCTTAAAATCGATTTCAACTATAGTCCGTCGACTCAATTTTTATACTTACTGTTTAGATTTATTTGAAGAAGAAGGAAAATACCTTGGGAATCTAGGCTTTTTTGACATCCTACAATTTTATAAATTCGAATGTGGACGACATTCTGAATGGGTGAGCTTATTGCCTAGGTTTGAGCGAAAAATGAACCTAAATTTACTAGGATTGATGCTTTTTCATTTGAGAAAGTGTTTGCCCAGAGGCAAGTAATGCAAAGCAGCAAAGAAGTATCTTGGTTTTACAGGTTACCACAGTCTGTGCGGTAGCAAACTGCACTGAGAAGATCAACCAATCGATTAGGGGAGTTAGATAATTTCTGGAGTTCAATATCAACTTTATTTTCAATTGGCACATTTTCTTTGCCATTTTATATTTTTCTTTTTATTTTTTCCAACTTTTTAAAAGTTTATGTCTCTTACTTAATAAAGAGTGAAAATTCAAGACGATATACTTCCGCAAATTGTCGATAAGGCATGCAGAGGTGATCTTAAGGCCCAAAAGTGCATTTATGATCGCTTCGGCAAGACGATGTACAATGTTTGCCTGAAAATGGTGGAGAATAGGGAGGATGCCGAAGATATTTTGCAGGATGCTTTTGTAATTGCATTTAAAAGTCTATCTAGTATAAAAGACAAGACCCGATTCCCTGGTTGGTTTAAGAAAATTGTAGTAAGTCAGTGCATAAAACATATCCGAAAGGATCTACGGTGGGTGGAACTGACGGAGTGTATGTACGGTGATACGGAGAAAAATGAAGACGAATGGTTTCAGGGTATTAGTATGGCACAAATCTGTGCGGAGATCAACAGACTACCGTATGGATGCAAACAAATATTTTGGCTGTACGTGACGGAGGATTATTCTCACAGCGAGATTGCTGAGCTGTTTGGTGTCTCCGAATCCACCTCCAAAAGTCAATACAAACGTGCGAGAGAATTATTGAAGAAAAGTTTAACTAAAATTTTAGAACAAAATGGATCGCTTTAAAAATTATATACATGACCATAAGCACGAGTTGGAAGAAGAGTTCCGGGAAGAAAGGGTCTGGGAGCAAATTAGTCAAAATTTGTCTCCGATTCAAAAAAAGTCGGTCCGGCAAATGCGAGGATATTGGGTCGCAGCTACAATTATAGCGACGGTGTTGATTGCTGTTTATGCCACATATATCCTGTATCGATCAGAAAGCAATGATGCGGTTACCATCGTGAAAACTGCAAATACTAATATTATGAATTTGGAAGGTGTTTTTCCTGCGGAAGTAGATAGCTCAGCTCTTCTACAATCTTTACAGAAAGATACCGAACAAAATAGGATTGAATCGAAAAAACCGGTGCTTGCGAAAATGGTCAACCGCAAAGTAAAAGCGCCGGTTACAGGAGATCAGGATATTCACACGGACGAGAGTTTTGACGTGGACAAAAATCTTAACCACTATCGAAGCCTGGAAGTAGATGAGGAATCTAGCAAGGGTAGGAATCTTTGGAAGAGTTCGGGTCTAGATCCCGGCTTGAGCACTGACAGCAATCTCGATCATAAGATTCGCGCCATCCAATCTATTCAGGTGTACGCAGACCGGCCGGATTATTTTAATTTATTCATCGATCAATACCATAAGATCATCGCGTATGAGCAAAAATTAAAAGGAGAGTTGGGAGAAAACAAGGAGGAGTTCAATACTATATTTTCATTATTATGTCAGCAAAAGTATTTTTTACTTAGCCAGCTTCAATTTGAGATTGAAAAGATGAATGCTCAGATCATGCAACAACCTTATTTTAATGCTGATAAACATTACTTTATAAGTATATAAATTTTTTACCATGGTTTTAAGAATAATATATGTACTAATCCTGTCAATAACTACAGGAGCTTTGTTTGGACAAGAAACTACTAAGACAATCACAGTGAATAAAGGCTTTTCATTCGAGTCGGTGAAGGCTGTTGATATTGTCAGTTCAAAGCGCAATATTATCGTAAAAAATGGCGCAGAAAACGAAGTTGGGTTACAACTTGTTTTTGAGGCAAGGATAGAGAATGCTGATGATATCGATTGGATGAATCTTTTAGGAATCAGGGTTGATAGCACTAAAAAGGGGGTTGTTGAAGTGTATGCTCCTGGAGTGGCTGGGCTGTCAAAAGAATGGTTGAAGGGACAACGGGATAATTTTGCTATAGACGGCGAGGTAGCACTCAGAACTAGGGAGGCGCAGCAAAATCCTAATGACCCTTCTTTAAAAAAGCGAGCAGACATCTTAAAGAAACTGAGCAGTCAGCGGGTAGCTTTTACGATAATTGTTTCGATCCCGAAACGTGCTGCGCTTAATATTTACAATGCATATTCTACTGTAGTTGTAAATCCTGATTTCGGAGAAATCACTGCAGTTCTTAAGGGATCTATGTTGAGTCTATCTAATGGTAAGAATTTAAAATTGAATGCTGAAAATTCAACAGTTAACGTGGGGAATTACAAGGCTGCCCGAATAGATTTTAAAAATGGTACTTTATCCGGTGGGGGTATCGATAGGCTTTATATCAAGTCTATTACTTCAACAATTGACTATGCGGGGGGAAGTTATGCGCAAGTGGATAGCGAGGGTGACAAATTCAGTATCGATTCTTTGCGGGAGGCAGATGTAATAAAGAAGTTCGGGTATTTACAGGTCGACAGGCTAACAGAGGGAATACGCATGAAGGGAGAGAATGCCGATTTGCGGATCCTTCAGATAGTAGATAATATAAAAGATATAGATGTGGTAAATACGTTTGCTACTGTTCAGATCCCGTTGCGGTTCCTTAAAGGGTATACGGTCCGATTCAGAGGAGAACATTCTACCTGTTTTGCGCCATTCGAAAAGAATGAGACTGATGAAAAGGGAAATAGGATAGGCGGGAGTGCTTCCAGCCTTACTGCTCCCAGATTTACGGGTAAGTCTGGCGTCCCCCCTTTTGCAAAAATTACTATCGATTGTGATAATTGCAATATCAATTTAAAATAATTTATCTCGCCCACATTTGTCTATTGCCTTGCCATAATGAAATCATTGTCTGTCATCTTATTTTTCTTGACATTACGTCTTTCTAACTTTGCGCAACAGCATGGCTTTGGTGGAACAGTCACTGATAGTTTAAGTAATAAAGTAGTCTCCGGCGCTTTAATTTATGTTATTAAATTCGATGATTCTCTCATAGTATCATATGGCTATTCAGATTCTGCTGGACAGTACGCTTTTGTCGACATTGTTCCAGGGACTTATAGACTGATTATTTCTTGTCCGGGATTTGCAGATTACGTGGATAAAATTGAAGTGCAGGAGCATAAATTTTTAGATTTAGGATCTCAGTTTCTCACTTCCAGGTATAAAGTATTGGAAGATATAGTTATTCGATACAGAAGAACTCCTATGCAGATAAAAAACGATACACTTGAGTTTCTAGCCGACAGCTTTTACGTCCGGCCGAACGCTAATGTTGAGGATCTATTGAAAGTGCTTCCCGGGGTGTCTGTAAGCCGGGAAGGAAAAATTAAAGTACATGGCAAGCGGGTAGACAGGGTATTTGTGGACGGTGAAGAGTTTTTTGGAGACGATCCAACCATAGCTACTCGTAATTTACCGGCGAAAGTTGTGGATAAAGTACAGGTGTTTGAAAACAAGTCAGAGATTACTAAGCCGACCGGACTTGACGATGGTAGGACATCCCAGGTTATCAATGTAAAACTTAAGGGAAACAGCAAAAAAGGATATTTCGGGAAATCGGTAGTCGGTGGAAACCTTAACAATAATTGGAATGGTAGTATGCTGGCGAATTCCTTTAAAGATAAGCGTCAGCTATCTGTCTTTGGATCAGTCTCTAATATCGGGGGAAACTTACTCGAAAGAGGCGATCAATCCAAGTTTGGATTTAAAATCAATGACTTCGCGGAATCGGTGTCTGAGTATGCCGAATCACACTATGATGTTGGACTTCCGAAGAATGTTGGCTTGGGACTACATTGTGCAAATAAGTGGAATGAGAACAGGGAGAGTATTAATACAAATTTAATTTTTTCAAAGTTAGGTAATAGAGGGTATCAAGTAGTGGCAGATCAATTGTTTATGAGTGATTACGTCACATACATGTATGATAGCTGCCTCGTCAATAATACGAGGTCGGAATACAGTTGGGATGGAAAGTATGAGATTCAATTCGATTCAACGTCTTCTGTGCGCATCTTTCTAAATGCAATCAAGGGCGAATTGAGTGTAAGCAATGATGCTGTGTATGGTACTCGGGATGATGTTCATATAATTAATAGAGGCATAAGATCAAATAGGTATACCGGGTCTTACGGCAATTATCGTGGAGATATTTTTTGGCGAAAGGTCTTAAACAATAAAGGTAGAGCATTGAATGTTTCCGCTCGGTGGGGCTATATGGGGGGCGAAATCGCCGGACTTTTGAAATCTAAAACAGAGTATCATCAGGGAGGCGTATCATCCTCAGAATTTGACACCCTTAATTTCAGAAGAACTGTTTCTGGTAAAGAATATGATGTCGCATCTACAGTTGTCTACCGACAACCTGTATTCAGGAAAGGATACATAGATATAAATTATGAATTTTCTATTTCGCGAAAAAATTCTGATCAAACCACTTTTGAAGATGACGCGGGATCGAGTGCGATAGCCATCGATTCTCTTAGTAATGATTACAATTATTCAATCATATCTAATATTGGAGGTGCGTCTCTTGTTTTTCCGGCCGGCAAATATTTGTTTACTGTTGGACAGGATTTATCCTTTAACAAATATTTTCAGAATAATATAGAGGAAGGAGCGTATAACAGCTTTTTATTTTTCAACTTGTTCCCAAAAGCTAGTGTTACATATTCTTTTGCTAAGTTGACCAATCGTATCCCATTGAGCAACCCCATATTGCCAATGACCTAATCGGGTAAGAAATTTG
>CAYWVB010000104.1:0-8119 GCA_964461595.1 uncultured Terrimonas sp. | reverse complement strand
AGAACTTTTTTTCTACACTTGTGGATATCCTCCGTTTTTAATGCGTCTGCCCTGTATTATAAACAGGTATTACTGAAATTCTTTAGTAAATTGTACACATTTCTGAAGAACGTCAGTATAAAGTAATAACCTGCATTTTAGTTCATGAGCAAGGAAAAGGAAAGATTACAAGACCCGGCATGGAAGGAGTGGGGATCGTATATATCGGACAGGCAATGGGGAACTGTGCGCGAAGATTACAGCGCCAACGGGGATGCCTGGCGATATACTACCCACGATATGGCCAGAAGCAAAGCCTGGCGGTGGGGTGAAGAAGCTATAGCAGGAATATGTGATGTTAACCAGTTGCTGTGCTTTGGTATTGCCTTATGGAATAAGAAAGATCCTATTATTAAGGAGAGATTTTTTGGATTAACGAATACGGAGGGTAATCACGGTGAAGATGTAAAAGAAGTATATTATTACTTAGATGCCACCCCCACGCATTCCTACATGAAAATGCTGTACAAATATCCTTGGGAGGAGTTTCCTTACGAAAGGCTGCTGGAAGAGAATAAACGGCGTAGCAGGAAGGAGGAAGAATTTGAACTAATGGATACCGGGATATTTGATGAAAACAAATACTTTGATGTGTTTGTGGAATATGCCAAGGCTGATAAAGACGATATCCTCATCAGGATAAGTGTGCACAACCGGGGCAATGATGCCGCAAGCCTGCATGTTTTGCCAACAGTGTGGTTCAGGAATACCTGGATATGGGGCAGGCATGATTATAAACCCTCTCTGTGGCAGGTCGCGGACAATTGTATCCAGCTCAGCCACGAAAAATTATCTGTAAAATATTTATATTTTGATCAGGGCAGCCCTTTATTTTGCGATAATGAAACTAATAACGAAAGGCTTTACAATAGCGAAAATATAACAGCTTATCCTAAAGATGGTATCAATGATCAACTGGTATATGGAAGCCGATCGGTGAACCCTTTTAAAGAAGGAACGAAAGCGACGGTAAATAGTGACATTACCATTGAAGGCGGTAAATCAGCCGTACTTATGCTGAGGCTTACTAGTAAGCGATTGGATACGCCTTTTGCTGATATTGATAACATTTTTAAAGAGCGCATAGCAGAAGCGGATACTTTTTATGGAGAGCTGCAGCAGAACATTAGCAGTGAAGAAGAAAAGCAATTGCAACGGCAGGCTTTTGCCGGAATGCTATGGAACAAGCAGTTTTACTATTACAAAGTGCAGCAATGGCTTGAAGGCGACCCGGCAATGCCCGAACCCCCTGCGGAGCGCTGGCATGGCCGTAATTCCACTTGGATACACCTCAACAATGTTGATATCATTTCCGTGCCGGACAAATGGGAGTTTCCCTGGTACGCCGCCTGGGACCTGGCTTTTCACTGTGTTACGCTTTCCATGATAGATCCTGATTTTGCAAAGCAGCAATTGCTGCTGCTTACAGAAGAATGGTATATGAACCCCAATGGCGCGTTTCCTGCCTATGAATGGTCATTGTCTGATGTGAATCCTCCGGTGCATGCGGCCGCCGCATATCGTGTTTTCAGGCAGGATGCCAAAAACAAAGGCAAAAAGGATTATGAGTTCCTCGAAACTATATTTCATAAGCTGCTTATAAATTTTACATGGTGGGTAAACCGTAAGGATAAGGAAGACAATAATATTTTTGAGGGTGGCTTCCTGGGGCTGGATAATATAAGCTACTTTGATCGCAGCGCGCCTGTATTCGGAGGAGCGGTGATGGAGCAGGCGGATGCCACAAGCTGGATGGCCACGTATGCATTGAACATGCTGCATATTGCACTTGAATTGTCTGTATACAACAAAACGTATACTGGAATGACCACCAAATTTTTTGAACACTTCCTTTATATAGCCGGCGCTATGGCAAGCATGGGAAAAAATAACAGTGGTCTGTGGGATGATGAAGATGAGTTTTTTTACGACCAGGTACGGATGCCGGACAACAGCGTAACAAAAATAAAAATGAGGAGCATGGTAGGGCTTATTCCTTTGTTTGCAGTGGAAGTGATCACTAAAGAAACACTTGAAAAGAATCCCGTTTTTGCAGAACGCATGGAATGGTTCCTGGAGCACCGGCCTGATCTTGCCAGGCTGGTATCACGCTGGTATGAGGGCGGGGTTGAGGATAAGCACTTGCTGAGCCTTTTGCGGGGACATCGCATGAAAAGCCTGCTGAGCCGTGCTTTTGATGAAACCGAGTTTTTAAGCCCTTATGGTATCCGCTCTCTTTCCAAGAAGTATGAAAACACCCCATACTATATTGACGGGGAATCACCTGAGGAAGCCATTCGTTATCTGCCGGGAGAAAGTGACAGCGCTATGTATGGCGGCAACTCCAACTGGCGCGGGCCCGTGTGGTTCTCCATGAATTTTCTGATCATAGAAAGCCTGCGTAAATTTCATTTCTTCTATACAGATGATTTCAGGATCGAATACCCCACGGCATCCGGGAAATATATTTCGCTTAAAGAAGCAGGAACTGCATTGGCATGCCGGCTGATCAGTATTTTTATGAAAGATAAAGACGGCAAACGCCCTGTATACGGCACAAACCAGAAATTACAAACAGATCCTTTTTTTAATCAGTATTTTTTGTTTCATGAATATTTTCATGGAGATAACGGAAAAGGACTCGGAGCCTCTCATCAAACCGGGTGGACCGGGTTGATTGCTAACCTGATAACCATGAAAAATAATGATTAACCCATAAAAATGATCAATGTATGAAACCCCGGAAAATTTTATGCATAGATATCGGAGGCTCACATATCAAAGCAACGGTACTGGATGCATCAGGAAAAACCCTGCAACCTTACAGCAAGACCCCTACTCCTTCTAAAGCTGATCCGCAGCATGTACTGGCTGCGATTAAAAAGCTCGTAGAAGCATTTTCCGGCTACGAGAAAATATCTGTAGGATTTCCCGGTTATGTAAAAAAAGGGGTGATACATACAGCCCCTAACCTGGGCACCGATAAATGGAGTGGCTTTGACCTGCAAAAGCAGATCGCTCTGCTGTTAAAGAAGCCATGTATGGTGGTAAACGATGCCGATATGCAGGGGATAGGTATTGCCAGAGGCAAAGGAATGGAAATAGTTGTTACGCTTGGTACAGGCTTTGGAACAGCATTTCTATATGACGGAGTATTGCTTCCACACGTGGAGCTGGCGCATCATCCTGTGGTAAAAAACCTTACTTATGACGAGTATGTTGGTGAAAAAGCATTAAAGAAAGCAGGAGTGACGAAATGGAATAAAAGGATCATGAAAGTGATCGGGATACTGAAAACAGTTTTTAATTACGACCATCTCTATATGGGAGGAGGCAATGCAAAGCTGATCAATTTTAAGCTTGACGACAATATTTCCATAGTAAGCAATAAAGAAGGCATAAAAGGCGGACCCAAGCTATGGAGCAACGCAAAAAAACAGGTATCCAAATAATTATAGGGTTTTAATTTCCGGAACGGGAAAAAACTTTATCACATGAAGGTAATTATCATTGGCGGAGGTTTTGCAGGGCTTAATCTCTCTAAAAAGCTTGCTGGTTACGCACAGATTGACGTGACCCTGGTTGATAAAAATAACTATCATTTTTTTCCCCCGCTTTTGTACCAGGTGGCTACAGCTTTTATAGAGCCATCCAATATCAGTTACCCTTTCCGGCGTATGTTCCAGCACAGGCACAACCTGCGCTATTATATGGGCTCGCTTGTGAAGATCAACGCGGAGATAAATACAATAGAAACAGATTCAGGAACGCTTGACTACGACTATCTTGTATTGGCAATGGGAGCGGAGAGCAACTATTTCGGTATGGAGAATGTAAAAAACAACGCTCTTCCGATGAAAACCATTGATGACGCTATTAACCTGCGCAATCATATCCTGCTCAATCTGGAGAAGCTTGTAAAATCAAATGATCCGCTGGAGCGGGATATAAGGAGAAATATAGTCATTGCAGGCGGTGGCCCTACCGGAGTGGAAGTGTCGGGTATGATAGCAGAGATGGGGAAATATATTCTTGAAAAAGACTACCCTGAGCTGAAGGGAAGAAGAGATACGATCTTCCTGGTAGACGCAGGACATGCTTTGCTGGGACCGATGAGTGAAAAATCGCAGCAGGAAGCATTAAAGGTGTTGACCCGGTTAGGCGTACAGGTAAAACTTGGTACCGCGGTAAAGGATTTTACAAATGATAAAGTGCTTCTTTCTACAGGCGAAACCATCAATAGCAATACACTTATATGGGCTTCGGGAGTGATCGCGAGAGAAGCGCCGGGACTACCTCCGGAAAGCATTGCACAACGCGGCAGGAGAATTATAGTGGATGAATATAATAAGGTAGCAGGTACGCCAAATATTTTTGCCATCGGAGACCAGTGCGTACAAACTACAGATAAAAATTACCCTAACGGTCACCCGCAACTGGCGCAGGTAGCCATCCAGCAGGGAAAATTACTGGCGGAAAATTTGGTAAGGCTTAGTAAGGGCAAAACAATGAAGCCCTTCAGTTACTATAACAAAGGCACCATGGCCATTATATCCAAATTCAAAGCTGTCGTGGACTTGCCCAAAGGGTTCTTCAAAGGATTTATTGCGTGGCTCGTATGGCTGTTTATCCATATCATCCCGATAGCGGGGTTCAGGAATAAAGCCAAATTGGCCTTTAACTGGTTCTGGTCTTTCATTACCAACGACCCTACGCTTCGATTGATCATAAGACCACGAAAGGGAAAAAGATAAAGATGTTTAGAACAATGTCTCTATTGTTGCTGGCACCGGGGAAATAGCATATTCCTGCTGATTTTTTTATTTTGTGCGGACATAGAAATGTGAAACACGGCTCTTACCTGTTGAGCGTTCTTCAATTTCAATCGTAGGAATATTTTTCATGATATCCAGCAGCTTTTTAAATCCATAATTTCTGGGATCAAAATCGGGTTGCTTCTTTAATAGGAGACTCCCCAGAGTGCCGAGGAATACCCAACCGTCTTCATCAGCGATATCATTAATGCTGGCAGATATAAGCTGAACAAGTTCCCGCCCGATTGTTGACTTTTTAACAGGTAACTTTGACTTCCTGCCTGCGCTTTGTTTTGGTGAAGGTTCGGTTATATTCTCCTTTGCTAATATTTCCAGGTAAATAAACTTATTGCAGGCAGTGATGAACGGCGCAGGAGTTTTTTTCTCGCCGATGCCAATTACTTTCTTACCGGATTCCCTCAGTCTTATTGCGAGTCTTGTAAAATCGCTGTCGCTCGATACGATGCAAAATACGTCTACCCCTCCTGTGTAGAGCATATCCATCGCTTCGATGATCAATGCTGAATCTGTCGAATTTTTACCCGACGTATAACTGTATTGTTGTACCGGGGTAATGGCATTTTCCAGTAAAACTTTTTTCCATCCCGATAATTGCGGCATGGTCCAGTCTCCATAGATTCTCTTGAAAGTAGGTGTGCCGTATTTTGCAATTTCCTCCATCATACCTCTGATGTATTCGTATGATACATTGTCTGCATCAATCAATACGGCAAGTTTGAGATCGGTATTTATTTCCAATGTGTCAGGTATCACTCAAAGATACTATAAAGTACCCGGGTATTATTTTCTACTGGTATACTCTTACGTAATCCACCTGCATCATCTGCGGAAAAATACCATCATCCACCCCCATTTTACCACCCCAGTTGCCACCTACAGCAATATTCAGCAGCAGGTAAAATTTCTTATTAAACGGCCACACGTCGGGACCTGTTCCTTCATTGTCAAATTCAAAATATTTTTCAGTATCAATAAATATTGATATCTTTTTCCTGGTCCATTCCAGCGCATATACATGAAATGCAGTGGAAAGATCCTTGCGAGCGATCCCCTTTGTTCTTTGTGTGCCTATAGTATGATTATAATCCTGTGTATGTATGCTGGCAAATACAGAATCCGGGTTGTATCCTACATTTTCCATTATATCTATTTCGCCTGTTCTCGGCCAATCTCCGTATGTTTTGTCATCAGATAACATCCAGATAGCCGGCCAAACTCCTTTACCGGCAGGAAGTTTAGCGCGTACTTCTATCCTCCCGTATTTCCAGGCAGCTTTATTTTTCGTCGTTAACCGCGCAGAAGTATAATAAGCTCCCTGGTATTTTTCCCTGATTGCTTTTATCGTTAATATACCATCACCTACACTGGCATTCTCCATGCGCTTTGGCGTATAAAATTGCAATTCATCATTGCCCCAACCGCTGTTCCCTGTAGCGTAATTCCATTTTGTGCTGTCGGGCAATCCTGTGTAATTAAATTCATCCGCCCAAACCAGCCTGGAGAGCTGGGCGCCGGCATTTGAAATTAACATACACATTGCCGCAACAATAATTAACTTTTTCATATATGTGCTTTGAAATGATAAATATAATCTCTCTAGGGCTGAGGTTAGCTGCCTGTGATAAAAACTATATCATTGTGATAACAGAAAATTCATTTATGAGATTATAAACAGGTATAATCTTATGAATGGAAAAATATTAATTGTATTCTGGGTTTTTATGTCCTTTAAGCTCAGGGTTTTGTCCTATTCCTGTTCAGCGTTCCACCGGGCAGATCTCTTGTAATACTTTCTTCCATTCTTCAGGATTACTGATTTTAGAGATAAACCTGCTTGCTCCGCAACGCAGTATTTTTTCTTTTTTGTCATTACTATAAAACACTGAGGTCGCCAGTATTTTTATTGAAGCATGGTATTTGTGCAGGTAACATGCCGTTTCATAGCCATCCATGACCGGCATATCCACATCAAGCAGGCACAGGTCGGGCAATGGATGTGCCCGGCTAAGCTGATCCAGTAGATGTCGGCCGTTGGCAGCCTGGATAATTACATTATAACCCTGATTAAGCAAAAATGCGGTTAATGTATTCCGCATTAAACTATGGTCGTCGGCAATGGCGACCGTTGGCTGGATGTTATTCATATTGTTGAGGTGGTTTAGTGTAAATTCATGAAGTTCCCATAAGGCAAATATATATAACTGTTATCATATAAGATAACCTTCAATCCTTATTAATTCAGGATTTTTCCTGCCTTATGATCAAGATCAGCAAAGAGGATGATGTGTTCCTGAAAGCGTTGGGTAGACGGATCAGTGAAATCCGGAAAGAAAAGGGCCTTACCCAGGTGGAGCTGGGCGATCTGGTTGACATGGAGAAGCCGAATATGAACAGGCTCGAAAAAGGGGGTACCAACCCAACGGTGCTGACTTTAAAAAAAATCTGTACTGCACTTGGAATAACCTTAGACTACCTATTGTTGGGAGTGGGCCGAAATGAGTGAAACATGTTTGTGTGATAAACAGTGACCCATTCGTATTATATTGCACGGATAGTGGTCTCCATAATTTTTTATTTACCCAATTTGAGCGTAAAAAGTACTTGTCTAAAAAATTCTTTCCTTTAAGAAGCTTGCCTGGTAAGGGTTTTCTTAAAAGCAATAAAAGTATTTTCAAAATATATTTGGCAGCAACTAAAACCTGCCTATCTTTGCGACCCGCTTTAAAAAGGCAGTAGTTCTTAGAAAAATTGATTCGGAAGAAAGCAGTAAAAAAAGAGTAGAAAAAGAAGAAAAAGATTTGCTGGTGTTGAAATAATCTCTACCTTTGCAACCCCAATCAAAAACATCCAGCTCTTAGTGATTTTGTATTGATGTTGTGAATAAAAAAGCGAAAGAAAATTTGCTGATAAAAAGAGTGATTCTAACTTTGCAGTCCATTTCAGGTTTTTGAATTTAGTTCTTGATTTATAGATTGTTATGAGCCATAAATTTTAAAAAATATTTTAAAATTTATTTGGTAAAAATAATAAAACTCCTACCTTTGCAACCCGTTTCAAAACGGAAGCAAAATAAGAGATAAAGATCTTTGAAAGTTTGGAAGCAACAGCACTTGATTTCTTTTCAGAAATCAGGGTAAGGTAAACCAGCCACAAAATTTGATTTCAAGAGCAATCTTCAAATCTCAACATTATTTACAATGGAGAGTTTGATCCTGGCTCAGGATGAACGCTAGCGGCAGGCTTAA
>CAYWVB010000103.1:0-8454 GCA_964461595.1 uncultured Terrimonas sp. | reverse complement strand
TAAAACCTGTGGAAACACTACTTGTACCAGGCATATTTAAGGAGCCATTAATCGTTGCCGGAAGAGTTGAGGTAACCAGGCTGTTTTCAGCGTTCTTGATTTCAACTATTGGATACTGGCCATTATAGCCCCATTGATAGGCATTTTTGACATCTTTGGCTTTTGATTGCTGGAGGATATTGCCCTTATCATCATAGTTAGAAAACTGAATTCGTGGTTGATAGTGGTTATCAATGGTTACAATCCCGCTATTGTTATAAGATACAGGGAAGTCAACTATAGGAATGGACGATTCCGCTATCATAACTTTATCTTCAAGAGGTTTGTCGGTTCTATATACATGGAATGTTGCATTTATCAACTTAGCAGAATTCCCTGACTGTCGTTCTGTTATCTTTTCTACTGTTGAATTCAATACGTGGCTATCCTGAAGTTTTTTTATCCCTTGTGAAACATCATCACTACCTGTAATGGTTCCATAATCAGCAGGGTAACTGTATTTTGTTGTTAAAACTGAACCATCACTGTTTTTGGTTTCTTCTTTAGATAACTGGAAATCACTATTATAATAAAACTTTGTTTCCTGCTGAATTGATTGGCTACCGGTATAAGTTGTTACCAGTTTTTTGGTCAAAACTTTATTAGCACAGGAGATCTCATAAGTTCCATAGTCAAAAAGAGAATTGATTCCTGAACTATAATAATCAATTAGACTTGAATAACCCTCTGTCCTGGCAAACCGGCGAACTTTTAAACCTTTTAGAACTATTCTACCCACGTCGCCATATGAAAGATCCTCTTTATAAATCAATTGATATTGGTCGTTGGCTGAGGCAAAGACAGACTTATTTATTAAGGACGGCTTATTCCATGGACTGTACTCTGCTACATAAAATGGGCAATTTCTCTGAACTTGTGATTGTGCAATTGTAGATTCTACCCAATAGGAATCATTACCATTGGAAAAGGGGGTCAGGTAACTTTCATTCCCCGAAGAGAAATCATATTCCATTTTCCCGTTAGTTGCCATTATTCCGCCTGTCCCATTCCTGTTTTTTTGCTGATACTGCGTTACATGAGTGTAATAAACCGGGGAACCCATAAATACACCGTTCCCAATTTCATCCGATATAAAAGTTTGATAAGTAGTTTCTGCAAATGCCCATACGGTGCTGTGTACTTCATCATGTCGCAAAAACAAATTTTCTTTTTTAAAATATGGATTTATGGCTAAGTCAAACCGAACTTCTCCGTAACCTGATTCGCTCTGACCATACCGGTATTCATTGATAAGTGTTTCACCGGTTACATTATCATTGGAAATAATTTTTTTAATTCTCAGACCAACCAATTTATCTCCTACATCGTGTATATCTTCTCTATAGCCTCGGTATTTATTACTCTCATATTCATATTCTGTAAATCCACCCGTTGGATAAGTAATTTTTTTGAGCGTAAACCAAACGGGAGGCTCTATGCCTATGGGATTACGGTCACTCATATTTGCATTTAACCAAGAAGCAGGTGTAACATTCCAATTTACGTGGAGCCCACTATTATCTGAATATTCATAAGATTGAGAATAAGAAATGTCTCCAAAATCGGGAAAGAATTTATCATCTCCTATGTGTTTATAATAGCCCCAGTAGTCTGGTAAAAAATCCTGCCCGAGACCAAAAGAAGTCTTGTTGTAATAATCAAATTTATATACCTGCGGAGTATGCTCGTTTTGTCCGGCTACGCTTACGGAATCTAAAAAAAAATGTGGCGAATTTGTGGAATAAAAAAAGCTGATTTTTTTCAAACGTTTACCCTCTGTTGTGTTAATAACAATTGAATCCAACACCCCCGTTGTACCGTGCCGGTAAAAAAGTAAAGACTGTTCTTTGGTGATAATATTATTAAAGCGGTTAATTTCATAATCAAAACCGCCTGTTGGTGTTGGATCTGCAAAGGTATAGGAGGGTTCATACGGCTCGCCAGATAGAATAGGAGCCTCACCTCCCTCATGGATCATGTAACTTTGCTTATGGAATATGTAATCGGTTTCACGGTACTTGGTGTAATTGAATTTTGCATAATTTCCTAAGAGATCAGTAATATCTGTTAACATCCAGGATGACGGAGCAATAGGTGTTGAACCATAGGGTTGATTATTCTCATAAACCTTGTCATTGGTAACTAAACTTCTGCCGAAACGATAATTCATTCCGTTCCCGTCTTTAAAATCAAAATAATCTATTGAATTATCTGTAAGACGATTAAATGTTGTTAATAGATTTGAATGTGAAATCTTCCGGATTTTATTCTGCTGCCTATCTTCAATAACAAATTCTCCGCTTTCAGATGGAGTAGAATAAGTAAAAAGGTCAAATTCTCCATCGAAATAATCACTACTTACAGGAATGTCCTGCTCGCCCAAACGAATGAATTTTGAAAGGTAGGTATCACGGGTTTGTGAACCGTAAGGTAGAGGATCAGGGATGACTGGTTTTTCAAAAAATTCGTCGGGTCTCCCATTGATCGTTCGTGAAATCCTATACCCAGGATTTAGCACCCAGCCCACACCCACCTCGCCATTGCCCTGGGCAAATTTGATCCCGGAAGCATGATAGCTCAATGTGACAGGGATAGAGATATTTCCAACCTGTATGCTATACAGCGGTATTGATATTTCCGGTATACCGTTATACAGCGATACATCATAATGAATGTATTTATCAAACTCTCTACTTGTAGGAGATGGAGGAATGACCGTTGTCAGCTCAGCAGTCTGACACAATACTGAAAGCGTAATAAACAGGAATGGAATAATTAATATCTTTTTTTTCATAAATTATTTTATTTGTGATTTATTTATCTTCATTGCTTTCCTTTTCGAGCTTTTCAATCCTCATATTCTGCTCAAATTGTATAGTTTAAAAGAGATATACGGACCTTAGTTTCTATTTCCTCCATGCCTTCTATGTAGTTCTTCCAGATCCGTGATACAGGCTAAAAATTATATCCAACTCTCCACACCACTGCCGGTGTGTTGGGCACATTTCTGCGGTACAAAAAATCATACATTACCTGCATGGAGCCCTGCATAGTTTTCCCCCTTTTCAACGGAGAGCGCATGCTGTACTTTTTGGTTACCCCTGCAAGCGCACTCTTCGTCCAGGGGGTATAGTTTTTGAACACAGCAAGACTTTCTATTTTCCTGCCACAGCTCATTTCTGCACCCGCAGTAAACCAAAGGCGGCCCATCACCCTGCTGCTGCCACCCAAAAGATCCGGGGCCTTCCATTGCGCAAAAGCCCGCATCCCCACCGCTTCTCCCGTGATCCGGAGATGTTTCCATCCGGTTCCCCAGCCGATTTTGCCACTTATACCTGCACCAATAATATATTTTTCATTTAGCTTATACCCGGCAGTAAAAGCAGCATCGGTAGTGACAGGAAAATAGTTATTTGATTTTTGTGTCTGAAAACTGGCGCTCCATTCGATGCGTTGCAAAAATCTCCTTGTTTTCTGCCCGTTGGGCTTAAAGTCAGGCATCGCCATATCACTGCTACCACCACCAGTATTACCAAATTGCTGTAACTTATCTTTTAGTTTACTTAATTCACCCTGTGCCTGTTGCAACTGTTGTTGGAAGTACTCTGCAGGGCTTGCATTTGAACCATTGGTTGAAGGTATAGATAATTGTTGCTGTAATACCTGCTGCACATCAGCCCTGGTTTGTAACCCTGATAGCGCTTGTGGTGTACCATAGTTACCCGGTGTAGGAAACAATGATGCCAGCATACTGTATTTGCTGAAGAACTTTGAAAAAGCTGGAATGGTTTGTAATGTAGATAGTAGTTTCCTTACCAGTTTATCCGGATCGTTTAGTAATTCTTTGCATTCTTTAACCTGCTGGCTATAGTAATAAATATCCTGCTGGTACTTGCCAAAATACTTATCTACGCTTTTGGGCAGATTTGTATAATGGGATAATAGTTGTTTGATCTGTTGCTGGCGCTCCTGCAGGTAGCCTTGTATTTCTGCTGTTTGCTGCAACTTGTTTTGCAACTGGTTTACCTGGTTAAGGGAATTGCCCAATTGCTGTCTTATGTCTTTTGTTTTGGAAACAATATTTGCCGCATCTTTTAAAAATGCCAGTGCCCCCTGCAGGGAGTCAAGCCCCGGCATATATTCACCGGAGGTGAGCTTATCAAATTTACCGGTTGCACTGCTTAATTTTTGTGAAAGATTTTCATAGGTCTTTTTAGTATCGCCGAATAGTTCAGCGGCTTTAGAGGGATCTGTTTTCGCCAGTTGTTTGCAGAGCTTCTCTTCCCGCCGGGCAAAGCTGCTTAAATATTTCCCGGTCTGCCGGGTGAGACGGTCATCAAGGCTGTTGATCTTCCTGTCAATGCTGCGGACTGAAGCGGGGGAAAGAGAGATATCGCCGGAAGCGCTGTCCTGCCCGGAGGCGGAGGTGCAGTAAATAGTTAACGCAATGACAATGGCGTATCTCATAAGTAGTTGTAGTGTTTATGAAGTATTTTTCTTTATTCAATACAAATGTATGGGATATTTTTGCATTGATTAACTAAAAATTAACGGGGAGGGATATATATTTTTTTTGTTTTTTCATAATGCATTACTTGTCAGCCGATCGCATTTTTATGCCGCTAAAAAAACCGTGTTTTAACGGTAGCGGTATACCGTTAAAAGACCAGTCGCAGCTACCGTTAAAACAACAGCAAAAACTACCGTTAAAACACGGTAGCAAAATACCGTTAAAAGACCGGTGCCTCTTAACAAGTAAAAAAACTCCTTACGACAGGTATTTACATTTGGCAGTTAATAAATAGAACGTGCAGGCCTTAGCGAAGCAAAACCCGGAACTGTATCATTACACTCCATCATCAGGGCTGAATTTTACCCATATATAATAATCCATTATAACCTCATTTTTAACTACCGCCCGCCGCTGGATACCTTCAAGATAAAACCCGGCTTTCTCCAGCACCCGCATGGAAGCTGTATTTTTTTCAAATACACCTGCATAGATCCTTAGCAGCGAGGGGAAGTTTTGAAAAGTATATTCAAGCATCTGCTTTACGGCTTCTGTAGCAATACCTTTGTTCCAGAATGACTCGCCTATCCAGTAGCCAAGCTCGGCGCTCAACCGGGAAATGTCAGTCTGCATCTCCAGCCCAATACATCCTGCAATATGATCATCAACCGTAACCGCCAGCACATGCGGGGGCTTTTGGGCAGCGCAATAGGCAATAAAAGCATCGGCGTGTTGCAATGCATACGGATGAGGTAAACGATCCCTTACGTTATTCCATATCCGGATATTATTTACCAATTCGGTAAGTATATGCCTGTCCGGCTTTTGCCATGGTCTCAAGCTGATCCTCATACTATCGTGTTTGCCGGTTAACCCATTGAGGAAACCTATACTTTCCGCTTCACATAATCGCTATAGTCGGGTATAGCAGCTTCATACTCGGTATGCATCAGGGGGGAAGTCATCAGGAAATCAGAGCTGGACCTGTCCATAGCCACGGGAATATTCCACACTGTTGCAAGGCGAAGCAGCGCTTTCACATCAGGGTCATGCGGCTGGGCTTCCATAGGATCCCAGAAGAAAATGAGCACATCTATTTCGCCCTGTGCGATCATTGCGCCAATCTGCTGATCGCCGCCAAGAGGGCCGCTAAGCACCTGTCTCACCGGCCTGTCCAGGCTTTCTTCAAGCAGCCTTCCGGTAGTACCGGTAGCTATCAGTTCGTGCCTCGCCAGCACGGCTTTATTAAACTCCGCCCATTCCATAAGATCTTTCTTTTTATGGTCATGAGCTACCATTGCAATACGCTTCCTGATTTTTAAAACACGGGATAATATCATATTTGTGAATGGTCAATGGTGAATGGTGAATAGTGAATTGACCGTTCATTATTCACCTGAGGACAATACAACCTATTATAATTAATCAATACCAGCCTCAAGCTTCCTGCAATTCTTTGATCTTCTCCCTGATCTTAGCCTCAATTTCATTAGAAAGCCCGGGATTATCCAGCAGCAGTTGCTTTACGGCATCACGACCCTGGCCCAGCTTGTCGCTATTATAGCTGTACCAGCTACCGCTTTTCTGGATAATATTCATCTCCACACCCATATCTATGATCTCTCCCACTTTTGAAATGCCTTCACCGAATATGATATCGAACTCAGCAGCACGGAATGGGGGAGCTACCTTGTTTTTCACCACTTTTACCTTCACCCGGTTGCCCACTGCCTCATCACCATCCTTGATCTGCGCCATACGACGGATATCGAGCCGGACGGAGGCATAGAACTTAAGCGCATTACCGCCGGTAGTGGTTTCGGGGTTGCCAAACATCACGCCTATCTTTTCACGAAGCTGGTTGATAAAAATACATACGGTATGCGTTTTGCTGATGGTAGCGGTAAGCTTACGCAGTGCCTGCGACATCAGGCGCGCCTGCAATCCCATTTTGCTGTCTCCCATTTCTCCTTCCAGCTCGCCTTTGGGCACCAGCGCTGCCACAGAATCAATAACCACTACATCCAGCGCACCGGATAAAATAAGGCGGTCGGCTATCTCCAGCCCCTGCTCTCCATAGTCGGGCTGTGAAATGAGCAGGTTGTCAATATCCACACCCAGCTTGCGCGCATAAGTGCTGTCAAAAGCATGTTCCGCATCTATTATAGCGCATACTCCGCCTTTTTTCTGTGCTTCAGCAATAATATGAATGGCAATCGTTGTTTTACCGGTTGATTCCGGTCCATATATCTCCACTATCCTTCCTTTTGGCACACCGCCCACTCCCAGGGCAGTATCCAGGCCGATAGAGCCGGTAGAAATTACTTCAAGATCCTGGTCGGTACGCTCGTTCATCATCATCACACTTCCCTTGCCAAAATCTTTTTCGATCTTATCCATGGTTAGCTTAAGCGCTTTTAATTTTTCATTGCTTGTAGTTGCTGACATACATTAAAGAGTTTATATAGTAAAATTAACTGTTGATTGTAAAGATAGGGATAAACTTTATCAACACTAATATTTTTAGTAAAAAAACTAAGATTTTCAGGCACACCGGCTCAATATCCAGCTACGGCAGGCCAGCAAGGCTACAACAGGTATAAGCCCATTATTGAGCTGCTGGGGAAGAAAAAACCAAAGTAATAATAATATTATCTGAAGCAGGGCGGTGAACCGCCAATACTTTTTTATCCGGTTGCTTTTGCCTGCTGCAAAAAATGCGGCTATAAGGTGAGGGGGGAAAGCCCATAAAAGATTGAAGTTGTTTTTACAATCCGCATGATCCGTTCCGGTCCACATAAACACCAGCAATACCCCAAGCAAACCCGCCACGAAAAAAAGGATACTATCAAGAATTACGCCTGCTTTCCTGCTCCAAAAGCCGGTAAGCATATACATTACAAATACAATAGTAAAGACTACAAAAGGAGAAAAAAAGGAGCTCCCCTGCCCTGCAGGTCCGGGCGCAGTATAAACAGTATGCACTGCCGATACCAGCTTCCGGGAACCATTGTAAGCGCTGTCAAATCCTTTTGCCAGGAAATCAGGAAGAAACATTGCCTCTTCGTTCTTCACTTTTTGGTCGAGGCTCATCCCGAGCAAGATATCAATACCCACACCGCTCCAGTCATTCCCGGTTTTATGAAGATAGCTATGTATCATTTTGCGGAAGGTGATATTACCGGCAGGCAATATTTTTTTGAATGTCACCTGTTCATCCGTATTTGACTTTACGATATCACGTATACGCGTGGCACAATTATCAAAGAGGAACTGATACTTATAGTAACGGTTCTGGTAAGCGGCATTGGTATTGAGCGCTTTTTGTAATCTTAATTTTTCGGCGCCCGTTAAATCCAATACCTGTTCTGAAATACTCCTTCCTTCCTCGCGGTAGAAAGCAACGAAATCGCGATAATCTTCTACAGAAAGATAATACAGCAACCTGCCTTTTACGAAATTCATGTAAAAATCATCATCAAACTCAAAGGTGCCATAGTTGTATACTTTATCAGTATAGACAGCGCTGTCCTTAACGCGAACCGCGCTATGCCCGAAGGTGGAATACAACTCAGCCCCGGGGCTGCAGGTGATCAGCGAAATACGCAAATGAGAGGAGTCGGTCTGGCTGTACAGGTTGAAAAACAGTATGCTAAAAAGAAAAAACAATCCGGATTGCTTCACAAGTAGATTTTGCGACAAGTTCGGAAAAAAAACGGAAGGGACAGCCACGAATTCCAGTGGTTCCCGAGCGGACTGATTTATGAAAACAATAGCCACGAATGGGCTTCGTGGTAAGTGATAAGTGAGATCACTTGCTCTCAACAAGAGCCGCAGGCCCGGTCACATCTTGTTCCAACGGATTTCAATCCAATGTCGTTTAGTTAAGGATTAAAGCTGTTTGT
>CAYWVB010000102.1:566-9041 GCA_964461595.1 uncultured Terrimonas sp. | reverse complement strand
TGAATTTCGGAAGTGATTTTGCCGGGACATTGGGTTATTATCGTAAACATTGGTTTGGGGGTATTGAAGTTGGTTTTGATAAAGCTATTGTTACACATTTTAAACACAGTGACTGGTACAAAGAAAATATCTATGACAACGTTCAGGATGGCTGGTATGAGCCTGCCACTGGCGGCAATTTTTACTATGGATTGCAGGGTGGCTATTCTATGAAAAAAATTGATATTACGCTCAAAGTCGGAAAGCTTTTACAACAGGATTTCAACTCACAGCCATTGCTTCCTTTTTATGGGCAATTGGGAGTGAATTTTAGATTTTAAAACAGATGTACTATTGATACAATAAAATTATAGGGAATACATCCTGAAGGAATCTGACATTGCTGTTGTATCAATAATACATTTATTTGAGTCTAAAAACTGATTGTTAAGCCCCAACAGTCAGCTGCCTAGTTTTTTACCTCCTGATCAAAACAATATTTTTTGTTTTCAGCCTTTCTGCCAGCCAGGGCTTCAGCTTTTCTTCTTCAACATCCTCCGGAGCGCTATAAAGCAGTATACATTGTATCTGAACACTGTCCGTGTTCGGGAATTGCTCAATTTTTCCCAGCGATATATTTTTTATGGCAGGGAAAAGAATATTTAATTCTTTGGTCAAGGTAGGATCATCCAGTTTGTACTTGTTTAATTCGCTTTTCAGATTATTGATCGCAATGTCTTTTTCGGAAAGCACATTTTCTTTTTTATTGATCTCGTTTAATATCTCGGTCTTTAAATCTTCATCGTTTTGCCTGAATGTAAGTTCCGTATTGGCTGCACCCATATTGAAAAGTATCCGGTTATACGTCTCAATCTCCTTTTCGCTCAGCTTGCGGTTTAGTAGAGCAAGCTCTACTTTTTTGGGATCGCTTTTGTAATCAATTTTTTTGTAAATAACCATATTGCCGTTGCTCACAAATTCTGTGTTGATAAACTGCTCCACTATTTTGGTATATTTTTTTTCATTCCAGAGCGTGTATGCGAGGTAAAAGCTGGGAATGATCATGATAAGGATCAGCGAAGTAATGCCTACCCTGATCTGCCTGCTATACCGTATGCTCTTAAAGCTTGCCGCCGGGTATTTCAGGTATTTCACCACGAAGAAAGTAGCGATACATATAAAGAAGCAGTTGATGGTATATAAATAAAATGCCCCGGCAAAATAAGGAAAGTTAAAGGTGGCGATCCCATAGCCGGCAGTGCACAGTGGAGGCATTAATGCTGTAGCGATAGCCACGCCCGGGATCGGGTTCCCTTTTTCAACCCGTGTTACGGCAATTACGCCTACCAGTCCTCCAAAGAAAGCAATAAGCACATCGTAAATATTGGGTGAGGTCCTGGCTAAGATCTCCGATTGTACATCCTTAAAAGGGCTGAAATAAAAGTACAAAGCAGAGACTAATAAACTTACCCCGGTAGCGATAACAAGGTTTTTCATAGACTTCTTCAATAACGGGAAGTCGTAAGTACCCAATGCAAAACCTGCGCCCACAATCGGACCCATCAACGGGGAGATCAGCATGGCTCCGATGATAACGGCCGTGGAGTTAACATTCAGCCCGACAGAGGCAATAATGATGGCGCACGCTAATATCCAAAGATTAGAACCGCGGAAGGAAATGTTGTTAAACACATTTTCCAGCACTTTCTTTTTATCTTCCTCCCCGTTGTGTAAGTTTATGAACTCAACTATTTTATTGCTCATATTCGTGCTATAATATTAGATAGATGTTCTGAACTGAAAAGCAAGATAAATATCAATTCAGAAAAGACATATTCAATTTTCATTATTGTTCTTACTTTGGCTTTTCAGAATCATATATCCCAAAATACCGCCGATAATAGATGCGGCAAAGATGCCGATCTTCGCTTGCACTTTATATGCTTCGTGCGAAAACGCAAGTTGTGTAACAAATAACGACATAGTGAATCCTATTGCACCTAAAAGCCCAAGCCCCAAAAGGCTTTTTAAGTTCATTCCTTTGGGAAAGGAAGCAATCCTGAGCTTCACACAGAGCCAGGTAAATAAAAATATCCCTGCTGTTTTGCCAATTAAAAGACCCAGCGCAACACCCAATGCTACATTTGTACTGAAGATCTCTTTTATATCAATGTCCAATAAGGAAACGCCGGCATTGGCCAAAGCAAAGATCGGAATGATAATAAAAGTTACCATCGGGTGCATGGAATGTTCCAGTATTTGTAAGGGTGGAATAGCTTTATCGGTATTGCTTTTCACTTCATCGAGAATATGCAACTGCTCATTGGTGAGGGTTGGTATCTTGCTGTTGGAATCCGCCTCTTGAAACCGGTCAAGATAATTTTTGATCTTCCGGATATAATCGTTCTCGCTTAGCTTCACATTGGCAGGAATCGTAAAGGCCGCCAGGACGGCCGCAATAGTGGCATGAACGCCCGATAACAGGAACGCCGTCCAGACACCGCCGATACCGAAAATGGCGTAAAAAAGGATACTCCTTATACCTGCTTTATTGCCTAAATACATGATCACCAGGAACCCGAATCCAAGCAGCAGGTTCGATACCGAAATATCTGACGTGTAAAAAAAGGCGATCACCAAAACAGCTCCCAGGTCATCTACAATGGCTAAAGCGGTAAGAAATACTTTTAAAGCCAGGGGAACTCGCTTACCCAGCAAATACAATACCCCCAGGGCAAAAGCAATATCTGTAGCCATCGGGATACCCCAGCCATGCTGCACTTCGCCGGAAGGGTTAAAAGCAACATAGATAGCGGCGGGCACGAGCATACCGCCTATGGCAGCTGCAATGGGCAGTAACGCTTTCCTGGGGTTTGACAATTCCCCGGCTACTATTTCCCGTTTTAATTCAAGTCCTACCACAAAAAAGAAAACAGCCATCAGCCCATCGTTGATCCAATGGTGCAGGTCATATTCCAGGTAGGTTTTCCCGTCCCATTGAAAGCCGAACCTGTGCTCCAAAAAATGATGATAATCGTGCGCCCACGGAGAGTTGGCTAAAATCAATGCTACAATCACACTCATGCCCAGTACAAGTCCGCTGGACTTCTCATTCTGGATGAATTTTTGAATGGGATATACAACTTTGTCAATCTGGTACTTTTTTGAACGGCTCATGCTTATGATCGGTATATAAATACGAAATAGACAAAGGTAATCTTTAAAAAAATTTAATGACTTCCAAATTGTGGTCGCTTAAAACGATCTTCATAGCCAGCTTGACAATTTTTTATTCTAATAGCTATAAAAGCTCTTTTCATTTCAATTAATGCTATTGAAGTAAATTCAATAGTGCAGTCAAATATTCTTATCTCCCCAATGCCATACGACTGTAATGAATAAAATACTAACAGCTATGAAATAAATGCTGCAGCATAAAAAGTACCTCGGACTGTTGCTTCGTAGGCTATGCTGATGGCACATGCCCAAAAACCTTATTTATGTCATCTCCACCATTGTTGTTTATCATATTGTTTCATAAAGCGGATGTTTATTTTTGCTTTTGAAGCTGTAGTATTAACCCGAAGAATATATTATTTACCTGGCAGGGTAATGAAAGCAGTATTTTTATACCTTTGCAAAAAATTACAGCTCGTAAGTATTATTTGCTTGAAACAGTTATCTAAAATAGCGAGTGTTTTTGTAATGTTGATTATGCTTTTGAGCATAATGAAAACCTCTATTCTTTATACTGTTTATGAATATGACAAAGCCTTCTTTATTGAATTGTTCTGCGTCAACAAGGATCGCCCTCAATTAAAATGTAATGGTCATTGCAAATTGGCCCAAATGCAGCGAGAGGAAAACGAAAAAAATGCAGACAACATCCTGAAGCAATTACAGTCTGAAATCGTTTATTTTTCTCCGGTATCAATGTCGCTAATAGACAAGGATTGCTTTTTAGTGACCAATAAAATACAATTTCCTTCCTACCACAATCAACTGTATTCATTCCTGTTTACTGCTAAGCTGATAAAGCCACCAGCAACATTACTCGGTTAGCAATACAGCTAATATCATCTTGTTTTTAAGCGGTGAAAACTTTTGTGTACCATAAGTGTGTAAGGGTTGCCTTGCATGCATGATCAACATATTCATATATGCTGATGACACTGTTTTCTTTCTGCTTACCAGTTTTCCTGTGTATAATTTGATACGACCAAGAAGCGTCGGCGCTTACAGCGACCTGCTGCCTGTCAGATATTTTTCACCAGACTTTCGTCAATAATGAAAAAAGCAATATTTTTTTTCACCACCCTGTGCTTATCGGTGATGTCGTGCACCAAAGAAAAAACGGATTATGAAGCAGAGATAAATACGGTAGTGACGGAACATTACGAGTTTAAAGAAGCTGCTGCCATCAGCAGTGAAGGCTATACTATCAGCATTGAAGCGCTGAACGGAACTTTTTATAAAGGGTACAACGAAATCCGGTTGAAGATCACGGATACCCGTACCAATGAAAATATACATGCGTCTTCTGTAACTTTTTTACCGGTTATGTCTGGCGCTGACGGAAGCAACACTTCCTGTCCACACCTGTACGATTTGACTTATAACACCGATGATAAATATTTTACAGGATATGCGGTATTTACAAGCGAGAGCAATACTAACGGAAGCTGGGAGCTTTACACCAGCTTTGTTGTAAATAATAAAAACTATCCGGCCAAGCAAAATATTACTGTTCAGGAGCAACCCAACAAAAACCTGAATATGACTGCATTTACGGGAAAAGATGGTGAGCAATATATCATCGCTTTGGTGTCGCCGCAAAAGCCGACAGTTGCCGAAAACGAGCTGATAGCAGGGATTTACAAATTCAACCAGCCAGCCAGTCCTCCATCCGGGAGTTTCCCTGATCCTTCGCAGTTCTCCTATACAGCTGTAAGCAATTATACGTTGCAGCTCGACCCGCGAATGCCCGAACCTTCTATGGGAAATCATTCTTCGACCAATAATAAGGATCTGACACAGCAAAGCGATGGCTTGTATTACGGTGTTGTCAATTACACTATGACTGGGAACTGGACACTGAATTTTATTATGCTGAATCAAAACGGTAAGATCCTGAAAGGAACCGAAGTGCCTACCGATTTCACACCGGGAGTTGAAGGGGTGAAAAGTGAATTATACATTGATATTTTATTCTAAGATTCATGAAGAAGCTACATATTATTTTCTGGACCCTTTTTCTTGGAATGAATGCAAACGCGCAAAATACGCAAGCGCAAAAGGATACGACTAAAATGCTTGAGGAAATAAAAGTAATTGCCATTGCCAAAAAGAAAATACAGACCGAAATGAAAATGGCGGTTTCAGTGGATGAGTTCCTGGCATCTTCCGACAATATCAGCTTTATAAAAAGGGGCGCTTATGCCTGGGAACCATTACTTAATAACATGAGTACGGAACGCTCTACCGTTACTATTGATGGTATGCACGTTTTCGGCGCGTGTACGGATAAAATGGATCCGGTCACTTCGTATGTGGAAAGTAACAATCTTTCTGCCGTTGATATAAAATCCGGGCAGGAAGGCAGCCTGCACGGCGCAACCGTTGCGGGAAGCATTGACCTGAAAAGAAAGAGTACGCCGTTCAGCCCTGAAAAAAAATACAGCGGCGCTTACCAAACCGGTTTTGAGTTCAACAACAAACAGTTTTTCAACCTGGGAAACCTGTCTTACGCAAGCGATAAATTTGTAGCCGACGGAAGTATTTCCTTCCGCAAAGCAGGCAATTATTATGATGGAAATAACAATGAAGTAAATCACTCGCAATACAATAAATTCAATACCTCCGTAGGGCTGGCCTATAAAACAAGCCCGTTTTCCGCGGTAAGAGTGGATGCCATTTTCGATAAGGCAAAAAATGTGGGCTTCCCCGCGCTTCCAATGGATCTGTGGCTTTCCAGGGCGATCATTACATCTGCCTCCTACAAGCAATTATTTCAGCACGGGCTGATAAGAGTTTGGGATACCAAGGTATATTATAATGCGGTAGAACATTATATGGATGATACACATCGCCCGGAAAATTTGGTTCACATGGATATGCCGGGCTGGAGCACTACCTGCGGGTTGGTTTCCAGGGCCAATTTGAAGCGTGGTGATTACAATGCCGAAATTCAACTGAACGCATACAATAATTTATCCATTGCAGAAATGCGTATGTATCCGCAAGACCGGAGCAAACGCACCATGTTTGCATATAGTTGGCCCTGGGTTACAACAAAATTTACAAGCCTTGCCATGAATAATTCCTGGGATATTTCAGAGAACAGCCGGGTGAACTTCGGCGGCTCGCTGGGCTATAACTACAACCGGTCCAAATATGTGGAGTTCAACTGGATCTTTCACCCCGGAACACCACAGGAAAAAAGCAGGATATTGCCGGGGCTGCATGCAAGTTATCAGCTTACGATCAATCAATTCAACTTTTCGGCCGGCGGCGGCTACGGGCACAGAGCGCCTTCTGTTTCGGAAGGGTACGGGTATTATATCTACAATAGTTTTGACCGGTACGATTATATCGGTAACCCTGACCTGAAAAATGAAATTTCTTACGAAGCCAATGCAAGCGCCGGGTTTAAAAATGAAAAGATAGGGATAGAAGCCAAAGTAAACTATTTCTATATTCAAAACTATATCATCGGGAGAATTTTGAGTTTGGGAAGCCCTATGAACTACCAGTCGGTTGGTGTAAAAGGATATACCTCACTGGATCATGCCAGGCTTTTCAATATGGCGCTGAATGCCAATTACAATATCCTGCAACATTTACACTGGAAGGGAACGCTCACGTATGCACGCGCAACGGATGATAAAGGCGGGAATCTGCCATTTATCCGTCCGCTAAGTTATCAAACCTCCCTTCACTTTATGTATAAAAAAATCGGCTTTCAAACTTCACTGAACGGCGATCTTACACAAATAAATTACAGCCCGGAATATGGCGAAGATCAAACACCGGCATATATGATCTGGAATATCTCTGCGGATTACAGCTTTCATATCAAGAACTGTAAAACTGTTTTGCAGGTGGGTGCGGAAAACTTATTGAACGAATACTATAGCACTTATGCAGACTGGGGCAATATCCCCAGGATAGGTCGTAATATTTTCACTTCCTTAAAATTCAGTTTTTAGAATATGAAAATCGTTTATAGTGTTTTATTGATGGCTTTATCCCTGCTGATGGGATTTCAGCAGGCGGTAGTCATTATGCACTTTAAACTGAACCGGGATATTATAGAACAAAGATTCTGCATCAACAAAAACAAGCCAGAGTTGCAATGCCACGGAACATGTCATTTAAAAAAAGAATTGCAGCAAACGGAAAGCTCCGGGTCATCTGCCATCAGTAATTACCCAAAGATTGACATATTCCCTGTCTCATTCACAGCATTGGAAGTAACAAATCCAATAATTGATATACCTAGTAAAACATCCATTCAAAAAGACACCTTGTATACATCGCCTTACCGGGAAATATTTGTACCGCCCCCTATCGGTTGACTTTCTATTATGACTTAGTCAAAATTATTATTAGGTGATAAATTTTCAAATACTTAAAAAACCAGCAATGAAGAATTTAAAAAAATACTTATTATTATTAGTTGTTTTATCGGCATTGATATCCTGTAGCAAGGATGATAAGGATCCTGTTGCCAACAATATCACACTGCATTTCAACAACACGTTCAAAAGCAATACCATCGTGCTTGGCGATGCCGCTTCCACTACTGCCACAACAAACACTTCTGCCGAAGGACAGGTGCATCACTTCTCAGAATTGAAATACGTGGTAAGCAATATCCGGCTTATAAAAGCAGACGGCACTGAAATTCCTTATAACATCAACGACCTCGATAAGGGCGCAACCGTTGTAAACCAGGCAAAGACAGAAACTTTGGATTATACCCTGAGCAATATACCTTCAGGCGAATACAAGCAGATAAAATTTGGCTTGGGCGTTAAGCAGGAACTGAACATGCTGGATCAGACAAAGTTTCCAACGTTTTATGCAACTGCCGGCGCGAATGAAACTGAAATGATGTGGGAATGGGGAACCGGATACCGTTTTACAAAGCTGGAAGGGTTTTATGACAACGACAATAAAGAAATGTCCATCCACACCGGAAGCACCGTAGAGGGAGAAGAAGGAGCATATACACAAGGCGTTGACGCTTACAGGGATATTACCCTGAATCTTACCAGCAATGCTGTGGTAGGCCGCAATGCCCCTAAGATCACCATCAAGGCAGATTTTGACAAACTGTTGAGCGGAAAGACCAATACAATCAAGCTGACATCAGGAACGGGAATGAATGACAATGCTACGCCTAATATTCATACCGCCGTTCAAATGACAAAGTTTGTTGACAACCTCGGCGGAGATGGGTCAAGCGATATTACCGGGATGTTTTCCATAGAC
>CAYWVB010000102.1:0-556 GCA_964461595.1 uncultured Terrimonas sp. | reverse complement strand
GTAGAAAATTAACATACTGCTAAGAGCCGCCTGAAGTTCACAGACGTGGCGGCTCTTTTTCAGTTTTTTAGTCAGTGTTATTCAGGATGAAAAAAGTATTCGGCATTATATCAATCCTTTTCCTGTTGCTATCCTGCAACAGGGATGATATTGTTCAGCCGGAGCCTTATGACAATCCGGAGCTGTCGCTGAATATTCCCCCGGATTTTCCTGCGCTAAATAATGCCGTAAATGCAAATAAGCCTACAAAATACGGAGTTGATTTAGGCGAAAGGCTTTTTAATGAAAAAAGATTCAGCGCGGATAATACTATTTCCTGTGCCAGTTGCCACCATAAATCAAATGCTTTTGCTGATAGCAATGCCCTGGCAATTGGTATTTACGGCCGGGTGGGACTGCGCAACACACCGCCCATTCAAAACATGGCATTCATGCAGTTTTATAACTGGGACGGAAAGATCCGCCAGTTGGAAAAACAACCCTTGGTTCCCATCATCACGCACGAAGAAAGGAATTCTTCTATTTTGGAAGTTGTTGGTAAAATAAATGACGATAA
>CAYWVB010000101.1:0-9419 GCA_964461595.1 uncultured Terrimonas sp. | reverse complement strand
ACCGCTGTACGAGCTTTTGCAGAGCTCTGCCTAGCCACTCGGCCACAGGACCATTTTACAGGGTTGCGAAAATAGGATATTTTTATGAAGAATTCCAAATATAGACGCATTTCAAATTATCAAATACGCCTGCAAATCTTTTTAAATGCAATATATACCCGAATCCGAGCTCATTATTAATAACCGCGGCGCAATCTACCATCTCAACCTTCTGCCTGAGGAGCTGGCCGGCACGGTGATCACCGTAGGCGACCCGGACAGGGTGGGCGCTGTAAGCCGCTATTTCGACAGCATTGAATACCGGCAGCAGCACCGTGAATTTGTTACGCATACCGGCCGGATTGGGAGAAAAAGAATATCAGTAGTATCAACAGGCATTGGCACCGACAATATTGATATTGTGCTGAATGAGCTGGATGCACTGGTGAATATTGATCTTTCTACACGCACCGTTAAAACCAACCCAGTACATATTGATATTATAAGGATCGGTACTGCAGGATCGTTGCAGGCAGACATTGCCACAGATAGCTTTGTTGCCAGCTCACATGGCATCGGCATTGACAACCTGCTGCATTTTTACCGGTATGAAAACAATGAAGAAGAAAAGCAGTTGCTGCAGGCATTCATCACCCATACCCAGTTGCACGACAATATAGCCTGCCCCTATATCAGCAGCGCCAGCGTAGGGCTGATCAAACATTTTGTAAAGGATTTTCACCAGGGCATCACCGTCACCTGCCCCGGGTTTTACGGTCCGCAGGGCCGCGTGCTGAGACTGGGGTTAAACTATCCCGGCCTGATTGACCGTTTAACGGATTTCAGCTTTGGAGCGCACCGTATATCCAATTTTGAGATGGAAACTGCCGGCATATACGGCATGGGAAAGCTGCTGGGGCACCACTGCCTGAGCCTGAGCGCAATAATAGCCAACAGGGTGAATAAGACATTCAGCAGGGACGGCGCCACAGCGGTGGATAACCTTATACGCAGGGCGCTGGAAATCATTAGCGATATATGAACATTAAGAAGTTAAGATGCATTAAGGCTTTCTCTTAACATTCCTTAACGATTTACTACATTATCAAGGGTGCTTTACACAGATAGCAATATAATGCAATACCTTTACAGCAGATATCATCATTAAATCATTGAGATGAAAATTTCCTTTCAAAAATACCAGGGCACAGGCAACGATTTTATAATACTCGACAACAGGGATAACCGGTATGATACCCTTACCGAAACACAGGTTGCTTTTTTATGCCACAGGCGGTTTGGGATAGGCGCTGACGGACTTATGCTGCTGAACAGGGATGCGGAATATGATTTCCGGATGGTCTATTTTAATGCAGACGGGAAAGAAGGCAGCATGTGCGGCAACGGAGGGAGATGCCTAGTGAAATTTGCGTATGAGAATGGTATCTTAAAAAACCAGTACAGCTTCATTGCAACAGACGGCCCGCATGAGGCTGAAGTAGATATTTCGGGGAAAGTGAGGCTGAGAATGAAAGATGTATCCTCAGTATCTGACGAGATTGATCATTTTATTCTCGATACGGGCTCCCCGCATTATGTAAAATTTGTGCAGGGACTTAATGATATGGAAGTGAAAGATGAAGGCCGCAGGATCCGGTATAGTAAAGCATTTAATGCTGAAGGCATCAATGTCAACTTCGTTGAGGAAATAGATGATCATACCATCTTCGTGCGCACATATGAACGCGGTGTAGAGGATGAAACCTACAGTTGCGGCACAGGCGTCACAGCGTCAGCACTGGTAGCTGCGCACAACGACAACAGCTTTAACGAGATTGACGTAAAAACCATCGGCGGTGAGCTGAGCGTGGAATTTAATGCTGTGGATAAGGAAGAGTTCAATAATATCTGGCTTATAGGCCCCGCAGAGCATGTTTACAGCGGGGAGCTGGAGCTGAAATGATTTTTATGTTTATAGTTGCCCAAAACCTACCTTTGCGCCGCCATGATCCAGTACTTCAAAAATATCAACGGCGTTACCACTGCTATTGAACAGGCAGACAACGAAACATGGGTGAATATTCTTCCCCCGCTGAAGCACGAAGAATTTGCAGAAGTATCGGGAACGCTTGATATACCTATTGAATTTCTGCAGGATTCCCTTGATATTGACGAACGCTCACGGTTTGAGCTGGAAGATAACGTAAAGCTGATCGTTATCAAAACACCTACGGAGAACAATTCATTTAACGAGAGCGATTCCTTTTATATCACCATTCCCATCTGCATTATCCTTACCCACAACCAGATCGTAACAGTGAACTCTTTTGAGAATGGGGCGATAAAAAAATTCCTGAACACTTTTCAAAACAGGCATGCAGATAAAAAGAACATGATGGTGCTGAAGATCTTTGAGAAAGTGACGCACGCCTTTATGGAATACCTTAAAGAGATCAATCACCGCCGGAACATACTGGAGCAGAAACTATATGACTCCAACAGGAATGAGGAGCTGCTGGAGTTGATGCGTATCCAGAAGAGCCTGGTGTATTTTGTAACGGCGCTCCGCTCCAATGAGCTGCTGATGATGAAGCTGGTGCGCACTAATTTTCTCGGGCTGAATGAAGAAGAAAAAGAATTTCTCGATGACCTTGTGGTAGATATCTCACAGGCGTTGGAAATGGCGCATATCTATACCAATATTCTAAGCAGCACCCTTGATGCATTTGCAAGCATTATTTCCAACAACCAGAATATCGTGCTAAAGCGGTTGACTTCTATCACCATTATACTCCAGTTCCCTGTGTTAATTGCCAGCATATATGGCATGAATGTGCCGATACCTTACCAGCATAGCGCACATGCCTTTTATATTCCTATTATCCTTGCCTTATCCGTTTCTATAATAATGGGCATATATTTCATGAAGAAAAAATGGTTTTGACAGCTTAAATCTTTCTGCAATGTTCAACGTAAGAGTTTACGGTTTACTGATAGACGACAGTAAGAAAGTCCTTGTATCGGATGAGTATATAAGGGGCAGCTATTATACTAAATTTCCCGGTGGCGGGCTGGAGTTCGGAGAGGGCACAAGGGATTGTCTTCGCCGGGAGTTCATGGAAGAAATGAACCTCGAAGTGGAAGTAGCAGATCATATTTATACTACGGATTTTTTCCAGATGTCGGCTTTCACGCCGGATCAGCAGATCATTGCGATATATTATTTTGTAAAACCGCTCGCTCCTATTATGGTGCCTTTGCGAGACAGGCCCTTTGCCTTTGATGAGCGGCAAATGGAGATATATAACAGCACCGGCGAAACCGAAACCTTTCGGTTGATCGAATGGACCGACTTCTCCGGCGATGCCGTTACGCTGCCAATTGACAAAGTGGTAGCGGATATGGTCAAAGTTCGTTTTTAGACAGATTTGGAGGATTTATGGTTTATCGTCTATCGTTTGCAGAGCATTTTCTTCTTTGCCGGCTTTGCTTCCTTTACCGCTTTGCCTGCCCGTCCGGTCAGGCGGGCGTGAGCTCTTCTCCGTCCAGCTATATACGTTTCAGCACTTCCTCTCCCATAGCATCTGTGCCCAGTATCTTATCTTTCGGCGTTTGTGCATCGGAGATATCCCCTGTACGGAAACCGGCTTTCAGCACCTGGTCTACGGCGCTGATCACTGCTTCTGATTCCGCCTTCATTCCAAAAGAAATATCCAGCAGTAAAGCAGCGGAAAGGATTGATGCGAGCGGGTTGGCAATACCCTTACCGGTAATATCGTGGGCAGAGCCGTGGATAGGCTCATATACACCTGTGCCGTCGCCTACGGACGCTGAAGCGAGCATACCCATGGAGCCGGCTATCTGTGAAGCTTCATCTGTTAATATATCACCAAACAGATTGGCGGTAACCACCACATCAAAACGACGGGGATCTTTTATCAGGATCATTGCTGCAGCATCTACAAACTGGTGCTCTACTTCCACATCCGGATAATCGGGCGATATTTTTTGCACCACTTCACGCCACAGACGGGAAGTTTCCAACACATTGGCCTTATCCACAGAGCACAATTTTTTTCTTCTTGTGTGTGCTGCCTCAAATGCTTTGCGAGCTATACGCTCCACTTCATAACGGCTGTATTCGGCTATATCAAAAGCGGTATCGCCGTTATTCTTTCTTCCTTTTTCACCAAAATAAATATCACCGGTAAGCTCTCTGAAAAACAATATATCCGCGCCTTTCAGCACTTCCGGCTTAATGCTTGAAGCGCTCAGTAATTCATCAAATAGTTTTATGGGACGGAGATTGGCATACAAGCCCAGCTCTTTGCGCATTTTCAGCAAGCCCTGTTCCGGCCTTACTTTAGCAGTAGGATCATTATCATATTTGGGGTGGCCGACTGCACCGAATAATATGGCATCCGACTTTTTCATTTTCACCAATGTTTCATCAGGCAAAGGATTTCCTGTTGCTTCAATAGCCACATGCCCGATCAGGGCTTCGTCATACGTAAATGTATGACCGAACTTTGCCGCTATCTTATCCAGTACTTTTTTACCAACTGCTGTTACTTCCTGTCCTATACCGTCTCCGGGAACAATGAGAATGTTTTTTGTCATGTTATGTATGGTTGCGGGTTATGAGTTTCAGGTTACAAGTTTCAGGTTACAAGTTAACCCCGAGATGGAAACTCGTTCCAGTTATTTTGAACCCAATCTATAAAACTGTTTATTTGTTTGCTGAGTTTTAAGTAGCCGGATTTTAGTATTTCATGCTTTTCCTTATCGTCAAAAGATCCTGTTTCAAAAAGAAAATCAAGATGCTCTACAGTTTCATCGCATTCCGACTGAGCATAGATAAGGAACCTCAAAAAATCAGCTTTGTACTTTTTCCTTCCATACCCTTCCACAATCGCCGCTGATATCGCTTTTGAAGAGCGCCTGATCTGGCTGCCTTCTTCATATAATTCAAACTTTGGAAGCCGCAAACTCAACTGGTGTATTTTTACAGCAAGCTGATGTGCTTCTTTGTAGATGTTTAAATCACGGTAGCTTTTCATTGTTTCAGGTTTCAGGTTGCAAGTTACAGGTTTCAGGCTGCACAAACCTGCTAACTTCAGGAATAAGTTTGAGGTTGGAGAACCTGAAACTTGCAACCTGAAACTTGCAACCTGAAACTTGCAACCTGAAACCTGTAACTTGCAACCTGAAACTTGTAACCTGAAACTTGTAACCATCTATATAATGTTCAGCATCTTCTGCGTCGCCTTTATTGCGGAAACCGTCTGGTCGCTGTCAAGCCCGCGTGTTTTAAATTCCTTGTTATTATGCCTCCAGGTAATTACGGTTTCACATAAAGCGTCGCTTTTACCGCCGGGCGGTATCCGTACCATATAATCTGTCAGCAGCGGCAGCTCTGTTTTTCTCTGCTTATACACTTTGTTCAGTGCGTTCATAAATGCATCATACTGCCCGTCGCCCTGCGCATGTTCTTCATACGAATCTCCGTGCACGGTAACCTTTATGGTTACCGATGGACGCATACTTTTGGAGTGCGTCAGCACATAATTATCAATCCTCACTTTATCTTCAATAGTATTGTCGAGTATATCGGAAATGATATAGGGCAGGTCTGCCTGTGTTACCACTTCTTTTTTGTCGCCAAGCTCTATTATACGCTGGGTCACTTTTTTAAGATCCCTATCCGAAAGCTGGATACCTAACTGTTGTAAATTATTTTCAATATTTGCTTTTCCGCTCGTTTTACCCAATGCGTATTTACGCTGGCGCCCAAAACGTTCCGGCATAAGATCACTGAAATACAATTTATTTTTCTTATCGCCGTCGGCATGTATACCCGCCGTTTGGGTAAAAACATTCTCCCCTACCACCGGCTTATTGGCCGGAATACGAAAGCCTGAAAAAGCTTCTACCAATTTGCTTACACTATACAATGACTTCTCCACTACGGATGTTTTTACACCGGGCATAAAATCATTCAATACCGCGATCGCACTGGCAAGCGGCGCATTGCCGGCTCTTTCGCCCATGCCATTTACCGTCAGGTGCAAACCATGCGCCCCTGCCCTCACCGCTTCCAGCACGTTGGCTGTGCCCAGATCGTAATCATTATGACCATGAAAATCAAAATGCATGTCTGGATAACGTTGTGTTATGACGGAGACAAACTCATATACTTCCGAAGGGATCAATATACCCAATGTATCAGGGAGCATCACCCTTTTTACAGGCTGCGTAACCAGGAAATCAAGATACTGAAATACATAATCAGGTGAATGGCGCATGCCGTTGCTCCAGTCTTCGAGATAAACATTGGTTTCAATGCCTTTCTTTTTAGCCAGTGCAATCACTGCAGCAATATCCGCAAAATGCTGCTCCGGCTTTTTCTTCAGTTGGTGCGAGAGATGATTAAGCGACCCCTTTGTCAACAGGTTCATCACTTTTGCTCCGGCTTTCTGCATCCAGTCAATAGACGTATCACCATCCACGAAAGTGAGCACTTCCACTTTGTTCAGAAAGCCATTCGCTTTAGCCCAGGCAGTAATTTTTTTTACCGCATCAAACTCTCCTTCCGATACACGGGCGGAAGCAATTTCAATACGGTCTACTTTTACTTCTGTAAGCAATAGCTGGGCAATCGTTAATTTTTCGGAGGCGGAAAAAGATACACCACTGGTCTGTTCGCCATCACGCAGGGTTGTATCCATTATTTCAATGTATCGCTGTGCAGCAGGCATAATAATTTAGTATGGACTCGCAGCCGCAAAAGATTGTATCTCGTCTTTCATAGCCTGCAGGTAATCAATATCGTCATAACCATTCATCAGGTTGTGCTTTTTATAACCGTTTATATCAAACTTCTCCTGCTCTCCGGTTGCCAGCAATGTAATGGTTTGATCAGGAAGATTTACTTCGATTTCCGTTTTGGGATCGGCTTCAATAGCTTTGAATATTTTATCGAGAAATCCTTCGCTAACGGTTACGGGCAGTATGCCTATATTCAATGAATTCCCTTTGAATATATCTGCAAAAAAGCTGGACACGACACAACGGAATCCATAATCGTAGATAGCCCATGCAGCATGTTCACGGCTGCTGCCGCTCCCGAAATTTTTTCCTCCTATGAGTATCTTACCGGAATAGATCGGGTTATTCAATACAAAATCCTTTTTCGGGGTATCATCACTGTTATATCTCCAGTCGCGGAAAAGATTATCGCCAAAACCCTTACGTTCAGTTGCTTTTAAAAAACGTGCCGGGATGATCTGGTCAGTATCTACATTTTCAATCGGCATCGGAACCGCCGTGCTTCTTAATATTGTGAATTTATCGTAAGCCATGAGAAGATTTGAAATTTGAGATTTGAAATCATTGTGCCTTATACCTTATACCTTATTCCTTAAGCCTCACTCAACAGTTCCCTCGGATCAGTTACCACACCGGTAACTGCTACCGCCGCAGCCACATAAGGGCTGGCCAGCAAGGTTCGTGCACCGGGGCCCTGGCGGCCTTCAAAGTTCCTGTTGCTGGTGCTCACCGCATATTTACCGGCCGGGATCTTATCATCATTCATCGCAAGACAAGCAGAGCAACCGGGCTGCCTTAATTCGAAGCCGGCCTCATTAAGAATATCTAAAATGCCTTCTTTCTTTATTTGTTCCTCAACAATATGAGAGCCGGGCACTAACCATGCGGTAATGTTATCGGCTTTTTTCCTGCCTTTCACCACTTTGGCAAAAGCACGGAAATCTTCAATGCGCCCGTTGGTGCAGCTTCCCAAAAACACGTAATCTATTTTTTTACCAAGCAGGGGCTGGCCTTCTTCAAAATTCATATAGGCTAAAGACTTCCTGTAAGATGCTTCACCGTCCTTCACTTCAGTGGCTTTTGGAATAGTATGTGTGATACCGGTTCCCAAGCCGGGATTGGTACCATAGGTGATCTGCGGTTCTATATTCGCGGCATCAAAAACCAGTTCTTTATCAAATACAGCGTTGGCGTCGGTTTTCAATGTTTTCCAGTAAGCCAGTGCCTTATCCCAGGCTTCTCCTTTAGGCGCTTTATCTCTGCCTTTTACATAACTAAAAGTGGTTTCATCAGGAGCGATCATACCGCCACGGGCGCCCATTTCAATGCTCATATTACACACTGTCATACGCCCTTCCATGCTCATGTTCTCAAATACTTCGCCGGCATATTCGCAAAAATACCCTGTGGCGCCGCTCGCGGTGATCTGGGAGATCATATATAATGCTACATCTTTCGGCAGCACACCTTTTCCTAATTTTCCATTGATGGTAATACGCATTTTCTTTGGCTTGGGCTGCATAATACACTGGGAAGCAAGCACCATTTCCACCTCAGAAGTACCGATACCGAAAGCGATACAGCCAAAAGCGCCGTGTGTAGAAGTATGGGAATCACCGCAAACAATGGTCATGCCCGGCAGGGTAATGCCATTTTCAGGACCTACCACATGCACAATACCATTTTTAGGACTGCCCAATGCCCAAATAGAGATACCATATTTTTGAGCGTTGCTGGAAAGCGCCGCCAATTGCTTTGCAGAAAGCGGGTCTTTAACAGGCTGATCCTGGTGGATGGTAGGTGTGTTATGATCTGCCGTAGCAAAAGTGCGCTGCGGGTATAAAACAGAGATGCCGCGGTTTTCAATGCCGAGAAAAGCGACCGGGCTGGTTACCTCATGAATAAAATGACGGTCAATAAACAAAACATCCGGCCCATCAGGAATACTTCTTACAGTATGGGCATCCCAAACTTTGTCAAACAAGGTGGTTGGCTTACTACTCATTTTCAAATAATTTTTAGCGAAGACCGCAAATTTCCTAAATTATAAGCAGATTAATGCGTATTTATCCCATTTTATTTAATTGATCAGGGAGGAAAAGCTGCTTATCCCCGGCATTTAAGAGAGGCGCATTACCGAAATAATAAAAAAATCTTTATCTTTCACAAAACACCACACATGAAAAGCGCTAACCTGCTTACCATATTATGCTGCATTGTGCTCAACAGCAATGCCCAAGCCACCAGATCTCCCGTATCTGCATACTATCTTCTGTCGGGAGCTTACAGCAAAGATTTCTCTGATGCATTTACAGTATATGCCAACCCTGCTTCACTTGCCGGCACAGACAGTTTTTCGGCTGGCGTATACGGGGAGCAGCGGTTTATGCTTGCCGAAACAGGGAACTATGCTGCAGTGATCGCGATCCCTTTCGCTTCCGGCAATTTTGCCTTCACGGCCGCATATTTTGGATATAAAGCATATAATGAAACCACACTCGGCATTGGTTACGGGCGGAAGATCGGGGATCAGGTATATATCGGCGCCACATTCAATTATTATAGCGTGCTGATCCAATCGTATGGAAAAGCTTCCACCCTAAATGCCGAAG
>CAYWVB010000100.1:0-9763 GCA_964461595.1 uncultured Terrimonas sp. | reverse complement strand
ATACGCATTTTAAAGATCAGGACTGATGCGCGGCGAAGCAATCTCAACATTTACAGATGCTGCTAACTTCCCAAAAATTGAAATGCACCCGATATTAAGCGCCTTGAAAACAGAATAATATCTTTACAAAAATTCCCGGTATGGAAGTCCATTTCAATGCATTGCTCACCGTGGTATTTACCCTCTTTGCGGTGATAGACATCATTGGCTCTATTCCCATCCTCATTTCGCTGAAGCAGCGGATGGGCGAGATCAATGCTTTTCGTGCTACCATCGTTTCCGGGATATTAATGGTTGTTTTCCTGTTTGTCGGTGAGAAATTTTTGAAAGTGCTGGGGCTGGATATCAAATCATTTGCGGTAGGCGGCTCCATAGTCATTTTTATTTTAGGGCTGGAGATGGTATTGGGCATGGAGTTTTTCAAAAGCGAAAAGGATGTAAAGGCTGCCACGCTGGTACCTATTGCCTTTCCGCTGATAGCGGGCTCTGGTACGCTCACCACCATTATCTCACTGAAAGCGAATTTCACCGACGGCACGATAATGGCCGGCATTCTCATCAATCTGATCATTATTTATGTTGTACTGCGTTTGCTGGATGTAATAGCCCGTTTGCTGGGTAGTGCAGGATTAATTGCTGTGCGAAAGTTTTTTGGTGTAATTTTGCTCGCCATTGCGGTAAAGATATTTGCGGAGAACGCCCATGGATTGATTAAATAATTTGAAAATGGCATTTTCAAGTTTTCAAATTGGTTCATTTTCAAACTAGCCTGGCCTCGTAGTACAATGCCCGCCCGACAGAACGCCAGTCGGACGGGCCCGCCTGCCCGATTGAGTCATTCAGGCGGGGCTGACGCCAGTCGGACAGGGATAGTATAAGAGTTTCCGAAAACGTCCGGCTTACATAAAAGAGCTGCCTATAGATTTGATGGCAATAGTATAAATTAAGTAGTTTTTTAAGATAGTTCTTGGCCTCGTAGTACAATGGATAGTATAAGAGTTTCCGAAGCTCCAGATACAGGTTCGATTCCTGTCGAGGCTACTACTTTTTTTCCCATGTTTTACACCTATGTTTTAAAAAGCACCAAACACAATTATTATTACAAAGGTCATTGCCGGGATCTTGAAAGAAGGTTACGCCAGCACAATTCAGGAATGACAGCATCAATCCAGCCTTATATTCCTTTTACCTTAATCTATTTTGAAGCGTTTGAAACGGAACAGGAATCAATCGAAAGAGAAAAATATTTCAAATCGGCTGCCGGAAGAAGATTTTTAAAAAAAGTACTACCCTCGTAGTACAATGCCCGCCCGCCTGCCCGACTGAGTCATTCAGGCGGGGCTGACGCCAGTCGGGCAGGGATAGTATAAGAGTTTCCGAAGCTCCAGATACACCCGCCCGTGTCGGGCGGCATGTTCGGGCAGGGGTTCGATTCCTGTCGAGGCTACCAATTTTCCCCCGGATGGGAAAATCTCACAAAAAATAAAACGGCAATCCCTTAAAAGGGTTTGCCTTTTTTATTGCTTTATATACTTAATAAATTAAAAATGCCTGCATCCCGAAACATCGGGGAATTAAAAATATAATACATTGATAACAAATATATTATAGACAAAATTTTGCCACTAATATAAATATTTGTCTTTGTTTTGAATTCAAATTTTTGACAGTAAAATTTACAGCTGCTTCAAGAAAAGAAATTGCTTACAGGGCAGCATTGAATATCACTCCGGAAAACATACTGAATGATGTTATTAATACCTCTCTGATGATTGCATCACTTGGAAAAACATTTGATCCGAAAGGGGATTATCTGCACATAACAGCAGGACTACATCAACTAAGATCTTACATATACAACGGGGTATTTCGTAGTGATGAAGCTGTGCTGGCATCTTCCAAAGCTGCATATCTTGCAGCTCTCATTTTATCAGGATATGAAGGTGAAATACTTCGTTGGCAGGAAGGAAAAGATATCCGGCAATACTTTGTAAATCCTGTGGAGTACCAATTTTTAAATAAGAAAAGAAATATCCCTGGCGGACCATTGTTTTACTGGTATCAGACTTTATACTTATTAGGGAAATTGTAAATCTTGAAGAACCTGAATGATCTCAACATCCTCCTTTACCCATCCCGAAATGATGACAGGCAATTCAGCAAACTCCAGGAAGCCCCCTCCAATTCGGTTAGCCAATTTTTCCGGACTTTAGATACCCCGGTTCGTATCGGGGTGGAAGCTACTACACCGGAGAAGCACATTTTTGTTGCTTTCCCGGTTTTTCATTTCCCGCCGCCGCAAATTTCCGGTCAGCTATCCTCTTTTTCTCCCGTTTATCGTGCAGCACCTTCACCGCATCAAAAAACAACAGCAGCAACTCATACCCAAAAATGAGATTATGCCTGTCCGCTCCTTTTTTTGACTGATCCATCAGGTCGTTGGTGATGGCGCCTTTGGTGAGTATCCACAATTCTTCCTTTATACTTTCTATTCCTATAAAATGGAAATACTCGTTAATGACAGTCCACGCTGCTTTTTTATTCTTTTTGTGCAGCAGCGCCTGTTTCATGCGCTCCAGGTGTTCCGGTAGTGAATGCATAGATTAAGTTTTAGTGGTTTGGTTCCTCGTGGGGAGGAAATGGGTGTTGTTGTGTTTGATGAGAACTGATGCTATTCAGGGAGGGGCTGGCTGGGCGTGGGTCTTTTCATAAAGTAATTTTTGAAATGAGGAATTTGGTGAAAGACCAACCAACGGCAAAAAGAGACGTGGGTTAGTCCTTACCGGTTCTGAAGGGCTACGACACCCTAACTCCAAATAAGAACGCCCACGCCAAAAGCACGAGCGATTTACCTTACTTCTCCGGAGTTGTTTGAAAGGTCGCAGTTTTCAGAACCAGAAAATAAAGCAAACAAGCTTAAATATGATTATGTGTTCGCAAAGTAAATTAAAGCCTATGTATCATCAAAAAGCATAAAAATTACTGGATTTCATAGTCCAAATATAAACATAAATGTATTTAAAGTCATTTTTATTATAAATTTCTGCATGATATTTTTCAAATCTTATAGAACTACCTCTTTTTTTGTTAGTTAGTGATGTAATAACAGCGTATGGCAGTACAAAAAAGGCGGTACAACAGGATTAAAATAGTCTTGCTGGAAAATGAGAAAACAAATATTTGGCTATCTGAACAGCTGAATGTTAGCAGGACAACCGTATCAAAATGGTGCACCAATGATAACCAACCTACGGTTGAAACACTATTTAAAATCGCGGGGGTATTGGGAGTGGATGTGTGTGAGTTACTGGTGAGAAAATCCAAATAGGATATTTGGCATACTCAAATAAATGGAACTACTAAAATTACATAAGTATTAGATCTCGACTAAATACTGAGAAAAAATCAAAGTTGATTATGAGCTCAATAGTTAATGAATCACAAATCGAATACGGGTTTGTAGGGAAATTAGCCGATCTTAAATATACTGTCCGGCAGGATATCCGTGACCGTAAGGCACTGGAAGAAAATTTCAGGAAAAAATTTGATGCGCTTAACAGGGTACGCCTGTCGGATGCAGAATTTGCCCGTCTGCAGGACAAGATTATCAACCCTGACGTATTTGCTGCATCTAAAATACTGCGGCAAATAAATAGTTTTCAACGGGAAGATGGCACGTCATTATACTATACCCTTGTCAACATTAAAGACTGGTGCAAGAACGACTTTGAGGTCATCAACCAGTTGCGGATGAATACCCAAAACAGTAATCACCGCTACGATGTGATACTTTTGATAAACGGCATACCTGTAGTGCAGGTTGAATTAAAAACACTGGAAGTCAGCCCCCGTCGGGCCATGCAGCAGATCATTGACTACAAAAATGATCCCGGTAATGGCTATACCAATTCGCTGCTTTGCTTTATGCAGCTCTTTATTGTGAGCAACCGCAGCAATACTTATTATTTTGCCAACAACCGCAGCCAGCATTTTGCTTTTAATGCCGATGAGCAATTTTTACCCGTTTATCAATGGGCAGATGAAAACAATAAAAAAATCGCCAACCTCTACGATTTCACCGAAAAATTTTTGGCGAAATGCAGGCTGGGCGAAATGATAAGCCGCTACATGGTGCTGGTAGAAAGCGAGCAAAAGCTGATGGTGATGCGTCCTTACCAGATCTATGCAGTAGAAACCATTACAAAGTGTATTGAACAAAACCGCGGCAATGGCTATATCTGGCATACTACCGGCAGCGGTAAAACACTTACTTCTTTCAAAGCATCTACGCTGTTAAAAGACAATTCCGAAATTGAAAAATGCCTGTTTGTTGTTGACCGCAAAGACCTCGACAGGCAAACCCGTGAAGAGTTCAACAAATTCCAGGAAGGAAGTGTAGAAGAAAATACCAACACTGAGACGCTGGTGCGCCGTATGTTATCGGAAGACTATGCCGATAAAGTGATTGTTACTACCATCCAAAAATTAGGTTTGGCGCTCGACCCTGCTAATAAAAGAAACTATAAAGAGCAATTGCTGCCGCTCAGCCAAAAGCGGTTGGTGTTCATTTTCGATGAATGCCACCGTTCACAGTTTGGTGAGAACCATAAAGCCATAAAAGAATTTTTTCCCAATGCACAACTGTTTGGCTTTACCGGCACTCCTATTTTTGAAGCCAATGCCAACTATCAGCAAATAGATGGTAATGTTGGCTCCTATAAAACCACGAACGATATCTTTCAAAAACAATTGCACGCTTATACTATCACCCATGCCATTGAAGACAAAAATGTATTGCGTTTTCATGTGGACTACTACAAGCCCTTTGGGTACGTAAATATCGGCAGCGCTATGCACCGCCTTGCAGTAGTGGAAGCCATACTTGGCAAGCATGATGCCGCTACCAATTCCCGGCGCTTCAATGCCGTGTTGGCCACTGCTTCCATCAATGAAGCTATTGAGTATTACAGCCTGTTTAAAGAAAGACAGGCCGCATGGCAGGAGAAAGATGAAAACTTTGTACCGCTGAATATTGCCTGCGTATTTTCCCCGCCTGCCGAAGGTAATAAAGATGTGCAGCAAATACAGGAAGATCTGCCGCAGGAAAAAATGGACAATGAAGAAAATCCCAACGAAAAGAAGATAGCATTAAAAGCTATTATCAGTGATTATAATGAACAATATGGCACTAACCATAACATTAATGAATTTGACCTTTATTACCAGGATGTGCAAAAACGCATCAAAGACCATAAATACAGCAACACCGATTATGCGCATAAAAACAAAATAGATGTGGTGATAGTAGTGGATATGCTGCTTACGGGCTTCGATTCTAAATACCTTAACACTCTGTATGTAGATAAGAATTTAAAATATCATGGCTTAATACAGGCTTTTTCCCGTACCAACCGCATATTAAATGATAGCAAGCCTAACGGTAATATTTTAGATTTTCGCAGACAACAAGCCTCGGTGGATGAAGCTATCGCCCTGTTCAGCGGTGAAGATACCGGCAGCGCCAAAGAAATATGGCTGGTAGAGGCCGCGCCGGTAGTAATTGGCAAATACGAAAAAGTGGTGGAGACCCTGGGTAAATTCATGCAAAGCCACAACCTTGACTGCAAGCCTGAAGAGGTAAACAACCTGAAAGGCGACGCAGCCCGCGCCGAATTTATCAACCACTTTAAAGAGGTGCAGCGGCTGAAAACGCAGCTTGACCAATATACCGACCTGGACACAGAGAGCGAGAAAAAGATAGAACAACTGTTACCACTGGAGCAGTTGCGTTCATTTCAGGCAGCATACCTGGAAACCGCCAAACGCCTGAAAGATAAACAAAACAAAGAAGGTGATGCCGCCGGCCCGGTAGTGCAGCAATTGGATTTTGAATTTGTGCTCTTTGCTTCTGCCCTGGTGGACTATGACTATATAATGGCGCTGATAGCCCGCTATACTCAAACCAAGCCAGCCAAACAAAAGATGACGAAGGAGCAGCTCATAAAGCTGCTTAGCTCCAGCGCCAACCTTATGGAAGAAAAGGATGATATAGTGGCATACATTAACAGTCTTGAAGTGGGCAAAAGCCTTTCTGAAAAAGAAATACGGGAAGGCTACGATAATTTTAAAGAAGAAAAACATGCACAGGAGCTTGCTGCCATTGCCCATAAACACGGCTTGCAAGCCGCAGCGCTGAAAAGTTTTGTAGATAGCATTATAGACAGGATGATATTTGACGGCGAAAAATTAAGCGAGCTGTTAGAGCCATTGCAATTGGGCTGGAAAGACCGCAGCAAAAAAGAACTGGCTTTGATGGAAGATTTAATACCACAATTAAAGAAATTAGCACAGGGGCAGGAAATATCAGGATTGAATGCTTATGATGTCTGAACTATGATTTTTGTGATTAAATGACAGGCTATGATCAAAGAAGAACATAAATATTCTGAACTAACTTCAAAGATTATTGGTTGTGCCATGAGGGTACATTCTGCGCTCGGAAATGGATTTCAGGAAGTGATTTATCAAAGGGCATTAGAAATAGAAATGAGGGATGCTGATTTATCATTCAGTCGTGAACATGAAATGCCTGTATATTACAAATATGAGCAAATAGGTACAAGAAGGGTAGATTTTTTGGTGGAAGGGGTTGTATCGGTGGAACTCAAAGCTATTACTGTATTAGAAGATGTTCATTTGGCGCAGGCAATCAATTATCTTGAAGCGTATGATTTGGAAATTGGGCTGCTTATCAATTTCGGAGCCAGAAGTCTTCAATTTAAAAGAGTAGTTAACAAAAAGTTCAAGCAAAAAAATCAGGGCAATCCAAATGTCTGAACTATGATTTTCGTAATTACAATGATTGCTGTGATTTTGTTATATCAATCACAAACAATTAAATGAATCATAGATCAGGCAATATCAAGATAATCATTAAATCAAATAAATCACAGTTCAGACAATGACAGCAATAGAACAACAACAACTCGGTAAAACACTTTGGGCGATAGCAGATGATCTGCGGGGAGCAATGAACGCAGATGATTTTCGGGATTATATGCTATCGTTTCTCTTTTTGCGCTATTTGAGCGATAACTACGAAACAGCAGCCAAAAAAGAATTAGGTGCAGATTATCCTGCATTGGAAAAAGATGATAAACGTCTGCCTTTATCAGTATGGTACAAAGCAAATAAGGCGGATATCGAAGATTTTGAAAAGCAAATGCGACGCAAAGTGCATTATGTAATAGAGCCGAAATATTTGTGGAGCAATATTGCGGAGCTGGCACGTACGCAAAGCGATGAACTGTTACGTACGCTTCAAAAAGGGTTTAAGTATATCGAAAACCAGTCTTTTGAAAGCAGTTTCCAGGGACTGTTTTCGGAAATAAATCTCGATTCAGACAAACTTGGCAGGGGCTACCTCGAACGGAATAAAAGACTTTGCACCATCATTCAAAAAATAGCTGAAGGTATTTCAAAATTTTCTACCAATACCGATATACTCGGTGATGCTTACGAATACCTAATAGGCCAGTTCGCCGCAGGCTCGGGCAAAAAGGCAGGAGAATTCTACACTCCGCAGCAGATATCTACCATTCTTTCAGAAATTGTAACATTAGACAGCCAGGATCCTTCTTTGGGCAAAAAGAAAAAGCTGGATAAGGTATTGGATTTTGCCTGTGGCTCCGGTTCGCTTTTGTTGAATGTACGTAGACAAATGGGCGCACACGGAATAGGAAAAATATACGGGCAGGAAAAAAACATTACCACTTACAACCTTTCGCGTATGAACATGCTGCTGCATGGCGTAAAGGATACTGAGTTTGACATTCACCATGGCGATTCATTGCTGAACGATTGGGATATACTCAACGAAATGAACCCGGCTAAAAAAATGGAATTTGATGCCATTGTAGCCAATCCGCCATTCAGCTATCGCTGGGAGCCATCAGAATCAATGGGAGAGGATTTCCGGTTCAAAAGCTATGGGCTTGCCCCCAAATCGGCCGCAGATTTTGCTTTCTTATTGCATGGCTTTCATTTCTTAAGCAAAGAAGGAACGATGGCAATTATTTTACCGCATGGCGTTTTATTTCGCGGCGGGGTGGAGCAACGCATTCGTACCAAGCTGTTAAAGGATAATAATATAGATGCGGTAATAGGATTGCCTGCCAACCTGTTTTTCTCTACCGGCATTCCTGTTTGTATCCTGGTGCTGAAAAAATGCAAAAAGTTTGACGATGTCCTCTTCATCAATGCCAGCGAAGATTTTGAGAAAGGCAAACGGCAAAACAAGCTGAACGAAGAGCATATTGAAAAAATTATTGACACCTACCAAAACCGAAGGGAGATAGAAAAGTATAGCCATTGCGCTCCTTTACAGGAAATTGCCGCTAACGATTACAACCTCAATATTCCCCGGTATGTCAACAATTTTAAGGAAGAAGAAGAAATTGACATACATGCGGTAATGAAGGAAATAAAAACATTAGAAGCCAAACGCAGTGATTTGGACAAACAGATCGAAGCGTATCTAAAAGAATTGGGATTAGCGGATTAAATTTTCTTACTATGAAAGACGAACAAAACATAATCATTTATAAAACACAGGATGGTAAAACGGCTGTTTCGTTGTATGCCAAAGATGGCTCCGTGTGGATGAACCAGCAGCAACTGGCGGAACTTTTTGACACCTCTGTTCCCAACATCAGCATGCACATATCTAACATACTGAATGACAGAGAATTAAATGAAAATTCAGTTATTAAGGAATACTTAACTACTGCCGCGGATGGCAAGAATTACACGGTCACTTTTTATAGTCTTGATATGATTCTTGCCATCGGTTTTCGGGTAAGAAGCAAAAGGGGCACACAGTTCAGGCAGTGGGCAAACCGCAACCTGAAAGAGTACATGATCAAAGGTTTTGTGATGGATGATGAACGGCTGAAAAACCCCGATGGCAGGCCGGATTATTTTGATGAGTTGCTGGCCCGTATCCGGGACATCAGGGCTTCCGAAAAGCGCTTTTACCAAAAAGTAAGAGATCTATTTGCTTTAAGCAACGATTATGATGCTACCGATAAAGCCACACAGATGTTTTTTGCAGAAACGCAAAACAAATTACTCTTTGCCATTACAGGCAAAACCGCTGCGGAAATTATTGTAAGCCGTGCCGATGCCGGCAAGCCCAATATGTCGCTTACCAGTTGGAAAGGCGCTATTGTAAGAAAGCAGGATATTTTTACTGCCAAGAATTATTTATCGGAAGATGAGATAGACAGCCTGAATCGCTTTGTCGTAGTGTTTTTAGAAACTGCTGAATTAAGGGCTAAAAATCGGCAGGATGTTACCATGGATTTTTGGAGAGAGAATGTAGATAAAATTTTAGCGCTTAACGACAAGCCGGTATTAACCCACAAAGGCAGCATCAGCAATGCGCAAATGGAGAAAATGATAGAAAAAGTGTATAAGCAATTTGATGCCAAACGAAAAACAGAAGAAGCGCAGCAGGCCGATGCAGAAGATACGGAGGAAATAAAAAAGCTGGAGCAGGAAATAAAAAACAGGAAGAAGTGAAATATCGTTTCCCTGACGTCAGGAAAACGATAAAAACCATCTCGTTGGTTTTAACGAGATGATACGATGAGTAATCCTTAATGTTTATAGCTAAGAAATTGGATAACCGAGATGCAAACAAAAAAACAAAACGATAGAAGTGTTCCAAATTTGAGATTTAAGGGATTTGAGGGGGAGTGGG
>CAYWVB010000099.1:0-9862 GCA_964461595.1 uncultured Terrimonas sp. | reverse complement strand
CCTTACACCGTTCCTCGGCTACGGATCTATCAGGTCATCCAGCTCCGCACAATATGAATGGAGCCTGCTGGCGTACCTGGCAAGAGCGAGCTACTCGTATAAGGATAAATACCTGTTCTCCGCTTCTTTCCGCAGGGAAGGAAGCTCAAGATTCGCACCGGGCTACAAATATGGTAATTTCCCTTCCGCTTCTATAGGCTGGAGGATAAGCAGTGAAGACTTTATGCAGGGCGTTAGTTGGCTGACCGATCTTAAGCTTAGAGCAAGCTATGGTAAAACAGGTAATAATGACCTGCCGAGTGCTTTTGGCAACCAGGTGGGCAATTATGCAAGCCTTGCTTTTTTGGGAACCAGCGGGTATATATTGAATAACACCTTCGCTCCGGGCGTAATAGTTGCTTCCTACGCCAATTCTTCCCTTCAATGGGAAAAGTCAGACCAGACCAATATTGGTATTGATATGTCTGTTTTCAGCAATAAGCTGACACTCACTGCAGAAGTATATAATAAGCTCACTAACGACATGCTGCTTTCTGTAAGTCTTCCGGCCATAGCCGGCTTTACAAGCAGCATAGCCAACGTGGGGCAGGTAAGAAACAGAGGAGTTGAGCTGGCATTGAATTATAGCGACAGGGTAGGAAACCTGAATTTCAGGACCAATTTCAATATAGCTTTTAACCGCAGCAGGGTAATGTCAATAAACGGTGGTAAGGATATATTGTGGTACGGAAGCTTTTACGGCGGCTATAACGTGAATAAAGTGGGCCGGCCTATCGGGATGATCTACGGGTACGATAAGATAGGCATATTTAATACACAGGATGAAATTGACCATTCTCCCAAACAGGATGGCGTTATTCCGGGAGGCATGAAGTTCCGCGACGCTGACAGTAACGGTGAGATCAGCTATGATACAAAGGATATGGTGGAGATCGGCAATCCCAATCCTAAGTTTACCTGGGGCTTTAATGTTGATTTGGATTACAAGCGTTTTGATTTTAACGTATTGTTCATGGGCGCCCAGGACTTTGATGTATACAGGAATATTGAGGCCTCCACCATGAACATGGATGGCGTATTCAATGTGCTGGATAAGGCAAAAGACAGGTGGAGATCCCCGGAAAACCCGGGATCAAACCCGACAGATGTGCATGCGCAGGGCGGCACCAGCTACTTTAAATGGTCTCGTGAAAGCAGCAACAGGTATGTATATGATGCCAGCTACGGATGGGTAAAGAACGTAACGCTCGGGTACAGCTTTCCCAAAGCAAAATACTTCAACAACATCCGTGTATTTGTAAGCGCCAACAACCTGTTCATCTTTACCAAATACCCGGGCAATAACCCGGATGTCAGCCAGAGAAGCGGTACACAATTAGGCAACGATGATGAAGCATACCCTGTTCCAAGAACATTTGCAGCAGGCGTAAAGTTTAACTTTTAAAGATATTGAAAATGAAAAATATTATAACCATTATAAGCTTAGGCATTTGCCTCTTATTTGCATCGTGCAGTAAGGATTTTCTTAACAAAACGGACCCCACAAGGATCGGCGTGGGAGTGTTTTACCAGAATGAGGCTCAGGTAAACCGTGCGATCAACGGTATTTACGGGCAACTGCAGGGCATTACCAATGTCAATTATATTTTCAAGGAAATGACATCGGATAATACCACCATTGACCTCAACCCTTCCGACCGCGGCGGTGCAGCCGGCTGGGAAGCCTTTGAATATTCTACCGTAAACTCCGGCAATGGTGAGATCACCAACTTATGGGTAAGGTATTATTCAGCTATGTATAATATCAATACTGCTATTGAAAAGCTACAGCTGTCTGCTATAGATGATGCTGTAAAAAAACGCCTTGATGCCGAATTAAAGTTCCTTCGCGGCTTTTTATATTTTGATCTTGTGCGTTTCTTCGGGAATGTAGTATTGGTTACCAAAACATATCCTACTCCGGCGGAAGCTTTTGAACAGGTCAGGACTACTTCTGTAGACCAGGTATATGCCCAGATAGAAGCTGATTTAAAAGAGGCTGTGGCCGGGTTGCCTGCAAAAGCAGACCAGGCGAAAACTTTGAAAGGACGTGCTACCAGGGGGGCAGCATTGGCTACATTGGGAGAAATGTACCTTACCGTAAAAAAATATCCCGACGCAGTAAGTACCTTACAGCAGATACTGCCTATGGGCTATAGTCTTATGCCCAATTATGCTGATGTTTTCAGCACATCCATGAAGAATAACGCTGAATCTGTTTTTGAAATACAGTACCAGGGCGACAATGATCTCGGCGAATGGAGTAATTTTATGTACGTGTTTGCCCCGCGGGTATCAGGCAATGTTATTGTGGGGTTTGCAGGACAGGGGCTGGGAGGACGTAATATCCCTACAAACAATATGATCGCGGCTTATGAACCCGGAGATCTGCGTAAAGACGTTTCCTTAAAAACCGGCTTTACAAAAGACGGCGTATATTATCCTATCCCTTATGTAAATAAATATAATCATCCGCATACTATTGCAGGCCGTACCAATGACGACTGGCCCATTTACAGGTATGCCGATGTATTGCTGATGCTGGCCGAGGCCATCAACGAAGCTACGGGCCCTTCTTCAGAAGCCGAAGGATATCTTAACCAGGTGCGGACAAGAGCGGGGCTCGCTTCAAAAACGGGACTGAATAAAGATGATTTCAGAACGGCAGTATTAAAGGAGCGCAGGGTAGAGCTGGCTTTTGAAAATCATCGCTGGTTTGATCTGAAAAGAACCATGACGCCTGAGCAACTGGCCGCCTTTATGAATGCGCATGGCGCTGAAGAAAAAGCCCATCCCACGGTAGACAGGGGCGGCGTTGCATTTAACCAACTGGATTATGTATATGTAGCTACTGAATCTATTTTCCCTATACCCGCTACAGAAATACTGGTAAACGATAAGCTCTCACAAAACGACGGCTACTGATTTTTCCATCCTTACCCGGATCAAAAACAAACCGCTTCTCGATTAGAGAGGCGGTTTGTTTTTTTAATAAGCTACGGCCGCCGGTCACAGGCAATAGTATAAAATATAAGGAAACGATATTGATTGCTTATTTGCCAGGAGCGTTTGCGGTTACGATACCGTCAAAAAAATGCAAACGTTTGCATGTTACAGACAACAGGCATATTGAAATTATAATACTATGTTTACTGTTCACAAATTATTCATCAAAAACTATCTAAGCTTATGACACAGCGATTGCTATGGTTGATGGTATTACTATTACCATTATCCCTGTGCCTGTCGGCGCAAGCTCAAAAAACTGTAACAGGCATTGTTAAAACAGAAACAGGTGAAGCAGTAGCCGGCGCTACTGTTACTGCAGAAAATTCTTCCGGTAAATCAAAATCAACCGTTACTACTGATAGCGAAGGCGTGTTTGCTTTTTCAGGACTTGCCAATGGTCGCTACACTTTTACAATTAGTTATGTTGGCTATGCCACTGAATCCGTAAACGGAACTGTCGGCGACAACGGGCTGCAGCTTTCTGTTACATTAAAAGTAGCTGCACAGAGCCTGGAAGACGTGGTGGTAGTAGGCTATGGCACTCAACGTAAAAAAGATGTAACGGGAGCCGTAAAATCAGTAAAGGCGGAGTCGTTTAATAAAGGTATTGTAAACAACCCGCAGCAATTGCTGCAGGGCAAGGTTGCCGGTGTTAATATTACTTCTACCAGTGGCGAGCCTGGCGCTGGTATGAATATTGTAATTCGCGGATCGGGCACTGTGAGAAGCGGCAGCACCCCTCTGTTTGTGGTGGATGGTGTACCATTAGACAATGCCGGAACGGGGAGCGGAGATCCTCTCAACTTCTTAAACCCGCAGGACATTGAGTCAATGGATGTATTGAAAGACGCATCGGCAACAGCTATTTATGGTTCCCGTGGCGCTAACGGAGTGGTGATTGTTACCACCAAGCGCGGTAAAGCGGGCACTTCAACCCTTAGTTACACCAGTTCTCTTGGAATTGCAAGCCCTGCTCATAAACTCCCTGTTTTTTCTACTGACGAATTTAAGAAGCAGGTAGTAGCTGCAGGTGGAGACCTGGAAGATTTTGGCTCATCAACCAACTGGCAGAATGAAATATTCAGAACAGCCAACACCTACGACAATAACCTGACTTTAAGCGGTGGCAGCAGCAAGCTGGTATACTATGCTTCATTAAATGCATTGAGCCAGAATGGTATTTTGAAAGGCAGCGATCTTAAAAAATATACGGGACGTTTTAATGCTACCCAGAAATTCTGGGGTGACCGGCTGAGTATTGACATCAATCTTACTGCCAGCAACACAGGCAACCGCCGCCCAAATATTGACGGCATGATCGGAAGCGCTATTTCTAACAATCCCACTTTGCCGGCAAGAGATGCAGACGGCAGCCCGGCTAAGTTTCAAAATGTAAGCAATCCCCTGCTTGAGCTGGAGCTATATAAAGATGTTGCTTCTGTTAACCGTGTACTGGGAAACATTACGCCTACCTTAAAGATCATCAAAGGGCTTACCTATAAATTAAATTTTGGTATTGATAATGCTACAGGATCCCGTGACTATGTAAGCTATGCCAATGCAGTTCCGCAGAGAGACGGCAGGTTTGAAAACCAAACTACTTTAGTACGTAACCGTATTATTGAAAACTATCTTACCTACACTACGGATATAGATAAGCACAACATTACTGTGCTGGCAGGGCATTCCTACCAAAATATCCTGTACCAGTTCAGGGGATGGAGCATTAATAAGTTACCTCTGAATGACCTGGATCCGACATACAATCCCGGCATCGGGCAGGAGCTGACAATTGCCAATAACAAACCTTATGGTAACGCCAACATCAACGAAATTCAGTCCTATTTTGCCCGCATAAACTATGGGTTCGACAACAAATACCTGGTAACTGTGAACTTAAGGAAGGATGGTTCAACAAAATTCGGGGAAAATAATAAATACGGGTATTTCCCTTCCTTTTCTCTCGGATGGAATATTACTGAAGAAGAATTCATGAAAAACTCAGCCTTCAGCTTGCTGAAGCTGAGAGGCGGCTGGGGCACCACCGGTAACCAGGAAATTGGTCCCAAGCTTACACAACCGCTGTTCAGAACAGAAGTTAACTCCAGTGTGAGTTATCCATTATATCCTACCGGCAGCTATCCCCCGGGCACATTCTATTCAAGGCTGGCAAACCCTGACCTGAAATGGGAATCTTCTAAAACCACTAACATCGGGCTTGATTTCGGCTTGTTAAATGGCGCTCTTACCGGTGCGGTGGATGTATTTGAAAAGATTTCCGACAACATCCTGCTTTCGATTCCTCCGCAGGACCCTGTGCAGCCCAGTGCAACTTACTATGCCAATATTCCCGGCATGACTATCAAAAACAGTGGTATTGAGCTGGATCTGGCTTACCGCAAAAAACTGTCAGGAAATCTTAGCTTTGGCATAGGTGGTAATGCAGCATTTATTAAAAACAGGGTCAGCGGTTCGCCTTACCAGGTTATTTATTCAGGATATGCAACAGGATCAGGATTGACCAGCGCTACTATCAACGGCTATGTAAACGGTCAGCCTATCGGCACTTTCTATATGCTTGAATTCATTGGCATCAACAATGACGGTACGAGCAAATACGCAGATACAGATAAAGATAATATTATAACTCCTAAAGATCGTATTTCAGCAGGCTCCGCAGTGCCCAAATCGGTATACGGATTTTGGGGTAATGTGAGCTACAAAGGCTTTGATTTCAGCATAAACTTTAATGGAGTAAGCGGCAATAAGATCTACGACAATACTGCAACTGCCAACTTCTATAAGGCTAAAATCGCTAAAAGTTTAAACACTACCAGCGAAGCAGTACAATATCCTTCGGAATCAATTAACAATGCCGCAAGTATCAGTACCCGTTATCTGAAAGATGGCGGATACCTGAGGCTGAACAATATGGTATTGGCTTATAACTTTAATACCGGGAAGCTTGGCATTAGAAACTGGGTTTCCAACTTACGCCTTTCGGTAACAGCTCAAAATCTTTTTGTAATTACAAAATATGATGGATACGATCCGGAGATTAATGCGGACAGGGCCATTGACGGTGCATTGTCTTATGGTATTGATTACCTCAATTATCCTAAGGCCCGTTCTATAATTTTCGGATTGAATCTGTCATTTTAAAAACGATTTTATATGATCAGGAAAATATTTTATATACTTTCAATATACATTGTGGCAGTTGCCTCCGGTAGTTGCACAAAGCTTAATGAACAGGTATTGGATGAAACCTCCAGCACAGGCTCCACAGAAAAGGAGGTTACAGAAGGGCTGATCGCTCCCGTATATGCAATTTTACCCGGATTGTTTCAGCATACACAGTATTTTGCATTACAGCAAATTTCAACAGATGAAGCTATACTCCCTTACAGGGGAGGAACAGACTGGGGCGATAACGGCATCTACATATCGTTGCACAGGCATGAAACTACCAGTGCCGATCCGAATGTAAAGAATGTTTGGAATAATTTAACACAAGGTATTTCGCGTGCAATATTAGCCATTAATGCATTACCCGGCAGCACCGATCCCAACGCCCAGTTGTTTTTGGCTGAAGCAAGGGGTATGCGGGCTTATTATAACCTGCTGTGCCTCGATTTATTCGGAATAGCGTTTGTTAAAGACGATCCAAAGGTAAATTCTGTTATTTTAAGAGGTAAGGATGCTGTGGAATACATTAAATCAGAGCTGCTGGCAATTGAGCCTCTGGTACGTGATGATACCGGCCCCGGCAGGATCACTAAAGCTGCAGTGTGGGGATTGCTGGCAAGACTGCATTTACAGTCTGCCGTGTATCGTGATATTTATGCTTCCTCGTTCAGTTTTACAGGTGAGGATATGGACAAGGTGATTGAGTACTGCGATAAGATCATCAACTCCGGGAAATTTGCATTATCCCCCGAATATTTCGAAATATTTGATGATGAGAACCATACCAATAAAGAATTGATTTTTGCAATTGACCAGAGAGCCAACCTTAATGGGCATAATCGTATGGCATATTTCTCTCTTTCCGGAGACCAGTTTCCGTTACCGGCATATCCCGGCGCCAACGGTACAGACGGCCCCGGCATTACCTCAGATTTTTATCAAACCTGGGCGCAGGCCTATGCTCCAAAGGATCCTGCAGAAATGGACGGACGTTTTTTTAAACGAAACCTTGATACAACCGAAACATGTGTTCCTGCAAGCCAGTTCAACATAGACCGCGGTATATTAAGAGGACAGCAATACGGGCTGATAAGGACCAATGGCGTATTTCAAACCTGTCCAAATGGTGATATGAAAGTGGGTAAGTTGTATAACAATACACGCAACCGCCCCGATTTACCAGTATATTTCACAGAGAATATAGACTTTACTACCGGCGGCAGTAATTACAGCAACGGGTATCGTGTCGAAAAATATGAATTCAGCAAGGGTTCAGTAAGCGGCAGGAATTTTGGCGAGCATGACATTGTAATTCTGCGTCTTGCCGATATCTACCTGATGCGTGCAGAAGCAAAGCTCCGCAAAGGCTCGGGGAACGAAGCGGCAGCGCTCGCCGATGTAAATACAGTACGCGCTTCCAGAACTGCCAGGATAGTTCCTCCTCCTTTAACTGAAATGAATCTTGACCTCCTTTTCCGGGAAAGAGGATTTGAGCTGTATTGGGAAGACGTTCGCCGTACCGATATGATCCGCTTTGGAAAATATGAAGGCACATGGACAGAGAAAAGCAATTCAGATACTAAAAAAAGAATATTCCCTATTCCGCAGAACGCTATTGACGGAGCTTCGAACCTGCCCGGTTACCTGGTGCAGAATGCCAGCTATTAAAGCAGGAATATATTCAATTTACAACCGGAGAGGCAGCAATGTTTCCCCGGTTTTTTATTGCGGGTCGGCCAAAGCCACCATTCCCTCATTATTTCTTACCGCTATCTGAAAAAGAAGTGTAACAGCTTCCGGATCCGGTGTATTTATGTGGTGTTCAACTATCCAGACAGCATACAGGCATAAGAGGCTTGCCCGGGGGCTATCCAATAAAGTCAAGGTAGTTTTTTGAGTGTATTACCGAAAATGAAGCGCCCGGGTATGCTTTTGCAAATGCAACCGGGATGGTTGCTTTATCCTGTTTCCACTTGAACGAATAAAATACTTCTGACATTACTCTCTTTCAGAGAACGTTTACCGGACTCCGGGAATGCATAAATTACCATAACAATGAACAGAGTTGTAAAGACTCTTATTGCGATGTATTGATAACTTCTCATAATAATGTAGTTTGTTTTTTATATATAAAAGTGCAGACCAATGATAGCTAATGCTGAAGACGGAACATACAGGTTAATTTTATGGTGTCTTTATTCTTGCTTTTTATAATTCCGGCTATAAAAATTAACAAGGGGTATATCAATAGCAATAAACCAATTACTTCTCCATCTTGATTTATCTGATATGGCAAGTTTTCCATCATCTTTTTTCTGATACAGTTTTGACCCATACTGCCAGCCATAACCAATAGATAAAGGAATATATGAAAGGCCTTTTATGGGCAATCCCATTCCATAAACCAGGTAACCACCGGGGGCAAAAATGTCATTCAACGTTATTTTTGAATCCAATGCTGTGCTATCATCATTCAACCTATACCCAGCGATCGCCCCAACATCTATTAATGTTCCATACAGGCTTATTGATCCAATAGGGTTCCCGTTTTTATAATGCCACAATCCTTTACTGACAGCAAACCCAACAGGAGCGGTGACTCCTGCTTTAGAATTATTACCATCTATTTCGTTGGTACTACCTGTAGACCTGCCAAAGTACCCGCCTATATAAGCGTTAAGTGAAAAATTCCAGGCAGTATTCTTTTTAATGGATGAACTACCTGCAGGTAAAACGGCGGCTTCAATGGCAGCCTGTGCTTCCTGGGAACTTTCGGCTTTTACGATACTAGCCATTAAATTTCCATAACGAAGTATTTTTTCTACAGTAGTTGTATTACTATCCGGAACAGATGATATTTCCGTAAAAGTTTGTAAATATTTGACTATTGAATCCAATTTTACCGGGTTGCTCGTAACAGTTATTATTTTATCAATGTCAACCGATAGATTTCTACGTAAGGTTGTATCATTTATCTCAGATAAATTTATTGATCTTGTTAAAACTCCTTTTATCGTATCAGGATTACTGTGCTTCAAGTATAAATTTTTCAAATCTTTTTCTATAGCCGGTTTATCTGTTTGGGCTATACTGGTGGGTAGCAAAGACGATATAATCCTGTTGTCTTTTTCTTGAGCGGCAATATCATATTTAGTTAATACTTCTTCAAGTATACTATACCCATTCATTACAGCCGCATTATAGTTCTTCGTATAGATATTTTTGTAAAGATCATTTGCACTACGGGCCAATTTAATATACCTGTCATCAGCTATTCCATCCTTTATGGTGTTGGCAACTTTAAACCCGTAATCAATAACGTCAATAGCTTTTTGTATATAGGTGTAATAATCATCGTTGGTCAGGTTGCCTTTTTTGTCTTTCAGGGTTTTAATAGATTGTTCCACATCATTTGCGAGAACAAGGAAATTTTCTATGAGATCAGCGATCTTGAAAATATCATCTGCATTGTTTTTCATAAAAAGCTGAACACTGATCTCTTTACCAGCGGCATCTCTGAAAACAATGCCTTCCATTTTTTGATATAACAATCCAAGGTAGATTTTAAGAGCGATAGTATCGCGTAGGATATTTTCGTTGAATTCGCTGAATTTAATCCAGGCTA
>CAYWVB010000098.1:0-9868 GCA_964461595.1 uncultured Terrimonas sp. | reverse complement strand
GTCTACTTTTTTTAACTGCCTCAACAGCTTTTAAGGTTACATGAAGACTGGGCAAGTTGCAGGCCGAAGGCATAACCTGTTTTCTGCGGGATGAATATACGGTAACCGTAGATCCCATTCTCAGTAATGCAGTGGGCGGTATAAAGCTGGTAGTGCCGGAAAATGAAGCCTCAAAAGCCAGGGCGCTGCTAAATTTATTTGCGCAAAATAAAAAGACCGCGCTGGAATGCCCCCAATGTCATTCTCATAATGTGGAATATATTTCCAACCCTGCAAAATCGGGCAACTGGCTAAGCGCCATTATCGGCTTTCTTTTTGGCAGTTATGCCCTCAGTATAAAGAAGGTATACCATTGTTTTGATTGCGGCTTCGAGTTCGACGACCTTCCCCCGGCCAATACCTCCTTATTTTCAGAAAACTGATGTCTGTAAATTCTTTTGTAACTTTTCTGTAAGAACTTGCTCATGAATGACTTTCTTCAATATTGGGAACAGATTTCCTGTGGCGACAGGATCCTGATCCTCATGGGAGGAATGATCTTCTTCTGGCTGATAGAAGGGCATTACCCGAATCATTTCGGGCTGCTGAATATGATCCATTTACCCGAATGGGCAAGACTGATACTCACCCTTTGCCTAATGTTTGGCACCTTTGCCTGTACTGATCCCGCGAACCTCAGGCATGGCCTGGAGGTACTGGAAGATAAGACGGACGAAAATTTAGGATACCAGTTCAGGCTGTCTTTTTATAAAAAGGTCAAAACAGATTATTGAATCATCATCTATCTTTGAAAAAAACTATCATGAAAATTGTCGCAATGATCCCAGCCCGGTATGCAGCTTCACGCTTTCCCGGCAAGCTAATGAAAATGCTTGGCGATAAAACGGTGATCAGGCATACCCATGATAATACCCTCGCCACAGGCTTGTTTGATGAAGTGTGGGTGGTTACCGACAGCGATATTATTTATGAAGAGATCGTTTCAAATGGCGGCAAAGCTGTAATGAGCAAGCAGCAGCATGAGTCCGGAAGTGACCGCATTGCCGAAGCAGCGGTTGAAATGGATGTGGATATTGTAGTGAATGTACAGGGTGATACGCCTTTTGTAGATAAGGTGGCTATGCGGCAGCTTGTAGATCTGTTTGAGGATAAAGCAGTGCAGGTAGGTTCTATGATGCTGCCTATAACCGATAAGGAAATGCTGCATAATCCCAATGTAGTGAAAGTGGTTACCGATAAAAAAATGAACTCATTGTTTTTCAGCAGGAGCGTCATTCCTTATATGCGCAATGAAGCGGCCGTGGTGGAGCATTATGAGCATGTAGGTATTTATGCGTTCAGAAAAGAGGCGCTGATAGCCTTTACAAAATGGCCGGTGACACCGCTGGAAGACGCTGAAAAAATAGAATGCCTCCGTTTTCTGGAATATGGTATCCCGCTGCGAATGACAAAAGTGGATTATAAAGCTGTAGGTATTGACACGCCTGAAGACCTGAAACGGGCAGTAAAAATGTTATAGCGGAGGGATAGCTCCTCTTTTTTTTCGGATAGCATGCAAAAGCCTGTCAATTTGCTCCTGAAGAAGGTGGTCATCTTCATCTAACCCGTTAAAATCGTAAGGGAAGAGTGCTGCTTCCCGTAAGTGCTTTTCAAGCGAGAATATTTCTTCTTTCACTGCAAAGAAAACTCCCTTACTGTGAAGATAATCTGCAAGATATTCCTGCTCCGTTTGCCCTGGTGTGGGTACCAGGATCGCTTTGTGCCGCAGCCGGAGAAGATCCATTACAGAAGAATAGCCACTCCTGCAGATCACCCATTCAGCGCTTTGTATGGCAATATTCAGTTCCGCTGCCGGCAGGTGATTCACTATAGTAACACCGTTGATGCCGGGAAGCCGCTCCCCTGATGCCGGCAAACCACGCACCAGCAAAGCCCTGCCGGCAAAGGATTGCAGCATACCAAGCAATGCTGTTTCCCATATCGTTCTCCTGGGTTCGGGACCGGACAATATTATTGCGATATCATAAATCCTGGCAGCCGGCAGGTTGCTCATCCGCGACAACAGCCCGATATATCTTGCATTGCCGGGCAGGCGGCCGCCATGTGAAAGCATACCGGCAATGTTATTCTCTCCTTCAATATCCGGTATCCAGCATTCACTGAACCTGCGGATAAACCGGTGGCTTATACTGCGTAAAATATAATCTATAGCCGGCCCCAGCCCAGACTGCACATTGACCTGATGAGTGATAATAACGGACAAAGTATTCCGGCTCCACAGACCATACCGGTTATCACTGATGACCGCATCAAAATGTTGCTGTTGCAATAATTGTTTCAGCCACCTGTGTTCATGGTGTATGGCATTCGTTATTTTAGGGAGCTGTTTTATGATGGTGCGGGCAAAGTTTTGCATTGTGTTATGATAAAAAATGCGATAGCCCCGGAGAGTCATAAACCGGGCCTCAGGCAGCTCTTTTTGAAGCAGGCCCAACACCTGACCTTCTCCTGCTATCCACACCTCGCAATTCCTCATAATCAATTCATTTACAATGGGTATACACCGGGTAGCATGCCCAAGCCCCCAGTCGAGCGGAGCCACTAATATCCGGGGATTTTGCATCTGGATGGAAGTTATTAGATGAGTAGTACTGTTAATGTCGGTAAAAACATAATTGGTACTACAATAAATAGAATTTAAATTAGTTTAAATTTACACTCAAGGCTTATAAAATTATAATGATCAAACGAAGTTATAAAATTGTGCTGGTGGTAGTGATGCTGGTAGTAATGGCAACAGGTTGCGGGATTTTTAAAGGAGGTCAGAAAGGCTGTGGTTGTCCCAGTAAAAAAGGAATGGTGGGTTATTAAAACGGTTTCTAATTTTTAATTCAATATTCAATTCACAACCAAGTTCAAATCCTATTTATTATGAAAGCATCCAATCGCGACCTACTTGTCTTGTTGAAAGACGAATCTATGAGCAATCAGGCCATTGAGCAGGAAGTAGAATCATTGAACGAGTTACTTCATGACGTGGAATCTGCAGATGAATTTTGCAGGGTAAATGAGGTAGTAGACATGAACCGTTACAAAATTCACAGGGAACACAAATTTCTTGTACAGGTAATGTACCAGCCCGAGTTAAAACCGTTCGTATTTCTCAGCAATATGAACTGAGGCTGACAAGCTCCTGTTTTTGAAAAGAAATCCTGCCCTGTTATAGTATCTGGTTAAACTCCAGCCGCTCATTATCAGGCCCGAGCATATTAAAATAGCGGCATCCTTTTCCCCAGAAATCAAGCGTGACCGGCGCATCTTCAAGAATCCTGAATCCACTGCTTTTCAGCGTGTGAAAGGTGGCTTCTATGTCGGGCACATCAAAAGCGATATGGTCTATGTGACCGTCCTTTCTCTGCCTGATCCCTTCAAGCTCCTTTTCAGGGAGCTGGTACAGCTCTATAGTGATCTCTTCCCTTTTCATCATGATACAAATGCCTTCTTCTCCTCCATATAAAAAAGTCCGTCGCATAACATTGCGAAAACCGAGCCTTTCATAAAATCTCTCTGAAGCTTCAATATCACTTACGGGAATGCCTACATGCTGTAAGGCGCGGATAGAAATTTGTACAGGTTCAGTCATGGCAAACAAATTTTTTACTGGGCACTAAAGTTACTACCGCGGCTAACTGCTGCGTTTCACGGTTTAAATTAAGCAGAAAAAAGGATACGGCATATTGTAGTTAACCTGGCTATTTAATAATTTGAGGTGCCGGGAAAGGCCCGGAGGGCTTTAATTTGCATAGCCCTTAGTGAAACTCAGGGTAAAAGGCAGATGAACGACACAATCCTGAAAGGGTTGAATGAAACATTTTAGCGCAGGTATTTTTCGTTAAATAAGCTGACGGAGGGAGAGCACCAGGCAGATCCCTTATTGAAAAGGGCTAAGCGCAATATGAAATATTGCATGGTACTTGGACAACTGTGAAAAATTATACTGGGTGTTATGAAAAAATTAGAGTAACTTAATACGACTAAAGTTCTTTTTTTATGACACACCATATGATCTCACGCATAGCCGTTTGGCTTTTAGCGATTGTAATGATTGTCTTCGGTATCATGCATTTTATGAATCCCGACGCACTTGTTGTAAATGTCCCCATGTACATTCCGGGGGGTATCATCTGGGTTTATGTGGTCGGTATTGCATTTATTCTTGTAGCGCTCGCGTTTATCTTCAATCGTTTTGTCGCTGTTGCCGGCTATGTGTTAGCAGGACTTCTGATATTGTTTGTGCTTACCATTCACCTGCCCAACTGGCGCGATTCGGGCGACCCTGCCATGCGCATGATGGCATTGGTGAACCTGCTGAAAGATACAGCCATAGCTGCCTTTGCATTGTTTATTGCAAGCAATGCCAAGAACCAGCGCCTGTATGAATGGAAATGATGCCGCTTACCTATCTGTAAAGCACACGCACGGCATGAGCCGGCAGCTTTTTGGATGCCGGCAGGTCTATGGTATGTGACCTGCTCCTTATTATATCTGGTGGTCATCCTTTTCCCACATTACATTTCTTTCTTTGAGATGCTTCAGCACATACTCAAAGCATGCAATATTGCTCCCGATCTTCTCAGGGGGGAATACTCCTTTGGCAGTAAAGAGCTGGTTGATGAGCAGATGGGCTCCCGCTGTTGCGGTATATCCTGTTGACCGGGCCATTGAGCTCGTTTGGGTGTTGGGATCATACCTGTCCAGCAGGGTGTATGTAATACGCCTTTTCTTATTTTCCGCCAGTCCTTCCACGATCACTTTCATTATAGTAAGCTCTTCTTCCCCGGGAGATAATTTCCACTCATTAAACAGTATGGAGGATGTGAATGCAAGCGGGCTGATAGTCATTCCCCCGAAGGCAACAGGGGCAGTATCAAAAAAACCGCTGCGCTGCAAAGCGATGATGAGGGCGGAATGACCGGGATAGCGGAGCGTTTTTTCTTTCATATTGGGTATATGCTTCATGGTATCGAGTATAGATCGCAACCCGTCGGTATTGAACGCTTCGAGCGTGCCAATCTCATCAAAATCCATCAGCTCTATTTCGCTGAGCGCCGGCTTTGTAACGATCTGCCCGTTCTCTTTCAGCCGCGCAGGGCGTGTATATTCTTCTATTACATCTACGGGAGAAAAAGGCGCTTTATATTCAAATGGTTTCTTCCGGAGCCTGGGCAGCCCGCCCACATAGCATTCAAAGTTTTCTATCTTCATTTCCTCATTATATCTCCCGAGGATAAAATTGCTCATGCCCGGCGCAAGACCGCAATCCACAATGGCAGTAACATTTCTTTCTTTTGCAAGACCATCCAGTTGCAGCATATCTTCGGGAGAGAATGAAATATCCACCACATTCTTTCCGGCTTCTATAATCTGCTGTAATGTATTATAACCCATAAAACCGGGGACTGCAGTCACTACTATATCAAAAGGCTGTAATAAGGAGTTGTATTGAGCCGCATCAGTGAGATCAAACTGCAGGGTTTTTAGCGCAGGATGTTGTGCTCTCAATATTTCAAGAGACGCTGCGTTTTTGTCAACAGAAGTAACATCAAACGATGTACTGAGATCTATAGCGATAGTGCGCCCGATCATGCCCGCGCCAAGTACTGCAATTTTCATGTAGCTGGTTTTGTACGTATAAAGATATTTAAATACAAGCTTTTGCGAGGGAGAAAACTGCCGCGCAATTGTACGAATGCTCAACTTTCTGCACTATTCTTCCCACAGATTTCTCTCCCGCCGCAACATACGCTTAATTCAATACAACCTGTGGGCGGAATGTCCATGACGTATTGTGTGAGTAGTTAATTACCAATACTATCCGGAGACTGCTTCACCACTTTGACGGCACATCTTACAATTAAGCGTTGTATACGTGGTTCGCAGTGAGAGTGTTGATAATTTGCACAATTGGAATGCGTCCTTACTTCAATTAACCGGAAATATTTATCTTGTCTCACTAAAACCAATAATGCACGGATTGAATAAAATAGTGGTAATCGGGCCCGAATCCACCGGCAAAAGCACGCTTTGTGAGCAGTTGTCTGTGCATTATGGTACTGACTGGTGCAGGGAGTATGCAAGAGAATATCTGCTTAAGAACGGCACGGATTACAGCTTTGATGATCTGCTTACCATTGCCAAAGGGCAACTGCAACTGGAAGATGAAGCCACCCGGCAGGTGTATGGCAATACCATACCCGCCGCAAAAAAGGCATCTGATCGCTCTCTGCTTTTTATTGACACAGATATGTATGTGATGAAAGTATGGTGCGAGTTTGTCTTTGGCAAATGTCACCGGTGGATACTGGATCAGATCGTTGAGCGGAAATATGATCTGTACCTGCTCTGCAATACCGATCTGCCCTGGGTGAAAGATGAATTACGGGAGTACCCCGATTTTGAATCGCGGCAAAAGCTCTATACCATCTACAAAGATATTCTGATCAACCAGTCGGTGCCCTGGGCGGATATCAGCGGCAGCTATGAGCAACGTTTTGAAAAAGCCAGGGCAGCGGTTGATGCATTGATGAGGCAGTGTGAGGGGCAGACCTGAGCCAACATTCACCATTGACCATTCACTATTCACCATAACATCCACAGACATAATTTGTTTTTTATACAATCTACCTTCATCTTTGCACAGTATTTGGTTCCCGTTCAACGGGATTAAAAGGGAAGTCCGGTGCAATTCCGGCGCTATCCCCGTAGCTGTAAGGTTGGTGAATGGCAATCAGCGGTTGCCGTCACTTTTGCCGGATCTTCATACCACTGTCACGCCCCGGGCGGGATGGGAAGGTGTCCGGCTCAAACCAAGCCAGAAGACCTGCCATATACATTTGATTTTATCAGGCTTTCGGGTGAAAAGCCGGAATAAAAATGTCTTATGCCACATAAGCGTCTTTATTTTCCTTTCACCACAGCCTGCTTTCGGAACAATTAAAATTTTTACAAATGCTTATGAGCAGGACAACATTAGTATGGGCTTTAGTTTCTTTATGCAGCGTACAGATGGCATTGGCACAGGAAGACAGTACAAAAGCCACTTCGCTCAGCGAAGTGGTCATCACAGCCACGCGGTTTCCTCAAAAGGTCAGTGAGACCGGCAAGGTGATCAGCATTATCAGTAAGGAAGATATCAGCCATGCCGCAGGAAAAGACCTTGCACAGGTACTGAACGAGCAGGCAGGTATTATCGTCAACAGCGCATACAGCAACCCCGGTAAAGACAAAAGCATTTTCCTGCGCGGAGCCAAGCCGGATTATACGGTATTGCTTATTGACGGAGTGCCGGTGAGCGATCCTTCAGGCGCAGGAGGGGCGTTTGATATCCGGCTTTTCCCTGTAGAGCAGATCGAACGGATTGAAATCCTGAAAGGAGCGCAATCTACTATATATGGTTCCGACGCAATATCAGGAGTGATCAACATTATTACTAAAAAAGGGGCCGACAAGCCTGCCCGGGTATACGGCGATATTTCTGCCGGCAGCTATCATACGCTGAAAACCGGGATAGGTATTAATGGCACTGCCGAAGGAACATCATATAACGTTGGGTTTACGCACTACCAGACAGATGGCATTTCCGAAGCGGAAGATACTACTGCTGCAAAAAGCTTTGACAAAGACGGCTTTTCAGAAAATGCATTCAATGCAGCCTTTGATGTAAAGGTGGCGAAGGGGTTGCGGATTAAGCCCTATTTCCGCTACAGCTATTTTAAAGGCGGTTATGATGGCGGCTCCTTTACCGATGGCGACGGGAAATATACCGCACAGTTATTGACCACGGGAGTGCAGGCTGCTTACCAGCTTGGCAAAGGATCGCTGACTGCATTGTACGATTATGATGAGATTGACAGGAGCTTTGCGGATATGTATGGGGCTTATCCCTATTCCGGCAGCAAAAAAACACTTGAGCTGTACGGCAACTATGCTTTTGGCGATCATGTGCGCCTGCTGGCGGGCATCCATTACAATAAGCAAAAGATGAATGACACTACTGCAACGCCCAAAAATCCCACGGCGGAGCTTACAAGCCCTTATTTGTCTTTCTTCCTGCGGAACCCTGGCGGCTTCAATCTTGAGCTGGGCGCGCGATATAACAAGCATTCCAGGTATGGCGACAATTTTACCTGGAGCATTAATCCTTCTTATACCGTTAACGATGCAGTAAAAATATTTGCCAACTATGCTTCCGCATTTAAAGTGCCTTCACTCACTTCCCTGTATGGGCCGTACAGCGCCAACCCGGATCTTAAGCCCGAGGAATCCACCACGCTGGAGGGCGGGATACAGGCTACCCTACTCAAAGGAGTGCTGGATATGAGAGCCGTATACTTCAGCAGGGAGATAAAAAATGTGATCATATACGGGCCAGCTTTTACTATGGTAAACCTTGACAAACAAAAAGATCGCGGGCTGGAAATTGAGCCCACCCTGTATATCGGGAAAAAGCTTACGCTGAAAGTATTTTATGCCTATGTGGACGGAAAAGTGACTACACAGAACAATGGAAAGGATTCTACCTACTCCAACCTGATACGCCGCCCGAAGCATAGCGTTGGCGTTAATGTAGGCTACCAGGCAACACCTCATTTTTATGTCAGCACACAGCTTAGCAATTACTCCAAAAGAAGCGATCTGTTTTTCAATATGGCCACCTATGCACAGGAGCCTGTAACACTGTCTGCCTATACGCTGTGGAATGCTTATGCAGAATATGCCTTCCTGAAAAACCATTTACGGATCTTTGCCGACCTGAAAAATATTGCCGGCACAACATTCACGGAAGTGTATGGCTACAGCACTATGCGGTTCAATATGATGGGAGGATTGAAGATCACCATTTGATAACATTTTTTCAGGAACCGGCAGGCAGGTGGAGCAGGCAAAAAAGATATACTTAAACTGGAGCGGGGGAAAAGATTCTTCCCTGTGCCTATGGGAAGCTGTGCGGCAGGGCATTGCTCCCGCGGCGCTGCTTACTTCTATCAACAGTGTGTATGATCGTATTTCCATGCACGGCGTTCGCCGGGAGCTGTTGTTGCAACAGGCTGCATCGCTTGGGTTGCCTTTGCATACTGTGGAGCTTCCCGAAAATCCTTCAATGCCGGAATACGAGGAAAAAATGCGGGCGCAGGTAACCAGCCTGAAGCGACTGGGGTTTTCTCATGCCATATTTGGCGATATTTTCCTGGAAGACCTGCGGCAGTACCGCGAAAAGCAATTGCAGCTTATGGAGATCGGTTGTCTTTTCCCGTTGTGGAAAAAAGATACCGGGGAGTTGCTGCGGCAGTTCCTTGACCTGGGATTCAAAGCGATAGTGGTTTGTGTAAATGAGCAGTATCTCGATAAAAGCTTTTGCGGGCGACTGATAGACCGGTCTTTTTTGCACGACCTACCGACAGGTGTGGATCCCTGCGGGGAAAACGGGGAGTATCATTCCTTTGTATATGACGGGCCGGTCTTTAAGGAACCCATTCCATTTACTAAGGGCGAAATGCTGACAAAGCAATATGACCGTCCGGACGCTACGGGGGAGAATTATACTTTTTGTTTTTGTGATCTTATCTCATTGTAAGGTTGCCGAATAAATGAAGTGATGATATTGAATTAAGAGTCGAGATTGCTTCTCCCGCCGCAACATTCATCCAATTCAAATCTTGATGCTGACGGGATCGCAATGACCGGCAGGATGCGGACCCTTTGCAGGCTTTAAGTATCGCGAAAGCTACAAAATTATCAACACTCTTGCCGTCCTTGCGAGCCGCCATACGCATTTTAAAGATCAGGACTGATGCGCGGCGAAGCAATC
>CAYWVB010000097.1:0-10264 GCA_964461595.1 uncultured Terrimonas sp. | reverse complement strand
CGTTCCTGTCCATGTACTGATACCGATCTCCCAGCAAATCCGTAAACATCACCGGATTATTTCCCGAGAACACATAGCCGCTCATCGTAACCGTAGCCTCCATCTTCGGATCACCCTGCATAAACCGGCCTATTTGTGCATTATAGCTCCGGTAAAACGTTTCATACATTTCAAGGCCACTTCCATTGCTCCATTCTTCATCGCCATATTCGGCTCCACTATTTCCTTTATAACGGTTAGGCGTGAACGAAGGAAGTGACCTGCTGCTTATTCCTGACATTTCTGTACCAAATGGGTAGTAGTGGCTTTCCTCTAAGAGCGGGCCTTTAATGTGGGTTACTTGCAGGTTGTCAAAGAACACATTGATATTCGGTGTCTCGTTGCTTACGAAGACATAAAGATAACCGCTTTTGCTGATGTTGGCTGTCTGGGTGTGGATTTTGAGTTGTTGATCATCGCCTGCCTGCTCTGCACCGCTACCTGTTGATACAAATTTAAATTGTTCATCTAATAATACCCAGTTCAAATAAGCCTTGGGCTTTGTGGCTCCGGGTGCGGGCTGATTGTTTAAAAAATCGCTTACGGTCGTGGGCATTACACCGCTGGCTTGCAACTGCGTATTGGCAATCGTTCCATGCACAGGTCCGCCCGCTCCGGTTAGGCTGTTTATGAGATTTGCCGCAAGACTTGATGCTATGCTGTTCGGGCTGCCGGGAGTCGCACCGTTCTTCTTATACCAACTGCTCACCCGGATATTCATTTTATCTCCACTCATCACTTTCAGGAGTATTCCGGAGCCAATCTTGTATCCGCTGCCACTAAGCTGCTGTATGTAATCATTGGGACTGGTGGTACCATCGGCGGGATAGCCAGGCACGGAGCTTTTGCTGACCCTGCCACTGTCCAGCCCGCTGTAGAGTAGCCGCTCGGTAGCGATGTTTGCGCTTTCAAGAGTAGCAGCCGGGTAAAAGGAAGTGTCCTTATCATCGGTTAACACCATTCTCACGTTACCTAAGTGGTCTTTGATGAAGTAATCGTACACAGGCCCTCGCCCGGCCCCTCCAGAGGAGGGGAGATAGCGTACCCTGCCTTCTCCGGTCAGTGCGTATTGTAGCGTATCGTTCTGATATACATAGCTGCTGATATAGGTGGTGGTAACGATTCTGGCTCCTTCGGTAATTTTCTTTTGCAGCTTATTGCCTGCGGCATCGTATGTATAACTGATAGTGCCCTTTCCAGTTACCGATATCTGCTCGGGCAGGTTCATGAAGTTATAAGTTACTGCGCTGATGCCTTTGTTGTTGTCTTTGGTATAGTTTCCGTTGCCATCGTACCAGTAATCCTGGGTAGTGTTGTTATTGATTTCGGTAAAGTCGCCAAGATGTGCGGTGGTATCGTTGGCCTTGTCGGTCACATACAGCAATTGGTTGCTGTTGACGGCATAGCCATAGAGTAAACTGTCAATAACAGGCGAGGTATTTATCTTCAATCCTTTCTGCGTCATGCTCAGGATGTTGCCATTGGCATCGTAGCTGAACTTGCGCAGGGAAACGTCTCTATGCTTTAAAATAACAATCATTCTTCTCCCGGTTTCTGAAATGTATACTGATAAACCTGTCCGTTTTTAAACAAAAAAAGTGTGTCAGAGTAGGCAGGCTTCCATACACTATCACCAGGCTTAGCGAAATAATCAAAAATATGACTGCTATTTAGTGACTGATTTGTAATTGGATAAAATTTAAAAGCATTAGGATTTTTTTCAATTTTAAAAGTTGCTTCACGAGAATATTTTTCAATAAAAATGATTCTTCCAGAGATTGATGTTTCATTAAATTGTTTGAATTCTATGAAGGTTTTTTTACTTTGATATTTCCATCCTATATAGGAGGCAGTAAAAAAAAATAAAATTATCACAAACAAATATTTCTTTTTCATTTATTATCAATTACTTTTTTTCATAAAATCATATAAAAGCCAGGTATTGCTTATACCTGCTGCAGCATTTAAAGGAATCGGTCCCGCAGGTAATCCGGCACCAAAATTTAGTTGTGCGCCATAAATAACGCCATTGTCGTTTAAAGGTGTAACCATTCCAGTTATCCCAATTTGGCCCAAAGCAGAAACACTTCCACTTGCCCAAATGGTTGGATAATTTCCATTTCCAAGCGTATTTGTTACTATCATTTCTCTCCTGATAAATGAAGCCTTTCCCGAATACCTTGCTGTTCCCACATTTACAGTAGCATCAACAGAATATCCTCCACCAATTGACTGTGTCGCTGTCAAAGCAGGTTTCCATGAGGCTTCAGGTCCATGAAGTACCCAATTAAATTCTATTGAAGTGCCAGCTCCTATTCCGGCAATACCCGTAAACCCAACACCAACATTGATAAAATCGGGCGTAATAGTTCGGAAGACAGGGCCATCCCACTCATACCAACTGGCTTCTAAATCCACTCCTTTAAAAGCAGTCAGCACAAAGGTTTGACCTATTTGCGGATCATCATAAACATCGTCATGATAGGTATTTGTATTATAAACACCTGTCAGGTTAGCATAGGTATAAGGCCTTAAGAAATCAAAACTATTTGGATCACCATAGGTTGTAGGTCTATCGGCGGGAGTATTGTTCCAAAGATCTTCCCAGAATTCTGCATAAGGCCCATCACCAAACATTCCCTTGTTTCTATCACCACCTCCCAATCCATTATTCCACTTATCACCAAAACCATCTGAACCCCATCCCTCCACATACTGAATGCCTGCCAATGCCGTTCCCTCAAACGGATCTCTGTGATGCCAGACATTCCCCCTGCTGTCCATGTACTTCATCTGATCTCCCAATAAATCCGTAAACATCACCGGGTTGTTTCCTGAAAATACATAACCGCTCATTGTTACCGTAGCTTCCATCACCGGATCTCCCTGCATGAATCTTCCAATTTGTGCATTATAACTCCGGTAAAAAGTTTCATACATTTCTAATCCGCTGCCATTAGTCCATTCTTCATCGCCGTATTCGGCTCCTGCATTTGCTTTATAACGGTTAGGGATGTACGAAGGAAGTGAGCGGCTGCTGATGCCTTTCATTTCTGTACCAAACGGGTAGTAGTGGCTTTCTTCTAAAAGAGGACCTTTTTCATGCGTAATCTGCAGGTTATCAAAGTAAACCAGGTTATTACTCTCATTGCTCACATAAATATATACATAGCCATTTTTTGCTGCTTCCTTTGCATTGGCTCCAAGCCTGTAAATCGTTTGGCCGCTGCCTTCAGTAGTTACCTGCACTGCTTCGCTGTTTTCGCTCACAAATTTAAACTGTTCGTCAAAGAATACAATATTTAAATAGGCTTTTGGTAAACTGGTTCCGGCAGTTCCGGTCTGAGGCGACATAAAACTGGTAAAGGGCGTGCTGGTATTAAGATTGCCGGTAATAGCGCTACCACTGCCATGTAGTGAACCGGTTACAGGATTGTTGTCTATCACAGAGGCCAGGGCGCTGATAATTGTATTCAGTCCATTGGCTGTGTTGTTATCTGTTGTTTGTGAAGGAATATAATAATCTACTTTTATGTGCAGCTTATCGCCCGACATTACTTTTAATAACTGTCCCGCTCCTTTGCTTTGTACGCTCTTTCTGAGTAATTGTACTTTATTTCCATTTGTGCTGCTGGTATAAAATGCGCCCGGCCTTGCGGTTCTCTGTACATCTGCATTATCAAAGAATAATTGTTCGGTAGCAATATTTGCATCTTCAAAGGTGGCAGCCGGATAAAAGGCCGTATCTTTTTCATCAGTCAGCACCATTCTGACATTTCCTAAGTGGTCTTTGATGAAGTAATCGTACACAGGGCCTCCCCCGGCCCCTCCAAAGGAGGGGAGGTAGCGTACCCTGCCTTCTCCGGTCAGCGTGTATTGCAGCGTGTCGTTCTGATATACATATCCGCTGATGTAGGTGGTGGTAACGATTCTGGCTCCTTCGGTAATTTTTTTCTGTAATTTATTTCCTGCGGCATCATATACATAGCTGATCGTGCCTTTGTTTGTCACGGTTACCTGCTGCGGCAGGTTCATGAAGTTATAAGTTACTGCGCTGATGCCTTTGTTGTTGTCTTTGGTATAGTTTCCGTTGCCATCGTACCAGTAATCCTGGGTAGTGTTGTTATTGATTTCGGTAAAGTCGCCAAGGTGTGCGGTGGTATCGTTGGCCTTGTCGGTCACATACAGCAATTGATTGCTGTTGGCGGCATAGCCATAGAGCAAACTGTCTATAACGGGCGAGGTATTTATCTTCAATCCTTTTTGTGTCATGGCCAGGATGTTGCCATTGGCATCATAGGTGAAGTGATTGCAACCCTTAATGTCGTACAAACAAAAAACACTATGCGCCCGGAAAAGCCATTCTGAACTGCAGTATTTCATTTTGAAAATTTCAATTGCCTGTCCTTCCTAAGGATCATATTGTTAGGTTTATTAACCGGTTCCATTTTAAATCCATTCAATTCCAATTCATGATTATCTTTCTCCAAATAGGAAATTAAGAACCTTACTGTATCACATTTTAAATAAAATTCATAAATCAAAATAATCTTATTATCGCCACCAATTATCTTTTCATAATAATCATTAATAAAATTCCCCTTTCTTTTCTTGAAATCACAGTTAATTTTCAGATCATCCATTAAAGTAACTGTTTGTTCCGGAGGAAAATATTTCGTTGGAAACAAATCGTTTGCCTTGCCATCTCCAATTGCATCAAGTAAAGTATCACATTTTTCTTTTGCTAACTTTCGTGCTTTAGTATTAACGCCACAGCCACCTATTAAAAACGAGACTGCAATTGCCAAAATTATTTTTTTGAATTTCATTCTTCATCAGGTTTTTGAAATGTATATTTATAGGTTTTAAGATTCTTAAACAGATAGGTACGAATAGGCTATTTATCAAAGTCCTCCGGCATGGCAAATTCATATTTGAATATCTTTTTATTTTTTATCAAATATAAAGTATCACTATATGCAGCTTTTAAAATGGTATCTCCAATTTGCGCAAAATGGTCAAAAATATGTCCCGCATTCAAAAATTTATCCGTTATTGGATAAAATATAAATTCTGTTTGATTCCCATTAATCATAAATGCAACTCCTCGATATTTAATTCGCAGGTGGCTTATTGCTCCATAGATATTACTATTGTTAAATTGAGAATAAGTTTTTGCCCCAACCTCATTGCTATACCTTCGTCCGAAGTATCCCAGTATAAGCAAAATTAAAATCAAAATGATACCCAATACCGATTTTCGGCTCATAAATCTTTATTTAAAATACCAATCATATAATACCCATGTATTGCTAACTCCTATGGAAGCGTTTACCGGTACAGGTCCAAGTGGCAAGCCAGCTCCGATATTGATCTGAAAACCTGAAAGTACCCCTCCAGTTGTTAAATTTGTTTCAGATCTTGTAATTCCTATCTTTCCGCCGGCAGTAACTCCTGCTGATCCCCAAATTGCAGGATAATCACCGTTTTGAACAGTATTAGTTTCCAGCATTTTACGGTTTATCAATTTAGGATTTCCCGAATATCTTACTGTTCCAATGTTAAAAGTAGCATCCACAGAATATCCTCCTCCGATGGATTGAGTTGCTGTTAAAACAGGTTTCCAGGAAGCCTCTGGCCCATGTAGTACCCAATTGAATTCTATTGATGTCCCAGCTCCTATTCCAACAATTCCATTAAAGCCCACACCCACACTCACGAAATCTGGTGTTATAGCACGGAAAACAGGACCATCCCACTCATACCAACTGGCTCCCTGCTGAACTTGATAGCCTGAAATTATCGCATTAAAGTCAAAGATATTTCCATAACCTGCAAAGTAAAATTTTTCTCCTGCATCCCTGTTATACTCGACATCTTTTGTGTATCTGGAATTTGAATACGCACCACTAAACTTCGCATTGATGTAATTGTAGCCCTTCTCGCCTTCAGTTAATGATCCGGCAGAAAAATTCTGATAAGCCTCATTGAATGATCCTGCCCAACCTGATTGGGTTCCCCACCAGTTATTTGCATCCATTTCGCTCGCTCCCCAACCAAATGCTTCGGCATCTGATGAAAATGGAGTGAATCCACCTCCACCACCTCCACCACCTCCGCCCTCATTGTAGTATCCGCCGTATTGTCCAAAACCATCTAAGTTGCTTCCATTTCCTAACCTGGAGAGAACATCATCCCATGCTGCCTGGGTCAAATCTCCGAATGGGTCCGTAAACATCACCGGATTGTTCCCGGAGAAAACGTATCCGCTCATACTCACAGTAGCCTCCATCATCGGATCGCCCTGCATAAATCTTCCGATTTGAGCATTGTAACTCCGGTAGAATGTTTCGTACATCTCCAGTCCACTACCATTACTCCATTCTTCATCGCCATATTCGACTCCGCCATTTGCTTTGTAACGGTTAGGTACATACGAAGGTAATGCATGGCTGCTGATGCCGGCCATTTCTTCATCAAAGGGAAATATTTGTTTAACAAGTGATTTCATGTATTGAATCAGAGATATGTTACGGCAATTAATAACAACAAAATAAATAGATTATAGAGTACCATCTTTCGCCATTTTCTAATAAGTTGGTTATTCGTAAAATTGAACCTGTTCAAAGTACTCTTTCTGATGCCAATTAAGAAAAACAGTAAAAAACAAATAGCTGATACAAGAATTATCATGCTTCCGGATACAGTAATATTTTTAATTTTAAACTCTTTAAAAAGATCGAATAATTTAAAAACAGTAAAAACCAGGTAAAGGTGCAGGGAGATAATTCCTATCATTACCAGAATTGATTTGATATAAGGGAATTCAATTTTTTTTAGCGTAAAATATTTATAAACTATTTCTGTCAAAGCATTCATAGAAAAGTGGTTTTAACGTCTGCAACCAAAATCAACGCGGGAGATAAAAATTTTTCTTCCCGATAAAATCAAAAACATTGAATCATTACCTGTTTGCTTATAAATTGAATCATTTAAATTTAATCTGCGATACAAGGCGGTAGTATCAAAATCCAGAATCAACTTGTCGACCTCTGAATTACCAAAATTTTTAATCTCCACTGTTTTGTAGGAGTGCTCAGAGCTATCTATATACTTTTTGACCACGACGCCATTGTAGTATTTATTTAAAAAGTTATCATAGGTCACGCATCGGCTATTGACATTCATCAGGGGAAGCACTTTGATCAAAAAAAGAATTAGCAATATTGCCGGGATTATCAATTTATAATATTTTTTCATAGATTAAGCATTATTAAAAAAACGACGAAAGGCCTCCAAATACCATTGGAATATAAGTTGGAATTGTATATGTTTTTGATTTCGTCACGTTTCCTGAATACTTTGCTCCCACCGAAGGTCCTATGCCAAAAATTTGATAATTAGGGGCACTCATTTTATTTGTAGAGTAACTGACCGAAAATGGATCCCATCCATAACCAATATTTTCACCTTTACCCGACAAATCAAAATTTCCAGTTTGGGAAATACCGAAAAGCACTTGGGTACTACCGGAGAAGTCAAACATAAAATCATCAGAGACCTGGTCAGGCTCTGAAACAGTAAAATACAACTGCCCTACAGAACCTGGTGTACCGAAAACCCCTAAAGTTAAACTCGTACCATGTTTTCCAAGACCTAGGCCGATACTAAATTGCATTCCTAAACCTGCATAATTTTTTTTAGGTATTGTGTCGGTAATATTACTATTGAATTTGGACTTGCTTTTTCCTCCACCACCTCCGTTATTCTCTCCCAAAAAACTCCAATCACCGCCACTACCGAATTCTCCCCCTCCTCCACCTGATACAAGATCCCACCATTGCCCCACATTTAAGCCTGAACCTTCAGATGAAATAGTGTACTTTATTATTATTTCCGGAAGCTCAATCTCCTTTTCCAGATTACCGAAATAATCTGTAAATAAAACCGGATTATCGTTGCAAAATACATAACTCTCCATACTCACCTCCATCTTCGGATCACCCTGCAAAAATCTTCCGATCTGCGCATTGTAGCTGCGGTAGAAGGTTTCGTACATCTCTAATCCGCTGCCATTAGCCCATTCCTGCTCAGCATACTCGGCTCCTGCATTTGCCTTATAACGATTAGGTACATACGAAGGGAGCGTGCAGCTGCTGATGCCTGCCATCTCTGTGCCGAAGGGGTAATAGTGACTTTCCTCTAACAGCGGCCCCTTTTCATGCGTCACCTGCAAATTATCAAAGAACACATTGATGTTCGGAGTCTCGTTACTTACGAAGACATAAAGATAACCACTCTTTGTAACCGGTAAATTGTTTTTGACATGTTTGTAAACCTGATTATTCGGTGTGCCAAAAACTCCTTCATCAGGTACTTGCTCCGCACCACTGCCGCTTTGGACGAATTTAAACTGCTCGTCTAATAATACCCAGTTGATATAGGCCTTTGGTTTTATTGGTCCGGGCGCGGGCTGATTGCTTAAAAAACTATTTACAGCCGCGGGCATTACGCCACTGCTTGTCAGTTGTGCTGAGGTTATGCTACCATGTAATGTGCCACTACTTCCGGTTAAACTATTGATCAGGTTTGTTACAAGTGTAGTGGCTATACTGTTGGGACTACCGGGTGTGGCTCCATTTGTCTTATACCAACTGCTCACCCGGATATTCATTTTATCTCCACTCATCACTTTCAGGAGTATTCCGGAGCCAATCTTGTATCCGCTGCCACCAAGCTGCTGTATGTAATCATTGGGGTTAGTGGTACCATCGGCGGGATAACCGGGTACGGAGCTTTTACTTACCCTGCCACTGTCCAGCCCGCTGTACAGCAATCGTTCGGTGGCAATGCTCCCGCTTTCCAGAGTGGCAGCCGGATAAAATGCCGTATCTTTTTCATCGGTCAGTATCATCCGGTTGTTTCCCAAGTGGTCTTTGACAAAATAATCATACACAGGCTGTCCGGTGAGGGTATAGCGTATCCTTCCTTCTCCGGTCAGCGCGTATTGCAGCGTATCGTTTTGATATACATATCCGCTGATATAGGTGGTGGTAACTATTCTGGCTCCTTCGGTTATTTTCTTTTGCAGCTTGTTTCCTGCGGCATCGTATGTATAACTGATAGTGCCGGATGGTGAGCCTGCCGAACCATTGCCTGTTACGGTTACCTGCTGCGGCAGGTTCATGAAGTTATAAGTTACCGCGCTGATGCCTTTGTTGTTGTCTTTGGTGTAGTTGCCATTGCCGTCGTACCAGTAGTCCTGGGTAGTGTTGTTATTGATCTCGGTAAAGTCGCCTAAGTGTGCCGCGGTGTCGTTGGCCTTGTCGGTAACATACAGTAGTTGGTTGCTGTTGGCGGCATAGCCATAGAGTAAACTGTCTATAATGGAAGATGCATTTATTTTCAGCCCTTTCTGTGTCATGCTCAGGATGTTGCCATTGGCATCATAAGTGAGGCCACGCAGCGTGTAGTCCACTCCTGCGCCTGTGCCCCAGCTTCCGTCCTTTTGTGCAAAATCTGCTTTGGTAATCCTGCCTGCTGCGTCGTAGGTATAGCCATAGGCTCTTTGCTCTCCGTCTCCTTTACTGCGCCATTCAGTGCCGGAGATCATACCGTCCTTCCTGCTATTGGTGAATCCGTAATCGTAAGATATTGCCTCCCCAAACCAGTTGTCGTTATTAAGGCCCCGGGCAAAGTTTTTATTGATGCCATCAGGTGCGCCAAGGATGTTGTAGGTAAAGGTGCGGGACTCTAAGGAGGCTCCGAGAGTTTGAGTGAGCGCCTGCCCGGGTTCATTATAGGTTTGTGTAGTTGTCTGTACAACGGCTTTGCCGTCGGCCTGCCGTTGCACGGTGAGCAGCCTGCCGCCTGCATCATAAGTATATTTGGTGAGTAGCGTGTGGCCCTGTGCATTGGAGCTTAGTTTTCTGTGACGTACAAAGGTGCGCAGCACTTGTGAGGTAAAGCTGTATTGTACAGTGGCGGTGTCTTTGCCACCGCTGTAGTTGGTGGATTGGGTCTGTATCACCCTGCCCCTGTTATCATAAATGTTAAGCGCATACAAATAGTTTGCAGTGCCGACAATGGCGGTCTTTACACCTGTAACAGCGCCCCTGGTGCGCTTGCTTGCTGTAACGGACTGTGCATATTCAGGAGCGGTATTGTAGTTGGTGATGAAGTTGGTGCTGTTGATATCGCCTGTGGCAAGTGTGCCTGTCAGCCC
>CAYWVB010000096.1:0-10607 GCA_964461595.1 uncultured Terrimonas sp. | reverse complement strand
CCTTCCATCTTAGACAACGCTTCTTCAAAATTTTTCTCCAGCATTGACGAACTTCCGCTCTGGAGCTGTGTTGCATACCACAGAACGACCATGGATATATAGTCCTGCATGTCTTTCCCCGCAAACTCGGTTTTATATTCTATGATCTTTTCATTGATGATCTTGATGGTCTTTCTTATCTGCTCCTCATCATCGGGAGCGATTTTTATGCGGTATGTCCTGTCTCCTACAGGCACATTTATGGGGATTAATGTTTGCATATTACCTTATTGTGCTGTGTTACGAACAATTTATCAACATAAAGCTGTTGATTTTTCGTTAAATAAAAGTAATTTTTTCCGGGCAGGAATATATATACCTGCTTTACCCAACGAAATCTTCGTTATCATGCTTGCAACGCTCAAATCGCAGGTGTTTATCGACACCCTTATCCTGGAGCTCACTGAGCAGCCTCCTCCTCACCTGAAAGCCGTGCTCAGGGACGAAAGGGGAAAGGTGTGCAGTATATTCGAGACCCAGGTAGCACCCGCCCAAAAAGTGATTTTGTGGGAAGGGCTCAATGATCTGCCTTATGGCGTATATGTGCTTGAGCTGACTTTTGAGCAACGGGAACAGCGGCTTCGTCTTGTAAAAAGAGTATGATCACTGGTTGACCAGCAATGCAATACACTGATCTATCTCCCTGATATAGCTGTTTATTCTTTTTTCAAGCTCATTTTTCCCCGCCACATCTGATGCCGCTTTTACAATTGCGGACTCCTGCTCCAGCACCAATACTTTTTCCTGCAAAAGCTTTTGCTCCTGCAGCCGTTGCTCCAGATCCTGCCTCAGCTTTTCGTTTTCTTTTTCAAGAGCCTGGTAACGTTTCAGCAATAATTGCAGCTTTTCGTTAAGGCGGCTTATATGGTCATCCATCCGGCTCATGAAATGTGCATGAATAGATTTTATTTCCTTATTTCGGCAGACAGCTCCTTTTCAACGCTGCTCACGATTTTCTGCATCATACCATCAATCTCTTTATCTGTCAGCGTTTTTTCTGTGTCAAGAAAAGTGAAGCTCACTGCAAATGATTTTTTGGAAGCTCCCAGCTTGTCACTTTCAAATATATCAAACAAATGCATGGACCGTAGCTTCTTTATACCTGCTTTCGCAACCGCTTCTTCTACCTGCCGGTAGCTGGTCTTTTGGTCAATCACGATAGCAAGATCACGCTCCACTGCAGGAAAACGCGGAATTTCAACGTACCCTGTTTTCTGCTTTGATGCCAGCCTGCTTAGTGTTTCCCAGTCAATGATTCCGTACCAGACCGGTTGCCTGACATTAAATTTTTTTGTTATGCCAGAATGAACCAGCCCAAAATGTGCAAGGGGTTCTTTGTTCACACTGACCGTTAATCCGTATTCAAATTCCTTGTTTTGCTCCAAAGGCTGCATACTGACGTCTAGTCCGCTTGCCTGCAAAATACCTGCCATGATACCCTTCAGATAGTAGAAATCACTTTTCTTCTCCTTTGCATTCCATGACTTTTCCTCCATCGTTCCCGATATATACAAACATAGCTTTTCCTTTTCATCATATTTCCCTATCCCCGAAGTACGGTATGTTTTGCCAAATTCAAATAACCGGAGATTGTTGTTTTTGCGGTTGAGATTGTGCACAATAGATTCCAGCCCGGTTTCGAGCATAGACGGGCGCATAATATTGAGCTCCGCACTCAGGCTGTTGAGCATTTTTACACTGCTGCTTATTACTTTATCATCAAAATATGCGCTGTTGGTAATGCTGTTGGTAAAAATTTCATTAAAGCCGTTCCCTGCAAGAAAGTTTGACAGCTTTTCTTTTAAGGCTGCCGGAAAGGCAAGTGTTTCAACCGACGGGCTGATAGCGATTTGCTGTGGGATGGCCACATTATCATAGCCGTCAATGCGCATTATTTCTTCTACTATATCGGCCGGCAATGCTATATCAGGCTTGCTGAACGGGACAGCAGCAACAATTGCAGTATCGTCTTCGCTGATGACGTCAAATCCTGTTACGGTTAAAATATTTTTTACGGTAGAAGGCGGATAATATTTACCGCTGAGCTTTTTCAGATACTCATACTTAAGCGTTACCTGTGCTTTCGGCCTGGGATCAGGATAAACATCTATGATGTCTGAGGCGATAATGCCGCCTGCAAGCGTTTTAACGAGGTTGCCTGCGCGCTGCAGCACAACGGCGGTATTGCTGATATCCACCCCTCTCTCAAAACGGGCTGCCGCATCAGTTCGAAGATTATGCCTGAAGGATGTTTTGCGGATAGTAACGGGGTTAAACCAGGCGCTTTCCAGAAAGATATTCCTGGTATGGGGGGTGACGCCGCTATGCAACCCGCCAAATACCCCGCCAAAGCACATCGGCTCATTTTCAGCATTGCATATCATCAGGTCTTCGGCATTCAGCTTCCGTTCTTTTTCATCAAGGGTTACAAAAGGAGTGCCTTCCGGAAGGTTTTCAATGATCACCTTTCTCCCTTTGATCTGGTCTGCGTCAAAAGCATGCAGCGGCTGGCCTGTTTCGTGCAATATAAAATTGGTAATATCTACTATGTTGTTGATGGGACGCAGCCCGATGGACCGGATCCTTTTTTGCAGCCATTCAGGGCTTTCACGTATTGTTACGTCTTCAATATAAAGCCCGCAATACCTTCGGCAGGCATCAGCGTTTTTTATAATTATATCAAATGGATCGCCCTGCGTGTCCTTTCTGAAGCTGTTGTCATAAGGGTATTTTACAAAGTAATGCTGGTTTTCGTGTACGGTCAGGTAAGCGCAAACATCTTTGGCGACCCCGAGATGGCTCATGGCGTCCATGCGGTTGGGCGTCAGGCCTATTTCATATATCCAGTCTGTTTCAGGCTTAAAATAAGCTGCTGCGGAAGTGCCCGGGACGGCATTACTATCAAGTACCATTATCCCGTCGTGCTTATCACCAAGCCCTGTTTCATCTTCGGCGCAGATCATCCCAAAGCTTTCTATGCCCCTGATCTTTGCCACTTTCATAGTAAGGGGATCGCCCTTCAGCGGATATATAGTGGCGCCCACAGGTGCAACTACCACTTTTTGACCCACGGCCACATTGGGTGCGCCGCATACGATCCGGAGAGTGTCTTCTCTCCCTGTGCTGACCAGGGTGAGCTTTAATTTATCGGCGTTGGGATGGATATTCACTTCTAACACTTCACCTATTATTAACCCTTCAAGGCCCCCTGCGATTTCTTCCTTCCTTTCAAAATTTTCTACTTCAAGTCCAAGCGAGGTAAGTATTACGGAGAGCTTTGCGGGCTCAATTTTTACGGGTAAATATTCGCTAAGCCAGTTATAGCTGATGGTCATAATGTGTTGTTCTTATATAAAGCCTGGGTATCAGGCGGGGGCAAAGATAATTAAATTGAGCCCCTGAAAAGAGGAAAGCCCATATTGTAATTTCAGCATCTTTGCCAAGAAAACAGGTTGTTATTATTTAGCACATCAGATGTGCACAGAGAGCGCATTTTTGAAGTAAATTGTGTATAAACCTGAAATATTGGTGTATAAACCTGAAACATCAGTGTAAAACCATGTGAGTATGTATGTGAATTTGACAATAAAAAAAAATCGGAGTTATTGGGCTAACAAAAATCAATGGGCTTAAATTCGCCCTCCCGGTAACATTCGGATAACGTTCTCTTAATATTCAGGAGATAAAAGATAGCGAGGCTGCAGGGAGTAGAAAAAGCTAACCTTAAGAAAACTAAAACAAATTACTCTATATAAACTATTTTAATGGACCCCCTTACTAATCTGAACAAGGACCGGAAAACCAGGAGAAAAAGTACCCTTGACCTGAGCACCATGGTATATGGTAAGGTGCCTCCGCAGGCAAGGGATCTGGAGGAAGCTGTGCTGGGCGCCATTATGCTTGAAAAGTCTGCTTTTGATACGGTGGTTGAAATACTGAAGCCGGAATGCTTTTACGTGGATGCACATCAGCGTATCTACCGGGCAATGCAAAGCCTGGCGCAGAAAAGCATGCCGATTGATATGCTGACGGTGGTGGAGGAATTAAGACTTAAAGAAGAACTGGAGCTTATTGGCGGTCCCTATTATGTTACCAAGCTCACTAATGCGGTAGTATCTTCAGCCAATATTGAAACACATGCCCGTATCATACTTCAGAAATTTATACAGCGCGACCTCATCCGCATCAGCGGCGAAATTATCAGCGATGCTTATGAAGACGCTACAGATGTATTCGACCTGCTGGATGAAGCGGAAAGCAAGCTTTTTGATATTACCAACAATCACCTCCGTAAAAACTTTGACAGCATTGACACAGTATTGGTAAAAACAATACAACGCATAGAAGATATGCGTAACCGCCAGGAAGACATTACAGGTGTCCCAAGCGGTTTTTCCTCGCTCGACAGGGTTACCTACGGCTGGCAGCCTACAGACCTTGTAATACTTGCCGCAAGGCCCTCGGTAGGTAAAACAGCCTTTGCGCTTAATCTTGCCCGTAATGCAGCCCTGAGTGCGGTGAAGCCAACCCCCATTGCTTTTTTTAGCCTTGAAATGAGCTCAAGCCAGTTGGTACAGCGTATCCTGAGCGCTGAAAGTGAGATATGGCTGGAGAAAATAGCCCGTGGTAAAATGGAAGAGCACGAAATGCAGCAGCTATACCGCAATGGTGTAAAACGGCTGCAGGACGCCAAAATATTCATTGACGATACTCCCGCGCTGAATATTTTTGAGCTGAGAGCAAAATGCAGGAGGCTCAAGAACAAGCATAATGTAGGGCTGGTGATCATAGACTACCTTCAGCTGATGAGCGGTACCGGCGATAAACGCAATGCCAACAGGGAACAGGAGATCAGCACTATCTCCAGGAATCTTAAAGGGCTTGCAAAAGAGTTGGGGATACCTATTATTGCGCTCAGCCAGTTGAGCCGTGAAGTGGAAAAACGTAAAGAAGGCGATAAAATGCCCCAGCTCAGCGACCTCAGAGAGTCGGGTGCAATTGAACAGGATGCAGATATGGTCATGTTCCTTTACAGGCCGGAATATTATAATATTACAGCCAATGAGCTTGGAGAAAGCAATAAGGGTGAAACTCATGTACGCATTGCCAAGCACAGGAACGGCTCTCTGGAGACTATAAAGCTCCGTGCGCTGCTTCATATCCAGAAGTTTGTAGAAATGGAATCCGATGATTTTGGTGGAATAGGCATGCCCGGAGCCAACTGGAAACCGGTTTCAGATGATGACGGGGGAGGAGCAAGGCTCTTTATCCAGAAAGGCAGTAAAATGAATGAAGGAAAATTTGATGATGAAGCGCCCTTCTAAATGATTACACTTAATATTTGCTTTGAGGTTGCCATGAATCTGGCATTAAGCTTCCCGGAAGGGAGGCTTTTTTATTAACATGCTGTATATTCATGAACAACTTCCGGCACTTTATTCGTTACATTTGGTTTTAATGTTAATGAAGACTCTATCCCAGATATTCTTTAAACCTGTGAGGTCACTGGCGACGCTTTGCTGGACGTTATTTTTTTTTCTGACCGCCTGCAGGCATAACACGAAGCCGGAGTATAAAGATTTTTTTTCTGATTTCAGGTTCAGGAAGATCCAAACATTTATTGATGACAGCGCACATTATTTCAAGGCAATTGATTCTGTGTATGCAAGCCTGCCCTCTTTTAGAAGAAGTTTTGAGACCTATAATACCAAAAGAGGTTATTTCTATACTTACAAAAGGGATTACGAAAAAGCATTGCTGTATTCGGATAGCATCCTGCTTCTCCTTAACGGCAATAAAAGGCAGGAGGGGTATCCTTTCTGGTATCCGCAGTCTTTGGCACTTAAGGCGGATGATCTTCATGCATTGAAACGATACAGCGAAGCTTTTACTTATTATTACCTGGCACGGGAGGCAATATACCAGGTAAAAGATACCTGCCTGTACTCTTCGTATAGCAACAAACTGGGGATGGTATCGTACCAGCATAAGCAATATCTTGATGCTGCAGCATATTTTAAGCAGGCGGCTAAACAGCAGTTGTGTTGCAAAGCCGGTAATAATGATAATAATGCGCATGTAGTATTCGCAAACCAGCAAACTTATTTGGATAACATTGCCCTGTGTTACAGCAGACTGAATATGCATGATTCTGCGCTTTATTATTTTGACAGTGCCCTGCGGTATATTGACAATAACTGCCAAAATGCCTTCAGGTATGATATAAAGGGTAAAAGGGTTCCGGATACTAATTTTGTGCAGAGCGCCCGGGGCGTGATCTATGGCAATATGGCCGTAGACCTGATGGCAAAAGGGAATGATTCTGCTGCCGAAAGGTTATTGCAGAACAGCATAGCATTTAATAGCCTTCCGCACCGGGCTGTTGAGGATGTCCCTTATTCACAGGCAAAGCTTGCCGGTTTGTATGTCAGGCAAAATAAGCTTAAAAACGCAGAGATTGTCTTAAATGCCCTGAAAGCCGGTTTAGACAGCTTTCCCAACCAGGAGATGCTGAGGAAGTGGTATCTTCTGCAGTCGGCATACCTTTCTGCTGCCGGTAATTATGCTGTTTCAAATGATTATCTTAGGCGGTATACACAGCTGAACGATTCAATCAATGCGGCAGAATACAACAAGCTCGCGATTGACCTGGATCAGTCATTCCGTTACCTCAAGAGCCAAAGTGACCTGTATGCGTTCAGGCTCGACGATGCGAGGAATAAACGCTACTTATTATGGTCTGCTATTGCTATTTTTCTTGTGCTGATGATCGCATTGTTGGTATGGTATAACTACAGGCAGTCAAAAAAACATATAGGAGAACTGGCTAATCTCAACAACCAACTGGTATATAAGCAGGGACATCTTGAAAAAGCCTTCTCAGCGCTGCAGTCGAGCCACGAAGAAAATACGCGTATGATGAAGATAGTTGCTCATGATCTGCGCAACCCGATAGGCAGTATAAAAGGAATGAGTGATTTCCTGCTTTCGGATGGCGGTTATTCGGAGATGCAATATAAAATGCTTGAAATGATCCAGCTTTCAAGCGCTAATTCCATTAAGCTTATCCAAAATCTTGCCCAGGTGGATAACTGGACCGGTGATTTTAAAAAAGAGCCTGTTGATATATCGGCGCTTGTAAAGTATTGTATAGAAATGCTGCAATTGAAAGCCGCCGAGAAATCGCAGACCATAAGCTTTCATCACCTGCCTGTATGGGTAATGACCGACCGTGAGAAAATATGGCGTGTTTTCGGTAATCTTATCGGCAATGCAATAAAGTTCAGCGCCCCGGGGAAGGAAATAACGGTTCATATTTCTACTGAGGAACAGTTTGCGGTCGTTGCCGTAAGAGACAGGGGAATAGGTATTCCCGAAGCGCTCAAAGCAAAGATTTTTCATGCTGACCCGGTTGTAAAGCGGAAGGGCACATCGGGAGAAGAATCTTTCGGATTAGGGCTGGCTATTTGTAAGCAGATCATTGAGAAAAATGAAGGGAAACTTTGGTTTGAAACGGAAGAGGGTATAGGTTCTGTCTTTTTTGTCAGCCTTCCCCTTGCTCCGGTAGTCCATTAAGCATACTTTACAGTTAATCCTTAAATTATTACATGACGTTTCCTTTTTTCTATTCAGACACGCTGGGCCCGGATAATCATATTGAGCACCTGGATGAAAATGCAGCAAAACACATACACCAGGTGCTTCGTATGAAAAGGGGCGATAAGATAAATATTACTAACGGAAGAGGTATGCTTGCAACGGCTGCTATAGGAGAGCAGCGTAAAAAGGAATGTATTGTTACGCTTACTGATATACTGCAGGTCCCTGCGCATCCGCATGCTGCCGAAGTTGCAATATCGCTTGTAAAGAATGCGGCAAGGTTTGAATGGTTTCTGGAGAAAGCAACAGAAATGGGCATATCTTCCGTTGTGCCCCTGATATGCGAACGTACCGAGCGGGCACATTTTCGAAGGGACAGAATGCACAATATTATGGTAAGCGCTATGCTTCAAAGCCGGCAGACCTGGCTGCCGGAGCTTTCCGACCCTGTTCCGTTTGCACAATGGGTTTCGTCCCCGTCGTCTCTTGTCCGTTGTATTGCCCATTGTCTGCCGGATCAGAAAAAGCACTTCAGGGAAATGACTTCTGCCGGCAAAGACATTGCCATTGCTATTGGACCAGAGGGTGATTTTACAGACAATGAGATCAGCCTGGCGCTTGACCACAAATGCACCCCGGTGAGCCTGGGAGAAACGCGCCTGAGAACTGAAACCGCAGGGCTGGCTGCCACCGCTTTGATAAGGATTCAGTAATTTGCTGCATATTCCTCATACGAAGGAAAACAGACAGTTATGGCCCTGCAGCAGCGTATTATAGCTCATTTTGATCTTGACGCTTTTTTTGTTTCTGTTGAATGCGTCAACAATCCCGCATTAAAAGGGCAGCCGCTTATTGTGGGCGGCAGCCGTGAGCGTGGTGTGGTGACAGCCTGCAGCTACGAAACAAGAAAGTATGGCGTACATTCAGCCATGCCGATGGCCAGGGCAATGAAGCTCTGTCCTCATGCTATTGTAGTTAAAGGCAGCCGGGGTGAATACAGCAAATATTCAAGAATGGTCACGGAGATCATCGCCGGCAGGGCGCCACTGTTTGAAAAAGCCTCTATTGATGAATTTTACCTTGATCTTACCGGCATGGATAAGTATTTCAATCCCTGGCAATGGGCTATTGATCTCCGCCGGGAAATAGGAGATAAAACGGGGTTGCCGATCTCTTTTGCCTTAGCTTCCAGCAAACTGGTCGCAAAAATTGCCACCAACGAAGCCAAACCCAATGGCTATCTGCAGATAGCTGCAGGAATGGAAAAAGAATACCTTGCTCCTTTACCTGCGGATGTGATCCCCGGTATCGGGGCTCAAACTTACCGGCAATTGCTGACGCTTGGTATGCGCACTATTGGCGATATTGCAGCCCGGTCGCCGGGAGAGATGGAACTGCTGATGGGAAATTACGGGGTTGAGCTCTGGCAAAAGTCGCAGGGCATACATCATGCTGCCGTGGTGCCCTATCATGAGGCTAAGTCTGTTTCTACCGAGCGAACCTTTGATTCCGATAAAGCTAATCCGGAGTTTATTGCCGCTGAACTGGTACGTATGACGGGAAGGGTAGCTGCGGAGCTTAGGGACGATAACAAAATGGCGGGTTGTATAGCTGTCAAGATCCGCTATGCCGATTTTGAGACTACTTCAAGGCAAACCAGCATACCCTACACATTTTATGATGATGAGCTTATTCCCGTTGCCAGGGATCTTTTCGAAAAATTATACCGGAAAGGAGAGCCTTTGAGGCTGATAGGCGTAAGGGTAAGTGAACTGACCGGGGAAGCATTTCAAACCAATCTTTTTGAGAGTGTTGAAAAAAAGGCGGGACTGTACAAGGCAATTGATGCTGTGAACGGGAGGTTTGGGCAGGGCGCTGTGTCCCGGGGGAGCGCCATTTGATATTTTTTATCAGATAGTCTACCGGTTTAGTAGGAAAAGAATATATTTGCACTCCATTTTTAACTATTAAAACGATATATTATGAGTTTGCGTTTAGGTGATATTGCACCCAATTTTACTGCTGAAACCAGCGTTGGAAAGATAGATTTTTATGAGTTTCTTGGCGACGGCTGGGGCGTTTTATTCTCCCATCCTGCAGATTTTACACCTGTATGCACTACCGAACTTGGGAAAACTGCCCTGTTGCAGGAAGAATTTGCAAAGCGTAATACAAAAGTGCTTGCCGTTAGCGTAGATTCCCTGGACAGGCATACCGGCTGGATAAAAGATATTAATGAAACAAGTAATACGGATGTGAAATTCCCTATCATTGCGGATCCCGAAAGAAAAGTGGCTACTGCCTATGGTATGATACATCCCAACGCTTCTGAAAACTTTACAGTGCGTTCTTTGTTTATCATCGGACCGGATAAAAAGGTGAAGCTTACGATTACTTATCCTGCTTCCACAGGGCGTAATTTCAATGAAGTATTGCGTGTGCTGGATTCCCTGCAGCTTACTGCCAACTATAGCGTGGCTACCCCGGCAGACTGGCAACCCACTGAAGATGTCATTGTAGTGCCTTCCATATCAAACGAAGATGCTGCAAAGAAGTTTCCCAAAGGCGTAAAAATTGTAAAGCCCTACCTGCGTTATACACCACAGCCCAACTTATAAGAGCCATATTTTAGCAAAAAGAGTATACTGTATATACAAAACCCCTGCGGGCAATATCCCGCAGGGGTTTTATTTATCTAAAAAAATAAAAAGCTTTGTTATTATTATTAATTTTATTCCTAATTTTCTATATCAATTCATCTCTTCTACAAACACAGTAAATTCCAACAATCATGGCTAAAGCAAAGAAAAAAAGTGCTCTGAAAAAAGCCGCTCCAAAAAAGAAAGCTCCGGCTAAAAAGGTAGCAAAAAAAGCTGTAAAAAAGGCTGCACCTAAGAAAAAGGCAGCCCCAAAAAAGAAAGCAGCCCCGAAGAAAAAAGCCGCTCCAAAGAAGAAAGCAGCCCCGAAGA
>CAYWVB010000095.1:0-11376 GCA_964461595.1 uncultured Terrimonas sp. | reverse complement strand
GCGGAGTTTCCGGGAACATTATAGCCCTATGGATGGTCAAATATTTATAGCAGTCCGGTCGAGATACTTACACTAAACACTATTGTTAGCCCTTGTTGGTTTTATCGGAAAAGAGAAGAAAAATGTACTTCCTGATCCAAACTCTCCCTCAACACCAATCCTTCCTCCCTGCGCTTCAATAAAGTCTTTACTTATTGCCAGCCCAAGTCCAGTTCCTGATTTGGGGCTGCCCGGAACCTGGAAATAGCGATCAAAAACCTTCCCCTGATATTTCGGCTCAATACCTTTTCCAAAATCTTTCACCTCATAACGAATGCATTGATCCTTCCTTTTTAATGAAATAATGATGTCACTGTTTTCAGGCGAATAACGGATCGCATTGGTCAGGAAATTGGTAAGCACCCAGGCGGTTTTCTCTGAATCCATATTGATTTTAGGAATGCTCTCCGCTGCTTCAACTGTGAAATGAATATTTTTCTGATCTGCCTGCGTTTTCGTGGTATCAATCGCATATTGCAGGATGACAGTGGGATCACAGGGTTGTACGTTCAACTGAATATTTCCGGTTTCAACCTGCGACATATCGAGCAACTCGCCGGTGATCTTTAACAGCCGGTGGCTATCCTCTTTGATGCTCTCCAATAACTGTATTTGGTCATCATTCAATTTTCCCGTTTTCGCGTTTTCCAGTAACTGAATGCTCATTTTGATAGAGGATATAGGTGTTTTCAGTTCATGCGAAATGGTTGCGATGAAGTTTGTTTTTGCAAAGTCCATTTCTTTAAAAGGGGTCACGTTCTTTAAAATAATGACATGCCCGATCCGCTGGGACACCTTTTCACCCGTAGGGATGATATTGATATCAATCACTTCTTTTTCAAAATAGCTTTCTTTATCGTCTGCATAAATTTTTATAGGTTGTTCTTTCTCGTTGTTGTCGGACTGCTGTGTTTGATCAATATCCCGGATAAGCAGCCGGATCAGGTCATTGTGCTTTGCCACCTCTACAATGCTTTTTCCAATGAGATCGGTCTTATTGACACCAATGATCTTAAGCGCCTTGTCATTGGTAAACAAAATCATTCCTTTTTCATCCAGACCGATTACAGGGTCGCGCATTTTGTTGATAAGCGTTTCAATGCGTTTCTTTTCCATCAGCAACCGGGCAAGATTACTGCCTGCATATTCTTCCAGTTTTTCGGCCATTGTATTAAATGATGTTGCTAATTCCCCAAATTCATTGTGGCTCTCAAAATGTACGCGTTCCGAATAATTTTTAGCGGCGATCTGCTTGATGCTTGCCGTAAGTTCCCTGATCGGGTTGGCAATGCTTGAAGGCAGGTTGATCAGCAACGTAAAGGCTATCAGGAAACAAAGCGTTCCTGCTCCTGATATCCACCAGATGGCATCATGTGCGGTTTTACCCGTGATCTGGCTTTTCCGCTGTATGGCCTGCATATTCAGCAACATGATGTCGGTAATATCCTTATGCACGATTTGCAACAGGGCACTGTCTTCTGGACTTTGGACAAGCCGGTTGAAGTCGGCTGCTATTTTATCGGTAAGCTGTCTTTCACCAACTTCTGTAATAGTAGCCCTTTGCTTTTGCAGGTTTTCTGCGAAGATTTCATGGCCTTCAGGGGTTGCTATGTCCTTATTCAGCGCAATAAGCATTTGACGGCAGTAGTCAATAGTATTGTAGTTATCGGCCAATATATTATTCGCGTCGCCGGACAATTTGTTTATATTAATTGCGCTCAGTACCGTTAGCAATGCAATCATTGCGAACAGAAGACCCACCCACAACGTGAGTTTTGTTTTTATTTTCATTTCTCTATTCCTTTAGCTCAATATCACAAGATCAATATCACTTGTTGATAACTTAGTTAACAATTGATTAAACACATTGGTTGCCAAAATCAGGTGCAAAAGATTCAGGTGCGGCTTGCCAACACATATAGTCGTGATTTTCTTTTTTTCGCATTGTTCCACAATAGCTTTTGCAATACTGCTGTTCTCTACCTTAATGATCTCTGCACCTAACTCGGTAGCTAATTTGAAATTATTTATCAGATGCCGTTGCTTGCTTAAAGCAATTCTATCTGCGCTCTCCTGCGGCGTTTGCACATACATGACATACCACTTGCTATTGTAATAGTTAGCAAGCCGTGCCGCTTTCCTGATCACATTTTTAGCTGTCTTTTCATTAGAGCTGATGCAGGCTAAAAACTTTTCTCTTTTTGCCGAATGGATAAGGGTAATCTCTGTTTCTACTTTCCGCTCCACCTGGGAAGCAACCTCTTTCAGTGCCAGTTCCCTTAATTGCAGGATATGTTCGCTCTTAAAAAAATTCTTTAGTGCCGTTTCAATTTTGGCAGCCTCATAAATCTTGCCTTCCTTTAACCTTGCAATCAGTTCGTCTGCCGTAAGATCAATGTTCACTACTTCATCAGCCTGGGCAAGTATGCTGTCGGGGATACGTTCTTTCACTTCAACGCCGGTGATCACCCTCACTTCTTCATTCAGGCTTTCAATATGCTGAATGTTCACCGCGCTGATGACATTAATGCCTGCATCCAGAATATCCATTACATCCTGCCAGCGCTTTTCATTCTTGCTGCCCTCAATGTTCGTATGCGCCAGTTCGTCCACGATCACCACTTCGGGACGTAGATTGATGACGGCCTGAACGTCCAGTTCCTCTAATTCCTTACCCCTATAGAAAAGTTTCCTTCTCGGAATAACCGGCAGCCCTTGCAGTAAGGCATGTGTTTCAGCGCGGTTATGTGTCTCAACGTATCCTATTTTTACATCAATGCCATTTTGTAACAGAGAATGAGCCTCCTGCAGCATACGGTAGGTTTTACCCACACCGGCGCTCATACCGATATACACTTTGAATTTTCCCCGCCTTGATTCTTTTATCAGGTCGAGGAAGTGTTGGGCTGTATAGTCTTTATCTGTCATCAGAATGAAATGGCTAATGATGTTGTTAAAAAGAAATTGTTATTTGATAAGCTGCCCTCCTTTGTAAATACTTTGTCTTTTGAAGAAAACCGCCGCCCTTCCACACGCCACATTACGTTATCGAGGATGAGATAGTCATAATTTAAAGAGTAGCCCCAGGTTTTAAATCCGTTGGGTGTTCCGGTACTCACTATCACGCCATTTTCATCACTGTAATACTCTACCCGTGCAGCAATATGCTGCCGTTCATCAGGGCTGAACCTGACAATTAAGACAGGTGTGTACCAAGTATTATAGTCACTGCTACCTTTACTTTTCTGCTCTGCTCCAACATCCAATCCTGCTGTTAGGGCAAAGTTCCTGTTTATTTGAAAAATACCGTATAGATTGTGAAAATAACGCATCTGTTTTGTGCTGTCGGGCTTATCGTTTCCGATGAAAGAGCCGCTGTTCAGGGTAATCTTTGAATTGGGCTTGAATGTGAGCTGATGCCCGAATGCCAGGGTATTGTTGCCGTCAACCCTTTGAATCCGTTGCCAGCCGTTCAGCACCAGACCACTGATGAACCATTTACCGTTGTCGGAACCGTAGGAAATCTTTGCGCCCGTTTCAAAGTAAGGCGAGTTGTCCGCAAATATGCTACGGGTCAGCGTCCAGTTATCCTTTCCCACTGCACTTTCAAATCCAAGATGTGAAGGCAGGATACCGGCATCAATCCAGAGATCCTTTTTCTTTGAAATTTTCACCCCTGCATTTGCCTCATAAATGTTCTTTAGCACATCCGGCTCTGCCGCGTAGTTGGCATTCATATAAGTCCCTGTCGCCAGTGACAGGTTAGCCCTTACGTTTTGGGTCTGGTATGCTGCCTTTATAAATCCCAGGTTCAGATTTATTTCATTGTGCCTGTTATGCGAATAGGTGAATGCCGGTCGGTTATGATCGGCAGGTTGACCAAAATCATAGGAATAGTATGCTTCCAGGTAGCCGCTAAAAGCCAGCGGGGATTTTGTGCTATCGCTCTGCGCTTTTGCATGATTGAAAATGGATAGTTGACAATTAATAAGTAACGCTGCGATAATATATTTGAATGCTGTTCTCATTTTTCAGATTTTGACTTTTTATGTCCTGTTACTTCAGATTATCTAATGCAATGTTTAATTTGAGTACGTTTACTTTTTGCGGCCCTAACAGCCCCAATAATGGTTTTTCGGTATTGGAAAGTATGAGTTGTTCTATGTTCCCTTCGGCAATGCCCCTTACTTTAGCGATACGCTTCACCTGTATTTTGGCTGCCTGTATGGAAATATTGGGATCAAGCCCGCTGCCACTTGCCGTAACCATATCCACCGGCACTTCGGATTTGGCTATACCGGGATTATGGGCAAGAAAAGTATCCAGTCTTGCCTCCACTGCCTGCAACAGTTCGGGATTGTTCGGGCCTTTGTTACTGCCACCGCTTCCGGAAGCATTGTAGTCCACTGCGGACGGACGTGACCAGAAGTATTTATCTTCCGTGAATTTTTGCCCGATGTTGGCGTAGTAGGACTTGCCGTTGTGCGTAATTATTTCACCTTTTCCCTGTCCGGGCAGCACCTTGCCAATGCCCAACAGGATCAGCGTGTAAATACCTGAAAGCAGGATCAGCGATAAAAGCGTCAGCTTGATAGCGGGAAACAAATATTTTTTCATTTTAAAGAATTTTACAGTTACTGATTTGTTTAAAGGAAAAGGCTCACCACCACGTCTATGATCTTTATACCGATGAATGGAATGATTATTCCGCCCAGGCCATAAATGAACAGGTTGCGCCTTAGCAGCCCTGAAGCGCCTATTGGTTTGTAGGCTACGCCTTTTAAAGCCAACGGGATCAACAAGGGGATGATAATGGCATTGAAGATGACAGCCGAAAGGATGGCGCTTTGCGGGCTGTGCAGGTTCATGATATTAAGATGCTGTAATGCCGGGATAGCGGTGATGAACAGCGCCGGGATGATCGCAAAATATTTGGCGACATCATTGGCAATACTGAACGTGGTCAACGTGCCCCTGGTCATCAGTAGCTGTTTTCCTATTTCCACTACTTCAATCAGCTTGGTAGGATCATTGTCCAGATCCACCATATTACCGGCTTCTTTTGCAGCCTGCGTACCACTGTTCATAGCTACGCCTACATCTGCCTGCGCCAGTGCGGGCGCGTCATTGGTTCCGTCACCCATCATGGCTACCAGTCTTCCTTCAGACTGTTCTTTGCGGATGTAGTTCATTTTGTCTTCCGGCTTTGCTTCCGCTATAAAATCATCCACGCCGGATTTCTCTGCGATATATTTTGCCGTTAGCGGGTTATCACCTGTAACCATCACGGTTTTAATCCCCATTTTGCGCAAACGGTCAAAGCGTTCCTGTATGCCCGGCTTGATGATGTCCTGTAGCTCAATAACACCTAACACCTTTCCGTTTTCGGATACAACCAAAGGTGTACCGCCATTGCTGGAAATGTTTTTTACGTGTTCTTCGGTTTCTTTTGGAAAGATGTTACCGGCTTTCTCCACAAGGTTCCTGATGGCATCCGCAGCTCCCTTCCTGATCTTTATATCATCATAGTCAATACCCGAAGTCCTGGTTTCGGCTGTGAACTTGATATAGCGGGGGCTTTTTACCTGATAACTCAAAGGATTTACAGCCGCCAGCTCTATAATGGATTTTCCTTCGGGCGTTTCGTCAGCCATTGAACTTAACACGATTGCTTTTGTAAAGTGCTTCTCATCCACGCCTTCCGTAGGATAGAAGGTGGTGGCCTTTCTGTTCCCGATCGTGATAGTGCCTGTTTTATCCAGCAGCAATACATCTATATCGCCTGCGGTTTCAACCGCCTTGCCACTTTTGGTGATCACATTCGCCCGTAACGCCCTGTCCATACCTGCAATGCCGATGGCAGATAACAGCCCGCCAATGGTCGTAGGGATCAGGCAGACGAACAGGGAAATGAACGCTGCAATGGTAATGGGTGTGTTTGCGTAATCGGCGAAGGGCTTTAACGTAACCACGACAATGATAAATACCAGTGTAAAGCCTGCCAGCAGGATTGTCAAAGCAATTTCATTGGGTGTTTTCTGACGGCTTGCACCTTCTACCAGCGCAATCATTTTATCCAGGAAACTTTCACCTGCTTCCGTCGTAACCTTGACCTTTATTTTATCAGACAGCACTTTTGTTCCACCCGTTACACTGCTTTTATCACCGCCAGCTTCACGGATGACCGGGGCGCTTTCTCCGGTGATAGCGCTTTCATCAATGGTTGCCATACCCTCTATGATCTCACCGTCCGAAGGGATCACATCGCCTGTTTCACATAAGAAAACGTCGCCCTTTTTCAGTTGAGAGGAGGGAACTATTTTTATTTCGTTCACATACATCTCACCAACCGGCTGTATCCATTTCGCCGGGGTTTCTTCCCTTGTTTTTCGCAGGCTGTCTGCCTGTGCCTTTCCTCTTGCTTCGGCAATCGCTTCAGCAAAATTGGCAAACAGCAGGGTGGCAAAGAGGACAAGGAATACCACTAAATTATAGCCGAAACTTCCCTGCGACTTTTCTCCCGCCAGCGTCCACAGGGAAACAATAAGCATTACTGCCGTTCCGATCCACACGGTAAACATAACCGGGTTGCGGAACATGAGCCTGGGGTTCAGCTTGATAAAGGATTGCTTTATGGCTTCGCCAACCAGCTCTTTTTGAAACAAAACATTATTTTTAGACTTCATCGTATTGTCAGTATTTTATTTTGAAGAGAAATATTCACCAATCGGCCCAAGCGTAAGCGAAGGGAAAAATGCCAGCGCTGCGACAATCACAATAACCGCAAGCGTCATGATGCCAAACGTGAGCGTATCGGTCTTTAGGGTTCCGGCACTTTCAGGGATGTACTTTTTACTTCCCAAGATTCCGGCAATGGCTACGGGGCCTATGATCGGCAGGTATCTTCCGAGCAGCAGCACAAAGCCGGTAGAAATATTCCACCAGGGCGTATTGTCGCCCAGCCCTTCAAAACCGCTGCCGTTATTGGCGGCGCTGGAAGTATATTCGTACAGCATTTCACTGAACCCGTGAAAGCCCGGATTAGCCAGCGTTGCGGATGTGTATTGAGGGAAGGCGGCAGCCAGCGCAGTACCGACAAGGATAATGAAGGGATGCAGCAATGCAATGATCATAGCTATCTTCATTTCCCTTGCTTCTACTTTCTTACCGAGAAATTCAGGCGTTCTGCCTACCATCAGCCCACTGATGAATACTGCCAGGATAATAAAGATGAAATAATTAAGCATACCCACGCCTACGCCTCCGTAAAAGCAGTTGATCATCATCGCCAGCAACATATTCATCCCCGACAAGGGCATATAGCTATCGTGCATCGAGTTGATGGAACCGGTGGATATGACCGTAGTGGCAATGCTCCAGTAGCCCGAAGCCGCCGCACCGAACCGGATTTCTTTTCCTTCCATATTCCCGAGGCTATTGTTAACGCCCATACCGGCAATGGCGGGATTTCCGTTTGTCTCCATGACGACATTCGGTATCATTAAGGAAAGAAAGCCGATGGTCATAATGGCGAATATGACCCATGACAGCTTTCTGCGTTTGATAAAAATGCCGAAGGCAAAGATCATGGCGAAAGGGATGACCATTTGGGCAAACATTTCCAGCATGTTGCTGAAGTAGGTCGGGTTTTCAAGGGGATGGTTACTGTTTGCACCGAAGAAGCCGCCACCATTTGTACCTAAATGTTTGATGGGAACAAAGGCTGCCACCGGCCCGGTTGATACCTGCACGGTATCGCCCTGTAAAGTGACCATTTGTTGTTTCCCTTCCATTGTCATCGGTGATCCTGACAATAAGAGCATAACGCCTAACACCAAACATATCGGCATCAGGATACGGGTACACGTCCTTAAATAATCATTGAAAAAATTACCGTAGGTCTGATGTGTACCTTTCCTCAAAGCCCTGAACAGGATAGCGGCGGCGGCCATCCCTGTTGCTGCCGTGGTGAATTGCAGGAACATGAGATACAACTGCCCCAGGTAGCTTAAACCTGACTCCCCGGAATAGTGTTGTAGGTTACAGTTCACCAGAAAGGATATAGTGGTATTAAAAGCGAGGTGTGCACTCTGGCTTGGATTATTGTCGGGATTCAGTGGCAGCCAGCTCATATTCATAAGAATGAACATGCCGAGCAGGAACCACACTACGTTAATAGTGAGTAGCGCGACCAGGTTTTTCTGCCAGCTCCATTCTTCATTTGGGTTGACACCGCTTAACCTGAAGAACAGCTTTTCCACCGGGTTAAAGACCGGGTCTAAGAGTGTCCGTTCGCCTCCATATACTTTAGCAATGTATTTCCCCAGGGGAATCGCCAGCAGCAGGGTGACAACGAACATGGCTATAAGACCTAAAATTTCTGTATTCATACTTTATTGATTAAATTATTATTTGCAGTAGCCATAAAATGAATTTGAAGCAGGCGAACACAACGAGGAAAATCAGGGTGATCCTTGCTACAAACTTTATATCGCTTATTATTTTCTTTATCATTAGCGTAGTAAAATCCTTACACGGACAATGACCAGGTAGATAAGGGACACGATCCACAGCAGCCAAAAAATGATAGTGAACCATTCCCTTATTTTTCTTTTAGTATCATCGTTCATGACCTGATGGTTAGAACCTTTCGGGTTTGATCAGCACGTAGCACATATAAATGAATACGGCTACGGCAATAATGAATAGAGCTGTCATATTTTCTCAAAAAATTTAATGGATAAAAAAAAGACGGCGAATAGCGCCAGACCTGAGATAATCAGTATTGTTGTCATTGTTGTTCTTTTAAATGCCGGATGAATAAATTTGCCTGTAATACTCTGTTTTGAGTTGCACGGGAAACAGGGCTAAGTATTCCCTGCCCCAACTGTAGTTCATTTCCAAAAGCTGAGAGAGCGGCAGAATGAATTTATTGGACACAAGCGAGCGGGTATAGCTGTTCCCTTTGCCGAACATTCGCTCCACTTTTCCGTAAAGACGTATTACCTTTTCTTTTTGCCCTTTGAAGATAGCCTGGATCGTTTCGCTTCCTAATGCCTCAACTTTTCGGATTTCATTTTTGAGTACTCTTGTCATAAAGAAATTATTTGTACAATTCCCCTATGCCAATTTCTATTCCAAGAGGCTGCTATCTTCCATAAATCGGTTGATATACAGTGTCTTATAAGAAATTATAGAAATTCAGGAAATGAAAAACCCTTTCATTTTGAAAGGGTGAATCCTATCGTTTTGAAAGGGTTGCTAATTTTCCGTATGAGGTGGGGTTGCTACTATTTAGTTCGCCAGCTTTGCAAATGCTACCGGTAAAACTCATACCCGCTGATCAGTCCTTTACGCTCTGGAATATACTTTTCCCTGTATTCGTTTGCTCCTTTGTCGTCTATCAATGCCAGACCAAATTGCCGCAAATAATTTGGTAGCTCAGACGGTAAAAATCCAAATGTCCAACGTTCCTTCAAACGCCGTTGAATTGTCAAGCACTTGCTTGTGGATATGTAAATATGACGTTGATCGCGACAGTGATGCGTTTTCCTGAACTATCTACCTGAATATTAAAAAAAGGAATAAAACAGTGAATCCCGGTAAGCCGGGACCGAACTGCTAACAAGGTATCATTTACTTTATATTATACTCGTCTATTTTCCTGTATAGTGTAGTCACGGCAATGTTCAGCAGCTTTGCAGCTTCCGTTTTATTGCCATTGGTATAATTCAAGACCTTTTGAATATGGATTTTTTCAGCACTTGCAAGATCAAATGCTGACAGTATTTTCTCATTATTGCCATTGGATTGCAGTCGCTGTAATTCAACGGGTAAACTGTCAACAGTTAATTCCGTGCCGTCGGTCAGGATAACACTTCGTTCAATAACATTTTTCAGTTCCCTTATATTTCCTTTCCAGGAATGCTTTTTCAATGCCTCCAGATAGGGCTTTGACATGGCATTGATCTTTTTGTTCGTTTTATTAATAAACAGGTGCAGGAAGTGAGCTGCCAGATCCTCAATATCCACCACTCTTTCCTGCAACGACGGAAGGGCGATCTGGAACACGGCAATACGATAGAACAAGTCTTCTCTGAAATTCCCTGCTTCTATTTCCTTTTGCAGATCCCGGTTGGTAGCTGCAATAATGCGCACATTAACTTTGGTTGATTTACTCTCGCCTACTTTCAGAAATTCTCCGGCTTCCAATACCCTTAGCAACTTTGCCTGCAAGTCCAATGGCATTTCGCCAATTTCATCCAAAAAAACTGTTCCGTTATTCGCTTCCTCAAAAATTCCTTTTGTATCTTTTGTTGCCCCCGTAAAGGCTCCTGCTTTATGTCCGAACAGTTCGTTTTCCAATAGTTCTTTGCTGAATGCGGAACAGTTCAGCGCAATAAAATTCTGCTTACCCCGGTTACTTGCATTATGGATTGCCTGGGCAAAAACTTCCTTCCCCGTACCCGTTTCACCAGTGAGCAGAACAGTTGCTTCTGTAGCTGCCACTCTTTGTGCCGCTTCAATGGCCGCTTTAAAGGGCTTTGACTTCCCAAGAATGTTATTAAAGGAATATTTATTGTCTAATTGCCTTTCTAATTGCAGCACCCGTTTTGCAAGTGAAACTTTCTCTATAGCCTTATGGAGTAGCGGAACTATTTTATTATTATCGTCACCTTTAGTAATATAATCAAATGCGCCGTTCTTGATGGCTTGAACACCATCGGGAATATTGCCGTAAGCGGTGAGCAATATAACTTCAGTCAGGGGCTGTTTCTCTTTGATTTCTGTGATTAAATCTACCCCATTACCGTCCGGGAGCTTTACATCGCAAATGACCACATCAAAATCCTCCTGATTCAATTTCTTCCGGGCTGATTTGGCATTATCTGCCTGAACTACATCAAAACCTTCCCCTTCCAGTCCGATGACCCTGGCCATGAGATTGCGCAGCTTCTCCTCATCATCTATTAATAAAACCCGCTTCATATTCACAATAATTATAATGGCAAAGTTACCTATAAAAATCAAAAATGAGGTTAACTGATCGCTGAGTTGTTTCTCAATCAAAATTCGTCCCGTTAGAATTTGTACTGATTGGCGCAATTCTCAAAAAGCACGTTTTTATCCTTTAAGAAGGGTATGGCTTCACATGGTGTTTTTTTATACTTTATGCCAATATTAAGCTGGGGAAAAGTTATATTTGCAGCAAGATATTCTTGAAGCGTTTTAGCTTTAAGTCCCGCACTGAAACTTAGGAAATTTCAATTTGGCAATGGGACATAAGTGAGAACGCTCATGCTACGGCGTGGGCGCACTTATCGTTGCCAGGTTTCC
>CAYWVB010000094.1:0-11585 GCA_964461595.1 uncultured Terrimonas sp. | reverse complement strand
GCAAGGCAAAGAACAGACCTCGGCATTGCCATGCAGGAAAACGGGGGGATAATATTCCGCGCAGAATATGAAACAAGGCCTGCCATTGACGGGCAGGCAGGCACCATACTGCGCATTTACAGGGAGCATCAGATGAGCAGCGATGATGGCTTCCTGCATAATAACTGGAGCAACATTAAAAAAGCCGTATCTTTTATGCTGTCCCGGGATAAAAATGGCGATGGTATGACAGACACCCCTATGGAAAATACACTTGATGCGGTATGGGAAGGAGAGATTGCATGGATAGTCGGATTGAGCATTGCTGCGGCAAAAGCAGCCCAACTGATGGCGGAAGAAATGCATGATGATACTTTTGCCAAAATCTGTAAACAGTATGTTGAAAAAGGCAGCAGGAACATGGCTGAAAAATTATTCAACGGTGAATATTTTATTCATCGCCCGGATGAGGTGCAGGGAAGAAAAAAATTAGGCTCCTACAACACCTGTCACATAGACCAGGTATATGGACAGAGCTGGGCGTGGCAGGCGGGGCTGGGAAGATTATGGGATAAAGAAAAAACCATATCAGCATTACGTTCCCTGTGGAAATACAATTTTGCACCTGATGTAGGTCCTTACATTAAAACGCATACCGGTGGAAGACCTTATGCATTGCCCGGTGAAGCTGGTTTGATCATGAATACCAACCCGCACAATGAACCCAAACCTTATGGTGATAATGTTACATGGCAGTTAGGCTATTTTCATGAATGCATGACGGGATTTGAGCACCAGGTTGCCAGCCACATGATGGCAGAAGGAATGACGGATGAAGCATTGGTAATAACAAGAGCTATACACGACCGCTATCATGCCGCCAAAAGAAATCCTTACAATGAAATTGAATGCAGCGATCATTATGCCCGTGCCATGGCAAGCTATGGAACGTTCATAACAGCCTGCGGCTTTGAATACCACGGACCTAAAGGTTACCTGCGTTTTGCTCCTAAATGGAACAGGGACAATTTTAAAGCAGCATTTACTTCGGCCGAAGGCTGGGGCACTTACAGCCAGGAAAAAAATAATGAACTGCAATTGCATACGCTTGCACTAAAATACGGCTCACTGCTGTTAAATACACTTTCTTTTGACAACCTGCTTCGGCAGAAAATAAAAGCTGTTTCGGCCAAATTAAACGGGCAGGAAGTTCGCGCAAGCTTAAAAGAGTCTGAAGAAAGCATTGTTATCGGTCTAATCAAGGGCATTCAGATAAAAGCCGGTGAAGCAATTCAAATCAGCATTAGTTGATATATATATACAATAAGGCATTAAAGCACATTAAGTTTCGCTGTGCTAAGCATCCTCGCTTAGTACGTTTTAGGACGGATGGAACAGGTTGTTACTACTGGTAAGTGTGTCGCCATAGGCGACAATAAAATGGTGCGCGGCGAAGACGCCACGCACAGCGGAAATCGCTAATTAAGCTTTATCTCTATTTTCCCTTCTTCAAAACTTTGTATCTGGTTTTCCGTAAAAATATCTTTTGATTTATCAAGAAGCAACTTCAATAAATCTTCTGTTTTGCCGCTATGCGCAATTTTAAGAGAAGATGCTTCGGCGTTAAATGCCATATCAGAGCTGGTCACACACTCACAGTCAAGAGCATTCTTCTGCAAGGCCTTTAATTTCATAAAGGTGATGCCGGATATCCTGATCGTGGTGTTAAAAGCCGAAGAGGCAGTATCGGCAGATTTCTTTACTTCTTTAGCATCCTTTACCTCCGTTGCTTCTTTGTCCTTTGACTTGTTCTTTTTGTCGCCAAATAATGATTTAAAAGTCTTACCTGCTTTGCCTATAGCATTCCCGGCCCTGTCGATCGTATTTCCTGCATTATCAACCTGGTTAAGCGTATTGTTAGCTTTAATGATGGTGTTGTCTACTTTAGACTGAGCATTGGCTGCTGCAACACAGAAAAACAGCACAAACGCAGTTATGGATATATGTTTCATGTTGTGAAAGTTTACTACTTTATAAATTAGTGACCACTCATCAAATTATGCTGCTGTAATAACAACTTAAAAGTTAAAGCCAAGCCTCAGTAATGCTGCACTCAGGTTGCCTCCGTCGAATCTTGTAATTTCGTAACGCAGCCCTATTTCAAATGCGCCTGCCTGGTAACCGATGGTAGGAGCAAAAGTGACCCCGGTTTCTTTGGTATTTGCAATCTCATCATTGTAGTCAGTGTAATAATAGGTGAAGCGTGAAAAGCCTACTTCTCCCATAGCAAAAAGATGATCTTTATATATATACTTATAACCGGCTTTAACGGGTATCTGTACGCTGGCTTTTAAGTCTTCGCCGTCAAGACTTTTGGGCAAAAAAGCGAGAGCTCCTGAAGTGAGTGTAACAAAACCCGGTCCTGCTTTATAGGATGCGCGTAGCGTAAGCCCTGGCGCAAAGCTGTATAGTTCTTTGAAGTCGCCAAGAGGTAACCCGGCTTCTATTCCAAATCCGAAGCTGAATTTCTTATCGGTTTTTTGCGCATGGGTATTAACGGAAAAGGCAGTGCATGCAATAATCATTGCTCCAACAATAATGATGTTGTTTGTAGCAGATAGTGTCATGTTGTTTGTGTTTTGCTAAAGTGATGATTGAAAATTAAATTGTGCTTATTGGCGCGTAAGGGTAAACGTAGCGGTAGCAGTCGCTCCGTCATACATAGACTTATACTGATACTTAAAAATGTGTTCATCCAGCTGCAGTATTGTATACTCATACTCTCCTTCGCTATTTGTAATTTCAGTCTCATCATCCGTAAAAGTATCACCACTATCCGACAGTGCCCACTTCCCGGTAAAATCTTCATCCGTATCCTGGTAATCGCATACTAATCCAATATCAGCTTTCCATGTTCCATCGGCCAGATACGTAACGAAGTCATCTTTTTCGCAGGGTAATTCACCATACTCATCACCGGTTGTGGCGATACCGTCACCATTCCAGTCATCAGCCGGTGAAAATGCCATCGCGGTCAGTTTCCATGTTCCGGAGAGCATTTTTTTCCGGGCTGTATTATCCGCCTCAGGCTCAACATTATCTTTTTTGCAGCCAGCAGCAAGTGTCACAAATAAAACCAGGCAAAAAGCTATTTTTCTCATATCCTTTATTCTTGAGGCAATTGAATATACCTTTTCAATGCTATTATGCTAATAACACTGATGCGCATGACACCCTGCGGTAATAATGCTATAGCTTAATAGCCATTACCTGCTGGTTATCATCAGCCTTTCTGAAAAAAATTATTGCCCTCACAAGTTTTTTCAACCGATTTATAATTAGTCTGTCTCTATTCAGACCTGAGAGGTCTCATTAGGGTGACGTTGCCAGGGGGCGACAACAGAGTGGTGTGCGGCGAAGATACCACGCACACCGTGGGGATTTCGTAAAGCCCAGATGCAGTACAGTAGGCATTTACAGCCGATTGACCTTCTGTCTGCCCAGCTTTTTGCCAATGCACTATTAGCAGCAGAAATAAGTCAGTCTTTAACGCAACGACAACTATATCCAAAGCTTGGATGTGATGTATTAATGATGAGCTCATCAGAATAATCGTGCAAAGTTGGGTTCATTCTGTAATAATAATCATCATGATCTGTTGAAGACCAAAACCATGCAGCTGAAAGTATTGTAGAAAATTCTCCTGTGCTAAAATGTCGATAACCAGTTGCAACGGCACTAAAACCACTTTCATTTGTGGCTCCTGTATTTTGAAGCGGCCAGCTATTAAGTAAAGTATCTTTCATTTTACCACCTGCTACATCTGTACCACCTAAGTAAGTTACCAAAGTTTCCCAGTCAGCATCTGTGGCAATATGCCAACCAGCAGGGGCTAAACTTCTGCTATCTTTTGCTGCAAACCAATTATAAAGTCGACCAAAAATATTTGCGTTATCAGGGTTATTTAAATAGTCACAATATGCCTCTGTTGTTAAACCTCCCCATGTATCGTTGTCTGTAATATACGTAACAGCATCGCCGTTCCTATAATGAGTTGTTCGTAAATTTTCTTTCATCCATACTTGTGATCCAATAGTCACACTATGATAAACGTTGCCGTCATAATCCTGTACCGTATTTTGGTCAATATTTTCTTGTTTATTTTCTTTTGTACATCCTATAAATATTAGAAACGAAAACCCTAAAATTAAATACTTCATAAAAGGTTGTGTTTTTGCTGATTTTTAATAGAGGGAATCAGGTCTATTTTTGCGCTATCAGCTATTAATAGCTCTTGCCTGCTGGTTATCATCAACCTTTCTGAAAAAAATTATTACCCTCACAAGTCCTTTCAACTGGTTTAGAATTGGTTTCTCTCTATTCAGACCTATGAGGCCTCATTAGGGTGATGTCGTCCCCTGACGACATCAGAGTGGTGTGCGGCGAAAACGCCACGCACAGCGGGGCTATCATCATGCTGTATAAAAAATTATTTTTTCAAGTGGAGGAGAAAACTATTGCACCAATGTAAAGCCCGCCCAGTAATAAGGCGCGTATTTTTTCCGCATGATCTGTTGTGTAGTAAAAAACGCCTGCCGGATGGTCTTGCCGCCCAACCAATGGGAATAAAAAGTTTCCATAAATTCGGCGGTTTCTTTATCCGGCACCTGCCAGAGGCTGGCCATTATATAGTTTACTCCCGCCAGCTTAAAGGTGCTTTGCAGCCCAAACACTCCTTCGCTACCTTCTATTCTTCCCTGTCCGGTTTCGCAGGCAGACAAAACAACCAGCTGTATAATGGGGCAATTGTACCGAGCTTACGGCGTCACTCGTGGTGGAGAGGGCATGAGTATTTACTAAAAAACGGCTGCTACCTGATGATAACAGCCGTTTCCTTATACGGTTCACAAAGTCTTATGGCTTCTTTTTTTCTTTTATCTTTTTTACAAAGGCTTCGGTAACACTGGCAAAACCGGCAATTTCTGAAACGGTAAATTTACCGGCGTCAAGGAGGTTTTGCACTACCTGGAGTTTACCTTTTTCAATGCCTTTTTGAATGCCCTTCTCGATACCTTTCTCGATACCTATTTCAATACCTTCCTCCCGCTCTATTTTCTTTATGGTTTCTATAATACCCATAGCGATGGTTCCTCCTGTTAATTGATTGATCTGTGTATCAAATTTACGGTTTATTGCTTCATTTCCAATATAGATAAAATTTTTCAAAAAGAACAACAGCTTTTCTATCTTCTCATGACTGAATTTTTTGCTTTGTATCAACGCCTTTGCTACGGTAAGCCGGTGGCTATCCAGCTCTTCTTCAGGCACTTTACCCTGTAACAGCGCTTTTTGTGCCGCCAGCACAATCAGGGCAAATGGATTATCCATTGCCAGCAGCTCGGCTTCGGAGTGATCGAATATATGGTAAGCATTATAACGATAAGTAATTTCAGTTCCCATAAATGTTTGATGAAAAGTATCGGGATGCTGCTGGCGCCTGTTGCCCGTAAATATTGCTAAAGCGGTTATATCCACGCCGTAGCGGTCGTATATGCGATACCAATATTGAAACATACGTTTGGGAAAATGCTTTGTGCTGCCACCCTGTATCTCAATGTGCACCAGTATCCATTCTTCCCTGCCGTTTTTGAGGAATGCTTTTACCAGCATATCTACAAACCTGCTGCCGCCCTGTTTTGTAAGTTCAGGAAACAGTTCAGATAGCTCCTTATCAAGAAACACAAAGCCCTTACGGAGATCGAATATTTTGGCAGCATCGGCAAAACAAAAACGAAGCAGGTGGGGAAAGAGTTCTTCAAAAGCCGCCTTTAACAGAGGATCGTCTTTTTTTCGGGGTGTGGTATTATCATGGCCAGGCATAGCTTTTTTGTTCATAGCAGGGGTGTTTTACCTTGTATAGCGTTTATAACCGGTTAAATGTAAGATATTTTCCCGGTAACGAATAACTATTGCACCAGTGTAAAACCCGCCCAGTAATAAGGCGCGTATTTTTTCCGCATGATCTGTTGCGTAGTAAAAAACGCCTGCCGGATGGTCTTGCCGCCCAACCAATGGGAATAAAAAGTTTCCATAAACTCGGCGGTTTCTTTATCCGGCACCTGCCAGAGGCTGGCTATTATATAGCTTACTCCTGCCAGCTTAAATGCTCTTTGCAGACCGAAGACACCCTCGCTGCCTTCTATTTTTCCCAACCCTGTTTCACAGGCAGACAAAACAGCCAGTTGGGTATGAGGTAATTGCACGGCGCTTATTTCCAACCCGGTCAGTATGCCGTCGTCTTCGCCTGGCCGGGCTTTCCCTCTCCAGCCTATATTGCCGCCTGCCATTACCAGCCCGCAACGCAGCAGGGGGTTGTCTGACGCTTTAAAAGATGCACCGGTACCGCCTCCCTGTATGGTATCAGGCAATGCAAAACCATGCGTGGCAAAATGAATGACCTCCGGCGAATTGTCGCCATCCAGGCTTCTGAAAGCCGCTTCCGTGGCATCGCTGCCGGTAAATACAACAGACCGCTTTTGTAAAGCTTCCGCATCTGTTTTTATGGTACTGATCTCTTTTAAGGTATTGGGTAAAAAAGGAAAAGAATCTATGCCGGCGCCGCGATTTCCCCGGTATACATGATTATAGATACCTAAAGCTGTATCCACGGACTGGTAATTATAGTTGATGCCGCCGAACATAGCTATCGAAACCGGCGCCGGTAGCCGGGTTTCCTGTAATGCTACCTGCCGGGTGGAAGTGAGCTGTACAAGATCAAACTTGTCACAAAGCAGCTCATTCTCCCTGTTGGGAATGGCAGCAAAAGCCACCCTGTGCAGCATACCGGCAGGCGAAAAATATACCGTTTTGGTATGAGCAAGATAAGGTTCCAATGGCTGCCATACCAGGTGGTACAGGATATTCGTGACGCCTTGCCTGTATTGCGCCAGGTAATCACCTCTGCTGTTTACAAATGCTTTGTAAGGAAATTTTTTTATAGCTGCAATCAATTGCTTTTCTTCACACAACACTACGAACAGAGGCGCAGTATCGTGCGGGCGAAGCAGCAAAGCGCCATAATATACCGTATTGGTTTTGGCATTGGCATATACATTTTGTTTACCGGTGAACTTTACGAACTCAACAGTTGCTTCACCGGGTCGCAAATGCTTTTGCACATCCTGCCATGTAATGGCAAGCCGCTCCTTCATATTCCTGTAATCCGCCGACCTGCGCAATATAGCTTTCTCCTGCTGATTCAGCATTGCGGCAACAGAGTCCGTATTGATATTTCTTTGAGCGGCAGGCGTAAGTAATAAGTTTGTATAAAAAGTCTTTTGCTGTATGTAATTTTTCCAAAGTATAGCCAATGCACTATCTTTCGACCGGGCCATATTTTTATAAAGTACCCTGGTATTTTGTAAGCCAATGCCGCTTGTAAGTAACCTGCTGTTGTAAGCTGCGCCTGCAATTGCAGGGCTTTTATGTTGCAGTAAAAACCGGTAAGGGCTGTCGGCAGCATCCTTGATCCCTTTTAAATAGGCAAGCAATTCTGTTTCAGATAAAAAATCTAATTTTTCCAGCAGCAGCCTGTTTTCCGCGATCATCACTTCCTGTAAATATATTGCCGCTTTGGCGGGATCATCGGCATATAGCAATCCTGCCATGTCATGAAGCAGGTCCAGGCGGTCGGAATGTAATGCCATACCCAGCTTATTGTAAATAGCCAGGCATTTTTGAAATAACGGTTCCGCCACTTCCTTTCTTTCGGTCAAGGCATACAACCGGGCCAAATTTTTCATACAATAAGGGTAGAGGGCAAAAGCTTCTCCGCCATTTGCCCGGATAATTTCCGCGGACTCTTCCAGGTATTTTTCCGCTATCTTATATTTCCCCATTTCTATATTTACTATGCCAAGACGGTTTAAGATCGGGATAGTAGCAGCACTGTTTTTTCCGGTGAACTGCTCTTGAATTTCCAATGCCTCCCTGAACGTCGAGTCAGCTTTCTCCAGTTTTTTATTGCGTTGGTAGACATCCGCCAGTCCGCCTATGTCACTGGCAGATGAAGGGTTTTTTTCGCCAAATATCTTCTTTCTAATCTCGTATAGTCGTATTAACATTGTGTCCTGCTTTGTAAAAAATCCCATTTTCCCATACAGCCTGGCCAGCCGTTCCAGGGCTGAAGCATATGCTTCCATATCTACAGGCTCTTTAAGCGCTGTTTCGCAAGCAATAAGGCATAATTCTTCTGCCTTATTGATGTTGCCGATTACCATGTAAAAAGCGGCATATTCAACCAGGTAACCGGTATAAAGTTTTTTATAGTACAGAATGTTTTTTTTGTAGTGTGCACTATCCATTCTCGCCCAAATAACAGTTGCACTTTTAAACCGTTGCTCAGCCTGCTGGTATTGCCCTATATTTCGGTACATCGCCGCAACATTAACAAGATGATATTCAAATTGTGCGCTGGTGTCACCATATAATTTTTTTGCACATGCAGCAGCTTTTTCATAATAAACCAGGGCGCTTTCTAATTTTACCATGGCTGTATAGTTATTAGCTAACAGGTATGCAGCAGCTATATAGGTACTATCACAATTACCGGTATTTTCTACCGATTCGAAGTTTCTTTTTGCGAAGGGCAAAGCGTTGGAAAATTGGCCAATACTGCTGTAAAAAATTGCGGAATCACTGTCGTGTTGTTCCTGGGCAGGTAGCTGCAGGCATAAAAATATTCCCGTAAATGCTAAAAACAATTTCATAAGTTGCTTTTGAGACAGAGAGATCATTTTTCTAAAACATCCAGTATATTTTTCGCATTCTTTACTAACGTATCATTTTCTTTATTGTTAACAATGCTCCTGCATAGCTCAACCCCTTTCTCCCCGTTGTTTTCCTTTAAATACGCTAAAGCCAGGTACCATTGGGCTTTAGCCTTTAATGCTTTACCCGGTTGGTTGTTCATTACCCAATTCAGGTTTATTATGGCTTCCCTGGTATTGCTGGCTTGTAAAAAGGCCAGTCCTTTATAATAATGACCGAGTTGCAAAATATTTTCTTTACTGTTCGCTTCACCGTCGCCGCGGGTTTGGGGCAGGTTGTTTAAATGTAGTTGTTGCAGGGTTTTGTAATTGCCCGCTTCATAGTCTGTCAATGCTTCTGCCAGATAAAGGGGATAATCTTCAGGCAGCACATCTTTTTTAAAATATTGTTTGAACAAGAGTGCCGGATCAATAACCTCGATGCTATCTTTTGCCGGTGCAGTTATTGCCACCCGGGAAGGTTCGGTATTTTTCTGTACCGTATCCATATTATTGCTATTGGCAACATCCGGGGCTTTTCCCGGTTTTTGCCAAAACAAGGTAACAAGCATAAACGCTGTTATAGCAGCAGCAACGATGGCAAGCCATTTTTGCATACCTGTTATTTTGCCGGGTACAGCCTGCGCTGCCGCATTTTGATTTACAGGCGCAGTACCGGGCAGGCTGGTAATGTTGCCTAAAGTGAAATGATCCCTTACCGATTGTTCAAAGTCGAGCTGAGCGCGCATTTCAGGGTTGGAGCCCAGCTCTTTTTCGAACGCTTCCATTTCCGCAGCATCCATCTCTGCATCCAGGAAACGGAGGATCTTTTTGTATTGTTCGGTTGTAATGCTCATAATGTAGATATATTCTTAACCCTCTATCAGTCAATGAGATTGCTTCGGTCGTTCCTCCCTCGCAAAGACGCTCAACGACCTTTTTGGTCAGCCCTGCTTGGCGTTCAAACCTATATTTCTACGCGTCATTCATCATTGTCTATTCACCTTTTTCCATCTCCTCTATCAAATTTCTTAACCTTTTCATACACCTGTAAATGCGGTTGGTGGCTGAATCTACTGTAATAGCCAAAAGCGCTGCTATCTCATCATTTGTTTTTTTTTCAATATGCTTCCACTGGACAATCTGTCTGTCGGCAACCGACATTTTTGACAAAGCCCGCATCACATTTTCGAGCTCCCTTTCCTTCATTTCAAATGTTGTTTCACCGGTATTGTCTCCTGTTTCATTTGATATAAGAAGCGCCAGTTTTCTGTTTTTTTCAGCCAGCCGTTCTTCATCTTTTAAATGACCTAACAATTGATACCTGCAATATTGGAATAATACCGTCTTTACGCTGGCATTGCTTTGATAGAGCTCACCGCGGCCGGCGGCTTCTTTTAGTTTCAGCACCCCATCCGTAAAAGCATTGTTAGCTATAAATTCAATCATATCGGGGGGATAGCGCCGGTAAGTAATTTTAGCCCATTGTACAAACAGCGACCGGTAGCAGGAATAAAAGCAGGAAACAATACTGTCGGTCATATCCTGCCGGTCATCTTTGAAAGCAGAAGAGATCGTTTCCATATTCAGCAGCTCCTTGCAGGTTGTAATCTTCATTGGCTAATTGAGTCTGTTATAATTGATTGCCCTCCTGTTTGCTTTCCAAATATAAAGTCTCCGGCTGTAACTGCCAAGTTGATAGGGTGCGTTCCAAATTGTCGCTTTAAAAACAGGAATATAATAGTAGACTACAAATCTTATGTTCCTGATAGTGAGGGCTGCTTCAGCTCCGTGACACACATAATGCTAAGCAACTTATGGACGTTTCAGATGGCAAAAGGTTTTTGATGCTATTGTCAGCATGAATGTTATGATGCAGATTCCTCCTTCGTCGGAATGACAGGCTGAGTTGCTATGTTGAGCAATAGTACTAATTTTGAACAATTGTTCCAATGCCAGGCATTGCACTATGGTCTGTCATTCCGACGAAGGAGGAATCTATCCTGGCATCAATATACAATCCAGGAAATAATATGATATGCTTTGATTGCGAAAGTTTGAAATACACCCAAGTTGATAGGGCTTAACTATTCTGTGTGCGTCGTGAGAAGTGAGACGATAAATGTGAAATTGGCTTACTGTTCCGATGATACCTGACTGCTGATAGCTCATGGCTGACAGCCCACCGCTCACAGCTATTTTCCTCTTTCCTCCAGCGCCACCAGTTTCTCAAATACCGCTTCGTATTCTCTGTTTGTAGCTTCCAGCGTGGCAGTGATCTTTTTATACTCTGCTTCAGCAGAAAGGAACTTATTTTTATCAGAGTATATTTCAGGCAAAGTCAATTGATCTTCCAGTGTTTTCTTTTGCTTTGTGAGTGCAGCTAATTTTTCTTCCAGTTGCTGCAGGTTACGCTGCTGCTTCTGCAATTCTTTCTTTAACTCTTTGTCAATGGGAGCATTGTTCTTCTGAGCAGGCTGCGGCTTAATTTCTTCAACAGGTTTTTGTTCCTGCTGCTTTTTCTCCGGTTTTGCCTGAACCTGGCTTTGCTTTGCCGCTTCCGTTTTTTTTCTTTCTTTCCACTCCATCCATTCTTCATAGCCTCCGGCAAAATCTTTTATTTCATGATCTTCAATTTCCCATATCCGGTTAGCGGCTTTTGAAATAAAATGGCGGTCATGGCTCACCAGTATCAGGCTGCCCTGGTAACGGTTCAATGCCTCAATCAGCAGGTCAATAGACAACAGATCAAGGTGGTTGGTAGGCTCATCGAGTATTAAAAAATTAGCTTTGCTTACC
>CAYWVB010000093.1:0-11612 GCA_964461595.1 uncultured Terrimonas sp. | reverse complement strand
TTTAAAAACCATATCAATCATTGGGCGGAACTCAAAACCGCTTTACATAGGAACCTCATGTTAGTGGCAGCTTTGGTCACGAGTTTCAATTTTATAAACTACATTGTCAATTAGCATTCTTAAGCCGCCATCTCTTGTTTTTTTATATGCCTCTTTAAGAACTGGAATTGATTTTAATGTACCGATAGTTGAAAGAGGTCCACAAATCATTCCCTTCATATGAGTGCTTGTAATCTTAAATTCGTCCAGCAGTATGTCTTCTACTTCTGGGTCATTTGTATTTGATAGTGCTTTAATTGCTGCATGACTTTCGTCTGCCGTTCCTTCTTTAACAAGTATTTTGATTGGCTCAATATTATAACTTGTGTCCTTTATAACATCACTAAGTCTTGACAAAATTGAAACCTTTATTCTTTCATCATCTTCAATTTGAACTTTGTCAATTAGGAAATTGAAAAGGTCTTTATCGTTTGTGTTAGAGCAGATACTTGAAAGACAACAATAAATATACTTTTTGGAGTCTATAAATTTTTCGTTTGCCAGCAATGCTAAAAGTTCTTTTTTGTCATTCAGTGAATTTAGTTTGTCTGATTGCCGATATGCATACCATGATACACTGTCTTCGCTGCTGTAACTCAAATCTTTTTTTCGTCTTTCTAAAATAAGTTCGGAATATTCTTCATTGCTTGCCATTTTAGATATTAGAAACTCCATACCATTTTTCTCTAAATCAGAAATAAGTTGCTGTTTGGTAATTTCTAATTTGTCCTCTAATGTGAGCGGTTTGTTGTCTTGTTTATTTTGTTTCTTTCTAAAAATGTTGAACATAAAAGGGTGTCAATAAAGTTGACACTAACGTTTAGGTATTGGCGAAGGCGGGCACGGTCGATTGCTCTATCCGCTTGGGTGTTGGTAGCCCGCTTTTGCCAATACCCTTGTTGGCAGAAGTACATTTCATCAGTAAGCCTGTACCAAAACTTCCGTCGGGATGCGCCACTTCTTATGCAATTGTCGAATCATCTCTAATGATAGTTTTCGTTTACGGCTTAAAATTTCACTCGCTCTGCTTTTTTGTCCTACAATGTCTGCTAAGTCGGTTTGGGTCAAACCTGATTGCTCCATACGAAACTTTATAGCTTCGATTGGATCGGGCAAGTCAATTGGAAATTTTTCATCCTCATATTTTTCAATTAACAAACTCAATATTTCCAATTCGTCGCCTCTGGATGTCCCTTTCTTTGCATCAAACAGATTTTCAAGTCGAAGCATGGCTTGCTCATAATCTTTCTTAGTCTTTATAGGCTTGATGTTCATGTTAAATTGTTTTTACATTTATTTTGTCGTATTCAGCATGTGTTCCGATAAATCGAATCAAAACCATTTGATAATCGAAATTTATTTTCACAATAAGTCGGTAAGCATTCCCTTTTATATTGAACACAATCCTGTCGTTGCCCACAATACTTGCACTTGGATAGTCAGATTTTATTTCGTTAGGCGTTGTCCACTCGGCTTTTGAAGCCTCCTGAAACCATGCTTTCAATTGTTGTTCACAATCATTATGTTTCTCCCAAAATTCTCTGAGTATTTTCTTGGCAATTACTCTCAACTTTATTGTTTTGTCAAAAGTAATAAAAAGTTACCATTTTGGGAATTTGTTTTTTTCTGGCTATTGAAGATTGTCGGGTGCGTATTTCTGCCAACGTTGAAGCATTGGCGATGTGGCGGTATTCATTGAACGTCCAGCCCGGAACCAATGCTGATTAAAGATACAAAAGCTCATTGTTCATTCTGTTGCTCGGCGTTATTCGTCTGCCGAAACTGAAGTTGATTAGCGAACAAAAGCTGAGAATATATCCGTCGCCCCGCCATATTGCCAATGCAATGTTAGCGGTTCGTTGTTTTTGTCGTAGGTTATTCGTCATTTAAAGAATTAATTCCTTGTTCTTTCAGCTTAGCTAATGCATCTTTCATTGCTTTAACTTGTTCTGGTGGGTGTCCTTGCCAATTGGTAACTTCCCCAACTATTTTAAATGGTTGTGTCGAACGATAAGATTTTGTCGGGTTACCAGGGAATTTTTTGTCTGTCAAGTCAGGGTCGTCTTCAATTGCTCCTGTTGGTTCAACTAAATAAATTCTTTCTCGTTCTTCCCCGAATGCAAGTTCAGCACCCCAAATTGCAGCGTCCAATGTGGCGGAAAGGAAAATATATTTTGCATTTTTTCTTTGTCCGTAATTAGAGTTGAAACCAACTTCAATAAACTCACCAACTTTCAAGTCAGACCTTGTCCCGTGAAAATATGTCTGTGCGAAAGGTGTCGCACCGTGTCCGCTTGATTTTTGGTCGCTATTATTTTTTCCCATTGTCATTTATTTTCAAAGCTTATATGTCTGTTCGTTTGTCGTCTTACAATGACCGCTAACGTCTGTATTTACGCTAAAGTACGTCATAAATTTTGTAGCGACAATACTTCTAACCAGATAGAAAATAATCAATTATAAATATATGCGCGGAACTCCCGGTTATAGCGTCAATACAACTTACGTCAATGCTGGTTCTCTTTTCTGCTGAATGTATGGCAGAGGGAATGCATGCCGGCTATTGTTTGCTGATAAATATTACTGCTGTATAAATGTGAAATTCATGACATTTATCGGGGACGGTGACCAGCGATCTAAAGCAGGCTACAAAAACATATTTTTGCAGATAAAGCATTCTCTATCAGAACAGAGCAAACTATATTATCTAACCCGGTAGAATACCTGAAAGGCGTTGGCCCGTTGAAGGGTGACCTGCTGAAAAAAGAGCTGGGTATTTTTACTTTCAGGGACCTGCTTGAGCATTTTCCCTACAGGCATATTGACAAAACGGAAATAAAAAAGATAAAAGATATTTCTCCCGCTACCGATTATATACAGGTAGCAGGCAAAATAATATCCTGTGAAGTAATGGGCGAAAAGCGCGGTAAAAGGCTGGTAGCGACGCTAAGAGATGATTCGGGCATGCTTGAGCTCACTTGGTTCCGGGGGATCCACTGGATACAAAAAAACATACTGGTAGGGCAGGTGTATATTGTCTTTGGCAAAATATCTTTTTATATGGGCAGCCCGCAGATCACCCATCCTGAGATGGACCTTTTTTCCCCCGAAAAAAGTGACGGCAGACCATTTCTTGAGCCGGTATACCCGGCTACCGAAAAGCTCAAAGCCCGCGGGCTCAGCGGGCGCCAGATAGGAAAGCTGGTATATACCCTGATGGGGCTGCTGTCAGAAAAAGACCTTCCCGAAATTATCCCGGATACCCTGGTGCAGGAGCTGCAATTGCTGCCGAGATTTGACGCTTATGCCAGCATTCATTTTCCTGCCGGCAGCGATCTGTATCAGAAAGCATTGTACCGCCTGAAATTTGAGGAGCTCTTCCTGGCGCAGGTAAGGCTGGGACTGATAAGATCTCACAGGCACCGTTATGCGAAGGGAATGGTTTTTGACCGGGTAGGAGATTTGTTTAATAATTTTTACAGGGACTATCTTCCCTTCCCCCTTACCGGTGCCCAAAAGCGTGTGCTCAGGGAAATACGCCGGGATACCGTAAGGGGTTACCAGATGAACCGGCTGCTGCAGGGAGATGTGGGCAGCGGAAAGACTATTGTGGCGCTGCTTGGCATGCTCATTGCGGCAGACAACGGCTATCAAAGCTGTATGATGGCGCCTACGGAAATACTGGCGCAGCAGCACTATGCCGGTCTTAAAGCTCTGCTGGCTGATATGCCCGTGGAGGTGGCGCTGCTTACGGGATCCACCAGGCAGGCGGAACGTAAAAAAATACTGGCACGCATAGCCGAAGGAGACATACAAATAGTAACAGGCACACATGCGTTGATCGAAGATGCCGTGCAGTTCCGGAATCTCGGGCTGGCAGTGGTAGATGAGCAGCACCGTTTTGGCGTGGCGCAGCGGGCTAAGCTGTGGAGCAAAAATGAAATACCGCCTCATGTGCTGGTAATGACGGCAACACCTATCCCCCGGACGCTCGCAATGACCGCTTATGGTGATCTTGATTACAGCATCATGGATGAGCTGCCGCCGGGACGACTGCCGGTAACTACAGTGCACCGCTATGAAAATGCACGCTCACAGGTGATGGATTTTATCAAAGCAGAAATACAAAAAGGAAGGCAGGCTTATATTATTTTTCCCTTAATTGAAGAAAGCGAAAAGCTGAACTACGAAAACCTGATGAAAGGTTATGAAAACGTGAAAGCTTATTTTCCCGAACCGCCATACTGGATAAGCATGGTGCATGGCAAAATGAACGCGGAGCAAAAAGAAGCGAACATGCAACGTTTTGTGTCGGGAGTTACTCAGATCATGGTGTCTACAACAGTAATTGAGGTAGGGGTAAATGTGCCCAATGCTACCGTAATGGTAATAGAGAGCGCGGAAAAATTCGGGCTTTCTCAACTGCACCAGTTGCGGGGAAGGGTAGGAAGAGGCGCAGAGAAGAGTTATTGCATTTTACTTACGGGTTCCAAAGTAACTACTGACGCCAGGGAGAGACTGAAGATCATGTGCGCTACCAATGACGGCTTTGTTATTGCGGAAAAAGACCTGGAGCTGCGCGGACCGGGTGATATTGAAGGTACCCGTCAAAGCGGCATGCTCAATTTTAAGCTGGCAAGCATTGTGCAGGATAAACATTTGGTAGATTTGGCTAAACAGTCGGCAGAAAAGCTTTTATCTGAAGACCCCGATCTGTCTATGGCAGTTAATTTGAAGTTAAAAACCTATCTGCAGGCTCAAAAAGGACAAACCTCCTGGAGCAAGATATCGTAATAATAATTTAGTAAGGGTAATTTCGCAGTAAACCCGTACATTTAAATGGAGAGCAATATTTTGAGATCTGTATTCCAAATATTTTTGATCCTGGGTTGCCTGATCGCTGCCCTTCAGTCGTCTGCACAGGTAGTAGAATTTACAGAGAATAAGGGACAGTGGGACAGATCAGTGCTTTTTAAGGGAGATATCAACAACGGCGCTTTTTTTCTTCAGCGCAGCGGCTTCACTGTGCTGATGCACAATGCAGACGATATAACACAAATTTCGGAAGACCGGCACGTTCATGCTGCAACGCCTCAGCCAGGAAATAAGGTCAGTGGCAGGGCTGCCTACCCCCGGCCGGCGCATGGCAGCGATACTGGTATGGTGCTCCGCTCACATGCTTATTCCATGCGGTTTGCAGGAAGCAATGAAAACCCGGAGATCATTAAAGAAAAGCCACTGGATTCCTATGAGAATTATTTCATAGGCAACGATCCTTCCCAATGGGGCTCCAATTGCAAAATATACCAGGCAGTAACCTACAAAAATATTTATCCCAACATTGACCTGAGGTATTATGCTTCGGGACAGCAACTGAAATATGATATCATTATCTACCCGGGTGGCGATCCCAACAAGATCGTGATGCAGTACGAAGGTGCAGACAAGCTGCAGATCAAAGACCAGGAGCTGTATATTAAAACATCGGTCGGGGATGTAAAGGAGCTTTCTCCTTATTCTTACCAGTTGGGCAATGAGGGCAGGAACGAGATCAATGTAAAGTATGTGGCAGAAGGTAAAAATACCATTCGCTTTAAGATTAAAAATTATAACCCTGCCAAAACACTGGTAATAGACCCTACCCTGATCTTTGCCACCTTCACCGGCAGCCGCGCCAGCCAGTGGGGGTATACAGCTACCTATGGCGCCGATGGCAGCCTCTATTCGGGGGGTATTGTTTTCGGTAATGGTTTCCCTGTCTCTACCGGCGCTTTCCAGTCCACATTCCAGGGCGGCGATTATGATATAGGCATCATGAAGTTCAACCGTTCGGGAAAGCAAAGATTATATGCTACCTATATCGGCAGCAATGGCGATGACCAGCCGCACAGCCTGTTTGAAGACAGCGGGGGCAACCTTGTTATACTGGGAAGAACCAGCGGCAGCTTGGGGCAGAGCAAAAGTTATCCTCTTTTCCCCGCCGGTAATACCTATGGCCCATGCGGAGGCTTCGATCTGGTGGTAACGAAGCTCAACCAGGATGGCACCCAACTGGTCGGATCCATGAGGATCGGCGGAACAGGATCTGACGGGGTAAATATAAAGACAACAAGAGAGGGCCCGCGGGATCTGTATGTGTTCTATGGAGATGATTCAAGAAGCGAAGTAATATTGGATGGCAGCAATAATATCTATATTACTGCCAGCACCCAGTCAAAAGATTTCCGTATCACTGCCAATGCATCCCAAAAAGCGCTGAATGGTCCCCAGGACGGGATCGTGATGAAGATCAGCCCGAATGTAGACAATGTACTTTTCAGCACCTTATTTGGCGGCAGCAGTAATGACGGTACTTTCGTACTGGCTATAAATCCCCTGACCAGCGATGTGTATGTGGGGGGCTCTACCCAAAGCACCGATCTTCCCGGCGTGCCTGCATCGGGAGTCATTTCAAGTAATTCCAACGGCGGTATTTCAGATGCATTCATTGCCGTATTTAACAACGCCGGCGTATTACAAAAAGCAACCTATCTCGGAACCAACAGGATGGATGCCATTTACGGACTGAAATTTGACCGTAAAGGATTTCCCTATGTCACCGGCGTTACGCTTGGCGATTGGCCGGTTACCCCCGGGGTTTATAACAATCCCCGTTCAAAGCAGTTTATAGTAAAGCTGAAACCGGATCTTTCAGCAACGGAATACTCAACGGTATTCGGCAGCGGTAATACAAACTATAATATTTCTCCTGTGGCATTTTCGGTAGATATATGTGAGAATGTATATGTTTCGGGATGGGGGGGCGCCGGGCCTCCGAACTCCCCGGATGCATTCCATACGGCAGGTACCAGGGGCATGCCTACCAGAAATTGTGATGCCCTGCCCAACGGGTGCAGTACAGACGGGCGCGATTTTTATTTTTTTGTATTAAAGAAAAATGCAGCAGATATACTTTTTGGTTCTTTCTATGGGCTGAACGGCGGCTATGGCGATCATGTGGACGGCGGCACCAGCCGGTTTGATGCCAATGGTATTATTTACCAGGCTATATGTGCAGCCTGCTTTATCCAGGGAACAGGGTTGACATACCCCACTTCTCCTGGTGTGTGGAGCCCTGTATCGGGAGCCCCGGGGCAATGTAACCTGGCTGCATTAAAAATAGAAATGGACTTTTCGGGAGTGAACAGCGGGGTACGCCCTTCCATTGGAGGGGTGCCTTATAAAACCTACGGATGCGCGCCGCTTACTGTGGATTTCACGGATACCCTTCGGAAAGGAACACAGTACTTCTGGGATTTTGGAGACGGGAAAAAAACCGTCACCACCACTCCTTCTGCTTCCAATGTATATCAGCAGGTAGGGAACTATCTCGTAACCTTGATATCTGTTGACTCCAGCAAATGCATTATCGCAGATACTTCTTATACAACCATCAGGGTGAGACAGGATAAAGCCGATATAGCTGCAAGCTTTATCAAGCTGCTTCCCTGTGACAGCCTTAAGTTCAGGTTCTTCAATAATTCTACTGCTCCTGCAGGGAAACCTTTCTTGAATAGTTCTTTCCTGTGGGAATTTGATGACGGAAGCCCTCCGCTGGTAGCAGGCATAGATAGTATTGAGCATGAGTTCCCGGCGCCGGGCACTTACAATGTAAAGCTTGTACTCACCGATACCAACTATTGCAACGGTCCGGATTCTATACCTATAACCATGCGCATCGCTTCTAAGGTAAAAGCGGCATTTGAAACTGACCCCGATGGATGTGCACCGCATCTCGCAACGTTCAATAATATTTCTGATGCAGGGCAGACGTTCTATTGGGATTTTGGGGATGGCGCTACTTCCAACGAATTTGCTCCTAAACACCTGTATGCTGGTGCAGGTACTTATATTATTAAACTTAAAGTGGTGGACTCTATGACCTGTAATATAGTTGACTCAACTTTCTTTACTATCAGTGTGCATGGCAGCCCTACTGCAGCCTTCACCTACAGCCCCGTCACGCCACAGGAAAATGTACCGGTATCGTTTACCAATACTTCGGTTAATGCTGTTCGTTACCTGTGGGAATTTGGAGACGGTGACACTTCTTTGCTGGTAAACCCGACTCACCAGTACAGGAAGACGCAGGAGTATAATGCATGTCTAATAGCATTCAACCAGTTTAGCTGCTCTGATACCACATGTCAGTTCGTATCTGCTCTTGTTTCGCCGCTGATTGCTGTGCCAAGCGCTTTTTCGCCCAATGGCGATGGCGTAAACGACATGGTATATGTAAGAGGATTCGGAATAGCAAAAATAATGTTCAGGATCTACAACCGGTGGGGGCAGCTGGTATTCCAGTCCGCCAGTGAGTCGCAGGGGTGGGATGGGAAGTTTAAAGGAGTATTGCAGCCTATGGATGCTTATGCCTATACGCTGGAAGTAGAGTTTACAGACGGGACAAAAGCAACAAAAAAAGGAGATATTACCCTGCTGAGGTAGCGGGTTCTGCTGGCGAATGTCGTCAGCCGCCTGCGAAAATTTGAAACGGAGCATTGGAAATATAAAGGAGGTATATGGTGTCATTATTTAAAACAGCCTTAATAAGTAATATGCGGTTCAACGCTCTGCCTACCGGAGGTCCGGCTTTTTCCCGGCGTTGCGGCATCAGGGTTTTTTATGTAGGGTTGTTACTTGCCGTTATGGGAAGCTGGTATACCTCTGCTGTGCAGGGCCAGGATCTGCATTTTTCCCAGTTTTTCAATTCACCGCTTACCACCAATCCTGCCAATACAGGATTTCTGCCGGAGCACGACTACAGACTTGGCGCCAATTACAGGCAGCAATGGGCCAGTATTCCCGCACAGTTCAAGACCATGAGCATATTTGGTGATGCCCAGGCATTCCGCGACCGCTTCGAATCGGGGTGGATGGGGCTTGGCGGCGTGATCCTCAGGGATGTGGCCGGGAGCGGTAATCTCACTTCTACAAAAGTATACGGATCGGCGGCATATCACCAGATGCTCGGTACTACGGGATTGCTTTCTGTGGGTTTTAACATCGGCTGGGCTAATAAGCGTGTGGATGTAAATAAGTTCACCTACGACAATCAATGGAATGGGAAATATTTTGATGCCGGCGCGCCAAGCGGTGAAAATTTTTCCTCCACAAACATCAGCTATCTCGACGTACAGGCAGGGCTGAACTATGCTTATTTCCCCACGGATAATGTTTACCTGCATGCCGGCGCCTCTGTGCATCATGTGAACTCACCACGGGAAACTTTTTTTTCCAATATTCCCGGCTATGATAATACCATAGCAAGGCGGTATATCGGGTTTGCAGATGCAGTGATCAAGTTAAATGACCGTGTGATCCTCAGCCCGGGTGTATACTATACCACCCAGGCGAAATCAAATGAGTTTACACTCGGGCTGCATGGTAATTATAACCTTTCCGGCGATGGGGAAGTGCAGGTGATCGGCGGCTTATATTACCGCAGCGGTGATGCCGTGATACCCATGCTGGGCTTTGAATGGAAATCGGTGCGGCTGACATTTACGTATGATGCCACTACTTCTTCCTTAAAGAATTACAACAACATGCAGGGCGCTTCTGAATTTGCGCTGATATACCAGGGATATTATAACCAGTTCAATCAGAACCTGCGGCAGACGCAGTGCCCGGTACCAAGATTCTGATGCCGGAAGGAAACAGATCGCTTCGTTCCCTCGCGAAGACGTCTTTTCTTTGAGGTGTCACTGCAAGCCGCATACCGGGCGCTTCATGTCCCCGCGTATAGCAGGTCAGATCATATCATATCTGCATCACTGACGGTTTCCCAACCTTTATTTTCCAGCTTAAAGTTTTCTTCATCAAACAGCTCCGGGTATTTTTCTTTGAATGTATTGTATACCGCATTTTTCTGCTTTTTGCCGTTGATATACAGTTTTCCTTCTTTGATCTCTATACGGTAAGGTTCGCTGTTTTTGATCAGCCCGTGCGCTTCGAGATCGTTCTTAAAATCACGCAGCCGCTGTAATTGTCCCTTTGCTTTTTGGAGCTGGGCTTTTGCTTTTTGTAATCTCATGTCAACCCCGCTGCGCAATGCCAGCTCCATATTCCGTGAAAGCTCAGCCAGTTTGAATCGTTGTGCAATAGCGAGCTGCCTGCCCAGCATATCATTGTTCAGCTTTTGTTGCAGTTGCAGCTGAGCTAACTGTACGGCCCGCTGTGCATCCCGGCCATAAATATCTGCTGCACGTGCATATTGATCCTGGATATTGCCAAACCAGCTCCGTTCATTCAGCTCGGCGTTCAGTCTTTCCAGGCTTCGCTGCACATCCTGTAGGGCATCCTGTATACCTTTGCTTATTCCGCAATCCGGAATGGGCTCATCATTAATGGAACTGCTCTCTGATTTTTCTTTTCCGGGTAATGTGTCTGTTGCAGTGATCTGCAGCTTTTGAGGAAAGCGGCGAAAGGAGTATACACTACCGGTGCTGAACGAAAGACTGCAGAAAGCAACCGCTGAAAAAATGAGGAGGAACAGGTAATTCTTCCGGCGGGAAACAGTATGTTTTTGCATATCAGATCATTTTTAAGTTAGAAATACGATATTTGTCGTACAATACTACGATTTATTTCGTACAATAAAAATATTTTATTCAAACGGTTTTTAAACGGGCTGCATAGCTGCAAACCTTACAGGTTCAGGATCCACCGCCGAAAATTATATATGCCTCTCTTTGCAAAAAAGCCAGTTACAAAAACAAAACACTTTTGCGGCGTCCCTGCGATCCCGCCGGCGTGAAGATTTAAATTAAATGAATGTTGCGGCAGGAGAAGCAGTCTGTGTTTTGCAGTCGCGCCTGCGCAGCTAACTGGAAATATATTTCTACGATATTTAACAAGCCGGAAAGACATATAAGCCTTATTTTGCACGCAAATTCTTATATCTCCAAAAATCTTCCCGCATGAAAAAATATGTGTTCGCCCTGGCGATGATGATCATTACTGGTGCACAGTCAGCGCTGGCGCAGGAGGACCCCGATCGCGGGGATGCCCCGGAAAAAAGAGGGTTTGATAAAAGCCGGCTTTTCTTTGGCGGCAATTTCGGACTGGGCTTCGGCACCAATACTTTTGTAAATGTTTCACCGCAGGTGGGATACAGGTTCAACAATTATTTTGCAGCAGGCGCTGGGGTAAATTTTAATTATTACAGCTATAAATCATATTATAGCAATGGAGAAACCTATTCGCGGGAGAGCTATGGATACAGTGGCTTCAATATCTTTGGGCGGGTTTATCCTGTCCGCTTCCTTTTGCTGCAGGCACAGCCTGAGCTCAATTATAGCTGGGGATCAATCAAGTTTTATGATGGCACTCCCAAAAAAAAGCTGCCCGGGCAGTTTGTGCCTTCCCTGCTTCTTGGCGGCGGCGCTGCTATTCCCACGGGTGGTCGTAATGGCGCATTGCTCCTCATGATCCAGTATGACCTGGTGCAGGATCAACGCTCCCCTTACGGGAACCGGCCATTCTTCTCGCTGGGCTATAATTTCTGATTCTGAGGATACCCCTTTTTGACCGGG
>CAYWVB010000092.1:0-12842 GCA_964461595.1 uncultured Terrimonas sp. | reverse complement strand
CCTTATCTGATGCTCTTGCTGATTATCATCTAAATCCTTTTGCAGTAAAAAAGCTCTCCGGAGGATTTTGTTATTTTAATAATTTAGATCGCGGTTGATTATTAACATACTGGCGGAATATGAGAAGATCAATAAGTAAGGCTGCCCTGTATAACGAGCAGCCTTCCATCACAAGTGATGATTTCTCTGAGGTCTTTGCCCGCCTGATGACCCGGTCGGGCAGGCAAAAACCTTAAAGGGTATATAGTAATTATATTCTTCCTTTAATTATGGCATCATCTATTGCCTGCTGCCTGGCAGTTTCTTCCTGCAAACGCCTCAGTTTCCTGCCATAGGCAATTTTAGTGATCAGCACGAATAATACCGGCACTACAAATATGGCCAATGTTGTTGCGGCGAGCATACCTCCAAACACTGTCCACCCTATTGTTTTACGGCTTTCCGCTGCTGCGCCTTCTGCAAAAGCGAGGGGCAATACACCAAGAATGAATGCGAGCGAAGTCATCATGATAGGCCGTAACCTCAACCGCACTGCCTGCAATGTGGCATGGCTGATATCAATCCCGGCATCTACCCTTTCCTTGGCAAATTCTACGATCAATATCGCATTCTTCGCTGCCAGGCCGATCAGCGTGATCAAACCGATCTGGGCATAAATGTTATTGGAAAGCGCCGGGATAAAGGTCAGCGTCAATATGGAGCCGAATGCCCCGATAGGTACCGCAAATAATACGGAGAACGGGATAGACCAGCTCTCGTATAAAGCGGCCAGGAACAGGAACACGAATATGATCGAAATGGCAAAAATGATCATCTGCTGATTACCCGCTGCGATCTCCTCCCTGCTCATTCCCGAAAACTCATATCCATATCCTGCAGGCAGGGTTTTGGCAACTTCCCGCAGGGCTTCAATAGCCTGACCGCTGCTATAGCCCGGCTTGGGAGACCCGTTGATCTCTATTGAGCGGTAAATATTATAGTGCGAGATCACCGCAGGCGCTTCAATCACTTTGGTGGTGATCAAAGAACCGAGAGGGATCATATTGCCCTGGCTGTTGCGCACATAAAATTTCTGAAGCCCTGCAAGAGAGCTCCTGTAGCTGCTGTCAGCCTGCGACATCACACGGAAGTTTCTGCCGTATATGTTGAAATCATTGATATAGCTGCTTCCCAGAAAAGTAGAAAGCGTGCTGTATACATCAGATACAAGAACGCCCATTTTCTTCGCCTGCTCCCGGTCTACATCTACCTGGTAGCTGGGAGTGCGGGCGTTGAAGAAGGTATATGCCATGGCGATCTCCGGGCGCTGGTTCAGCTTCATTAAAAAGCTCTGCGCTACCTTTTCAAAAGTTTTGATATCATCGGTACTGCTGGTTTGCTGCAGCTCAAATGTAAAACCTGAGGTGGCGCCCAGGCCCGGGATTGCAGGAGGAGCAATGACCAGCACTCTCGCCTCTTTGATATCGGCCACCGCAGCCTGGATCTTCCTCATCACATCCTGCGCCTGCTGTCCTTTGCCTTTACGGTCATCCCATGGCTTTAGGCTGATAAACAAGGTACCTGCATTAGCTTTACTGGAAAAGCTCACAATGTTAAGACCAGCGAGCCCGCCCGATACTTTTACTTCAGGGATCTGGCGGATACGGTCAGCAATCGTTCTCAGCATTTCCACGCTCCGGGTAGTAGAAGTAGCTTCGGGCATCTCATATGCCACCAGCAACCGGCCTTCATCTTCCGTAGGAATGAACCCTGTGGGCTTATTTTTAAACAGGAAGAATAAACCAACAAACAATACGACGAGCATAATGAGCACATAAGGTGTTTTTCTTATCCAGCCGCCAACGCCTCTTGTGTAAGATGCGGTCAATTTGCCGAAACCTTTATTAAACCACGCAAAGAATTTTTCAAGCAGGTTCTTTTTTGCATCTTCCGGCTTGGATGGCTTCAGCACGATAGTGCATAAAGCCGGGGTGAGTGAAAGCGCTACAAAAGCCGATATGACCACGGATACTGCAATGGTAATGGCAAACTGCTGGTACAGCCTGCCCACAATACCCGGTATAAACCCTACAGGAACAAACACTGCCGCCAGTATCAGGGCGATAGCTATTACCGGCCCCGATATATCCTTCATCGCCTTTCTCGTTGCTTCTTTGGGCGACATCCGCTCCTGGTCAATGTTATGCTGCACGGCTTCCACCACCACAATAGCATCATCCACCACAATACCGATGGCCAGCACAAATGCAAATAAAGTAAGGGTATTGATGGTAAAGCCTAATGGCCCGAACAATATGAACGTACCGATCAAAGAAACGGGAATGGCCAACACAGGAATCAAAGTAGCGCGCCAGTTCTGCAGGAACAGGAATACCACCAGTATCACCAGTATCAATGCTTCTACCAGCGTGTGCACCACTTCTGTGATAGAAGCCTTCACCACAGAAACGGTTTCGAGCGGCACCAGGAAATCAATATCCCTGGGAAAAGTTGGTCTCATGTTGTTCAGCACCTTCGTAATGCCCTCGTATGTTTCCAGGGCATTGGCCCCCGGCGCCTGGTAAATCAGCAGGAATGCAGCGGGTTTCCCGTTCACAAAAGAATTGATGCTATAATCAAAACGATCCAGCTCCACCCTTGCCACATCTTTCAGGTAAACGATACTTCCGTCAGCAGGTCTTGACCTGACAACAATATTTTCAAAATCCTCCTGTTTGTTCAGGCGGCTGTTGGTAAGCACACTGTATTCAAATACCTGTTTGCCGGGCTGCGGATTACCGCCTACCGTACCCGCCGCTACCTGCAGGTTTTGTTCCTGCAACGCTGCATTTACTTCAGCCGGCGTCATACCAAGCGCTGCAAGCTTCTCAGGGTTCAGCCAAACGCGCATACTGAAATCATCAGCCCTTGAAAACACGTCTCCCACTCCTTTTACGCGCAGGATGGCATCTTTCACATACAGGTTCACGTAGTTGCCGATAAACTTGGAATCGTGTGTTCCATTAGGTGAATAAAAGGCCATCGCCACCATGATAGCCGGGTTACGTTTCCTAACGGTAAGCCCTAAACGCTTTACGGCATCCGGCAAAGTAGGTTCCGCTACGCTCACCCTGTTTTGCACATCCAGCGTGGCAATATTAATATCCGTGCCTACTTCGAAGTTTACCGTGATGTTGCTTTGGCCGCTGCTGGTGCTGTTGCTGCTCATGTAGGTCATGCCCGGCGTTCCGTTCACCTGGGTTTCAATGGCCGTGGTAGTGGTCTGTTCCACCGTTTGCGCATCTGCACCGGTAAAATTACCTGCAATGGAAACCGTTGGCGGAGAAATATCCGGATATTGTGCAACAGGAAGGTTGATCAGAGAAATAATTCCTACCAGTACTATTACAACTGATATAACGATCGCCGTAACGGGTCTTTTTATAAAAACATCTGCTATCATATAATGAATGGGGAAAGAAAGCGGCTTCCTTTCACTTGCTTATTTAAATGTATTTATTTCTTTGGTGCTGCTGTACTGGGCGCTCCTCCCGGAGCCGCGGTAGTAATAACAGATCCTTCACGAAGGTTCTGCACGCCCTGTACCACTATCACCTGTCCTTCCTTCAATCCGCTGTTGATGATCACGTCGGTCCCGATCTGTTTACCAGGCACTACTTTTTGCTGCGATACCTTGCTGCTGTCGCCTACCACGTATACAAAGAATTCGCCCAGTTGTTCGGTTATCGCTTTATAGGGGATAGTAACTGCTTTTTCAGAAGCCGTATTCAATACCCTTACGGTAGTGCTCATACCGGCTTTGAGGAGGTGCTGGTCATTAGGGAATACCAGCCTTGTTTTAATCGTTCCTGTCTGGGGATCAACTGCACGGTCAACAAAGCTGATATGACCGAATTTGGGATAAACTTCAGTACCAAAAGCAATGGAGAAAGTGGAATCAGTAGGTTTTTTTCCCTGCTGTTGCAAACCCGCAAAGCGGTATACTTCTTTCTGGTCTACTGTAAAATCAACAGCCATGGGGTTATCTGTTGATATAGTATTCAATATGGTTTGCCCTGCTACAACCGAAGTCCCGTTGCGCACCTGAGATATACCAATGGTGCCGTCGAACGGTGCATAGATGGTTGCAAACCTCACATTTGCCTTTACTGCTGCCACATTTGCTTTTGCAGCATCCAGTTGCTTCTTGGCGGCTTCCAGCGCAGCATCTGCATAGTCTACCTGCTGTTTGGCGATGGCATCTTTCTTATCCAGCTCATGATAGCGGTCGGCATCTTTCTGAGCTTTGATCAGATTGGTTTCCTGAACCATCTGGTTGGCAACGGCTTGCTGATAATTGGCATTATACAATTGCTGATCAATGGTATACAGTTTTTGTCCTTTCTTTACTTTATCTCCGTCTTTAAAATAGATACCGGTAATATAGCCGGTTACCTGTGCACGGATATCTGTTTGGTTTAGCGCCACTGTGGTGCCCGGGTACTCATCATAGTATATGGCATTAGTCGCTTCTGCAGTATCTGTAGTAACCGGCATTGCAGGAGGAGGCCCCTGTTGCTGCTGCGTTTGCTTTGCTCCGCAGGCTGATAATAACAATAATAAAGCCCCAATGGCATAAAACTCAAGTCTTCTGAATAGCATATATATTAGTTCAAGTTCAATGATCAAATTAAAAAAAGTATTACGGGTTGATCTGTCCCAGGCTTTTCTGCACATCAATTTTACTGCTCAGCACACCATACAATGCGTCAAAATAATTGATCTGGGCTGTGCGGAGATCTGTTTCCGCAGTGATCACCTCAAGATAAGTTTTTACCCCTGAGCGATATTGCAGTTGAATGACCTCATATACTTCTTTTGCCAGCTCCACATTTTCTTTTACGGCAAGGTAATTGGCAAGATTGGCTTTATAGCCGGCAAGCGCTGCACTGTATTCGCTGTTCACGTCGTTTTTGAGATTCACTATATCAAGGTCTGTTCTTTTCAGCTCCCATTCTGCCTGCTTAATATTATAATGCCGCTTGCCCCCCTGGAATATGGGAAAGCTAAGAGTAAGCCCCGCATAAGAGTTAGGATAAGAAGTATTATACAATTTCCCGAAACTGTTATTAAGGTAATTGAGATTATATGCGCCGTTTGCAGAAAGGGAAGGAATATAGGCCCATTTATTATACTGTACATTCGCTTCCTGCAGGCTGCGCTGGGTCTCGAGTATCCGGTATTCTATTCTTTTTGAAAAATCTGCCCCCAGCGTCGTGTCTACCGCTATCTCCCCTTCAAGCGTGGCGCTGTCATAAATGATATTCAGATCAGCATTCACCGGATAATTCATCAACTGCTTCAGGTATGCTTTCTTTGCTTTCAGCACTTCTTCATTGCTCTTTTTGGCTGCCAGCGCATTGTTCAGGGCAATGGTAGCGCGCTTATAATCTGTTTTGTCTACCACACCGGCGTCGTACTGGTTCTTTGCATCATTCAGGCTCTTTTGCAGCCGGGTGATGTTTTCATCCGTTACCTTTATCTGCTGCTCCGTTGCCAGCACGTCATAAAACGCTTTTGATACGTTTGCCACCACATCAATCTTAGTGCCTGCAGTTTGCTGCTGCGCCTGCTGCCTCACCATACTGCCTGTTCTCTTTGCGAGTAAAACATCACGGTTAAAAATCGTCTGGGAAGCGCTGAACTGCAATGCAGAAGTGTTATTCACGCCCAGTTTAATCGGATTCCCGCCTATGACATTTGTCTGCACCTGGAAATTGTGCTGGTAGAGATAATTAAAATTCACCTGCGGGAACCAGTCTGCCAGCTTCGACTTCACCTGCATGTCGGTGATCCGCTCATCAATCTGCGCCTGTTGTACTGTGGGTTGCTGCTTTAATGCATAGGATATAACGTTGGGTAAAGTCGCGTCGGTCAACAGAGAATCCTGCTGCTGTGCGTAACTATCTAATGAGGAAAATATAAAACAAATGCTGACTGCTAATGCGCCGTATCTCATAAATTAATTTAATAAGCCTAAAAATCTTTCTGTAGCATCAAAAGCCATGCCTCGCAGAACGGTCGGTCATTCATTATAACAAGCAAAAGAAAAAATATTCCAGGGATCGGAAATTGAAGTGCAAAGGTATGGATTAATTCATCAATAAATCAAACGTTTGTTTAATTATTTTGTTAACAGATCATTAATGGCATACATTATATCTTTAATTTAGCCCCGCACAACGGGGATATATATTTGTAATGATATGGCATCCGGCCAGTCTTAAAATTGTATACATCGGATGAAAAGATTTTTTTTACTGTTCATTATCGCAGGCAGTTTCCTGTTTGTACGTGCACAGGACTCAACCTGGATACGCAACAACTACCACAAGCAGGAAATATATATCACGATGCGCGACGGCGTCAGGCTGTTTACATCGTTATATATACCTAACGACAACAGTGCAGCCCATCCTATCCTTATAACCCGCACCCCTTATTCATGCGCTCCTTATGGTGAAGATAAATTCAGGAGCTTCTGGACGAATCATTACCGTAAATATTTTAAGGATGGCTATATTATGGTGATACAGGATGTCCGCGGCCGCTGGATGAGCGAAGGGCAGTTTGAGGATGTGCGCCCCTTTAATGCAAACAAAACATCAAAAAAAGATATTGACGAAGCAAGCGACACCTATGATACGATAGACTGGCTTGTAAAAAACATTGCGCACAACAACGGTAAGGTTGGCGTATTCGGCATTTCTTACCCGGGGTTTTATTCCACTATGGCTGCTGCATCAAGCCATCCGGCATTGAAGGCAGTATCGCCGCAGGCGCCGGTAACCGAATGGTTCCTCGGTGATGATTTTCATCACAACGGCGCATTCTCTTTAATGGATGCTTTTGATTTCTATTCCTCATTCGGAAAACCAAGACCGAAGCCTACTACCGTCGGGCCTTCCGGGTTTACCTTTCCTGTTCAGGATAACTATACTTTTTTCCTGAGAACAGGTGCATTACCCCATTTCTCAACATTAATGGGCGATAGCATCGCTTTCTGGAAAGATCTGTATGCACACCCTAATTACGACAGCTGGTGGCAGGCACGTAATGCAAGAAAGGCTATGTATAATATAAAACCTGCAATCCTTATTGTAGGGGGAACATTTGATGCGGAAGACTGCTATGGGGCATGGAATCTTTTTAAAGCCATAAAAAAGCAAACGCCGCAAACCAGCAGCAGCCTGATCATGGGCCCATGGTACCACGGGCAATGGTCGCGCGGCGCCGGAACAAGCCTCGGCAATATTCAGTTTGGCGACAGCACTTCTGTGTATTATGCAGAGCAGTTTGAACATCCTTTCTTCAACTATTACCTGAAAGGCGAAGGCAGCATCGCCGATATCAAAACCGCGACCGTTTTCTTCAGCGGGGAAAATAAATGGCGGCAGTTTGACACATGGCCGGCTGCCGGTATGCAGATGATACCATATTATCTACAGGCACACGGCGGCATCAGTACAGACCGCCCTGTACAGGCTAACAGCTATACGCAATATACCAGCGATCCAAATAAGCCTGTTCCTTATGCGGACGGTATACACCTGGAGCGCACAAGGGAATATATGACAGACGATCAGCGCTTCGCCTCCAGGAGGACAGATGTAGCCGTATTCCAGACAGAAGTATTAAAGGAAGATGTTACGTTGGGAGGACCTGTAGTAGCAGATCTTAAGACAGGCATCGGTACTACTGACGCCGATTTTGTAGTGAAGCTGATTGACGTTTTCCCCGACGATTTTAAATATGATGAGCCGGAGAATAATTACCCTATGGGCGGCTACCAGATGCTGGTGCGCGGGGAGATCATGCGTGGAAAATTCAGGAACAGCTTTGAGCATCCCGGGCCCTTTGTGCCGGGCAAACCTACGGAAGTAAAGTTCACGCTGCCTGATGTGGCGCATACCTTTAAAAAAGGGCACCGCCTGATGGTGCAGGTGCAGAGCTCATGGTTCCCGCTGATGGACCGTAACCCACAAAAATTTATTGATATTTATAAAGCAAAAGACAGCGATTTCCAGCCGTCTGTTATCCGGATATATCATGCTGCGGGCAATGCCTCAGCAATTTATTTACCTGTTATAAAATAAATTTTGAATGAAAAAACTATTCATTGCATTTTTTTGTTTCACTGCATTTCAAATACAGGCGCAAACAAAGCTTCCCATTATCCCTGCCCCTGTAAAAGCAAAAAGCAAAACCGGCAGCTTTACCATCAGTGAAAAAACAGTGATCGTGGTGCATGGCAATGCAGAAAAAAAGACCGTTGACTTTTTTAATAATTATCTTCAGAAGTACTATGGCTTCTCTTTGAAAACAGCTACTAAAGCCCCGAAAAACTTTATAAGCTTCAGCACCCGCACTTTTGTAAAAGCCCCTGATAAACCGGAAAGATATACGGTGGAAATTTCGCCTGCATCCGTACAGATCACCGGCGACGCAGACCAGGGCACGTTTTATGGCATGCAGACATTGATACAGCTATTGCCCGTGGAGCAATCTGCCGCGCTGAAAGTGCCGGCAGCTTCCATTGAAGATTATCCCCGCTTTGCTTATCGTGGCGCCATGCTCGATGTAGGGCGTCATTTCTTTGATGTGAATTTTGTAAAAGAATATCTTGACCTGCTGGCATTGCACAAGATCAACACTTTTCACTGGCATCTTACGGATGACCAGGGCTGGCGGATTGAAATAAAAAAATATCCCAGGCTTACGGAAGTGGGCGGCTGCAGGAACGGCACCATCATTGGTCATCATCCCGGCACCGGCAATGATGAAACAAAATACTGCGGCTATTATACGCAGGAACAAATAAAAGAAGTGATACAGTATGCCGCTGACCGTTTCATCACTGTTATTCCCGAAATAGAATTACCGGGACATTCTTCCGCTGCCATAGCGGCGTACCCGCAACTGAGCTGCTTCCCCGACGAATCTACCAGACCGGCCAAAGGAGTAGTATGGTATGGAGATACTACAGGCAAGCAGGTGCAGCAATCATGGGGAGTATACCAGGATGTATACTGCCCGAGTGAATATACGTTCAAATTCCTGGAAGATGTGCTGGATGAAGTAACGGCGCTTTTCCCTTCAAAATACGTGCATATCGGCGGCGATGAGTGTCCCAAAGATAACTGGAAAAGGTCGGCATTCTGCCAGCAGCTCATCAAAGAAAAAGGACTGAAAGACGAGCACGGCCTGCAAAGCTATTTTGTGAGCCGTATTGAAAAATACCTCAACAGCAAAGGGAAAGCCATAATAGGCTGGGATGAAATACTGGAAGGCGGACTGGCGCCTAATGCGACGGTCATGAGCTGGCGCGGAGAAAAAGGCGGCATAGAAGCAGCCCGGCAAAAGCACAATGTGATCATGACACCCGGCACCTACGCTTATATTGATCATTCCCAGAAGAAAAATGAAGATTCCCTTACCATCGGAGGGTACCTTCCCTTACAAACGACATACAATTATAATCCTGTACCCAAAGAATTGAAACCGGATGAATACCATTATGTATTAGGCGCGCAGGCTAACCTGTGGACAGAATACGTTACCAACCCGGCAAAGGTGGAATATATGGCATTTCCCCGTTTGAGCGCATTAAGCGAGGCATTCTGGAGTCCTGTAGAAAACAAGAACTGGGAAAACTTCAAACAACGCATTCCACAACAATTCAAGCGCTTTGACAGGTGGGGTATCACCTATTACCCCGGCCTGGATGAGCCCGTTAAATAGCTTTGTATATTAGACGTGAGAGACGAAACGTCTTTTGCAGGTCAGCTGTAGAGGCAAGGCATGCCCTGCCTCTACAGCTGACCATTCACCATTCACTATTCACCATCTTTGGTCATGAACATTTCCGAAAGCTATCATTATCTGCGCGATGCATTAACAGCTTTATACGATCAGCGTGAAGCGGGCAGCATAGCTGATATGGTTGTGGAAAAGATCACCGGACTGAAAAGGATTGACCGGTTGCTTAAACGGGAACAGGAATTCACTTCAGCACAAACTCAATTACTTCATCAGTATAGAGACAATCTTTTACAGCATCAGCCGGTGCAATATGTGCTGCAGGAAGCATGGTTTTATGGCATGCAATTGTATGTAGACGGCCGCGTATTGATACCCCGCCCGGAAACAGAAGAGCTGGCAGAATGGATCATTAAAGAAGAAACAAAAAAGGCAACCATACTGGATATCGGTACCGGCAGCGGATGCATTGCCATCGCACTGAAAAAAAATATACCGGCAGCAGATATATGGGCTATAGATATCAGTGAAGCCGCACTGGAGGTAGCCCGGAAGAATGCCGGGGCGCAGGGCGCTGATATCACCTTCATCAAAGCGGATATACTACGGGAACCCACACAAAACAGCTTGCCGCCATTCGATATCATTGTAAGCAATCCGCCCTATATACCGGCTTCAGGAGAAAAAGAGATGAGCAAAAATGTAACGCAATACGAGCCCCGCAACGCCTTATTTGTTCCCGATAATGACCCATTGCTATTTTACAGCGCGATCGGGGCATTTGCATCAGGAAATTTAAATGCTAACGGACACGTATACATGGAAATACACGAAGCCATGGGAGAACGGGTAAAAGACATCCTTGAGAAGCACGGGCTGCAAAACATCACCATCCGAAAAGACCTTCAGGGAAAAGACAGGATGGTAAAAGCGGGGAAGCGGTGAGAGGCAGGGGTACAGGTTACAGGGATCTCGTTTCACCTCTCACGTTTGTCTGTTCACTATTCACCATTCACCTCAATTGGCATCCACAGAAGCCACTGCCGTAGCGCCTAATTTTTTTGCCGTCTGCAATACTTTATATACATCACCCCAGTGACCTGCGGTATCGGCGTTGACTACAACCGAAGGCTTTTCCGTTTCTCTTGAAAGCACCGCCTGTAATTCTTTTTCCAGGTCGTTAAGGGTTGTTTTCTTCTGCCCGATATAAACCTGGTTATTTTTGTCAATAGATACCACAACGGTTTGCTTGGCCTTTGTATCGCTCTTTCCTTTGGGAGCGGAAACTTTTATTACATTGGGATTGGCAAGTGTGGACACGATGAGGAAGAACAACAATAGGATGAACAATATGTCGTTCAGCGCACCGGTATGCACTTCAGCATGGTCTCTTAGTCTTTTCCTGATATTCATTTGTCAGTTAAAAGTGTTGATCACAAAATACCGCTCCATCGGTCTTACCTGGTAGGTTCCTGCAGCACATCAATAAACTCAGCGCTTGCAGCTTCCATCCTGTTCACATTCTTATCTATCTGCGCATTCAGATAATTGTACCCTACATAAGCCAGCAACCCGATGATCAGACCGCTGGCGGAAGTAACCATCTTGGTATAAATACCGCCGGCAATAGTTCCTAAGGTATACTCTCCGGTGGAGGATATCCCGTAAAATAATTGCACCATCCCCACTATAGTACCAAGGAAGCCAAACATAGGCGCTATACCTGCTATCAGCGATAATACATTCAGGTTCCTTTCCATTTTATATACTTCAAGCTTACCTACATTCTCCATGCTTTTTTCTATAGCATCTATTGGTTTTCCGATACGCTGCAATCCTTTATCAATGATCCTGGCTACCGGGTTAAACGTATTTTTCGCCAGCGACCTGGCGGCAGTTACATTCCCGTTTACAATATGATCCCTGATGATGCTCATGAAATTGTAATCCACCTTCCCGGCATTGCGTATGGCGATGAGCCTTTCAAAAAAGAAAAAGATCGCAATTACCAGCAGCAAAAAGAGAGGTACCATTATCCATCCGCCAGATAATAAAAGATCCCAAAGGCTGATTTTAGTACCAGGCTCAGGTATACCATGTTGGGCCGCTACTGCCTTATTGAGAGAATCTGTAGCTACCTGCAGGAAAAATAACTTCATATTATATTGTTATTGTAAAGTGCGACAAATGTAATGACTCTTACAGAACTTTAGCCGGTTCGGCACATTTCAATTTTTCGCTCCGTGTACGACTTTCCGGCCGGCAAGACATCAACCGGTAACGGGTTCTTGCGAAAAATTGAAATGCTCTATACCGGACGTGAAAATAGTGTGATTATTTTTTTATATCCCTTCCCGGCAATTCTATTAACAATTTTTATAGAAAGGCGGAACGCCGGTCATTCCGACAATTACGCACCGCTCATTATTTTTTTGGCATCAAACCGAAGCGTTTCAATGACTACGGTATGCAGTGAAGTCTTGGGGTCTGCATCAAGCAATTCGAGTATACATTTACAAAGATCGGGCCCGGATGCGCCCTGCGGGAGCGTATTTGCCAGTTGATGGATAATGAAAATATTCTGCTCTTTCAGATTGGTTATTGCCTGCCATGCCTGGGGTGAAACATACAACTGCTGAGAAAGGTTATAATCATATTCCTGCTTTATGGTTTCTACCAGCAGGCGCTGATACGTATCGGCGGTCATGCCTGCCGGGGCAATCCTTGCTACCAGGTTTTTCAGGGCAAGGCGCTCCGCAAGTATAGTCAGCCGCTCATGGGCCTGCAATTGCAGGCTTTTATCGGGCGCCGGTTGCTTTTCCGCCTTCTTCATCTCTTTTACATCACTCCTGTATACAAAGATATAGATGCCCAAAAAGCATATAATGATCACAACAGCGATAATGGTAATAGTGGTATTGTCTAACATAGCAGGGGGACATTTTTATAATTGTTACAGGTTACAGGTTACAGGTTTCAGGTTTCAGGTTGTGCGTGCCTAAAATAGGTTGACATTTTTTTATACTTGTTCAAAAAGATCGAGC
>CAYWVB010000091.1:0-14054 GCA_964461595.1 uncultured Terrimonas sp. | reverse complement strand
CCCCTTTTTGACCGGGCATGCTTCAATTAGCAATTATATCATTTACTTTGCAGGCGGAATGCCTGCATATCTCTGTATGACAGGCGGTGACAAATCCTTAATATATTCATGGCAAAATCATTGACCAGGCAGATTTTTGAGAAGCAGCGGCAACTGGAGGTAGTACCTCCCAATGAAGTGATCGCTAAATGGGCTTCCGATATGATCTGCGTATTGTATCCCGAGCTCTCTACCTGCGTATTTACATCAGAAGAGGAAATACAGCAGGCGCTTGCCAGGCTGCGGGAAGAGCTTATTAATATGCTGCAGGCTACAAAGCCCTGTTGCAATTGCAATACCGGAGAGGTGGCAGATGCTTTTTTTGAAGGAGTGCCGGAATTATACCGTATGCTCAATACTGATGTAGAGGCTATCCTGAACGGTGATCCTGCCGCTAAAAGCGAATTTGAGGTGATCAGGGCATACCCCGGGTTTTATGCACTTAGCTTTTACCGTATTGCCCACCTCTTGCTGCGGCTTGAAGTGCCTTTGCTGCCACGTATCCTTACGGAGCATGCACATGCAAAAACCGGCATAGATATTCATCCCGGAGCAGTTATAGGAGAACATTGCTATATGGATCATGGTACGGGCATAGTGATAGGAGAGACGGCCGTCATTGGCAATTATGTAAAAATATACCAGGGGGTTACTCTTGGAGCGCTGAGCGTGGATAAAAGCATGGCCGCTACCAAACGGCACCCGACTATCGAGGATAATGTTATCTTATACTCCAATGCCACTGTGCTGGGAGGTGATACCATTATAGGGCACAACAGCATTATAGGCGGGAATGTATGGCTCACCGGCAGCGTTCCCCCCGGCTCATTGGTATATCACAATTCTGAAATAATAATTGAACAACGAAAAGTACAAAACTATAGTTAATGGCTGGCGTAGCAGATCTTATTGGCAATACCCCCATGGTGGAATTGCAGCAACTGAACAGGAATAACAAGGTTAAGGTTTTTGCCAAGCTGGAAGGCAATAATCCCGGGGGAAGCGTAAAAGACCGGCCTGCTTTCAATATGATAAGGGCGGCAATAGCGCGCGGGGAGATCAAAGGCAGTTCAAAGCTTATTGAAGCTACCAGCGGCAATACGGGCATAGCGCTTGCGCTTGCTGCAAATCTTTTTGGCGTGGAAGTGGAGCTGGCAATGCCTTCCAGTTCTACAAGAGAGCGTGTGCTTACCATGCAGGCGTATGGGGCAAAGGTGACGTTGCTCGACAGCATTGAAGCATGCCGTGATTATGCAGATGCAAAAGCCGCTTCTGGAGAATATATACAGCTCAACCAGTTTGCCAACCCCGATAATTATCTTGCCCATTACCACACTACCGGGCCGGAGATATGGCGTGATACCGGGGGGAACATTACTCATTTCGTAAGCGCTATGGGCACTACCGGCACTATCATGGGCTGCTCCATGTTTTTCAAAGAAAAGAATCCTGCCGTTCAGATCATAGGCTGCCAGCCTGCTGAAAACGCTTCCATACCCGGTATCAGGCGGTGGCCCAAGGAATATGTCCCTGAGATTTTTGATGCTTCAAAAGTAGATGCTGTCATGGATGTATCACAGGAAGATGCCGTTGCCGTGACCCGGCAGCTTGCAAAAGCGGAAGGCATATTCGCAGGCATGAGCAGCGGGGGAGCAGCGTCTGCGGCGCTGAAGCTTAGCGGGCAGCTAAGCAGCGGTGTCATCGTCTTTATTGTCTGCGACAGGGGTGACCGTTACCTGAGCAGCGATCTTTTCGGATAAATTGCTATATTTCACGCAAAGGTTGCAAAGAAAACCTCTTTGTGAAACTTTGTGTCCTGGTGACTTTGGGGTTCAAAGATTTCATGCAGGCGCGTGAAGAAAGCCACATTTTCAAATCTTCACATTTTCACATTCACCTTTCCTGCCTCCGTGGCTCAATATGCATCATTTCGCATCATTCCCGTACATTTGCTTCCCGGTTTAACCACTAAAGCTTTAATAATTCATTTATATCAATGGGAAGAATATTCGAAGTACGAAAGTCTACTATGTTTGCCCGCTGGGACCGTATGGCCAAACAGTTTACCCGCATTGGAAAAGAAATTGCAATTGCAGTAAAAGCCGGTGGCTCCGACCCTGCTACTAACCCCGCACTCCGCAGGTGTATGCAAAACGCCAAGAGCGTAAATATGCCTAAAGACAGGGTGGAAGCTGCGATAAAGAGAGCGCAGGGCAAGGAAATGGATAACTATGATGAGATACTGTATGAAGGCTACGCTCCCCATGGTGTGGCAGTATTGGTAGAAACAGCCACCGATAATCATGTGAGAACAGTGGCAAACGTAAAAAGCCATTTCAATAAAGGCGGAGGTGCACTGGGCAACAGTGGCAGCGTGGCTTTTCAGTTCAAAAAAATGGGGGTGTTTAAAGTGAAGCCTGAAGGACTGCATCCTGAAGACCTGGAGCTGGAGCTGATTGACTACGGGCTGGAAGAATTAGGAGACAGCACCGGTGAAAATGGCGAAGATATCCTGGTGATCAGGTGTGGGTTTACTGATTTCGGCAATATGCAGAAAGCGCTTGAAGAAAAGAATATTACGCCGCTCAGCGCTGAAGTGGAGTGGATACCGGTTACTACAGTGGAATTGTCCGAAGACCAGGCGCAGGAAGTGCTGAAGCTGGTAGACCGGCTTGAGCAGGACGAAGATGTGCAAAAGGTATTTCATAACCTGCAGTAGTAGTATTTTATAAACTCTTTAAAAATATTATCCATTGCCCAGCTACGAAAAAATTTTTCAGAACAACAAGGAATGGGTCCGGTCAAAGTTGGACACGGATGCAGACTTCTTTGAAAAACTGGCAAAAGACCAGAACCCCGAATACCTCTACATTGGCTGCAGCGACAGCCGTGTGCCTGCCAATGAGATCATGGGGCTGGAGCCCGGAGATGTCTTTGTGCACAGGAATGTGGCCAACCTGGTATGTTCCATTGACCTGAATGTGATGGCCGTAATTAACTATGCGGTGCGCCATCTTGAAGTGAAGCACGTGGTAGTATGCGGACATTACAATTGCGGCGGCGTTAAGGCTGCCATGCAGCCCAAAGATCTGGGAATATTAAATCCCTGGCTCAGGAATATACGCGATGTATACCGCCTGCACAAAGAAGAGCTGAACGCTATTGCCAGTGAAGGAGACCGCTACAACAGGCTGGTAGAGCTGAATGTGCAGGAGCAGTGTATCAATGTCATCAAGCTTGCCAGCGTGCAGCAGCAGTATGTAAAGAATGGTTATCCCCGGGTGCATGGATGGGTATTTGACCTCAAAACAGGTTTACTGAAAGACCTGAACCTCGATTTTGAAAAAATACTGCATGACATCCAGGAGATATACAATCTTACCGATTCCAACTGGCAGTTAAAATAAGGTAATGAAAAGAACTTTTACATTATTTCTTTTATTTACTTTTTACTTTTTAGCCGCTAATGCCCAGCAGCCTCCGGTAGTAAGCAGTGCTGATATACTGCTGAAGCTTAAAAAGCTCAGGGTGCTGGGAAGTGTCCTGTATATTGCTGCCCACCCTGACGACGAAAACACAAGATTATTAGCTTATCTCGCCAATGGCAGGCTGTACCGCACAGGCTACCTGAGCCTTACCAGGGGCGATGGCGGTCAAAATCTCATAGGTGATGAACAGGGCATGGAGCTCGGGCTGATCAGAACGCAGGAGCTGCTTGCCGCCAGGAGAATAGACGGCGCGGAACAATTCTTTAGCCGTGCTTATGATTTCGGTTTTTGCAAACGTACCGAGGAAGCGCTGGAGAGATGGAACAAAGACCTGATATTAAGCGATGTGGTTTGGGTGATCCGAAAGTTCAGACCTGATGTTATCATTACACGTTTCCCCGAAGATTCCCGCGCAGGGCATGGTCATCATTCTGCATCAGCCGTACTGGCGCACCTGGCTTTTGAAGCGGCTGCTGACCCGGCTAAATATCCCGAACAATTAAAGAATGGCGTTACTCCCTGGCAGGCAAAACGCATTTTGTGGAACACTTTTAATTTCGGTGGGCTCAACACACAGGACGAAAAGCAATTAAAAATTGATGTGGGCGGCTATAATGCGCTGCTTGGCAAAAGCTATGGCGAAATAGCGGCGGAGAGCCGCAGCCAGCATAAGAGCCAGGGCTTTGGGGTAGCCGCACAGCGCGGAGCTGCACTGGAATATTTCTCTCCCGTTGAAGGAGCGCCTGCTGCCGGCGATATCATGGATGGCGTAAATACTACCTGGCAGCGCACAGCGCCTGCTGATAAGATCGAAGACATGACAGACAGCCTTATTGCAGGCTTTTCGTATGAGCACCCCGAAAGATCAGTAGCAGGACTGATAAAGTTATACAGCGTGCTGAAGTCATCTTCTGTTGACGGGTACTGGAAGACCCAAAAACTGCGGGAGATACATGATCTCATACAATGGTGCTCGGGGTTGTATTTTGAAGCTACCACTAATGTGCCTTATATAGCGGCAGGCGATTCATTGCAGGTAAATATAAATGTGGTGAACAGGGGAGGATTAAAAATAAGCGCTGCGGCTGTCAACCTGCTGAACAGGGAGCTGCCTTCTCCTTTACCTGCCGATCAGCCTGTCAATATCTCCGGCAAAATATTTGTTCCTGTGAATATGCCTTATTCACAGCCTTACTGGCTTGAAAAGGGATTAAATGAGGGGCATTTTGCAGTAGACGACCAGGAACTGATAGGGCTGCCTGAAAATCATCCCGCTTATAGTGTTGAGCTCACGCTTGAAATAGATAATCAATACCTGACTTATACCAAACCACTGCAATACAGGCATACAGACCCGGTAACCGGCGAGCAGTACCAGCCTTTTTATGTTGTGCCGGCCCTGTCTTTATATGAATCACCGGGCTTTGTTTTTACGCACCTTAATAATAAGCCTCCTTCGCCTGTAACGTTGAGCGTTACTGCGTTCACAGATCTGAAAAAGGCAAAGGCTGCATTTTTTCAGTATGAATACAGGAATAAGGAATTCATTAAAAACAGCTTGTTGAAAGATACTTCCCTTTCATTATCGTTATATGATGCGGGCAGTTACCAGGTTCCGTCAACTGCCATACTGAAAAATACAGATGAGAAAGAATGGCAGTTTTGTGCGGAGCTCCGGGCTCCTTATAAAGAGCGCTATCAATCCTATACTATCCGGAAGATCTCTTATCCTCATATTCCTTCTATCGTGTATCTCTATCTGAATAAGGTGAAGGTCATCAGCGAAAATATCATTACTTCGGGTAAAAAGATAGGATATATAACAGGCGCGGGAGACAAAGTGCCGGAAGCGCTTAAAGATATGGGATATGAGGTTGTTTTCCTTGATGATAAAAATATCCCCGTGCTTGATCTCGGCAGCTTTGATGCCATTGTAACAGGAGTACGGGCGTATAATGTGCACGAATGGCTGGGCAATGTATATGACAAGCTGATGGATTATGTGAAAAATGGCGGCAACCTGCTGGTGCAATACAACACCAGCAACTATACCGGGCCGGTAAAATCGAAGATAGGTCCATATCCTTTTGATATTTCCCGCGGAAGGGTAACCGATGAAAATGCCAAAGTGAATTTTCTCCTTCCTGATGATCCGGTGCTCAACTGGCCCAACAAGATCACCCGGAAAGATTTTGAAGGATGGATACAGGAGCGGGGAATATATTTTGCGGATAATCTCTCCAGTCCATATAAAACGATCCTGGGCATGAAAGACCCCGGAGAAGAAGAGCAGAGCGGGAGCCTGATCGTAGCTGATTATGGAAAAGGAAGGTTCATATATACCGGTCTTGTCTTTTTCAGGCAATTACCTGCAGGAACAGGCGGAGCTTACAGATTATTTGCTAATTTGGTCTCCAATCCTAATCAACATAATTCTAATGGCTCAGCGAAAAGAAGATGATATAAATAAAGGCGGCGGCACCGGCATCATTGTAGGTGTAGGCATAGGCGTATTGGTAACATTGATATTTAAGAAAATAGGTATCGGGATCCTTATGGGAATTATTGTGGCGTTCTTACTGCGCCGTTCATTTAAATAAATTTCAACAATGCCGACAACGGAAGATCGTCCGCCAATATTTAAGAGCTGGAATGCCTGGTATATCGTGGTAGCGCTTGCGCTGGCATTGCAGATCGTTTTGTTTATTTATTTCACGAAATATTTCTCATGAGCTATTTCGACTGGGCAGTACTGGTCATCACGCTTGCCGGTATCATTCTTTATGGGGTTTACAAAAGCCGCACTACCCGCAACCTCGACGGCTATTTCCTGAGCAACCGGGAAATGCCCTGGTATATGGTGCTCTTTAGCGTGATGGGCACGCAGGCCAGCGCCATCACTTTTTTATCTGCGCCCGGGCAGGCATATACCGACGGGATGCGCTTTGTTCAGTATTATTTTGGCTTGCCGCTTGCCATGATCGTGGTATGCATCACTTTCGTGCCGGTCTTTCATAATGCAAAATTTTATACCGCTTACGAGTTCCTTGAAAAAAGATTTGATCTTAAAACACGCACCCTTACTTCTTTCCTGTTCCTGTTGCAGAGAGGGCTCTCTACCGGTATCAGCATTTATGCTCCTGCTATCATTTTGTCTTCCCTTTTAGGCTGGAATATCTACTGGACCAATATTTTCATGGGAGGGCTTCTTATTATCTATACAGCGCTTGGAGGAGCCAGGTCTGTGGCTTATACGCAACAGCTCCAGATCGTGATCATATTTGCCAGCATGTTCATGGCCGGTTACCTGGTAGTGAAATATCTTCCGGATGGAGTGGGCTTTTTCGATGCATTAAAAGTGGGCGGGGTGATGGGAAAGACAAATGTTATTACCACCGGTATAAAGCCAGGTGGCGGGTTTGACTGGAGAGATAAGTATAATTTGTTCAGCGGTGTCATCGGCGGGTTTTTTCTCGCATTGTCTTATTTTGGAACTGATCAAAGCCAGGTAGGAAGATATCTTACTGCCAGGTCGCTCCGCGAAAGCCGGATGGGGTTGCTGATGAACGGGCTGGTAAAAGTGCCGATGCAATTCTTGATATTGCTTTTAGGCGTGCTCATTTTTGCTTTTTACCAGTATCACAATGCCCCTTTGTTTTTTAACCAGTCGGAGATCAGCAAGGTGCACAACAGTCAGTATGCGGATTCATTGCGGGTCGTGCAGCAGGCTTATGATCGCGTGGATGAGCAGAAAAAGGAATTGATGCAATCGTTCATTGCTCAAAAAAACGATATCAGCGCCGCCGATAAAGCCAGGCTTGCTGCGATCAATTACCAGCGAGACAGTCTCCGGACAGTTTTTAAGTCAATAATTGAGAAGCCGGAAGTGGGCGGTGATTCCAATGACACCAATTATATTTTTCTCCGGTTTGTTTTGGATTATCTGCCTAAGGGATTAATAGGATTGCTGATAGCTGTTATATTTATTTCATCATGGGGCAGCATAGCAGCAGCATTGAATTCTCTTGCCTCCACAACAATTGTAGATATCCATAAGAAATTTGTCAATAAAAATATGGATGAAAAAGCTGATTATGCTGCTTCGCGCTGGTATACTGTAGCCTGGGGAATATTTTGCATAATAGTAGCACAGTTCGCTTACAATCTCGGCAACAGCCTTATTGAAGCAGTGAATATACTTGGCTCCCTCTTTTATGGCGTGATCCTCGGCGTTTTCCTGATCGCTTTTTTTGCGAGGCCTGTAAAAGGGACTGCAGTCTTCCTGAGTGCCCTGATAGGAGAATGCGTAGTGCTTGCATTGTTCCTGCTCAACGAGCATAATATGATTGACCTGGGCTTCTTATGGCTCAATGCAGTAGGCGCAATTGTCGTGTTCTCTCTTGGATGGCTGCTCCAATTGACATTTCTCAACCGGAAACCTGTTTCTCCCGGGATATAGCCACCGGCAGGCAGTTGATCGAAGAATAAAAACCATTCGGCGATTCCTTCTTTTTTGTTTCGTGATACAGAGTAATTTCACACCAGCTACTTGAAACTACTTATTGAGCCCTGTGAAATACACTAAAAAATCTGTAATCATGAAGACATATTTATTATTAAGAGACAATGTTGAAACAGGGCCTTATACCAGGGAATGTTTAACGAAAATGGAACTCAGAACATTTGACCTGATATGGACCATTAACGAAAGTATTGTATGGAAATATCCATCTGAGATCACTGAGTTTAAGCATCTTGCCGCACGCATCCCTGTTACCGATGCCACCTGTGTCAATAACATTAAAGAAAGACAGATACGCTTTTTCAGGGAATATATGAGCGATATGGATTTCAGGAGCATGCATATTGATGGAACGGATATTCCAGATGCATTGACAAATGATATTCCGGAGGGCTATCAATTCCTGGTGATGGCGGACAATTATAACAGGTATGGAGGCAGCGTATATGTGGTATCGGAAGATGCTGCTGAAGCTGACCTTCAGGAAGAAAATGCAGTGGTTGCCGCAAAGGAATGTCATGCTTCTGATAATGAATATTTTATTTTGGGTGAAAGACAAAAGGTTGATACTGTTGAAATGATGGCAGACCCTAAGCGCTTTACTTCTTATTTCACAGGCTCTGAAGGCGGGAAGGAAAAGCTGTGGAAGGATGCCGGGAGAGAACATCCGCGGAAGCAGCGTGATATCCTGTATTCCCTGACGGGGCTGGGAATGCTGCTTGCTTCGCTGGCCGGCTACCTGAAATGATAATAAAATGAAAAAAATGTGATTGTTTTTGAGAACTACTTATTAAAGTAGTAATTTGCTGAACAGTTTACCGGATAGATGGTAAGCTGTTTAGCTTTTTAGTTTAAACCCGGTGCTTTGTAATAACCCTGCAACCTACGCTATTGACATATATCAAATCCTAAGTTCCTCTGAATACCAATAGCTAAATCCGAATTTGCATCATCTCTTAAAATAAAAATCTACGGATGAAAGAGTATTTGCTATTGCGGAACAACAAACAATCCGGTCCTTATTCTGCTGAGGACCTCCGGTCTATGGGTCTTAAGGCGCTTGACCTTGTTTGGGTAGAAAAAAAGAGCAGTTGCTGGCGCTATCCTTCCGAGATCAGGGAATTGGCTCCGTTTGCTCCGCCGGTAGAAGATGCAGTCGCTGTGTCTGCGGCTTCGCAACAGGACCGGAAAGTGATAAATATTGCTGAAAAGTTTGTTGCTGAGAGAGCCGTATCCCCGTCAAAAACAAATACAGCTCCTGCAGAGGCAGGCGAGATAAAACATACCCATCATATTGTAACGCTAAAGCCCCAGGTTGATCAGATACGCGTTAAAACGATTAAATCTGTAGGTCAGTCACGGATAGTAAATGTGCAGATGCGGGACGATAACAGCATAGAGAAAAGCCCGGGCTGGTTGAGTGCCTCTCCTGTGAGCACAGCAGCAATTTCTGATAATGCTTACCTGCCTGCAGAAAGCCGGAGTGAGGACATCAGTGCAACAGCAGTTTTGCCGGTGCCCGGTGCAAACAAATTTTTTAGTATTAAAACCCTGTCAGGAGATACAGACAATAAATTAGAGCTGATGGTATTGATGATAGGCGCCATATCATTGCTTGCCATCGCCTACCTGCTGATCACCTCTCCTTATTAAAGAAAGTCCCGCCAGCCTTCCGCAGGGGAGCAGGTCTGTGCATAGCCCCCGCTATTCGAAGATTGATCATGAACGGTGAACAATAAACAATAGACGGTAAATCCTTCGGCAGCCTTGTGCCCTCGTGTCCTGACGGTTTAACCCCCTGCTTAAGTGCTAACATAGTCAAATGTATAGGTTGTTACCCTTATCTGATTGTTAAAGACTTATCCGAAGTGTTCACTAGGGTTATTATTTGATATTATTGTAATGATAGTAGGATTGATAGTATAGGCCTGGGGGATCTTTTCTCCGGGCCTTATTGTTTCGGATATTTACTTTTTCCTTGTTGTTTGCAGCCTGTCCAATCCCTTTTTAGCAATGTTCTCTATTTATAGTATATTCATTATGGTTATATCCGGTTATGAATAGTTTTCTGAAGAAAAAAAAATGGATAAGACGATTTTCGATTTTGCTGCTGATCACGGGAACTTTGATCTTTGGCGCATACTATACTATCCTGTTCCGGTTTAAGGAAGCAGTCCAGTTTATTGTAGACAGGGAATCGGACGGAGTGTATTCCTTTGATGCATCTTCCATTAAAGTGTCGCTGCTCAAAAAGAAGATAAGGATCACCAATGCTTTACTCACCTGTAAGGATACCCTGGGCCAGGCAACACATTATGATATCAGCATTCCCAAAGCTTTTCTGGCGATAGAATCATGGCATACCATTCTTGTTGAAGGAAAAATAGTGGTGGACAGCCTGGTGGTAGACTCTCCGCGGTTTAGAGTGCATGAGCATACTGAGCACAGGCGTAGTAATATATCAATGCAGGTATCAAATGTATTCGAGGTATTGCAAAAGGTAAAAGCGTATCTCAGGATCGGTTCCTTTACATTGAATAATGCCGCTTTCACGTATGGTAACCGATATGAGCCCGCATCTTTTAGCAGCAGCCACATCAATTTCTCCATAAAAAATTTTTCAGGCGCCGGTCATGAAGATAGTTTTTTTTCATCAGATGATATTGACCTGAAAATCAGCCGGCAGCACTGGACGCTTCCCGATGGGAAGCATACTATTGATTTCAGTAATTTACACTTTTCCGGCTCAAAGCGTTTTTTTGAAGTAGACTCCTTTGCATTCAGCGGCAGGGATTCCCTTGATAATTTCTTTGCCGTAAAGGCCGATAAGCTTTTCTTTAATTCAGAAGATCTTGCATCTGTATATACCAATGAGCAATTATTGCTTGACAGCGTTATTCTTTTTCGTCCCGTAGTAACAATACCCCTGTCCCGGAAGGGCAATGCACAGGCGGCAGATACCACGCAGCTTATCACCCGGTCCCTTCAGAAAATGTTCCGTTCGGTTAACCTTAAGTATGTGGATGTAAGAGAAGGGCATGTAGCATTCAGCAGGGCAGACACTGTAAGGCAACCTTATATTTCTGATGGCACGGATCTGAGAATATATAATCTTACCCTAAAGGGTGATACGAGCCGGATCACTACAGACAGTGTGGTGCTTTCCCAGAAGGGAATCATGTACGTTACCAACGACAGCCTCTTCAGGCTTACGATCGGGGAGTTCTATCTTCGTAATGATGATGTGCTGCTGAAAAACGCAGTATATGGTCCTACCGAAAGGAACAGGAGCCCCAGGTCTGTAACATTTAAGGCGCCGCTGCTCAGGTTGCATAATATTGGCATGGAAGATCTGATCGCTAAAAGACTGCGTGCAGAAGAAGCAGAGCTGGTAGACCCTGAGATCATTTTTACCAATGCGCCCAAGATGCCCGGTAAAACAGCATCAAAGGAAAAACAGCTATCCTCTCCCCTGGATAGTGACAATAAATTCTATACTACCCTTCATGGTATAAGGGAGCTGATATCGGTAGAAAAATTTCATATCCGGAAGGGGCGGCTCAGCTACACCACCTCAGGCAAAGACCCGCTGAAAGCAAGAATGGATAGCGTGGATATGGTGATCCTGCTCAACAGGTTTTTCTCAAGCGACTCGCTGGTTGATATCAAGCGATCGCTGCAGCAGGTAAATATCGGCAGTATTGTTCTTGCTACTCCCAGGATGAACCTTTCTATCGCTAATTTTAATTTTAAAGGAGAATACCGGCATAATATAGCAGGCACCTTCCGGCTTACATTCAATAACGGAGCCGCTATTACCGGAAATAATATGTCGTGGATCATTTTTGACTGGGACAGGTTTCAAAGAGACAGGAGCATATCCGTAAATACTATGCATGTCGGGACCCTGTCCGTAGCAACCGGTGAAAGCAATAATCACAAAGCCGATGCTGCAGCAAAAGCGCTGCCGCCCATACATATTGACAGGCTGGACATTGATACACTTTTAGTTAAGCAGGGTAACCGGGTCAAAGGCGTGTCGTTTCATGGGAAGGCCATTTGTCTTGATGAGCTGAGCTTTGATAAGAGCAAACTTTTATGGGGTAATATACAGGGGAAGCTGTATGATATTACAGTACACCGGCCACATATAAATGCCAGGATCAAAAATTTCCGTATTGACAACCAGTCTGCAAGTGTGGCAGAACAGGTTGAAATTGAGTCTGTGTCTGCAGGTAGCAGGCTGCAGGTAACCATTCCGTATTTAGCAATTGATTTCCCGCTGCATACCAGCCATTTTTCAGCTATGCGTTTTAATTCGGTATCGCTGGAACATCCGGAGCTGAAATTAGTAAAACGGCAAAATGACGATCAGCGGCAAAACGGGAACCCTGTTTTCACAAAAGATGGAATGGCTGTGACTATTGATAAGCTGTATCTGAACAATGGAAATTTTCACTATACGGACAGTGCCGCTATCAGGCCGGTAATGATGGATGCAAAGCTCAACCTTGCAGCCGGCAATATTGTTTATAACGGCGGTAATGATGCTGTTGCTGCTTTTGACAGGGCGGAGGCCGGCATTAAGCAGTTGCATTATCAAAAAGGAATCATCACTGCGGACGTACCTCAGATAGATATGGCAGCGTCGGGAGGAAAAGTATTAAAGCGCAAAGATGATATAGGGTTAAAGGCTGCAGTGAATATGTACTGGCAGGATGCGGATATTGCCGCTCAAAATGCTGATGGCAACGGTATATTTATCAAACAGCTTTCCGGGAATTTTAAGGATAATGCCTTTGCTGCGTTACCCGGTACGAAATGGCACTGGCAGGATATTGTAAAGCATGCCAACATCCGGAGCGAACATGCCGGCTATAAAAGCGCCTATATAAATGCAGAGGCAAACAGTATAGTGTGGGATCGCTTTCACCGTAGCTTGTCCGTTGGCGCCTTTAAGATGGAGCCAGCGCTGGATGCTGACAGCTATTTCAGCAAAAAGGGTTACCAGGCAGATTATATCACTTTAAACGGAAAAAGCTTACAGGTAAGCGGTGTGGAATGGGATGACGGTAAAAAGGATGTTGCAATATCTGCAGCGAAAATGGTGCTGTATAACCCCGCGCTCACTACTTTCAAAGACAAACGCCTCCCGGTGGTGAAAGACAGGGAGAAGATGATGTTTACACAACTGATAAAGAAAATTAAATATCCCTTTGCCTTGGATTCCGTTCAGGTAATGGATGCCTCTGTGACGGTAAATGAAATAGTTGAAAAGACCAATCTCAAGGCTGTTGTGCCCCTGAAAAATGTGAATGCCCTGATCACGGGGATCGGTAACAGGTACAGCAGACAGGACAGCCTTACGCTAAGTGCTGATTTCCGCCTGTACGACATTCAGCTTCATCATCTTGCCTACCGGGAAGCTTATGCCGATTCACTATCTTCATTCAGCATGCAGTTCAATGCTTCCCCAATTGTCCTGCCCCGGCTGAGCGCACTGACCATACCTTTTGCCAATATCCGTATCGCCGGCGGTTATGCCGATACACTGTATGCCAGGTGGTATGGCAATACCTATGCGGCGGCAGGGGATATGCATTTATACTATAATAAGCTTAGGATAAATGTGCTCGGGAAGGAGGATTCTTCAAAAGCGGGCTTCTTCCGCCGTATAGGAAATGCAATAGCTAACGGAATAGCCCTGCATCAGAAAAATGATAAAGAAGCCTATATATTTTTTGTGCGCGACAGGCAACGTTCTGTTTTTAATTTTTGGGTAAAATCATTATTGAATGGCGCTATGGGCAGCGCTACACTTTTTCAAAGTAAAAAGCATTACAGGAATTATCTGAAAGACCGCGAAAAATACTCGCTTCCGGATATGGAGGGTGGAGTAAGTGGTAACTGATAAGGAGTAAGGCATAGGCAAGGTGAAGTGAGAGGTGAGAGGTGAAAGGTGAAAGGTGAAAGGTGAAAGGTGAAAGGTGAAAGGTGAAAGGTGA
>CAYWVB010000090.1:0-14909 GCA_964461595.1 uncultured Terrimonas sp. | reverse complement strand
TAAGCTTATTTGCAGCCGGGGACAGCAAAGCTGTCAGCACCATTAATGCTGCAGAGAATGGTGAATTTTCGATCAGCGCGCCTCCCGGCAGCTACCGGGTTGAAATTGATTTCATCGGATACGACCCCTATCAATCGCCCCTCCTGCAGCTTTCAGCAAGTCACCCGCTTCATAAGCTGGGAACGATCAGGCTGAAAGCCTCCACCAAAACACTTGATGAAGTATTGGTACGTGCAGAAAAAAGCAGTATGACATTATCTCTTGATAAAAGGATATTCAACGTTGGAAAAGATCTTGCCAATGCAGGAGGGAATGCTGCCGACATATTGAGCAATATTCCTTCGGTGGCTGTAGATGCCGACGGCAATGTGAGCCTCCGGGGCAGCAGCAGCGTCCGTATTTTGATTGACGGCAAGCCATCCGGCCTCGTCAGCATTAAAGGCGGTGCGGGCCTTCAGCAGCTGCAGGGCAGCATGGTAGACCGGGTGGAGATCATCACCAACTCTTCTGCACGCTATGAGGCCGAAGGAATGGGCGGCATTATCAATATTATTCTGAAAAAAGAAAAAAGAGAAGGCTTTAACGGGTCTTTTGATCTCATTGCAGGATACCCTGAAAATTTTGGTGTGGCAGCCAATGTGAATTACCGGAAGAAAAACCTGAACTTCTTTATTAACTATACCACTTCCTATCGCAATGCGCCGGGTAAGAACAGCCAGTACCAGGAGTTTTACAGGAATGATACCACCTTTATCAGCACCAAGGATATGGAGCACCATTTAAAGGGGCTTTATAATACGGCGAGGGCAGGGCTGGATTATTATTTTGACGACAGGAATATTCTCACCGCGGCCTATACTTACCGTATCAGCAAAGGGAAGCGCTATTCTGATATCGTATATCATGATTATCTCAATTCCCTGAAAAATCCTGTTGATATCAGCTACCGTACCCAGGATGAGACTGAAACAGAGCCTAATTCAGAATATGCCCTTACATATAAGCGCAATTTTAAAAGGGCAGGGCAGGAGCTGACAGCCGATGTAAGGTATCTTAACAACTGGGAGGATTCTGACCAGTTCTTTGGTGAAGATATCTATAATCCTGATGGCAGCCATTCCGGTATTCCCTACCTTTTGCAGCGGGCTGTAAATTATGAAACCGAAAAGCAATACCTGGTACAGGCGGATTATGTGCATCCCTTTGGTGAAAAGGCAAAGTTTGAGACCGGGTTGAGAAGCAGCTTCAGGGATATGACCAATAATTATACCGTCACTCAGCAAAACGAAGATGAGAGCTGGTTTGAAGTGCCCGGGCTCACCAATAATTTTGTATATAATGAAAAGATCAGTGCAGTATATGCCATATTGAGCAATAAGGTGAAGAAGTTTTCCTACCAGGCGGGGTTGCGCGCAGAGCTTACTGATGTTACCACTACGCTCAAACAAACCAATGAAGTAAATCCCAGGAAATATACCAATCTTTTTCCCAGTGTGCATGTCACTTACGACCTGCCCAAAGGACATGCTGTGCAGGTAAGCTATAGCAGGCGCATACGCAGACCGGCCTATAACGATCTTAGTCCTTTTATGACCTATAGCGATAACCGCAATTACTGGAGCGGCAACCCCGATCTCAACCCTGAGTTCACCAATTCGTTTGAAGCGGGGCATATCAAATACCTGGGCGGCGCTTCCATAAGCACTTCCTTCTATTACAGGTATACCAAAGGCAAAATAATGCAGGTACGGAAGGTGGATGCATCGGGTAATTCCGTAACACTTCCTCAAAACCTGGCTACCGAAAATTCGTTTGGCGCAGAGCTTACCGGCTCTTATTCGCCCTGGCAATGGTGGAAGATGGACGGAAGCTTTAATTTTTTCCGCGCTATTACGGATGGCAGCAACCTGGACGACTCTTTTAAAAGCGATACCTATAGCTGGTTGCTCCGTTTCCTTTCGCGGATCACGGTGTGGAAGAATACGGACATACAGTTGCGCGGCAGCTATGAAGCCCCGCAAAGAACACCGCAGGGCAGGAGAAAATCTCTCGCCACTATGGACTTCGCGGTAAGTAAGGATATACTGAAAAACAATGCTACTATTACACTCAATGTGGTGGATATCTTTAATTCAAGGAAATACCGCTCCGTCATACAGGGAGAAGATTTCTATACTGTAACAAATTCACAGGGAAGGATGCGCCAGGCAAATCTTACGTTCAACTACCGTTTGCGCCAGGCAAAGAAAAAAGAAAAAGTGTCGCTTGAAGGGGAATAGGGGAAGGGAGTATCAGGTTGCAGGTTTTTGGTGATATTTTTTCCATCCGGCAATATTGTTTGCCAAAAGATGCAAAAAGAAAAAAGCATTTCTCTAGTGTTTTCGGAAGGGACGGAGTAATTTAGTCTTGATTTTTTTATTTTAAACTATTTCTATTATATGAAACAGTATTCCCTCCCCCGCTTTTTTTCATGTATGTTCCTGTTAGCGGGCATTATGGTGATGGCCTGTTCCTGCAAAAAAGATAATGGTTCAACAGGCAACGGCTCCGGCTATTATATGCGCTTCAAGATCAATGGTACGCTGGTGGAACACAAAGCACAGGTGGAAGGTACCTTTAATAAGATCACTTCCTTACAGCACAATACTTCGCTGGCAGGATTGAAAGAGGCGCTTGTAGCCAATAAAAACAACATGACACTCCTGCTTGCCACAGACAATGACACCCAGACAGGGCTTTCTTATACAAGCTACACTACCAGCGCATCCGGCATGCAAAAGGCAAAGCTGGCCAATCTTGTATATATAGATGAAGGCGGGATCAACTATTTCTCCTGGATGGAAGAATTTGCGCCGACCCTGCCCTCCGGTACCGAAACGAATGCAGTAATAAAAGTTACGGAAGCGGCTTCGGGCTATATCAAAGGCAATTTCTCAGGGGTATTGTATAATAATGATTATTCCAAGAAGCTGAATGTTACGGAGGGTGAATTTTATGCCCGCCGTTTCAACTGAGCTGGCCAGGGGGTGTATTCCAATGGGCCGGGCAGAGGGGTGAAAAACTTTGTATTTCCTGCGAGGATTACAAAATCATCAGCTTGTTGCCGTTCACGTATTTTCTAAATAGTTAACTCGAAATGACGCAGGAGAGCTTTGCTGCAAGGATGGGTTCTTCCGGCTTTCGGTTGGGAGCAGCCATAACGGGAATGAACTAATGATTTTTTAACTTTAATAATAAATCGTCGGTAACTATTGCATTACCTGCCTGTTGTAATATTTTTGTATAATATTTCTCGTCAAAAAAAAATCATTTATGAAAAAGTTATTCATTGCTCCGGCATTCTTATTCGTTTTAAGTTTTTCTGCCACCTCATTGCATGCACAGGACGGCAGCAGCTATAAGAGCGGGATAGGCTTGCGTGCAGGAGGAGGTTATTATGACATCATTGCCGCATCCTATAAAACATTTATTACAGCACCCGGGGCATTGGAGCTTAACCTTGGCTTCAGGCCCTATACCTATATTTCTTCCTACAATTGGTTTAATCTTTCTTTTTCTGCTTCCTATCAGCATCATTTTCCAATAGGAAGTATTGAAGGGTTTAAATGGTTCATTGGTGGTGGCGCTACTGCATTCAATACTTTCTCCAATTATGATGACTATAAAGGTTTTGGTTTGGGTATATTTCCAACCGGTGGTGTGGATTATAAGTTTGCTAATATACCTCTGAACGTTTCTGCAGATATTCGTCCTACTATTGCGTTGATCAAACCTTATAGCTATTACAACAGTTTTTATGCGGGTAATGTTGGCGCATCTGTACGCTATACATTCAGATAATAGCAATAAAATAATATACTGGTAAAAGAGGGTTCACAGTGAAGCCCTCTTTTTTTATATCATAATTTCTGCTATTTTTTTTGTAAGAATTAACATTGGCTGTTTTTTAAAATTGGGATAATCTTGAACCTTGAAATGAGCGCGGTAATAATAACCGGGAAACCCAACTAAACTGCAACTTTAAACCGACGATTTTTATGCCGGAAAGTATATTTCAAAATGATGCTGCCTGCTGGAGAGAATTAAAAGAAGGCAACCCTGATGCCCTCGGTTACCTGTACGACGCCTATATAGACAGGTTGTTCAGCACTGCCATCAAAATGACTGACAACAGGGAGCTTGCCAAAGACGCTCTCCAGGAAGTATTTATTGAGATCTGGCATTACCGCAACAGCATCGGGGATGTCAATTATTCTTACAGCTATCTTGCCAAGGTGCTGAAAAGCATTATACTGAAGAAAATAAAAGCAAAAATTGTCATCAGTGTACTTGCGGACAGTGATCAGCGTGCCGATGAAGAAAAGAATGTAGAGGAAGCGCTTGTTTTATCCGATCTTGCCAGGGAGCAGACCGCCATGCTCAATAATGCATTGTCCAATCTCACCTCCCGGCAAAAGCAGGTGGTAAAGCTGCGTTTTTTTGAAGGGCTCACCTATGAGCAGATCGCTGCAAAGCTGAGCATGAACTACCAGTCGGTAAATAATCTTGCATTTCGTGCCATGCTGAACCTGCGCAAGCAAATGAATTTGAGCTAGCGCCTGACCATGTACCCCTGATCCCTTATGTTATATAAGAACCTCCGCGGCGGCTTAGCCCGGAGGTTCTTGCTGTTATGCTGCCTCATAAGTGGATAGTGAGCAGTGGTAAGCGATAAGTTGTGACGATAAACGTGAAATATGAGAGGTAACCTGTAACCTGCCTTGATAGCAATCATTATTATTTCAGTAAAACCTATAAGAATTTAAGCTATCCTTTTTATAATAATTAACATTTGTTAGTTTGTGCATTTTGAATAAAATTGGGTTCTAATTCATTAAACGATTGCAGCATAGGGGAAGGGTTTAATAAAATGACAGCGGTCATTATTAAATGTACGGGGTTGATCTTAGGGCAACAGCTACTCGTTTTGTGTTAAACCTTGTATGAAATTCACCGGTGGGGAATGCTTTATTAACTGATCGTGCATTTTCGTAATTAAAAATAAATACCTCAAACATTAAACCCAAACCATGTGCTCATGAAAAGAAAATCCAAAGCGCATATTATAACACTGCTTATTGCGTCACTATTTTTTATTGCTTCCTGTAAAAAAGATAAAGCCCCTGCAACAGACCTTGCCACGGCCAAAAAGGAATGGGTAACAGGTACCTGGAAACAAAAAGATATTCAACTGGGAGTATCTACATCGGTAAAGGTTGGGGGTACTAAAATTCCCCTGAAAGCAGGCAGCAGCATGCTGGATGATCCTACAATCAATTACCTGCTGGTAGCTATGGCAGGAGCAAATCCTTTTGAATTTACCCGCAACAACGTATATACTTTCGCCGCTGACGGTACTTATAAAGTAGAAGGTGACAATGATTATTCTATAGCTTTTTCCTTACCCGTAGCAGGTAAATCAGGTACATGGGATACGGAGGTCTACAGCTCCGTGCTGGCATTATTTCCCACTAAGGAAAAAAGAGACCCTCACTGGATAAACGATATTACTGCTTCAACACTGAACCTTGCAATTACCATTACTATTCCTGGTTTAGGCGGTGTTCCCATGAATCTTTTGCTCGAAAAACAGTGAGCGGGGTATAGAATCTTAACTTGAAAACAAATTCTTTTTATTAAACCAATCAGTTGTTATGAGGAATTGCTGCTTTATGACCAGGTTATTCTTTTTCAGCCTGGTATTATTTTTAAATCTGGCTGCTGTTGCAGCCGAGTATCCGGTGCGTGGCTCGGTAAAGGATGAAAACGGCCCTGTTGCAGGGGTAACGGTTACGGAAAAAGGCACATCAAATGCAACCACTACCGACAATAACGGGCATTATGCAATTACCGTTAAAAACGCGAATAGTGTACTGGTATTCACTTCTGTGGGGTATAAAACGATAGAAGTAGCCGTGTCGGGCCGCTCTGTGGTGAATGCTACCATTGAAAGTGCGGCACAGGAGCTCTCCGGCGTAGTAGTAACGGCGCTGGGTATTACCCGGGAAAAGAAATCACTGGGCTATTCAGTGGAAGAAGTAGCCGGCAAAGAAATGAACCGGGTGGCCCAGGAAAATGTGCTGAATGCCATGTCGGGGAAAGTGGCCGGTGTTACTATTAACCAAACCGGGCCTGCAGGATCATCCGTAAGCATGGTTATCCGCGGGGCTACATCCCTCAGCAGTGATAATCAGCCATTGTTCGTCATAGATGGTGTGCCTATTGCCAATACACTTAATAATATAAGCCAGGTGGGTACTGACAACCGGGTGGACTACGGAAATTCCATTGGCGGGCTTAATCCTGATGATATTGAAAGTGTAACCGTTCTCAAAGGACCCAGTGCCGCTGCGCTGTATGGCTCAAGAGCCGGCAATGGTGTGGTGCTGATCACTACCAAAAGCGGAAAGGGACTTGAAAAAACAACAGTTAACGTTATTTCTAATACTGTGTTTGAGAAACCCTATAAGTTTTTAAAATGGCAGACAAAATATGCAAGTGGCATTTTCCCGGCTATTCCGGTAAGCATATCGGGTAATCTGTTTACCGATCCTCTCGGGGTATCAGATCCGCGTTTCAACCCGGATAATGTAATTATTGATGAGTCGGGCGGCGCAGGAGGCCCTGAATTGGATAGGGGGTATAATGCTATACAATGGAACAGCCCGTTGGATGAAAACGGTAACCAAATCGCTATTCCCCTGGTTTCTCATCCCAACAATGTCAAGAATTTTGTTCAAACCGGGATAACCACAACCAATGGTGTATCCGTTGCCAGTAACACGGAAAAAATGAATTACCGTATTTCCCTGTCGGATATGCGTAACAGGGGGATCGTGCCTAATGCAGACCTTTTCCGTAATACATTAAATATTAATTCTTCATTTAAAGTAACTAAAAATTTCCGGCTGAGCACCAATATTGATTTCAGCAGGAACAGGTCGAATAACCGTCCGGCCGGAGAAAGAGGCGCCAATCCTTTACAATGGGCTTATGCGGTCTCTCCAAATAATGATATCCGGGATTTGAAAAATTATTGGGTACCGGGGCAGGAAGGACTTGCAGTAGTATCTACACATCCTTCAGCTAATAATCCTTATTTTCTGGCCTACGAGGTAAATAATTCATTTGTGAGAGACAGGGTATATGGTAATTTAAAAGCCGACTGGCAGATCACCCATGATCTCAGCCTGATGCTTCGCTATGGGTTGGACAATTTTAATGAAAAGAGAGAAACTAAAATGGCGAATGGCTATACCGAGGATCCTCTTGGCGCCTATGGTATAACCAACCTGAAGAATTTTGAAAGTAACGCGGATTTCCTTCTTACGTATAAGAAAAACCTGAATGCATTTCATATTTCCGTTTCGGCCGGAGGAAATATACGCTATCTGAACGGTTCTTCTGAAAGTATAGGCACTAAAAATGGTACAGGCCTGATTGTTCCGGGGGTATTCACCATCCAGAACATCCTCCCGGCCAATCTTAATTATGGCAACAGCCGTTTTGAAAAAGGGGTCAACAGCTTATACGGGATGGCAACAATCGGGTTTAAGGATATGATTTATCTTGATCTTACCAGTCGTAATGACTGGTCAAGTACCTTACGCAATGCCGTACCTTATTACTACCCCTCGGCCTCTTTGAGTATACTGATGAATGAAGTATTAGGTGTTACATCAGAGAAAATAAATCTGATTAAACTGAGAGGCGGTTACGCTTTGGCAGGTAATGATGCCAGCCCTTATATGCTGTATAGCGTGTTGGGCAATGCCGGTACCTGGGGAGATGTGCCCAGGTTGACTACTTCCGGAACCTTACTCAATGAAAACCTTAAACCAGAACTGGCTACTTCTTATGAAACAGGCATAGATGTTAACCTGTTCAGGAACAGGTTCCGCTTAGCGGCTACTTATTACCTGGTAGATAATAAGAATCAGATATTCAGCACCGGTTTACCATCTTCCACCGGGTATAGTTCAAAAAATATCAATGCCGGTCTGCTCCGTAGCTACGGTTATGAACTGACTGTAGGAGGTACGCCTGTTCAAAGCCGCAACTGGCGCTGGGATATCAGTGCTAATCTTACCCGCAACCGTACGAAAGTAATGGAGCTCGCTGATGAAATGCCTTATTTTACTTATTGGGAAGATGCCAAGGGAGGCGCCTATACGTTTTTGGGAGAAGAAGTGGGAGATATTTACGGACCTAAGCTAAGGGTAGTGGAAGACAAATCATCACCTTATTATGGATGGCCTTTATTGGATGAAAAAAATGAAGATGGCGCCAAGTGGGTAGCATTGGATGGTCTCCAGACCAGAAACAAAATTGGCAATTTTAATCCCCGCTTCATATTGGGAGTACAAACTTCCATTAGCTGGAAAAGCTGGACACTGAGCGCCACGCTTGACTGGAGGAATGGCGGACAGTTCGTTTCTCAAACCTATCGCTATGGCATTGAAGACGGCAGAGCCTCTCTGCAATTCGATAATTTCTGGGATCCGGGTACCATGAGCGGTAAAGAATTGAGGGATTACCTGGTTGCCCATGCAAATGAATTGATAATACCCCATGATCAAAGATTTATAAGAATAGGTTGGCCTACGCCGGAAAGGGCAAGCTACCCGGTATCTATAGCCGGATTTAATCTGCCTTATGGCGGTTTGATCGCCCCGGGAGTGTATGCTTCAGGATATGACCCTAACGGTAACCCTACAGGGTATATAGAAAACCTGGGAGAAAATATACTTCAAAAGGATGCTGGTGGTAATTACATAGGAACTGTTCCGCTGTTATATGCGGTAAGCAATGGATGGGATTTTATGGAACCCACTTTATTCTCTGCTTCTTATATTAAGTTAAGAGAACTATCGCTTACCTATGGACTGCCACAGTCGTTGGTGAAATCATTGAGAATACAGGATGCCAGTTTTGGCGTGTACACCAGGAATGTGATCTTATGGACCAAAGCCAAAATTGGTATTGACCCCGAGAATGCATTTCAGCCCACAACAGGTGTGCAGGGCGGAATACAATTTAAGCAGGGTATTGAGCGATACAATGTCACACCATGGGCTATACCAATAGGGGTGAAACTTAATATAACATTCTAAGACATTTATACCTTTTTTATATGAAGAAGATTTATATAATATTGTTGACGATAGTATCAGTGGTTGCAGGGCTATCGTGTCAGAAACACCTTGTGGAACTTAACGAGAATCCTAATGGTGCAGACCCTTCCACCGCTAATCCGAATTTAGTGCTGTCTACCGTATTGACGGAATCCGGAAGAGCATTTGTTAATCTGGGATATCTTGATATAGCAGGCGTAATGCAACATACACAGAAAGACGGTTGGGCAGGCGGACATAATAACTACGACTGGGGAAATTCTAATGACTGGGGTGGTTATTATGATATCTTAAGAAATAATCAGTTTGTATATGACAAAGCTGTAGAGCTCAACTATCCCCTGCACCAGGGCATAGCACTGGTGATGAAAAGCCTTGTTTTTGGTTTGATAACTGATTTGTGGGGTGATGCTCCTTACAGCGATGCATTAAAAGGAAACCTGGGAGGCGCTGAAAACACTTTTCCCAAATTCGACGCCCAGCAAAGCATATACGATAGTATCCTGTCTAATCTCGAAAAAGCAAACACACTTTTAGACGAGTCTTCCTTTAACAGCTCAACCGGGCCGGCGGATATTTATTACGCAGGTGATCCAATTAAATGGAGAAAATTTGCCAATTCTCTTGCCTTGCGGTATTACATGCGACTTTCGGAAAAGCTTCCTTCGGTTGCACAGCAGGGAATTGAAAAAATAGCAGGAGATCCGTCAAAATACCCGGTTATCACTGCTGTTGCAGATGAACCGGCAATGGGTTTCCCGGGGAACAGCGACATGGATTCCTGGCCTGCTTTTGCCGTTCCCCAGTCAGACAGCACCAATTATATAAGGATCAAAATGTGCAACACCCTGGTAAAAGCGTTGTTAAGTAGAAAGGATCCAAGGATCAGGGCATGGGCTGAGCCTGTTACGGAATCTATATATGTTGACCCCGATCTTTCCGGAAATGTAAGTAAAGTGGTATATGATACTACTATTAATGGTGTACTCAGACCAAGAGTGTTGATCATAACCAATGAGTTTCTTTCTGCAAAAGGATTTACCACAAATGATATCAACCAGGATCCTTATTATGTGGGGTTGCCGGTAGCATTAAGTGTACCGCAAACTTATAACCTGAGCCCTGATGCGCAGCAGGCTTCTCACAATACGCATGTATCATGGGTGAACAAAAATTTTGCCAAGGGAAATGCCGGGGGCACCAAGGTAAGGCTGATGACCGCGGCAGAAGTTCATTTCATTCTGGCAGAAGCAGCGGCAAAAGGATGGAACGCGGGCGATGCGGAAGATCATTATAACAAGGGAATTGCCGCTTCCTTCTCGGTGTGGGGATTGGGAGCTGATGCACCGGCTTATATTGCCCAGCCTGAAGTTGCTTATGACGGTACTGTTAAACAGATCATTACCCAGAAGTGGATAGCAAGCTGGAGCATGGCAACAGAAGCCTGGTTTGACTGGCGCAGAACAGGTTACCCTGAATTACACGGAACCACACTTACCAAAGCGCCGGAGCTCCCTTTGCGTTTTTACTACCCGTTGGGAGAGAGAAACCTGAATGGAGCCAATGTAGAAGCTGCTAATAATAACCTTAAGACCACCCCGTATTCCAGCTTAGGCGGAAATGGCGCTAAGAACAGCCCATGGTCCCAACCCTGGATTGTGCAGGAAACGGGGAAACCGTGGTAGGGGAGAAGGCATAAGGTATAGGGTGTAAGGGGTAGGGCATAAGGCCAAATCACTTCCGCCTTCTCCCTTATACCCTCCGCCTTCCATCTTATACCAATATTTTAAATTGGAGAGATAATCGTTCAGAAGATGCATATAAGAATATTTATTTTTTTGCTTTGTTTAATTAGTTTCAATCCTGATACCTACAGCCAGACCTTTAAAGCCGGAGCCGCAGTGAGGGTCATTACACCCGATCCTCTGCTGCCGGTATCTGGAGGAATAGGTACTCCAAAGCCTGCTTCCGTTAAGCAGGGAGAACTGTATGCGCGGGCGCTTGTGCTGGAAAAAGGCGGTACCCGTATTGCTATGGTGAACGTGGATAACTTAGGGTGGCCGTCGGTGTTAGGCAACCGCTCAAGAGCCCTGGTCAAAGGTATTCCACCGGAAAACATTTTAATCGGCGCTACACACACGCACAGCGGCCCTGACGCGTATGGCTTCCCCGATGAAAAGGGAGTATCGCATGCCGACCTGAAGTACCTGGACTGGTGTGTGCACCAGATAGCAGATGCGGTAAACGAAGCTGTCAGCAAGCTGGAACCTGCTTCATTGAAAATAGCTTTTGACGAAGTGAAAGGAAAGATATCCTACAACTATTATGCTCCCCAACTGTATGATCCCCGCTGCGGAGTGATACAGGCAATTGCTGCTTCGGGTAGCCGTAAAGGTAAGCCGATAGCCACGCTGGTAAACTATGCCGTGCACCCTGAGATCATTGGCTCTAAGCAGGGTATTTGCAGCCCTGATCTGTGTGGCCCGTTATACAGCCGCATTGAGTCTAAGGTGGGAGGGATAGCCTTGTTCATGAACGGCGCCCAGGGCGGCATGGTCACTGCGGATAATCGCCTGCCCAATGGCGGCGAAGCCAACGACTGGCAGGAATGCATCCGTATTGGCGAGCTGCTGGCAGATGAAGCCCTGCGTATTGTAGCGGATGCGCCTGTACAAACCAGCCCCAGCCTGTATTGTACCGCCAGGAAGATCAGTTTCCCTATTGATGCTGATATCATGAAGTATATCCTGACCCATTCCCCGGTAAATCTTTCTGCCGGCAACCCGGATACGGATCATGCTGTCACCCAACTCAACCTCCTGAACATCGGAACGGCACAGGTACTTTCCATACCCGGAGAAGCACTGCCCAATATCGGCTATTATGTAAAAAGAAAAATGCATACCAAACAGCCTTTTTTGTTTGGCCTGACGAATGACGCTTTTGGCTATATGCTCACCAAAGTGGATTTTAACAGCTTCCAGCGCTATCACTATGTAAGCCAGACCAGCCTTGGCGAGATGACCGGCGAAATATATATTGATGAAGCATTGAAGCTGGTGAAAGACAGCCCTTCGCCGGACGGGCAGTAAGGCTGTAGGCGGTGAGCTATGGGCGACGGGCTTTCAGCGGTGTGGATTCAGTGAGTGTTGTCTCATGTCTATTATTTGACGTTTGTTGTTCCACTCTTTTGATGGTGAGACATGAAAAGTGAAGTACCGTTTACCATTCGCTATTCACCTTAAAATAAATTCTAATCACTCAGGCTCAGGGCTAATAGCTCAATGCCGATAGCTTAAAACAAATACAGATGAAGAAAGTACTATTAGCAGGATTGATAGTTGTATACAGTCAGCTGATGCTGGCGCAAACCACAGCCACAACGCTGGCGCAGACCGCAGTAACACCGGCAACAGCATTGCAAAGTTATCTCCGCAATGGGGATGCAACTTTTAGCTGGGAAGTAAAAGATACTTACGACATAGGCGGGGTGAAGGCCTATGCATTGTTGCTGACCTCTCAAAAATGGAGAGAATTTGTATGGACACATCAGCTTACGGTGCTGGTACCTAAAGAAAACAAGCATGACGGTGCATTACTTTTTATCACAGGCGGTTCTGTAAAAAACGGGTTGCCTAACTGGAATGGCAGAGACGATAAGTTTAATAAAGGCATGGCGGATATAGCTGCCACCAACCAGGCTATTGTTGCAGTGCTGCGCCAGGTTCCCAATCAGCCTTTGTTTGATGACTTAACGGAAGATGCGCTGATATCATTTACCCTGCACAATTTTAAAAAGGATGGCGATTATACCTGGCCGCTTTTGTTCCCGATGGTAAAAAGTGCCGTGCGTGCCATGGATGCCGTTCAGCAGTTCTCCAAGCAACAGCTCCACCACGATGTGAACCGCTTTGTGATCTCCGGCGCCTCCAAGCGCGGATGGACCACCTGGCTTACCGGCGCCAGCGATGAACGTGTACAGGCTATCGGGCCCATGGTAATTGATGTGCTGAATATGCCGGTAAGCCTGGATTACCAGATAAAAGCATTAGGAGATTACAGTGTCCAGATCGAAGATTATGTAAAACTTGGTATACCGCAGGGCTCCAGGACAGAAAGCGGCATGGCTGTAACTACAATGGTGGATCCCTACTCTTACCGCAAAATGCTTACCATGCCCAAAATGATCTTTATGGGCACTAACGATGAATACTGGGTGGTAGATAATATTAAAAATTATCTCGACAGCATTCCCGGCAAAAACCTGCTGCATTATGTGCCTAATGCCGGTCATGGGCTGGGTGATGGTAAAAGTGCATTCGAAGCCTTGAGCGCGTTTTTCGGTACCGCCATGACAAATACTGCTTACCCCAACTGTGAATGGACTACTTCCGTGACGAGGAAAGGAGTGAAAGTGAATATCAAAGCTACCAAAGACGAGCTCACCGATGTAATTATATGGCATGCTGATTCGCCGGATACTGACTTCAGGAATGACAACTGGACCAGCGATGATACCCGCATGGCCAAAAAAGGAAAGATAAAGATCGTAGAGCCGCTCCCGCAGTCGGGATACCGGGCTTTCTACGTGGATCTTAAATACAAAGATGTGCATGGTAATCCTTATACCGTGAGCACAAGGGTGTTTATGACGGATAGTAAGAAGATATTGTAGGGGAGAGGTGTAAGGTGTAAGGTGTAGGATGTAAGGTGTAGGGTATAAGGCGGAGGTAAGGCCCTTCCTGTTTCGTAAAACGTTGCAGTCACAGGGTGAGCCTCGCGTCAGCAACGTTTTCAACCCTACACCTTTAAGCCTACGCCTTATGCCTTATATTTACTATCTTCCCATACTAAATGCCGGCTATGCTTTTACCTGTAGGGGATGACAATTCCGACCGTTCGGTCACGCCTTATATTAATTACCTGCTGATCGCTGCCAATATGCTGGTCTTTATTTTCCTGCAGGGCGCCGGGCATAATCTTTTTTTCACGTATGCTTTTTCAACCATTCCGGCAGAGATCCTCACCGGCAATGATATTATTACCCAATCCCAGGTTATTGTAGATCCGTATACCGGCCAGCAGTTTGAAATGCCGGGACTGCAGCCTACACCCGTATCTGTATATTTCACGCTCTTCAGCTCCATGTTCATGCATGGCGGCTGGCTGCATCTTGCGGGCAATATATTGTATCTGTGGATATTTGGCGATAATATTGAAAACAGGATCGGTCATTTCCGCTATCTTGTTTTCTACCTGCTTTGCGGTGTGATCGCCTCATTGAGCCACGTTTTTTCTGTCATACTATTGAATCAGAACTCGCTCGCGCCCAGCCTTGGCGCCTCGGGGGCAATATCCGGCGTGCTGGGAGCTTACCTGTTGCTATTTCCCACCCGCAGGGTGCATGCTTTCTTTTTTATTTTCAGGATATCTATTCCTGCGGTGCTGGCGCTGGGTTTGTGGATCGCTTTCCAGGTGAGCAGCGGGTTAGGTATGCTTGGCGGCGCCGATAGCGGCGGCGTTGCTTATGCAGCACATATTGGTGGCTTCATTGCCGGCTTCCTGCTCATTAAGTTTTTTGATCCGGTGCATAGCCCTGCTCCCCGAGAACGTTATATCACCCGTGTCAGGCGGTAACGGGGGGAGGGAGATAGTAGTGATAATGTTGCGGCTTTATCATTCAACGGATTGAAATCCAATGTCGTTTAGTTAAGGAATTTGATTAAAAAAATGTTG
>CAYWVB010000089.1:0-15136 GCA_964461595.1 uncultured Terrimonas sp. | reverse complement strand
TTATCGGATTTTTATGCCCCAAAATTTCGAAATTGACTTTTTGAGGGTTAACTATCTAAGGAGCCTGTTTTCAATGCGGTAAACACTGCCGTAAATATGATTACTGACTCTCATGTTGGAGAAGTTACTACTTTGCCATCATTTAAAACGTTTCATGGTTTTCTGGAATTTTCAACAATGAATGGCTATGAGATATTTTTTCGATCCTATGGAGAGAAAAAATCCAAAGCAATGCGAGATTTAGCAAGGTCAAAGCGAATTTATAATTATTCGGAACATAATTTAACTGACACGGAGATTTCAAACTTGTGTGATTTTACTCATAGCAAAGGATTTGATTTACAATTTAAATCGCATGCCTATAGGAATGAGAGAAATAAGTTTGAAACCCCATTAGGATTCATTAGCCATGACAGCAGAGATAAAAAAGACATTGCCTTTCTGGTAGCTCAAAACTTACAGAGGCTCCAATGTCCAGTATGGTATGATGAATTCTCATTAAACTTGGGAGATAGCCTACGAGAATCCATAGAAAAAGGGATACGTGAGTGTTCAAAGTGTATATTAGTAATTTCACCAAATTTTTTATCTAACTCCAGGATGGGCAAAAGCCGGATTCAATTCTATAAAGAATGTTTGATATGTTTTCCGGAAATTCTTCTGATCATGAGGAAACACTTTATCAGAAAACACATTATTTTTTTGGGCTTGTTAGATTTGCTTAGGCTCATTGGGTGTCTTTTTCTTCAATTTTTCCATTAGTGCGTTATATTGTTCCTGATGTTTTTCAGGATTTTCTTCTTTCAACTTTTGAAGGTTTTGCAATTTCCATTTGATAGATGGGAAATGCTGAAAATCATAAATGCTCCAATCAGGTGTCAAATTTTTGACACTTAAAAGAAACTCTTTATCCTTGTCAGTCAAATGCTCGTGAATCGTTGCAAGGAGTTTTTCCCTTACACTTTCATATTCCTCATAACTAAATTCTTCACCCGTCATGCCCGAGAACTGATTGGCAAGCGCAGATTGCTGATCCTGGAAGTTCGGTGTAATAACTTCATGTATCGGTCTGTCACTACAAAGCAAACAAAGTAAGAAGCCTTCTTTTACTTCTTGTGTGAATCCTTCATTTTCCAGCAGATATTTTACGTCGAATAGATCGCGTGGATGTTGGCGATCAAGGGCGGCAACTATTTTTCCGCCGAATAGTTGCCCTAATGAAACAACAGGTATCGTGCAAAATACTTCAAACTCATGCTGCGCTTTTTCGCACAACGGCATTTCTTTCGGCTCCGTCAAAGCTCCCCTGTTGACCAAATTGACTTCAATTTTTATATCAACCTTGTTTTCTGAAATTTGCAATTTTCCCGCATCCAAACGTGGAGTGATGCGTACATTCGGCACAACTTTTTCAATATTTGATTTTATTCTTTCCAGTGCCTCCGTTACATGTTTGATAGAAGTATCTCTATCTTCAATCGGAAGATACGTAAGATCAATATCGACAGACAATCTGGGCATGTCACGAACAAAAAGATTGATCGCCGTGCCGCCATGAAGCGCAAAGCATTTTTCTTTGGCGACCTCCGGCAATACCGTCAATAATAATGCTACTTGCCGTCTATATACTTTTTCCATGCTCTGCCAATTCTCTCGGAACCGTTATCCCGTATTTATCAACTAACACACCTTTTTTAACAATGCTGCGTTTCCCTTTACCCAAATCAACATTTTTAAGATCAAGGTATTTGAACCAACCGTGATCTGCTTTCTCTGCCATGTACAGAAACAACCGTTTTACTTTTACCGACTGACAGTTTTCAAGCAATATCTGCACTTGCTTTGGCGGAAGATTATTCAACCCTTCCATAAGCTCAAAACATTCCATGAGTTCTTGCTTTTGAGGAGCCAGGTATAAACATTCCATGATGGCGCGGGTCGCCCCTGAAACCTTTATTGAAAAACTTTTTACCTCAACTTCCGTAAGCCCTAAATCAGGAGAGAGAAAGGAAGTTTCATAGTAATCTGTTTTCACACCCCAATCATGTTTTTTAAACCAGGCGGGGAGCTTCTCCCCGCTGCCGCCGAACAAAACAACTTTATTGACAGCCAACTCTAAATAATGGGCTTTACCTAACAATGAAAGCGCCGTGCGTCCTCCTGGATGAATAGTCAATCCGGCTTGGCTTTGTAAGGCATAGATAGCTCCCTCATATCCTACCTTATCTTCTGCGCGTATATGTGCGCCTTTGCCGATAGACTGTAACCATCTTGTCTTCCGATAATGCTTTTGCAGATCAATGCTATATCCCTGCTTAACAAGCCAGGATGATAGAAGAACAATGCCAGAAGGGTGCTCCTGGAGAAGCTGGTTTATTTTTGTTTTGTTTACAGTAGTCATACTACTTTTATATCACTTATTATAAACTAATTCAATAAAATAGTTTATAATTTTTATTACAAAGGTAGTAAAACTACCCTTGTTTAATATTTTTCAAACCAATCAATCCCAATATGCTGATTAAAAACATTTCTAGCCCATCCAAATTGCTCTATTTTGTTATTTTACGTATACAAATTATCCTCCATGGATGAATCGTCAAGGGCTTTTTGTATTGGCATGAAGTTATTAATGAGAATGGAACGGTAATGAATTATACCGTTGGCGTCTTTGCCTCGGATGTCTTGAGCATGACATGGCAGTTATCTTTTGATGAATAAATTAATTGATGCGGAAAAGATATTTCTTAGTTTGCCAAAAATTTAATCACTGACAAAATAAAAGCGGATGATTTGAAAAGTCATGAAGAGGTAAAGTGTTCAAAACTTCCCTATACTCCAGCAATTGTTTATCGCGCCATTCTCAAAATAGCTCTTTTCGTATTGCCATCAAAGACAGTAGCAGAGGAATACCAAACAGCCCTACAATACCTGATGCGCCAAATATCCGTGAAATTCTCAAAAAATTATATGTCTTTTCTCCAGCCAGTATTTTTGCATGACGTGTAATACCTAATATTAAAAATAACCTCTTTTCCAGACAAAACCTCCCGCCGTATGAGCGTCTCCCCTTAATGCTGCCGAAATGGTAGTAAAATGAATACCTTCTGATCTTGCTGCTTCCTTTATACTTGGAAAGGATCGGATCAATTGCCCGTTCAGATCAAATTGATACACTTCTTTAGTCAGTTTATGTCCAAGAGGACGAGGGGTAGCCGGTAGTACCAGTGTGGCTTTTCCCTTACCTCTCCTCCAGATAAATCCTCCCCCGGTTGCTTTATATCCATTTACAGTACTCATAATAGACCCTAACGGTATTCCAGTTACACGAGCAGCCTCAGTCATTGAAGAGAAAAACCCGATTTTTTTACCCTTCAGATCATATTGAGTCACTTCTCTCACTTTTTCCTGCCTCAGGTTCCCTTTTATCCTGGATACCTCTTCCTTTGATAATTTGGGAGCAGTACCATATCGCCATATACATCCTTTCAGCAGCAGATCATCTCTTATAGCCATCGCATTAACCTGTTCTGTTTGCACACCTATAGATTGGGCAGCTTCTTTGCTGCTATGGTATGTTGCCAGTTTTCTCCCTGTAATGTCATATTGACTGAGCGTATAGCCTTTGCGCAGCGCAAGAGATTTTTTTTCCCTATCCGTATTTATTGATCCTGCTTCCCCTTTCCTCCAGATAGAGCCTGCTGTGATAAGAATCCGTCCGCCGACAGCATCGCTGATGGTTTTACGGTCTGTTCCTACTTCCCTGGCAGCCTGGGTTATATTAAAATACGTGCGTATTTTCTTACCTGTTAAGTCATACTGACTCACAGGTTCGCCTTTCGTTGCTCGTATTGCTTTATGAATGCTGGTGACAGAAATTTGTTGTCTGATCTTCCCCACACGCCAGATAAATCCGCCGGCAGTAAGTAGGCCTTTCCCCCTTGTTGCGGAACTGATGGACGTAATAGTAACATTAGTCGCTTTTGCAGCTTCCGACAAACTTTCATAAGTTCTGATCAAATAACCTTCCATATTATATTGCCCTACCTCTTTTATATTCACTTGCCGGCCTCTTTCGGTAAATACTTTTTGGTTCTCGGCACTGTGTCCGAAATGAAGGTCTTTTCGGCCAGCTTTCATGATGAGTTGCTGAAGACCCTTTAAATCTGTTTTAATTAAATTTCCGGGAGTTGTATTCAGCCCGTTCCCATCTTTATAAGTGATGTAAATGGATCGGTCTGTAAGATCAAATTTTTCTACGAAACAACAATATACCACCCGTCCGACAGAAATCGAATGACATACTTTATCTACCTGAATTCTCGCCTGCAGCAGACTTTTATAGTCCTTTTTGAACTCATTAAGTCCACGCTGGATCTTCTGTGTTTGTATACGTTCCTCATAATTAATCTTTTTGCCCAGCACATTAATTATTTCAAATTCAAGTCTTTTTATTCGTCCATAATTAGAAACCATGCCGTATCCCTCTAACCCGGGAATGTCCGCCCATCTTTCGCCTGGCATGTCAGCAAGCTCCTTATTTTTATAAGGAGGGATGCTCGACAAATGTTTGATTTTCTTCATTCTGTAAGTGGTTGTGTAAGTTGCTTAGCATATCCGTTTGACAGGACTGGAATGTAACTTTCGCAATGCCCTAAATTAGTATTTTATTTAAATTTATTACTGAAAATCGCCCCAAGGAAAGACGGGATCTTATTAATTGCAGAAGCATGTAAACAAGGAGAAATAGTACCAATTGTAAAAAAGAACAGACGAGACAATCAACATATACGGCTAAGAACTGCATAACAATTTGCAACCGATCTGCAATTGCCACAGCAATGTGGCCGGCATGCTATCATGGCCCTGCCAATTTTCCTGTTGCAGAAAAAAAATCAGGCAATTATAACTCTTACCCCCATAGTTTCGAGCTTTGTTTTTTGCTCTTGTGTAATCCCTTTATCAGTAACCACGGTATTAATCTTATTTACAGGCGCTATAAATGCAAAGCCTCTTCTTTCAAACTTACTTGAATCTGCCAGCACAATGACCTCTTTTGATATTTCAATCATAAGCTGGTTTAAATATGCTTCTTCAGGACTTGGAGTAGAAATGCCAAAATCAAGATCGAAACCGTCCACACCAAGAAACAATTTATCACAGAAATAGTCTCTGAAAACTTTTTCGGCAGGAAGGCCCACTAATGATAAAGAATTTTTCTTCAAAATCCCTCCAGGCACTATAACGTTAATGTTTTTATACTCTGCCAGAAGTGTAGCAATATTTAAAGCATTAGTGATTACTGTAAGGTCTTGAAAATCCTTAAGGTTTTTAGCCAACTGATGAGTAGTAGAGCCGGAATCAAGAATAATTGTATTGTCGTTCTCTATCAATTCACTTGCTTTTTTCCCAATCTCTTTTTTTTCCGTAAAATTTTTTTTCTGTTTATCGGATAACGGGTAATCCTCATTTGAATGTGCCTGGCTGATTTTAATTGCACCACCCCTTGCCCTGATCAAAATATTTTTCTTTTCTAATTGTTCAAGATCGTTCCGGATGGTAACACCTGTTACTCCAAGGCTTTCACTTAGCTCTTTTACATTTACCTGCCCATGGGAATTTAGTAAATCTATGATTTTAATTCTTCGGCTTACTGTTGATTTCCCTTCTCCTTTTATCATTTTTTATCTTTTTCGATTGTAAAAGTAAAAAATCAGCTACTAAAAATAGCTATTTTTTATCCAAGTGTAAAGAATTGAAAATATTTTTTTTATAAAAAAGGTAAAAAAAATCTTTTGTTTTCAAATCCTTTATTTTATCTTCATAATTCAAAACTAATCCTTATTTTAAAATTGTCATGTGATGAAATCGAAACAAAAACGAATTTTCCTGGTTTGCTTGATAGCAATATCGGCACTCTTTTCCCAGGCTCAAAGCAAAAAGATATCGGGGGTGGTAACTTCTGATGTTGAAGGCATGCCACTTGCGGGAGTCAATGTTACCTTAAAAGGCTCCTCTCTTGTAGTAGTGACCGATTCAAAGGGAAGGTATAGCCTTAATTTGCCCAATGAAAATGCAATTATTGAGTTTTCGTATGCAGGGTATATCCCTCAAACGGTAAATACCAGGGGGAGAGCTACCATTGACGTAGTATTAACGAGTGATTCAAAACAATTATCGGATGTCGTTGTAACTGCGCTTGGAGTAAAAAAACAAAAACGCAGTTTGGGATATTCCATACAGGAGGTAGCCGGCTCTAAGCTGGTAGCAGCCAATGAAACGAATGTCATTAATGCCCTGAAGGGGCGGATAGCCGGCGTACAGATTAATTCCTCGTCTGCCGGGCCAGGTGGATCGGTATATGTGGCAATCCGTGGCAACAGTTCGCTTGGAGGGAATAACCTGCCGCTTTTTGTTGTGGATGGGATTCCCATCAACAACGATAACTTAGACCAGGCCAGCGTCTTCGGAGGGAGGGATTATGGAGACGGCGTTAAAGACATCAACCCGGATGATATTGAATCTTTGTCGGTATTGAAGGGACCTAATGCCGCAGCGCTGTATGGATCGCGGGGAGCTAACGGTGTAATTCTTATTACTACCAAAAAAGGTACAAAAAGAGGTCTCGGAGTTTCGTATAACTCCAATGCCACTTTTGAGCAGATTAATAGTATTCCCACATTCCAGAATAAATGGGGCATGGGCTATGATGGAGACTTCTCCAGTTGGGGAACGGCAAATATTAATGGAACCGATTATCCGCAGCAGGCATCCTGGATGTATGATAACTGGGGTGGCCCTATGGATGGCCGTTTGATCAGTATTGAAACCCTGCCCGATCTTGGGGTAGTTCCATACAACCCCCAGCCAAGAAATAATATCGCAAAATTCTACCGTACAGGGCAAACCTTTACCAATACAGTGTCTGTAACCAGCGTAACAGACAGGATTAATTTCCGGGCTTCAGTATCCAACCTGTCAAACAAAGGGATTGTACCTAATAATTCATCTGACAGGCAAACCATTGATCTTTTGATCGGGGCTAATATTACCGATAAGCTTCATGTAGAAGCAAAAGCAAATTATATACATCAGAATACAAATAACCGGCCTTATCTTGGCGCGAGCAGGTTGAATATTACTAACTCTCTGAACAATGTAGCCCGCCATGTGAACTTAGACTGGCTGAAGGATTATAAAAATCCTGACGGGACTATGCGAAGCTACAGGACTGCCGGTTTCCCTATGAATCCATATTGGATACTTAATGAATACCTGAATGATGACAAAAGAGACCGCCTTATTGGTTATATATCGGCGGATTATCAATTCACAAAATGGCTGAACCTGAAATTACGCACCAGCACCGACACCTACACCGATGAGAAAAATATAAGGATAGGACAAAAGTCTCCTACTAACCTGGGCGGGTATATCAGCAATGCCCAGGATCATGTGGCCGAGAATAATTCGGATTTGCTGTTAAGCGCTTCGGGAAAGCTTTCTAAAAATTTCACCGGTTCTGTTTCAGCAGGGGCTAACCATTATTCATACAGGCTGAATTCCACGGGAGCCTATGGATCAAACCTGGACATTGATGATTTGTACATAATCTCCAACATGCAGGTGCAAAAAGGAATATACAGCCTGGTGAGAAAGGAAATTAATTCGGTATATGCCACCGGACAATTGGGGTATAAAGATTATCTGTTTTTGGATCTAACTGCCAGGAATGACTGGTCTTCTTCGTTAAGCAAAGGTCATTATTCCTTTTTTTATCCTTCTGCGAGCCTGAGCTATGTAATGACAGATGCATTAAAGATGCAGTCTGACTTATTAAACTATATGAAACTAAGGGCCTCCTGGGCACAGGCGGGAACAGACGCTGCTCCTTATCAGACACAGGCAGGCTATTCTGTTTATACCAACGCGTTTAACGGGATGAGTTTTGCTTATGTTAATTCCGCGATACCTTCTGCCAATCTTAAGAACGAGTTAAAAACTTCATGGGAAATCGGAACGGATATGCGTTTGTTTCGTAACAGGGTATCTCTTGATTTTACTTATTATAATTCTGCCACAACCGACCAGATCATGTTTGTACAGATCCCCAGTCCTACCGGTTTTGACAGCAAACTGGTGAATGCAGGCAAGGTTACCAACAAGGGAGTTGAGCTTTACCTTACAGTTCGGCCGGTACAACTCAGAAATTCGTTTACCTGGGATATCACAGCTAACCTTTCCAAAAACAGATCTGAGATTATTTCGCTGTATCCCGGGCTATCCACCAAACTCCTTTACACAAGTGGTGACGCTGCTATTGAAGCCCGGCCCGGTCATCCTTATGGCGACATTGTAGGCCTGCCATTTCTAAAGAACGATAAAGGCCAATTGCTGCTTGATGCAAATGGCATGGTGCAGGCCAATAATCAAAGAGTGGTGCTTGGAAATATTCAGCCAAAATGGTTAGGCGGTTTTACAAATACCTTTTCTTTTAAAGGTTTTGTTTTAAGCGGTTTGATTGATGTTAGAAACGGAGGACAGGTGTATTCTTACACCAGGTATGATCAAACAGCAAGGGGCACGGGGATTTTTACAGAAAATATTGACAACTTAATCAACAAGGGATTGATTGCCGATGGGAATGGCGGTTTCAAAGAGAACACTATTGCGCTTAATCGTCAGGGCTACTGGGCTATGCAGGCATGGAGTGGTGCTGCCGAACCCTTTGTACTTTCTGCGTCTTTGGTTTCCTTACGGGAAGTTACGCTGGGGTATAATTTCAGTCCTTCATTTCTTTCCAAGATTAAGATCACTTCCGCCCGGCTATCCGTAGTAGGAAGAAATCTCCTATACCTGTACAGGGATCCAATGTTCAAGACAATGGGAGTAAGTCCCGAAGCTGCTTTTGCTCCAACAGCTTTTGCGCAGGGGTATGAAGCTGCCAATATGCCTACTACCCGCAGTCTTGGATTTAGCTTAAACATTGGATTTTAATTTTTAAAAAAAAAATTTTATGAAATCAATCTATAATCTTGCAGCGGTTCTTGCAATATCAGCCTTACTGTGTGTGATGCCGTCCTGTACTAAAAACTTTGAGAAAATCAATACCGATCCCAGCACGGTAACGCAGGATATGGTAAAAGTAGACGCTCTTTTGACCCAGGTTATGAAAAATTCCGTTTTTGGAGGGTTGGGGGGAAATGTTGCAGAGTGGATGAATTATATTACTCCCGGCGATGGCGGATACCCGTTCCTGGTAAGGGACTTTAGCGGTCTCTTTGACGGACACTACAAGGGGTACCTGAATAACATGGAGGAAGTGATCCGTTTGACGAACGGGGTAGATAAACTATCTAATAAAAATGCAATCGCCAAAATTTTCAGGGTATGGTTGTGGCAAACCCTGACGGATACGTATGGGGATATTCCTTTTACCCAGGCAACACAAGGCGTACAAAATGTGATACTTCAACCGAAATATGACACGCAGGAATCCATCTATACACAATTGTTTGACGATTTAAAAAACGCAACGGCGCAACTTAGCAGCGATCCCTCCAAGGACAATTATGGCAGCACAGACCTGATTTTTGGCGGGGACGTGGATTCCTGGAAAAGATTTGCCAATTCTTTAAGGTTACGTATGGCCGTGAGGGTAAGCTATGTAAACAAGGCGCTTGCCCAGTCAAATATTAATGATGTAATCGGCGGACTGATTGTTTCTGATGACCAGAGCGCAAAACTGCTTTCGACCGACTTTAATGTTGACCCCAATATGGATAACTGGAATCCATTCGTGATTGATTCCGTGCAAAATTATATCAATGGATATGCGATAGGATTTACCCCGGTTGAGCTAATGGCTACGAATAACGATCCTCGTGTGGGCATTTATTTTAACAAAAACCCAATGATAGCAAGCGGCTGGCGCGGGAGGCCCATAAGCATAAGCGGCGCTGAATCTTTGAGATACTCCAACGATAGCCTGAGCCAGGCGGGAAATTTTTTCAGGGCCTCCCGGTTCCGTTTCAATGTTATTTCCGCGGCTGAAGTTTATTTTCTCAGGGCAGAAGCGGCACTTGAGGGACTGAGCGGCGAAAATGCACAACAGATGTATGCTGCCGGCATTCAGCAAGCCATGAATATGTATAATGTGGACCAGGTAAAGATTAATACTTTTCTTGCCGGCCCTGAAGGAACGCTCTCAGGAAGTACTGAACAACAATTAAAGCAGATTATTGATCAAAAATATCTTGCGATCATGTTCCAGGCTAATGAAGCCTGGGCCGAATACAGAAGGACAGGATATCCGTTGATATGGCTTGGTTCTGCCCCGACAAATACAGGCGGCATCATCCCGAGAAGAATGACATATTCGGCTACCGAATACCTCCTGAATGAAGCCAATGTGAAGGAAGCTGCTTCAAGATTTCAGGGAGGAGATGTGCTGACGGCAAGAATGTGGTGGGATGTAAAACAAGGCCTGCCTTATCCGCACCCGAGACAGGGGATATATCCTCCTGAAACATGGTAGAATGCAGAAAGTATCGTCCCCGGAGCTGTCAGTATTAGGGCAGCTCCTCTTTTTATAAGAAGTTATTTAAAATTAAAACGATAATCAGGGCTCTATTTCAACTTTTAATTTTCTTTTCAGGTAATTTTATATTTATGAAGAACAGGTTCAAATTATTTTTTTATTCCTGCCAAACAATAAAAATCATGTTTTATGAATAGCGTAAAAGATTTGTCGCAATACCATTATTTGCTGTCAGATTTTTTTAAAACGCCTCAAACGCAGGCGGAGTGGGATAAGTACAAACTTAGTGATGAACAGGTTGCCTTTTTTCGTGAAAATGGCTATTTATCCGGCATAAAAATGCTGGAAGAATGGCAGGTTAACGAGTTATGCAAACAACAAGCCGAAATAGCTGACCCTGACCATCCGGCGCATCACCTGTTTTATGAATTTCATACTAATGAATCCTCTGACCCTGACGCTGTATTATTTCATTCATTGGGGCATTGGCGCATTACTGAAGGATTCCATGATATTGTCTGGAACCCCGTTTTTGTAAGAGCTGCCAGTCAATTGCTGGGAGACGTTTCAGTAAGATTGTGGCATGATCAGTTGTTTTGCAAGCCGGCCAAACACGGGGGAGTGGTAGCCTGGCACCAGGACTACTCGTATTGGACCTGCACCAGGCCTATGCAGCACCTTACCTGCTGGGTAGGTTTAGATGATGCTACTACGGAAAATGGCTGTTTGTATTATGTACCGGGAAGTCATCGCTGGGGTTTGCTTGACAGACCTGCATTAGCCGGCGACATGAACGGGTTAATGGAGTTCCTGAATGATGAACAAAAAGCTGCATTTAAACCAATACCTATTGAATTGAAAAAAGGATATGCCACTTTTCATCATCCGTTGCTGGTGCATGGGTCGTATGAAAATAAATCCAACCGCTCCAGGAGGGCCTTTGTGCTAAATGCATTTGCCGATGGCACTCAATCGGATATTGACGATGATTTTCTGGATGGAATTCCATTTATAAAAAAAGGAAAGAAGATGGAGGGACAGTTTTTCCCTCTTTTATATGAAGTATAATTTTCATTGTTTAAGAAGGAATAAATTATTTGATACCGGGAAAACAACATCATAAATGAAAAGAATAATTACAGCGGCTATTTTTTTATTGATCTTTTCAGGCGCACATCCGCAATCCGGAGGTCTTACGCTTTCCTCCGCAAGCCTGAAAGATAAGATCAGGGGCGGTTGGGCCGGGCAAACAATCGGCGTTACCTTCGGAGGACCTTATGAGTTCCGTTTTCAGGGAACTTTTATTGGGGATGATCAGCCTTTATTATGGTATGATGGCTATCTCAAAAAAACAATGGTCAATGATCCCGGGCTTTATGACGACTTGTACATGGACCTGACTTTTGTTGATGTGTTTGAAAAGTATGGGTTAGATGCACCGGTGGATAGTTTTGCCAGTGCCTTTGCTCATGCCGGCTATGAATTGTGGCATGCCAACCAGGTAGGCAGGTATAATATTCTCAATGGGATCAAAGCCCCCTTGAGCGGCTACTGGATGAATAATCCTCATGCTGACGACATTGATTACCAGATTGAAAGTGATTTTGCCGGTTTGATGAGCCCCGGTATGCCTAATACCGCTTCTGCAATTAGCGATAAGATCGGTCACATTATGAACTATGGCGACGGATGGTATGGAGGAGTATATGTCGGGGCTATGTATGCATTAGCATTTATTTCAAGCGATATTAATTATATAGTAAGCGGAGCTCTAAAAACAATTCCCGAAAAAAGCGAATTTCATCAGTGCATTGCCGATGTAATTGCCTGGCATAAAAAATATCCTGGAGACTGGAAGCAAACCTGGTTCGAAGTGCAAAAAAAATGGGCCGGTGAAGTCGGGTGCCCTGATGGGGTTTTTGCACCCTTTGATATTGATGCTAAGGTAAATGCTGCCTATGTTACCATAGGATTGTTATACGGCGGGGGAAATTTTACCAAAACGCTGGAGATCGCAACCCGGTGCGGCCAGGATGCTGATTGTAATCCTTCCACTGCCGGGGGCATACTTGGCGCTGTATTAGGATACAATAATATACCCGCTTACTGGAAAATGGGACTAAAGGAAATTGAAGATATGGACTTTAAATATACTGCCATGTCGCTGAGCAAAGTATACGAAATTAGTTATCGGCATGCTTTGCTGAATATAGAAAAAAACGGAGGGAAGATAAATGGGGATAAGATAAGTATTAAGGTGCAACAGCCAAAGCCGGTAAAATTTGAAAAAAGCTTTCCCGGTTGTTACCCTGTCGCTAAAACAAATGCGGTTTGGTCAGCCAATAAAGATGAATTCAGTTTTGATTTTGAAGGAACGGGGTTTGTTGTTAAAGGAGATGCGGTGAACTGGAAAGATATTGCTACAAAATATATTTATACTACAGAATTATACATTGATGGCATATTAACAGAATCCCCGACATTGCCCGCTGCCCGCGAAGCCCGCCGCTATGATTTGTGCTGGAAGTATAATCTACCCAAGGGGAAACATACTGTAAAGCTGAAAATAGTAAACCCGGTTCCCGGTCAGCATTTTGATGTCAGGGACATTGTTATATATGCTGACACACCTGTACATGGAATTGCTGTGCATCCGGTTAAATGAAATGAATAACAAAAATTAATGTATCTCCCAAAAGTCACAGGTGCTGTATTCTGGTTAACGATACTTGTATATTTTTTTAATTCCTGCGCCAACGGATCTTCAACAGATAAAAAATATTTTTCAACAGATGCTGCTGTTATTGCATCGGGAAAATCCTTATTTGAAAAAAACTGCTCCTCTTGTCACAGTTTAAAGCAAGATGGCATAGGTCCTGCCCTGGGGCACGTTACCGATGAAGCGTCGGTTGACTGGCTGCATCATTTTATTAAAGATCCGCAGGGAATGTTTTTATCCGGCGATGCAAGGACCGTAGAATTACGAAAAACATTTAATTCAGTAATGCCATCTTTCTCTACTCTTAAAGATGATGGGATAAATGCCGTCCTTGCCTATGTACACGCTAATAAGATTTCAGGCCCTTTAATAAAAAAAGATGATAAAGGAATAACCGATCCTGTTCCTGAAAAAATAAAATTGTCTTCTCTTGTTGTTAATCTGAAGCAGATAACACAGTTTCCAAAAACAAATAACAACGGTGATCTTCCTCTTACCCGGATTACAAAATTGAGCTATCAACCGCAAACGGGCGTTTTATTTGTCAATGACCTTCGTGGCCAATTGTATAAACTAAAAGGTAAAAAACCATCGTTGTACATGGATCTTCGAAAACTGCGACCTGCTTTTATTGATGCTCCCGGGCTTGCAACAGGCTTTGGAAGTTTTGCTTTTCATCCGCTATTTGCAAAAAATGGAATTTTTTATACCACACATACAGAAGCTCCCGGATCGGGTAAAGCTGATTTTAAATATGCAGACTCCATTAAAGTGACATTGCAATGGGTGCTCACAGAATGGAAAGCAACCCATCCGTTGTCAGATACATTTTCCGGAACGGGAAGGGAGCTTCTCAGGGTAAACATGGTGGCAGGTGCGCATGGCGTACAGGAAATAACTTTTAATCCGCTTTCAAAGTATGCTGATAAGGACTATGGACTTTTGTATGTCGGTGTCGGGGATGGCGCCAGCGTGCAGGAAGGATATTCTTTTATTCCGCATAGCAAAGAAAGTATTTGGGGAACCATTCTTCGTATTGATCCTTCTGGGAACAACAGCGCTAATCGTAAATATGGAATTCCAGCGGACAATCCGTTTGTGCATGATAGCGATCCCAAAACAGTAAAAGAAATATATGCTTATGGATTTCGAAACCCCCACCGGATTACCTGGACCAGGGCAGGCGACATGCTGGCCTGCAACATCGGGCAGGCAAATATTGAAGCCATTGATCTTATCAAACCCGGGCGCGATTATGGCTGGCCTGTAAGAGAAGGAAATTTTTTATTTAATCCCAATGGAAACCTGAATAATGTTTATCCGCTTCCCGCTAATGACAGTATTAATAAAATCACTTACCCTGTTGCAGAATTTGATCACAATGAAGGTAATGCCATTTCCGGCGGTTATGAGTATTGGGGTAAAACTATTTCACAACTGAAAGGAAAATTTTTATTTGGTGATATTCCATCCGGACGATTGCTTTATATTAATACATCTGAAATAAAACAAGGTTCACTGGCAACTATACATGAATGGAGAATCTCAATTGACAACACTCCAACAGCACTCAAAAAAATTTGTGGAAAGAATCGCGTTGACCTTCGATTTGGGAGAGATGCAGATGGCGAATTATATATTTTGACAAAAGCAGATGGTAAATTGTATAAGATGATAAGTGCAAAAGAATAAAGATGAAAAAATGGCGGGACGCAGAAAAGAATAGATTGAACTATGATGGAACTAACTATTTATGGACTGAGTGGACGCATTTCAATTTTTCGCAAGGGATTGAAATCCCAATGAAATATATGTTATTGATCCTACGGCTCTGGAATACGGAACAGCAAGAGCCGTAGGCTCGGTAGCATTTTGTT
>CAYWVB010000088.1:0-15555 GCA_964461595.1 uncultured Terrimonas sp. | reverse complement strand
AGGCTCGATAACATATACTTCATTGGGATTTCAATCCCATGCGAAAAATTGAAATACGCCCGCTGAACAACAGGGCCTGAAAAAATAATTTATTTATAGCAATGAACCTGCTCCTTTTATTTTGATGAATCCTGCGAAGGCAGAGACTGCGGGGTGCCCTGCTGGGCAGGTTGCAGCGGCAATGAAGACGGTGCGGTAGTTTGCTGATTGGTGTTGATATTTTTAATGAATTCGCTGTCAGCGCTGCCACCTTTCATAAAAAGAGAGGATGTGAGGCACAATACGGCAATTATACCGGCAAATATCCATGTGCCTTTTTCCAGCACATCTGTTGTCTGCTTAACTCCCATAAACTGGTTGCTGAAACCGGCAATACTGCCAGACAATCCGCCACCTTTAGGATTTTGTATCAACACTACCAAACTCAGAAGTACACTTACAAGCACCACCAGTATCAAAAGTAAAAGCGCCATATTACGAATTGTTTAATTTGGAAATTTTGGCTGCAAAGTAAACTCTTTTACCGGGATTGAGCAAACTTAATTTCCTGTACACTTCCACCGCCTTATGGTGCAATCCCTGCTTGGCAAAGACTTCGGCCATAGCTTCTGTGACCACTTCTTTTGCCTCGTTGGAATGCTCAGCGATATGCTGGATAGCAGACTGCGCGCCCTGATCCATCCCCGATTCCAGCTTTTCCGGGTGGATCTTTTTCATGGTCTTCAGCCAGTCGGTAAAGCTCCGGAGCTTTATGCTCAACCGGTCCTGTCCTTCAATATCTGTGGGAATCTTAATACCCTGCGACGCAAAATAATCCACTGTATGTAAAGGCTCTATAGGGATAAGCAAGTCGCTGTGTTGCCCGGGGTTGGCAGGATTATCCAGTATAGATCTTAATTTAGCAGAAGGTATTTCGGGTTTAAAGGAGGTATCCTCTTCCACAACAGCATGCACAACTTCTTGTTCTGCGGAAAGACCTGTTTCATCAGTATGTTGTTCTACAGTGAGCGCTCCGCCCGGGACTGTATTTTCTTCGCTATCGGTGATATCGGCTTTTTTAACCGGGTCTTCCTTTATTGCCTGTGTCTCTACAGGATACAGTAAATCGTTCAGCCAGTGTGGGTTCGTAAAAAATAGGGCAGTTTTGCACGCCTGTTCCCCGAACAACGGATCGCCGGATTGCTGGTATTTTTTTGCGAGTAAAAGTTGCGCAGGGGCGCAATAAGGAAAATCATTTACAAATTGCTCAAGCTGGTGCAGCCCTGTTTCCTCCAAATTATTTTTTTGGAAAAATAAATGTACAATGCTATCCATTTCGCTGCTCATTGGCATGAAGATACAATCCTTTACCAGTTTGAGAATATTTTATTAAAAATATCGTCTGATACATTCTTTACTATATCATCCATCAGGCGGCTTTGGGCATCTGAAAAGCTAAGCGTAGAGGAAAAGGGAAAGTTCCTGGTTATATCTGTTTCAAAGTTTTTCTTCTCATCAAGGCGATTCTTAAAAATGATATGAACCGTAATATTCAGGTTGTTGCTCGACACCTGCTGCCCTGATATACCAGAAGTATTCACAGAAAAATCAGTAATATACCCGCTGATATCATAGTGCGCATCATCGCCGTTCACAACGGACAGCCGGGTCTGGCTGATGATCTTCTGCTTGAGCTTATCCGTAAGCTGCGGGCTGAGCTGAGGGTTTACAAAGCGGGCCCTGTTTTCAATATAGCTGACCTTCGCCGTCTTGACTTCAGGCGGATAGCTCACGTCCTTCATGGAATAACTGCAGGTAGCCTTTACCGATACCATGGTAAGAAGGATGATCCATATTTTTCCAAACAGCTTGTTATTCATTGATATCATACTCTTTCAACTTCCTGTATAATGTTCTTTCGCTGATGCCCAGGTCAGATGCTGCATCTTTGCGCTTGCTCTTATGCTTTTTCAGTGCCTTTATAATGAGCTCTTTCTCCTTATCCATGATATTAAGCGACTCCTCCACATCTTCATGGCGGTGTATTTCCCCATTGCTGTGGTTGGTCATGTTATTCATAAGCACCGGCTGGGAAGGCTGTACAAATACCGGTTGGGGAAGCCCCCTTTCGTGTTCTGCCACAGGTTCGTACTCATTCAGCAACGATTCTTTTGTATATGCAGCCGCAGCGGAAGCCCGTTGGGGATTTTGCAATATTTCCACAAACATCTTCTTCAGCTCTGTAACATCCCGCTTCATATCAAAGAACAGCTTATATAAAATTTCCCTTTCATTGGCAAACTCTGCATGCGAAACATTGCCGGTTGATGATGCGAGCACAGGCATCATAGTAGTGCGGCTATGCTCAGGCAAAAATTGCGACAACTGGCTTCCCGTAACCATCTTATCATTTGCCAGCACCGAGATCTGCTCTGCAATATTCTTTAATTCCCTGACATTCCCCGGCCAGGAATAGTGAATTAACAGATCCTTCGCTTCATCGTCCAGTTGTATGGAAGCTGTCTTATAGCGCTCCGCGAAGTCAGCGGCAAATTTCCTGAACAGGAGAATGATATCCTCCTGCCGGTCTTTCAGCGCAGGCACCCTGATGGGCACCGTATTCAGCCTGTAATACAGATCCTGGCGGAATTTTCCTTTATGCGTATATTCCAGCAGGTCTTTATTGGTGGCCGCAATGACCCGTACATCTGTCTTTTGCACCTTGGAAGAACCTACCCTGATATATTCCCCTGTTTCAAGCACCCGCAATAATCTTGCCTGTGTGCCCAGCGGCATCTCTCCTATTTCATCCAGGAATATGGTTCCCCCGTTCACTGTTTCAAAGTATCCCTTCCGGCTGTCAACAGCGCCGGTAAAAGACCCCTTTTCGTGGCCAAACAATTCGGAGTCAATCGTGCCTTCAGGTATTGCGCCGCAGTTTACCGCTATAAAAGGATTGTGCTTCCTTGCCGATAAAGCATGGATCACCTGTGAAAATACTTCCTTTCCCACGCCGCTCTCACCATATATCAATACGGTAAGATCAGTATTAGCCACCTGTACCGCCACCTGGAGCGCATAGTTTAATGCCGGTGAATTGCCGATAATGCCAAACCTGTTCTTTATTGATTGTATATCCATTAGTCTGTTGCCATTAGTATAGTTAATTCCGGCTTTAATACCGGAAGATTTCTTTGAATAATCAGCCAAATTGCTGAATCATCAATTACATCATAATCGTGAACTAAAATGTGTCTTAGTCCTGTTTTTTTCCTGATAAAAGTAAATAAAAAGTCAAGGTCATTTTTTTCGTTAAAATCATTTCCCCGTGCTGCAGAACCAAAAAGGCAAAAAGATTTCATCTTCATCGTCTTGCAGGCATCTCAATACTCCTGATATTATTTTTTACTGCATCTATCATCATTCATTTATTACAACCTCACCCAGCAGCGTAGCTTTAGTGCAGTCTGTTACCTTTACATATACATAATCTCCTTTACTGCAGGGGTGATCCTTTTTGGAGAAAACAATAACCTTGTTCTGAGATGTCCTGCCCATCCAGTCTTCAGCGCTTTTTTTGCTGTCGCCTTCTACCAGCACTTCAAAAATTTTGCCTATATCTTTCTGGTTACTTTGCCTGGAAAGTTCATTTTGCAGGGAAACGATCTCCTGCAGCCTTCTTTTCTTCACTTCTTCAGGTATATCATCCGTATAGCGTCTTTGTGCAAGCGTGCCGGGGCGCTCACTGTAAAAAAACATATAGCTCATATCATAAGCGCTATATTCCATCAGCGAGAGCGTGTCCTTATGATCCTCCTCCGTTTCCGTACAGAATCCTGCAATGATATCGCTGCTTATGCCACAGCCGGGGATGATTTCCCTGATACGGTCAATTTTTGCCATATACCATTCGCGGGTATAAGTGCGGTTCATCAACTGCAGTATTCTGGTGGAGCCGCTCTGCACCGGCAGGTGTATATACTTGCAGATATTATCATACCGCGCCATCACATGCAACACGTCATCCGTAATATCTTTGGGGTGTGAAGTTGAAAATCTTACCCGCAGTAAAGGGGAAATATCAGCTACCCTTTCCAGCAGCATGGCAAAGGTCACCGCCTGCTCCCCGGTATTGTCCGCAGCAAAAAAATAACTGTCTACATTCTGCCCCAGCAGGGTTACTTCTTTATATCCCCTGTTGAAAAGATCTGTGCACTCCGCAATAACAGAATGGGCATCGCGGCTCCGTTCCCTGCCGCGGGTGAAGGGTACCACGCAGAAGGTGCACATATTGTTGCAGCCCCGCATGATGCTCACAAAAGCAGTTATACCATTGCTGTCCAGGCGTACGGGAGAAATATCTGCATAGGTTTCTTCACGGCTCAATAAAACATTTACAGCCTTTTGACCGCCTTCGGCTTCTTCTATCAATGCCGGTAAGCTCCTGTAGGCGTCGGGACCAACCACCATATCTACCAGCTTTTCCTCTTCCAGCAGTTTCGACTTAAGCCTTTCTGCCATGCAGCCCAGCATGCCAACAAGCAGGCCGGGGCGGGTCTCCTTGGCTTTTCTGAATGCGGTGAGCCGGTTGCGGACCGTCTGCTCAGCCTTGTCCCGGATAGAACAGGTATTCAGCAATAACAGGTCTGCTTCTTCCACATTGCGGGTAGCGCCAAAACCAACACCATTTAAAATAGACGCAACGATCTCACTGTCAGAAAAATTCATCTGGCAACCATAACTCTCTATATAAAATTTCTTCCTGTATACAGACGGATCACTGGCAAAAGGCGCATAAGCTTCACCCTGCCTGCTTTCGTCGTGTATTTTATGGGGCAACACATCCAACATATTAGTATCCAAAACATTTAGGAGAGCAAAGATAACCAAATGTGCTCACAAAAATGCCACTTTGGCAGAGATGAAAAAGGATGGTATAAAATAAAGCTATTGTATTTCCAGGCCAGCAGCCGACAGGGGCTTAAACTAACCTACGCTCAAAACGGGGAAAAGCCTGCAACCTCCTAACTTTGGTTCCCAAAATCATTTAATGGCAATCTTAATTACAGGTGCTACCGGATATATTGGTTCAAAGCTTACTGCAAAACTTGCTGCACACGGGCAGGATATCCGTATCCTGTGCCGGACAGCCCCTACCCTTCCGGAATTTCAAAAGTTCAATATCAAAGTATTTTCAGGAGATATTACAGACAGGGCTTCGCTGCAACCTGCAATGGAAAATGTAGATCAGCTATATCACCTGGCAGCCTATGCGCGCCTTTGGGCTAAGGATCCTTCCACATTTCACAGGATGAACGTGGAGGCGCTTGATAATGTACTTGCCGCTGCACGGGATGCAGGCGTTTCCAAAGTAGTGTATACTTCTACGGCAGGAGTTATTGGCCCTTCCGGAAATAAGCCTATGACAGAAAATGATCCGCGCATCACGGATTTCTTTAATCTTTATGAATCTACCAAAAGTGAATCGGAAAAAGTAGCAAAGGATTACGCAGCAAAAGGTCTGAATGTTGTTATACTTAACCCTTCCCGCATCTACGGCCCCGGCTTTGATACCGGCAGCAATCCTTTTACCAAAATCATGGAAATGTATATAAAAGGCAGTTGGAAGATCATTCCGGGCAGCGGCAATGATATCGGCTCCTATCCTTTTATAGATGACGTGGTAGACGGTCATATCGCTGCAATGGAAAAAGGCAGAAGCGGCGAACGTTATATTCTCGGAGGCGTAAATGCAAGCTTCAATGAGCTGATGTCGCTGATAAAAAAATATACGGGTACAGACAGGAGACTCACTCATATTCCTTTTTTCTTTCTTGACCTCTTAAGCCGTATCATGCTGCTCAATGCAAAGCTGACAGGAAAACCTCCGATGATCACGCCCGACTGGGTAGCCAAATACAAATATAACTGGGCGCTCGACAGCTCCAAAGCCATACAGGAGCTGGGATACAGGATCCGTCCGCTGGAAGATGGTGTGCGGGAAACTATTGAATGGATAAAAGAAAACCGTATGTGATCATTATTAATTAAAATAAAACCTGACAAGTGCAACCTTACGCTATACAATACTGAATAAGGCTTGCTGAATGATAAAGACCATTAAACATAAAAGGACAATATCATGTTAAAAAGAAAAATGAGGGTTATACACCCGGGTGAGATAATAAGGGAAGAGATAATAAAAGGTAACGGGCTTACTATCACAGAAGCCGCCGGGATGCTTGGCGTAACAAGAACCAACCTTTCCAATATAACTAATGAGAAATCTGATATAAGCCCCGAGATGGCATATCGCATCCCCATAGTCTTCGGAGGGTCAGCAGAAATATGAGCTAACCTTCAAACGAAGTTTGACCTGTCCGGAGCAGAAAAAAAGTGAGATCATTCAAGCTCAAACCTTATCGTCCCAATAGCCACAAGACTGTTCATGCCTGACAGATACAGATGTATTGCAATATTAGAAATGTACATGGCAATATTGGCGCCTGTCCTTTTAATGCGGCAGTTTATCCCTTAATTTTCCATACACCCATGTGCCTGCCACGGCGCTCAATACCATTACTACCACTACAGTAGCTCCGCTGCCAATGAGCGCATACAACGGCCCCGGGCAGGCGCCGGTGATGGCCCAGCCGAAGCCAAATATGAGCCCCCCATATACCTGGCCTTTATTAAATTTTCTTTTGGAAAATTCAATCTTCTCGCCGTAAATAGTCCTGATATTGAATTTCTTTATCAGCCAGACGGATATTGCCCCTACCACTACAGCGCTCCCAATTACCCCGTACATGTGAAAAGACTGCAGCCTGAACATTTCCTGTATACGGAACCAGCTCACCACTTCTGATTTCACCAGCAATATGCCAAAGCATATACCCGCTATTACATATTTCAGGTTGTGATACCACCTGTGCTGAAGCTGGCTTTCATTCACGCACATGGCATCCAGCGAGCGTACTTCATAATCCGTATTTTTTTCTATTACTTCTGTTTCCATCATCCAATTCTTTAAAAGGAAAGTATATAAGGTAAAATGAGATTAGCCATCAAAAAGCCTCCTGCCATAAAGCATATTGTAGCAACAAGCGAGGGCCATTGCAGGGTTGACAACCCCATAATAGAGTGCCCGCTTGTACACCCGCCGGCGTAACGGGTACCAAAGCCCACTAAAAAGCCTCCCCCTGCTATCATAATAAAGCCTCTCCATGTAAACAGTTGATGCCAGTCGAAAAGATCCGCCGGCACTGTTCCTTCATAATGATGGATACCATATACACTTAGCTCGTTTACGAGCTTCGGATTTACAATGACCGGGTTGGGGTTTGCCAGCAGGGTTGCAGCAATATACCCTCCCGCCACGATACCTGTTACAAAAAGCAAATTCCAGCGTTCCTTTTTCCAATCGTATTTAAAATAAGAAATACCGGAAGGGATGCAGGCTGCACAGATATGGCGCAGGGAAGAGCTGATACCAAAAGCTTTATTGCCAAGAATTAATAGTGCGGGGACTGTAAGCCCTATCAGGGGGCCTGCAACATACCAGGGCCAGGGTTGTTTGAGTAATGAGAGCATGTTATTGGTTTCTTAATACTTCTGAATTTAAATATCTTGTTGAATGCAGGCTGTATATTTATTCGTGTGAGGTAATCATAATAAGCTGTGTTGTTTCATAAGCCCATTCTTCACACCTAAAAAAACAATATGCCTGCCATTATTCCTGTATTGCGCGTTTTTGATTATGACAAAATTATTGAATTCTATGTAAAATGGATGGACTTTAGTGTGGAGTGGGAACACCGCCCGGAAGATGCACCATTCTATATGCAGGTCTCCCTGCGGGGAGCCCGTATCAACCTTTCACAGCATCATGGAGAATGCAGCCCGGGAGCACGGATCATCATTTCGGATTTTGAGGGACTCGAAGCATACCACCGGTCTTTGCTGGAAAAGCGATACCGTTTTATGCGCCCCGGGCTCGAGCGGCTGGAATGGGACAGGAATACTCTTGCTATGAGCGTGATCGATCCTTTCTATAATATGATTGAGTTTAATGAAAAGACAGGTTCATAGAACAACAATATCTTTAAAGCTGCAAATTCCCGATTTTCGTACTGTTACCAGTTTCCGAATAAGCCACCTTTTCTTAATACAGCAAAATGTTATCAAATGGCAATATAAAGCATGCCTGCCACGCAATTTTAAACTTTTCTGCTTTTATTTACTCTTATACTGAAACAATACAGATTATGAAAACAAACAGCTACATTTTGCCCATACTGATACTGGCAACGGCATTGAATATTACCGGCGCCAGCGCACAAAACGCAGATATCCCCGAACCTACGGGTTTACCGGGCGATAATTTCAGCCTGCAGGGCGCAGTAGAAATGTTCAAAAAGGCTCATTCCATTGAGGAATTTGAACAACTGGTCAATACCGAATCGAATAATGTAAATAACCTTGATCTCAATAATGATGGCAAAACAGATTATGTGAAAGTCATAGACAAGGCGGATGGCGATGTACACGCCTTTGTGCTGCAGGCAGTGGTATCTTCCAACGAGAACCAGGATATTGCAGTGATAGAGCTGGAAAAGACCGGCAATGAAAATGCCGTCTTGCAGATCATCGGCGACGAGGATATTTATGGTGAAGAAACTATCGTAGAGCCTTCAGGCGATGAAGAGAACGTAAGTTTTGCCAACACAGGAGGTCATGGTCCCTATGCGGAAAATATTAACGCAGGTAACAGGGTCATTGTAAACGTCTGGTTTTGGCCTTCGGTACGGTTTGTTTTTGCCCCTGCTTATGTAGTATGGGTATCCCCCTGGAGATGGCATGCAGGTCCTGGCTGGTGGAGGCCGTGGCATCCTGTAGCTTATACTGTATTTTATCCCCGCAGGGCATTCTATCATCCACATTATGTAGTGGTGCACACCAACAGGATAGTAAGAGCAAGAACCATTTACAGGCCCGGGCGTGTTACTTCAGTATCGGTAAGAACCCATTACCAGGCGCCCATTGCCAGATACAGGACAACAAGAACAACAATGCATCAAAACAGGCCGGCAACTGTAACGCGCAGCACCACTACTGTGCGGCACAGCCGGGGCGGGACTACAGTTACCAGAAAAACAACAAAGGCACACAGCGGCAGGAGACATTAAATCTTTCGGAGGTTAGCATAAAGGAAAAGAGGTTGTATCAAAAACCTGATACAACCTCTTTGTATAATCAATGCTTAGCCTGTACTGTATGCTTACCGCCTGCCGTAAGCGCCCTGGCAGATTTGATCTTGGCTTCATGATTCCTGTCGGCTTCATCAAGAGAATGGGAAGTGTGAATATCTCTTTCCTTTTCAGCCCTCTTTGAAATCTTAATGTAAAACTCCTTTAAGACCATTAACTCTTCTTCCGTAAGATCTTCCACATCTACCAGCCGGTTGCTCGCCTTATCATGACTGGCTATAAGCTCATTCAGCTTGAGATGGATTGCCGCTGTATCCCGGTTTTGAGACTGCTGGATAATAAAGACCATCAGGAAAGTAATGATCGTAGTGCTGGTATTAATAACTAATTGCCAGGTATCCGAATAGTCAAATATCGGTCCCAGCGCTGCCCATACCACTACCAGGGCAGCAGCTATGATAAATGCAACAGGGCTCCCCGTCCGGTGAGTTACCCATGAAGAGACGCGGTTGAAAAAGTGGGAGAAACCTTTTTCTACTTTTGCTTTAGGAGCCTTCATCGCAATACAATTTAAGAACTTTGAATATGCTGTTGATGAATGCGCTCTATAGCTTTTCCATCAAACCTCATACGAAGTTCCAGAACCATGCCAAGGCAAATCCCGCAGACCTTCGGGATAAATAGAAATAGTTCTTATGCAGACAGCTCCCTGTCCTGTGCCGGCGGTACCTCACCTGCGCAATAAGTTCCCCAGTAATAGTAAAACATCAAAGCTGTACGGTATTCTTTCCTTTTATGAGCCGGACATCCTGTGCAGTATCTTTATATCTTATCCTGCAGCTGCCTGCATGATCAGCATTAATGACCAGGGATACCAGCTTCCCGTCTTTCCAGGAGATATCTACCGTATATCCCCCTCTTCCGCGTATGCCTTTGATGCTTCCCGATGACCAGTTGCCGGGCAATGCAGGCAGGATGTGCAGCTCATTATTCTGGGATTGCAGCAGCATCTCCGCTATCCCGGCGGCTCCCCCGAAATTGCCGTCAATCTGGAAAGGAGGATGTGTGCTCAGCAGGCTTTTGAGCGTGCTGTGCTCCAGCAGCGACTGCACCTGGCGCCCGGCTTCATTGCCGTTGAGCAGTCTTGCATAAAAATTAATGATCCATGATTTGCTCCACCCGGTATGCCCGCCGCCATTGGCAAGGCGGCGCTCAATGGTTTTGCGTGCCGCCGTAAACAGCTCGGGCGTATGCAGGGAAATAAGGTTGAGCGGATACAAAGCAAGCAGGTGGGACATGTGCCGGTGACCAGGCTCCACTTCTTCAAAATCTTCTATCCATTCGTTGATGGTGCCATTAGATCCTATACGGATAGGAGGCAACTGCTGCTGCGCCTGTTTAACTTTTTCTACCAGCCCGTTATCCATTTTGAGAACGCCGGCGGCCTTGATAAAATTATTGAACAGCCCCTGTATGATCTCCACATCAATGGTAGTGGCATAGGATAGCTGCGATCGTTCCTTACGATCGGTGCCGGGCACAAAAAAAGCATTTTCGGGAGAATGAGACGGGTTGGTGACAAGATACCCTTCGGGTGACCTGATCAAAAAGCTGAGCACAAATTCAACCGATCCTTTTATTACCGGGTAAGCCTCGCGGCGCAGGTAAGCGGTATCATTGGTAAATTCAAAATGCCGGAACAATGGGAAGGTCATCCATGGGCCTGCCATGGGAGATACGCCCCACACCCCGTCGGCTACTCCGGTACGCCCAAAAGGGTCGGTAAGATGATGGAGCGTCCATCCCCGGGCATTATACATTTCCTTTGCTGTTTCAGCCCCCGGTACGGTCAGCTTTTCCATAAAAGAGGTAAGCGGAGACAATGTTTCAGGCAAATTACCTGTTTCAGCCGGCCAGTAATTCATCTGCAGGTTGATATTGGTATGAAAATCTGCATTCCATGGAGCTTTATATTGATCATTCCAGATACCCTGGAGATTAGCAGGCAGTCGCCCCGGCTTGCGCGATGAGCCCATGAGCAAATAGCGACCGAACTGGTAATACATCACTATGAGACCCGGATCAAAAGCGCCTGCTTTTACTTTTTCCAGCCGCTCATCTGTTGGCACTTTATTCATAGCATCATTCCCCATCCTGAACTGAACCCTGTCGAACAGTGACCGGTGATCGGCTATATGATGCTGCTTAAGAACAGCCGGCGCCAGTGCAGCCGCAGCCGCTATTTTCTGCCTGCATACCGCCAGTGCATCAATGTCCTCGTCCATATCCAGTTTGGCTATATTATAGTTGCTTGCCCCGGTAATCAATACCATGAAATTTTTTGAACGGCTGACCTTCACTATCACGGCAGTATCGGCAGTCAGCATTTCTGTTTTTCCACCGGCAGCAATGATTTTCATAGCCGTGGCAAAACGCATGTGCTTACCGCCGGGTCCTTCAAGCGAATCCTCCTTGTCGTTGATCTGCCCGGTATAATATGCCAGTCCGTCTGCAACCCGGTATTCATTTACATCCTGCTCCCGGTTCAGCACCAGATCCATACTCACCGGCTGTGCGGCCGTAAACGTGATCACCAGCACATCGGCCGGCGCAGAAGCGTATACTTCTTCCACTATATGATTGCCGTCCACGGTGTATTCCGTTCTGGCAATGCCTGTATTCAGCGTTAATGACCTTTTATATTGCTGAGGGGTTCCTTTCCATGCACAATTAATGTAGAGGTTGCCAAGAGGCTGGTAAGAACGTACCCGCGGCGGTGTGCCTACCAGGTAATCCGTAGAAAGCCGGAGCGCTTTCCTGTATTCGCCTTTGAACAAAGCCTGCTGTATTTCGGGTAAATGGGCAGCGGCTTCTTTATTATTATTGTTGATCTTGCTGCCTGCCCAAATGCTTTCTTCATTCATCTGTATCCGTTCCTGGCCGTATCTTCCGAATACCATGGCGCCCAGCCTGCCATTGCCCACAGGCATGGCATCCGTCCAGATAGTTGCAGGGGCAGTATACCACAACCGTATATCTTCCTGGGCATAAGAAAAAAGAGAGGAGCATACCAGCAGTAGCAGCAGGAATCGTTGCATAAGGGTTTTGATTTTGTGATTGCTAAGCTATATTAATTTCCTGAAAGACATGTTGATTTAATAAGGGGACGTATTTCAATTTTGCTGCATTGCTTTTGCCTCTGAGCCGGTCCCGCCACTTGGCGGATAACCGGGATAGCGCTGCTTTTTTGTCTTTTTAAAAAGGCATTTTTAAATTTCTGAAAATGAAATTATCTTTAGAAAGCCCTTCCGAGTGAAACCTTCTGAAACACGTTTACAAAGCTTAAAACTATTTCGCATGAACGATCGCCCAAAAGTTTTCATTGCTTCGTCGGGGAAAGCGCTGCCGTATGCCAGCGCGGTGAAAAGACATATTTCCGATATATGCAGCGCCTACGTATGGAAGGATGTCCCCAACTATCCTTTCAAAACGCTCACCGACTGGATCCTGCACCTGCCCGAGCGCTACGATTTTGGCATTTTCATTTTTTCCAACGATGACACGCTTATGCTGAATGAGCAGAAAGTGTCGGTGGCGAGGGATAATGTGCTTTTTGAGCTGGGCCTGTTTGCCGGAAAGCTCGGCTTTGAAAGATGCAGTGTGCTCCGCCCGGAAGTGGAGAATTTTCATCTCCCCTCCGATCTTAATGGCATTTTTGAAGGAAAATTTGAAGACCCTGCAGATGAGGATGATATCAATTCAGTGCTTCGTGTGCCCTGCGAGGATATCAAGCTGGAGATAAAGAAAATATGGAAGCTTGTGCTGGATCAGCAGAAAAAGCATACCATGCCTGAGCGTATTGCGGCTATCTGCTATCGCAAAAATAAAGATAACGGGCTGTTTGAATTTCTGCTTGTAAAGTCGTCAGATGAGAAGCAGAGCCGCCGGGGATTTCCCAAAAAGCCGCTTGCCAAGGACGATATGCGCCACCCGATAGACGTAGCCATTGAAGTGGCTGCCGAAGAAGGCGGCGTGGTAGTGCAGAAGGTAGAAAAGGCCCCCGACTTTCAGCCCTTTCCTTATAAGAAAGAAAGTGAAAAAAACACGGTAGTAAAATATACGCCCTTTTTACTGGAATTTGTAAAAAAGCTGGACACTGCGGCTGCCAGCAAAAAGAGAGCGCCTAAATTTTATTCCCTCGGAGAAGTATTTGCAGAGCTGAGAAACAACCGCAATGACCCGCAAAGCGTTAAATCCCTGGAACGCGTCATCTGCCAGTGCTATGAATTCCTGCTGAGAGAATAAAAATTTCGTGTTCAAATCGTAACAGTATGTTAATGCTCTCTGCTGTAAACCATTATTGCAACTGCAAAATATTCCTCTGGCACGATATTTTAAGTATAACAGGATATTTATCACTATAATGCATATCTGTTATGTACAGCGTTCAGCTCCTGGAAGAAAAGACTGCCTACACTTTACAACAAAAGACAAATGAATGGCTGGAAGCCCATAAGGATATTTCAGTAGCCTACTCCAATATTGCGCCTTCGGCAGACGGGCTTTGTGTGTATATTATGTACACTACTACTGAAGCACAGATAGAAGAGCTGCGCACCATCACCACGGCAATAGAGCCCGAAGCTTCGATTGAGCCTACGGATATCAATCCTGATGTGCTGAAAGCGACGAGCTAGGGAATGTGAATGGTGAATAGGGCACGCGAGAAGTGAAATGTGAAAAGTCAAATCAGGGCGATCGTTAGGCCTTATACCCTACTCCTTACACCATATACCTTACTCCTTACCCATTACCTGATAGCTGTTCCGTTCCGATGGTATTGATCAGCGTCTGTTGAAGAAAAATATCTTGTATTTCAAAAAAAATTGTACCCTCGTAAAAAGGAAGTTGGTATTTTATGGATTTTTCAAAATTTATAAATACATTTATTACATATTAATCCATCTTCATCGAATAAGCCTGGCATTAGTTCATCAATCTGAGTCGCACACCCTTATTAATAAAGGTTTGCATTTTATCAGTCTTTAATGAAATAATGAAACCCTGTTTCTGCATTTTGTGCAGGACTTTAAACCCAATTCCATTAAATGCGATTCCGAATCAATCTGGTCACTCAAAATGCCTACGCGGTTATCCCGGTTAATTATCAATATCCGCTTAGCGCAGCAATTTATAAAACCATTCAGCAGGCAGACAGTGCTTACGCTGCGTTTTTACACGAAACAGGTTACCAACAAAGCGGCTCACTCAAATCTTTTAAGCTTTTTACCTTTTCAGATATACGAACTCCTTTTAAAATTGCCGGCGACAGGTTGCAGTTGCTGACCCAACATGCAGAGCTGGAGGTTTGCTTCCACCTGCCGCAGGCAGCAGAAAATTTTATCAGGGGCATATTTATACAACAGCAATTTGATATTGCGGATAAAAAAAGCAAGACCCGGTTCGACATTCAATCTGTGGAATCGCTGCAGGATCCGTTGCAGGTATACAAACCGCGGGAACTGATCAGTATTATGCTCAAACCATTGTCTCCCGTTGTGGCGGGTTTGCCCGATGAGAAGGGAAATTATGTTTTTTTAGAACCCGGCGATACCCGGTTTGCGGAAAGTTTAGTATACAACTGGCGCAGTAAGATAGCTGCCTGTTATGATGCTGTAACCGGCGACGGAGCATTACTGATGATGGATGTAGTTGCAATAAAAGCGCCTTTCAAATCGAGATTAATTTGGATCAAGGCTGATACACCTGCAATGACAAAAATACGTGGCTGGCTGAATTTTGAATTAAAGGTTACTGCGGAAAGGAGGTTTGTAGAGCTGTTGATGAATAGTGGAGTTGGAGTGTATAATAGTATGGGGTGCGGGTGCGTGGAGGTGGTTCCCTGAAAGTGATCCTCAACGGGATAATATATGCAGTTGCATATTTTTTTGTGCTACTAAATTACCTGCCACTGCCGGTAATTTACCGCAGGCAGGTAACAGCCATATTGTTATATTTATGGCACACCGAATAACCACCGATCATGGAAAAAACAATACACCAGGGCAGGAACATAAAGCGATTCAGAGAAATGATGGGCATTAAGCAGGAAGCCCTTGCATTGGAGCTGGGCGATGACTGGAACCAAAAAAAGATTTCGCTGCTGGAGCAAAAAGAAGTGATTGAACCTGATTTACTGGAGCAGGTAGCCGGGTGTTGAAAGTGCCGGTGGAGGCTATTAAGAATTTTGATGAGGAAGCGGCGATTTCTTATATCAACACATTTAATGACAATAGTAAAGGAGAGTTTAATTCATTAGTGTCCGGTAAAAAATAAAAATAGTTGTTTGAAAGTCTTGATGGATAGA
>CAYWVB010000087.1:0-15827 GCA_964461595.1 uncultured Terrimonas sp. | reverse complement strand
TATCATCAATTTTCATTTTATTGATTTCGAGAATTTCCTTCAATGATTCCCGATAATCACTTCTCATTTTATCAAAAGCCCTGTCAAATCTGTAAACAAACTCCCCAATCTGTTCTTCCACCTCATTCCATGTAATTTGTCTTTCGGAATCTTCTATTTCCTTTCCAAATGCTTCTTTAATGTTTTGCAAAATCTTCGATCTATTATCCTGAACTGCTTTTAGCAGTGATTCAAGATAGCTGTTGATAACAGGTAATTCATTAAAGTCGCTGAAATCAATAAACTCTGATGGCCGTGCCCAGATTTTTTCTGATATAACCTGTAAAACCAAAGAGTTAATATGTGCTGAAAATAAGGAAGCATTGGATAGGTTAAATCTTGGTACTGCAATTTTACCTGATACAATTTCAACTGGACGCCTGTAATAGTATTGATCATGTGCTCCTCTTCCCGGACCGCTACCACAAAAAGTTTGCACAATTGATCCCTGACCACTACGACCTGCCCTACCAGCCCTTTGAGCATAATTGCTTGGACTTGGAGGAACATTTCTCAAATACACAGATGAAAGTGTACCGATGTCAATGCCTAACTCCATAGTCGGAGTAGCTACTAGAAATTGAATCTCGGGAGGAGTTTTCTTAAACTTGTTTTCTCTTTCCTTTCTCGTTTGGCCATCCACCTGACCAGAGTGATCTTCCGAAACAATATTCTCCGAGCCATCAAAAGGCAAGGTGTATTGATAGTAGTAATAATTCTCCTCCTGCTTTGCTTCTTCCAGTGTTCCTTTACATGTTGATTTAAGACAGTAGTTTACTTCATTCCAATTGTATTTTGAACCACACTTTTTACACTCTTTTTTAAACTCCTGTTTTGGAGCCTTCACTAAAATCATAACCGGGTCAAGGTAGTATATGTCATGACCTTTAAACCGCTGTAAGGTGATATATCCAATCTGCTTCAGGAAGGAAATTGTTTCCTGGATTAAGGAAACAATTTGTTGTGAGTGCTCAAGCTCAAAGCACTTTTTTATCCATGTAGTTAATGCCCTCGAATTATCCAACGCATGGAAGGTGAAATCACTGAATCTAAATGTGTCATTATCAGCATTTGTAAATACACCCACATTTGTATCCTCTACCGCTTCAAATATTCGCTTTTCGGGAGCATAGTTTTGAATAACATTAATTGTTTGCTGCTTGAAAGTAGCCCTGTCAATTAAGTTCGAATGGCCGATAGCCATCTCTCTCCGGAATATTTCAAGAAAGCCTTTGACATAGTCATGCAACAGTGGTTTTGATACATGCTTTAAGAAGTCAAATTTTTCAAGTTCAGGCTGGTTTATGGCTTCTGCTAATTGTTCGTATCCGACTTCTAATAAGCCAACATCCTCCAGGTTAATTGATATGAAACGTTTGGTTCCCCGTATTTCAACATACAGGTATGTTTCAAGGTATTCCAGGAATTTATTTTTGAAAATTCTTCTCTGAACAAATGGAATATTAGACTCGTCATGAATGATTAGCGGATATAACAACTTGGGAAGTTCATTAACCGGAATGTAATCCTGCTGATCTTTTAAGATGTTATATAAGGCTCTGCGAAAATATATCTGGTTATACCAGTGATCCATGTGCCCAGCCTGAAATGCGGCATCCTGCCGGTTATCAGTAAACCCAATTACTTTTCTTTCCTGCTTGGGTGAGGCATTTAAAGCAGCACTTACTATAACATCAGTGCCGGTTGCCCTGCCTACTGAATTCAGTTGGAAGAGTTTCGAATATTCCGTCGAGCCAGAATGATAAGTCCGACAATGTAAACAGTAGGGCAGCGGGTAGGGCATTAATGTTCCTTTTTCATCTTCGTCTTCAAAATAAGTTCTAAACTTGTTTTCAGTAGAATCCAATATTCCCAATAATGGCTTTCGATCTTTATACTGGCTCTTTAATTCTCTTTTCTTGGGAGTAAGCCAATTTTCCGGGAGGTCAGCTGATGTTTCCTTATGTTCTTTAGAATAGTACCCGGCAATCCCTTTGGATTTATCATCGTTAAAACTCCAGGGTGTTGTTTTACCGTTGTCTTTATCATAAGTCATTCCGTAATACTCCTGGCCACAGGTTCTGCAAAAGTGCAGGGGATATAAGGTTGCTTCTGGCCTGCCTTCTTCTTCGCATTTGGGGCAGGTGGTTTCACCCGTATCGCTCAGGTAGCCACATCCATCTACCAAACAACCTTTCAATTCTGAACCTTGATTATAAAATGCATGAACTTTGGGCACAAACCTTGGCACTTCTCTTCCCATTCCTGAAATTACAGTACCTGCCATACCCAGTAATAAACCTGCATGAATCTCTATCCGGCATTTAATTTCTGTTTCGTTGTTACGATAAGCCCGCTGATATTCCCTGATAAGGGTCCCTAAATCCTTTACTTCCTTCAAAGACCGTTCGAGAAATGATAACAACAGTGAATCTTTTAATGCCTCTCCCAAACCTCTTCTGCTTAACTCGCCATTATACTCAAAGCCCATTATTGCCTTAAATAAGGGTAAGGCTGTTTGTATGATATGTAAGTCAAAAACATTCAATTCATCTTCTGTAACGGTTATACTGTCGTTGAGTTGTTTTCCATCAAACCAAACAGATTTATCTTCTTCTTCTGTGACAACATTTTCGGGAAGAAATTCTTCTCCAAATAATCTTGAAGCAAAGCCTGCAACGGCTTCACTTGATTTGCCATCGGCTTTATCGCTTACCATTGTAGCAGAAGTGCCAATACATAAAAGTTTGCCTTTCGTATTAGTCTTCTGTTTTAACCTCCTGATCAGAAATGCAACATCCGCTCCCTGCTTTCCACTATAAGTGTGTATTTCATCGAGTACCAGAAAACGCAGGTTCTCTTTCTTGCCTTCACTAAACAAGCTGTTGTCCTGTATTCTTGTCAACATTAATTCCAACTGAACATAGTTGGTGATCAAAATATCAGGTGGCGTTCTTCTTAATTGCTGGCGGTCTATGATTTCTGAGTCTTTCGGAACAGCCTCATCTCCAAATATTTTTTTGTACGCAGTTAAAGCTGCTCCTCCTTCTTCTTCTGTGTCGCCAGTATATAAGCCAATCGTTAAGCCAGAATCTTCTAATTTATTCGCCAGATCCTGGTATTGCGAATTGGCCAATGCATTCATTGGGTATATCAGAATGGCTTTTATGCCCGTGAGGCCTTTATCCTTTGCATGCAAGCAATAATTTACTACAGGTAATTCAAAAGTCAACGATTTACCCGAACCCGTTCCGGTGGTAACAACCAGGTTTTGTTCTTTACCGCAGATTATCTCTACGGCTTTTTGCTGATGTGAATAGGGGTCAATTTTAAAAATAGATTCTGTTGCCGGATGTAAAAGGTTTTTGGCAATCAGCTCTTTTATTGTCAGTCCGCTTTTAAAGCGCTTAGTAATCTGAATGATAGGCTCCTGCCACAGCATTTGCCTGTTTGCAACAGCGTTTGCAACAAATGTTTCAATTTCTTTGTTCTTAAAAACCTGGAAAGTTTTGATAAAAGAATAATACTGGTCTTTTACCTCCTGGTATATTTTGAATGGATCCATAATAACTAAATAGACTTTGAAACAATATAGCCTATGAGCAGGGCTACGGATATACTGATAAGCGTACCCACCAATACATATTCACTCATTTTTTGCTCGCCTTCTTTTAAACGAATAATCGATTTTGCCGCTACCAATAAGCCGATGGCTTCGTATTGACTAATCAGCACCAAAAAGAATATGATCAGCCTTTCCAGAATGCCGATCCAGGCACCTGCATTTTCCAGGCTTTGCTCATTATGGTCTGGTATTTGGTCCCTGAATTGTTTTGTAATCTTTCCTATTATTATTCCCACAGGACTGGTCAGGAAAATTAATGCAATTCCCACCTTCCAGATTTTTTCGTCAACCATGCAAGCCTGAAGCAAATGCTTAAGGGGCAACGCTTCAGGAAATTTGATCCACCAAATAATTAATATCACCAGCAAATGAAGCAATTGATCAATTGCAAAGTATAACACTGTATCCTCACGAGTACTCTTCCACCAGTCAATGAGGCCATGGCTTATAAGTATTACCAGCGGCACCCACCAGGTATCGAAACAGGTAAACCAGGCGGCAATTAATCCTGTGAGTATAATATGGTACCAATACTGGGGCGCCTTGAGTTTTTTTGCTTTTCTGGCTTCTACCCAGCTTGTGGGTTGCAGCACAAAATCGGTAACTAAGTGTGCGGCCAGCAGCCGGATGAGCCAAATGATTGCGTTATCCATTTATGGGGGTGGTTTGTTGTATGCTTTGGTTATACAGCCTTAGCAACTCCTCCATCTGTTTCCACCCGAGCGACTGTACATGCCTGTTTATAGTTGACTGGGATTTATCCAATATTTTAGCTGTATCTATTTGCGTGCGGTTTTCCAGCAAATGCTCCAGCACTTCCGCCTGCTTATAAGTTAATGCATCAAAGAGGTAGTCGGTAAACAGGCTGATGGTTTCCAGTGTTGTGTTTACCTTTTCATCCCCGCAGCGGATAATTAACCTGCGGCCCATTTTCTCCAGTTCATCCAGCCCTCTGCCCGATAGCAGAAATGCTTCCCCCTGTGCTGTTTTTATCTGTGTAACCGGTGTTTCGATGCTGCCGATGCCGATTGAAATTTTAAGGTCAGTCTTTATGTCCGGAAGTTGATTTTCGAAAATCCGGGCGGCTGTACGAAGGCGGAGGGCCAGCTTGTAAGCCGGGTAGGGGTCTATCAGGTAGCTTTGAAAACTATCACCCCGGTAAAAAGAAAGGAATTTTGCCTGGTTGGCATTGACCAATTGCTCCAGGATGGAACGAAGCTCCCCGGCAGCCTTGCTGCCCATGGCGGTTGAGTTAACGATATCGGCTGTAATTACGGCACCCAGAACTATCATACCCTAAAGATATAGTTCTTTTTGACGAATTATACAAATTATAGCTAAAAAAGTAGATAATTTTAAATTATCGTATTTAAATACGAATATTTATAATTATGCTATGAAAATACGAATTATTGAAATTATGCTGTTTGGGAGTTTTGCCTTCCCATAAATGCTAACCTTACAATAATCAATGTCTTAATTCTGCATTTCCTCCCTTACCCAGACAAACTGATCATAAAGTCTTAAAATGGTCTCTTTGGTGCGGTAACTGCCGTATTTGTCTATGTCTTTGCGTTTTACGATAGGGAAGGTTTCCAGGATATAATCCATTTCCTCCTTCTCCAAGCCGTAAAGGTGGGCATAGATAGCATCTAACTCACATTGGAGCTGGAAGCGTTCCTTTTCATTCCAAATAACACAATCTCTTTCTTCACCTAAACTGCTAATAAAAGGGCTTATTTCCTCATTAAAATACTGTAAAAAAATAACCCTCTCTTTTATGACAGCCTTTAAACGCTCAGTGTAGGTTGTCTTTGAAACAAAAGGAATTTGCTTCATGATATAATCAGATAAATTAGTTCCTCCCATTTTATTCCGAACAATATAGTCACAAGGAATAGAGTTCATATTGGCCAAAATGAGATAAGAATCGGCAACGTCAAATCCCAAAACCACCCTTAAACTAAAGACTGGTGCATATAAAGGGATTATTGACGCTATCAGGGTTCTCTCATTCGTAGTATTTGTAATGTTTCTATAGACCAAAAACCATTGCTGATCCCAATTATTTAAAGTACACCTTGAAATCAAATCACTTCTATTTACTACATATTGACCTATCGATGTCGCATGAGAATTTTTAACGATTGGCACATATTCATCTGCTTTTTCTGAATAATTTGCAAAAAGATTATCGTACTGATTCATCATTTTACCCTCATATAGATAAACGGGATCAATAAAATCCGATTCAGCCGTTTCTTTGATAAATCCCTTTGTGGTGTCAACTGTCATATGATATAAACCTTGTCGAAGAAAAATATTGTACTCATTAATGTTAAGATCCTCATTCACCCAAACATTATGTTGGTTATATATCTTTTTCACAAGATTGGCATCTCTTTTATTTCTAAATACAGGGCAGTTTCCTGTATTAGGGTTTAAGTTTAATAGCTCTTCCTTGGTCAAGGAAAAGTGTCGTGAATTATCTAAAAGGTCATTTGGTTCGATAGCAAAAAACATAAAATCAAATGGAATACTGTTCTCTCTGCCACTAATTGTTGTAAGGCAGAACTTAAAGCGACTATCTACGCCATTAAAAAGCTTCTTTCGGTTTTCAAAATCATACAGACTGACTAAGAATTTACCCTCTACCAAAGTTCTAAAGAAGTCCTTTGTAAGATCATCTGTAGCAAGCCCAGAGGGCGTTATAATTCCAGCCCTACCTGCATTACTAATTCTATTTCTGAAGTTTTCAGCAAATACTGTATATGTGTTTACATCCCCTTTACCTGTCAATGGAAATGCGTTAGATTGAGTTAGAAAAACTGACAGCCTCTCAGATGCCATTTTTTCCAGGCGATAATCATCAAAAAGAGCAGGATTCTCGTACTGCAAATTGTCTATAAGCTGCTTTCTTTTTGACTTACTCTTTGTATTAGAAATTTTTGGACACTTTGATTTAAAAAATTCTTTCTCTTGCATTCTTATGCGTTCCCAAGGCGGATTACCCAATAAACAATCAAAACCACCTTTTTCAAACACTTCCGGAAACTCTAAATGATAATGGAAAAAATTATACTGGTCGGCAGTTTTCAAAACCCGTTCAATCAGTATTTCATTTACTTTTTCATTTTCCCGTAATTGCTCCAGTGTGGCATTCGTGGGGTACAACAGTAAATCAGTTTCTGTTTTCTCAATAAAAAAAGCGGCAGTCCATACATCAGCCATCAGCCAGTCTTTAAACCGGCGTTCCATTTTTTCCAGCTTATGATATTCTTCTTCTGCTTCTTCCACATCACTGCTGTCTTCCTGTTTATGGCTATTCAATGCTTCCCGCAGGCGCAACAGTTCATCTGTTTGGTTGCGGCCAAATGGCAAACCGTATTGTGCCTGGGGTTCATTTACCTTATTCAGGTTTTCGAGTTGCTTCCTTATTTTCTTTTTCAGTTCCGAGCAAATGGCAGGGTTATCATTCCCAACAGGCTTATAGGCTTCTTCGGGTATTCCTTTCTTAATTAATTCCGGCGTGGCTCCAATGAGGGAGTTACCGCATTTCAGTTTATGGTCTAAAAAGGTAAGCGGCATGTCGGGCAGGGAGGCGGTAATCCATAAAGAGAACTTGGCCAGTTCCAACGCCATGGGGTTTAAATCCACCCCGTAAATGCAATGCAGCAATATATCCCGTTTGGCTTCCCTTAGCTGGTCTTCGGTGGGGCGTTCTTCATCGCCCATGCGTATTAAGGCAAGGGTTTCGCCCAGTTTTTCCAGGGCGGCACAAATAAAGGCTCCGCTGCCACAGGCAATATCGGCTACCTTCAACTCAAGCAGGGCGGCTTCTTTTTCAGCCTGTGTGGTTTTTTCTTTTAGCGCATTCTCTATTACCGGCACTAAGGCAGATTCAATCAGTTGAGCTACGAGCCGGCTGTCGGTATAATAAGAGCCGGTGGTTTTACGGTCGGTTCCCCTATCGTCTAAATAAAACTCACCTCTCTTAATTTCCCGTTTTCCCAAGGTAAGGTTTTCTTTTGCCAGTTTGGGTTCATAGTCAAGGAGACTTTCATATACAGAACCCAATTCATCAATAGCCAGGTTAGCATAGTTGATGCGGTTGCTCAGGTTGTCGAGTTTAAAATAACTGAGGCGGTAAATGGCATCCAGCAAAAATTTATTCTTCAGCGAAAGGTCTTTAATGACCCCAATTTTCTTGTCAGAAAATAATTGTCCGCCAAAGGCATTTATTTTATCGCCATTTTTAAATTCATATCCATTGGCTACTAACTTAAATGTAATTTTCAAGCCTTCCCATAAATCATGTTCTTCATCGTGGCTGTAGTTGCCTTTCTCCGCCATTTCTCTCAAGGCATTCAAGCTGTAGGTACGGGCATAAATACTGTTGCGGACAGGCAACCAGCCTTTCTGCTCGGCAAACATGAGGAAGAGCAGGCGATAGATAATGTTCAGTATTTCGCCGTAAAAACCTTTTACTTTTCCATTTTGAAATTCATCGGGATTAAGATTTTCTGCAAACCCGTTACCCAGCTTTTCAATAGCTTCAATAACCTGGTCACGCAGCTTGTTGCCCACCTTTACACCTGTTTCTCTTGATTTCTTGTGAAAGCTTTCCAGCAGGCAATTGTCTTCCACTTCAATGGGGTTGCCTTCATCATCGTATTCAATTTCTTGTTTGCCCTGGTATTGATTTTCTATTCTTGAACGATGTAAAATTCTAAACAGCACCCGAAACTGCTCAGTATTGGCAGTTTCAAAGATGCTTTCCAGGTCAAATTCCAGAAAACCCTTAGTTATAGAATGGTAGAAATCTCGAAGCAGGCGTACTTTTTTTCCATTGATTAGAATCGCCCATTGGTGGTTGGTGGTATTAAGAAACTGCTGCAGATAATCCTGGGGGCTTTTTTTACTGTGGGCAATGCTGTGCTTGTCCTTAGTGTCAAAATCCTGTGCGGAGTTTACCATGTGAACTACCGGTGCATACTCACTCTCCCAGCCCTTATAGGGTATATGGTATTCAATACCCGATTCACTGCTAATGTTGCCGATATGCTTTGGCGTATAGCCCAATGATTTGAGGAAGGGTATAATCCATTTGTTTCTTAGTTCTGAGTTGTCGAATTTATTATCAATAATATTAAGCCTGTTTTCCTCCCATCGTTCCCGGAGCTTTTCAAAAGTGGATGCAATTACTTCATCTACTTTTTTCATGTCCCCCCCAAAGCTTTTATCTTTTACATAGTCAGCCTTTGTTTCGCTGGCCAGTGCTGTACAAAAGTCTTCCGTGATAATATTGCCGCTTGATTTAATGAAACTTAATGCCATGCTATTGAATAATTAAAGCGGTTGAATAATAGTAAGGGTTAACAAATCATGACCCGCTTCCTCTATATGAATAATGTCATTTAACCAAGCCGGTTGTTTTGCATCTTTACTTTCTATCAATATTTTATTATATAACTCCTGCCGTTCCACAATCAGTTTAACCCTGCGTTCCTTTATTTTTTCTTCCACCAGTTTATCCAGCCCTTTAAAGGCCAGTGCTTCGTTTATATGTTCTGTTAAATCTGATTGAGATAAATTCCGGGTGGTTTGAGCTGCCGTAAAACTCTTATTTGGAATAGCTTTTTCCGAATAGCTGTCCACAGCAATGGTAATTAACTCCTCAATTACTCTTTTTTCTTTCAATCCAACTGTAAAACGAACAAGGAAATTATATTGCCATGTTACGGCTTCCACTTCAGCAGAGAAGAAATAGGCATTACGGCCATACAAACCTTTATTAGTAAAAAATGCTGCCTTTACCAGCTCAATCATTTTACGAATGAAAGGATGCCCCGCATCTAAGATGACAGCGTCCGGATGAGTCAATGCCAATTCGGGGTCAAAGGTTACTTTTTTAATGGTATTGCCAAATCGTTGCAGAATCAGCTTTGGATCGTTGATACTTATTTCATAAAAACCAGAGCCTTTATCAATCAATGATGAATCAAACCGGGCTAATGCTGACTTTACAAAAGTTAAAACTTCTTCCTGGGAACCAACGATACGTTTGGTTTCTTCAATTCTTTTATCAATTTCCGGTAACTCAATATCCAAGCTGCTGTAGAATGATTCTTCCTCGATTTTCTTTTTACGTTTTCTGTCCTCCTCAGGGGAACTAAATGCCTGGCGTACCGCTTTCTTTGTTTCCTCTAAACCAGCAGCCGAAAACAGGTCAGGCATGTTGGGGTCAACAGCTTTCTTTTTGCTCTTCTTTTTGGCAGAGGCTTCAAGGACAATACTCTTTAACGATTCCTCATCGCCAAAATAAGCTGCCGCATAGTCACGGTCCATTTCAATGGTTCGTTGTTTTTCCAGCAACAAATCCAATATTTCTTTATCCATTGATTTGTCAACCACCAATGTCCGGATGTTAACAATATCTCTTTTTTGACCAATTCTGTCTACACGGCCATTCCGTTGTTCTAAGCGATTCGGGTTCCAGGGTAATTCATAATGCACCACATTAGAGGCAAGGCGCTGCAGGTTCAACCCCTCAGAAATTACATCGGTTGCTATAAGAATAGCTTTTTTGGCCCGGTCAAACTTTCCAAAGATTTCAGTTCTGGCATTCAGGCTCATATCGCCATGCATCACAAAAGTTTCAAAATCCTTTGTTTTAAGATGCTTCTCCAGGTAATCTAGAGTGTCTTTATACTTCGTAAACAGGATAATTTTCGGGTCTTTTGCAATCAATTCCGGAAGTATATCAGTTTTGAGTTTCTGTAATTTTTCATCATCTTTTGGAGACAGTGTTTCACCGAACTCAATAATGCGTTTCAATTCTGTAATTTCATCCTGGCTTAATCCTTCGAAGTCCAAGCGGAGAGAAGCCATTTCCTCCGAGATACGTTCATCATCCGAAAACAAATCATATACATAGTTTTCGAGGGTTTCTTCTTCACTTTCACTAAGGCTGTCAACTTTGTTTTCAATGGTTGCAATTCGGTTTTCCAATGATTTCAAAACCGCATAAGGAGAACTAATGGCCCTCTTTTGCAGATGGATGGCTACCCAATTGGCAATGTTTCTTACTTTCTTAGAGTCTTTTTCTTTCGCTGATTTCAGAATGAAATCGCCATAGCGTTCAACAGCATCCAGTAATTGAATAAGTTTTCCGTTTGGCTTTGGATCAATGACAACTTCTTTTTGGTCCCGTTGTGGAAAGGGAGATTTTTTTCCTTGCTTTTCGTACCAGGCTTCGAGTTTCTTCCGGTTGCGCTGAATAACATTATAACGGGCATTAGACTTGTCAAAAGTGATAGACCCGTTTCCACTATACCTAACAATTTCAGGGTTAATCATTTCCAGAATACTGGCAAATGAATCGGAATAGCCATTGTGCGGAGTAGCTGTTAAGAACAAGACGTTATCAATTTTCTTACTGAGGTCTTTTACCAATTCATAACGCTTTTGTTGCTTGCTTGCCTTTACATTACTATGGGGTCTTGCACATAAGTGTATTTCATCCACCAATAGTAAATCCCAGGGCTGTTCCTGTATTTGCTGTTTTATGTCGGGATACTTTGCATAATCCACGGATGCAATCACAAATTGAAAATATTGCCAGGGGTTTGCACCAGCGGGTAATTCTTTTTCAAACTCTTTACGGGAAAATGAATCAATAATTGTTGCCTTAATGTGGAAGAAATAATCGAGTGCTTCTTTCCACTGTTGTTTTAGGTTGGCAGGTGTAAGGAAGACTACTCTTTTTATTTTGCCTCTTTGTATTAACTCCGAAATGATAAGTCCTGCTTCTACCGTTTTACCCAGACCTACATCATCGCCAATTAACATTCTTGCATTGGGTTTTTCCAGAGCCAATACAAGCGGCACCATTTGGTAATTGTATGGCACAACAGAAGAGCGATGCAAACTAAGGAAGGGAGCAGAACCGTGTATTAAATCAAACTGGTAGGCTCTCAATAACAAACGCTGTGCTGATAAATCACCAGGTAATTCAGCATTTATTTTTTCAAATCTTTCCTCCGTTATATTTTCCACATCCGCTAAAAATACCCGTTGGTCATTCGAGTCGCCTGTAATAGGGGTTGCCACTACTTCTATACCATCAAATTCATCTACCCGCCATAAACGGTTTCGCATGTTAACGATAATACCAGGTTTAATTTGTATATCCGCCATTACTAAATGCCTTATTACTTTTAGATTTAAATATTTCTTTATTGCTCCTTAATCCTCCTAATCACTCCCCAATCATTCCTCAAACTCTCCCTAAATCTTCCTTGATACATTTTATATCGTCTGTGACTCGCCTGAAAAAGGAAAAAGCCGGACAAACAGAGCCGAAACTTGCAAAAACTTACAACTTCTTTCAATAACCTTCACAAACTGTCCCAAACTGGAAAGTGTGTCTTTCTGGCCATCGTAGGTTTGCCTTCAAAAACAATAATTTATGAAGACTATCAAAGTTAAAGAACTTGAAGTTCCCACAGGCGCAATGCCTGAAGTAGTTGACGTCCTGATTGACAATGATCTGGATAACAGCCTGACTGGCACCGATGATGACCATGACTTCATCTACCTGGAGGTGAGCTATGACAAGGACGATGACGACCAGAAAGCGGCCATCCATGAAATTGAAGACATCATTGCCGATTTTGAAGACGATGATGAGGAAGATGACGAAAACAAAAAGGGGGATTAAATCCCCTTTTTTAATTTATCTAATTGATAATCAATATTTTGTAACTTAGCCCTATTGAAAATGAAAGCAAAAATCCATCCGTTAAAAAACCAACCAGAAACAGACCGGCTTGATTTAGCCACCTGTAAAGAAATCCTGAATGCTAATGGAAATAACTATACCGATGAAGAGATACTACGGATTCGGGATTATTTGTACCAACTGGCAGAAATCCAGTGCAGGCATTTTAAACAATGGCAGACAGAACAATCCGATAATGTTGTACCGATAAACACTAACACAGATGAAACAGAAGAAAGCATTCCTTTATATCCGGGTGAGTACAGACGAACAGGCTGATAAGGGCTATTCTCTCAAACACCAGGAAGAACGGCTGAGAAGCTATTGCCAGTTTCAGGACATCGAGGTAGCCGGTCTGTACAAAGACGACCACTCGGCCAAGACTTTTGAACGTCCGGCCTTTCAACAAATGCTGGCTTTCCTGAAAAAGAATAAGAAAAGTGCCGATCTCTTGCTGTTCACCAAGTGGGACCGCTTCAGCCGTAATGCTGCAGATGCCTATGGCATGATTAATACCCTGAATGGTTTTGGTATGGAGCCGCAGGCGATTGAACAGCCGCTTGACCTGAGCATTCCCGAAAACAAAATCATGCTGGCTTTTTATCTGGCAGCCCCTGAAGTGGAAAACGACCGCAGGGCATTGAATGTAATTGTAGGTATGCGTCGGGCTAAGAAAGAAGGCCGCTGGATGGCAACCGCTCCGAAGGGCTACAAGAATGTACGGATTGACAATAAGCCCACCATTGTACCAAGCGATGATGCCAAACATGTACAATGGATTTTCAACGAAATCAATAAAAGCGTGCTGGCTCCCGATCAGGTAAGAAAGGAAGCCAATAAACGGGGCTTTGAAGTCAGCCGCAGTTATTTCTGGACAATGATCCGCAATCCGATCTATTGCGGCAGGATATTTATTCCGGCTTATAAAGAGGAAGAAGCTCATTACGTGAAAAGTGTGCATGAAACCTTAATCAGCGAAGAAGTCTTTTACAACGTGCAGGATATTCTGAACGGCAAGAAACGGATGACCGTCGCCAGCACCAAACAGAAAGATGAATTGCCGCTCCGGGGTTTTCTAATGTGTTCAAAGTGCGGTGGACAGTTAACCGGCAGTGCTTCCAAGGGTAAATACCAACGCTACTTTTATTATCACTGTCAGCCGGGATGTAAGGAACGTTTCCGTGCGGATGATGCCAATGATAAACTGGTAGCTAAGTTGCGGGAAATTGCTGCGAAGAAAGAAGCATTGAAATTTTACCGCACTATTCTTGAAAAGGAACTCAAGAAATCTTCGAAAGAAAATACAGGCGATAGGCAAAAGATACTTGCTGAAATCAATAAGAACATAGAGCGTATTGACCATGCGCAAAAGCTGATGCTGGACGGTCAGTTGGACATCACCGAATACCGCTCCATCAAACAGAAATTTGAAGCTATTATAAAGCAACTGGAAGCCGAAATCAAACCACAGGTATCAACTACCAAAGATTATAAGCAATATCTCGACTTTGGTTTTAACCTGCTCCAGAACATAGACAGGGTGTATGTTTCAGGCAATACACAAATCAAATCGCAAATACTGAGTTCGATACTGGCCGAAAAACTGGTTTTTGAAGAAAAAACATATCGAACTCTTGTATATCACGAAGCCCTTGCCCTCATACTCAATACCAGCAAGGCTTTGGACAAAAATAAAAAAGGACAAACTGCTGGTAACAGCAATTTGTCCTCTCTGGTAGTCCCGACAAGAATCGAACTTGTATCTAAAGTTTAGGAAACTTCTATTCTATCCATTGAACTACGGGACCGTTTATCTGCTCTTCTTAAATTCCCCAGATCGAACTTTATAGCAGAGCGCAAAAATAATAGTTTATCTCCATCTTTAAAAGGCTAATTTCATTACTTTCACTGCTATATAACCTGAAAAATGAAAATACGTCTTGCCACAGCGATTATAATGACATTTGCCTGTGCAAAAAGCTTTGCCCAGCCTAAAATGAGCCCTCATATCAACCATGTGGCAGTATATGTGGTGGACCTGCAAAAAAGCGGGGATTTTTATATGAATGTGCTTGGGCTCGACAGTATTCCCGAGCCCTTTCATGACGGCAGGCATATCTGGCTCAGGATCGGCCCGGGCGCCAGCATGCATATTATCCAGGGGGCGGAGGCTAAAAAAGAATATTACAAGAACAATCATATCTGTTTTAGCGTCAGTTCAGTGGACGACTTTACCGCACTGCTCAGGAAAAGATCCATTCCTTACGAGGATGTTGCGGGCAGGCAGATGAGCGTCACCACGAGGGTAGACGGGGTAAAGCAGATCTGGCTCCGCGATCCCGACGGCTACTGGCTGGAGATCAACGATGATAAAGATAAATAAGGCAGGTTTTGTAAATCAACCTGTTGTATATCCTCATGTCTTCCGGGCGCAGCATATATTTCTGCTGCATTCCCGGCTGGCTTCCCTATCTTTGCAGCCCTAAAAAGTGCGTATGAAGTTTTATAATGTATTGATAAAATACCGCCTGCCCCTGGGGCTACTGGCGCTGGCGCTTGCTATAATTGTTAATATATATTCAGGATTTTGGCCTGCATTCACTTTATATCTTCTTGCTTTGATCGCTGTGGTGAGCCATTTGCTGTTTGGCCCTATGCGGCTGATACAGGGCTACATGGAAGACGGGGATATTGAAGGCGCACAGAAGGTGCTGGATTCCATCCGTTTTCCCAACTTGCTTATCAAGCCGGTGCGCAGCGTATATTATTTCCTGAAATCGAACCTCGCCCTGTTCAGGCAGGATTTTGATACTGCGGAAACTTTAATGAAAAAAAGCCTTAGCCTTGGCATGCCGATGAAAGAAACCGAGGGTGCTGCATATTTTCAGTTGGGCAGCATTGCAATGCAGAAAAGTAATATGAAGCAGGCGGAAGAATATATCCGTAAGGCAATAAGGGCAGGATTGCCTGATAAAGAAAATACGGCCGCAGCTTACCTGCAGATGTGCCAGATATTCATCAACAAAAGAGAATTCAGGGCGGCAAAGGATTATTTTCGCCGGGCAAAAGAGCAGAAGCCCACAACATCCCAGGTAGTAGACCAGATAAAGCAAATTGAAAAATATATCAGCAGGATCCCGGGTTGATAACTATAAAATTCTGACAGTAAAAAGGCCGCATATATAATATTGCGGCCTTTCTTCACAAAAGTAGCGTACTCTAAGTCTATAGTAGGTGGCGTGCTCATCAAATGGTTCCAACGGCTGGTGATAGCCTTAACGCTACTTATGCCATAAATATATTAAAGTTTTTCAGTCTGGCAATACTACAAAGCGGTAATTATATTTGATGTTTTAACTTTGTGTTTAGTGATAGTAAATA
>CAYWVB010000086.1:0-16118 GCA_964461595.1 uncultured Terrimonas sp. | reverse complement strand
CCAACGGATTTCAATCCGTTGAATATTTTGCAAGCGACTAAATACACAAGCAGACCTATTTTATCAAGCCCGCTGGCTCTAATACATGAAGCTACGAGAGCCATCGGCTCGGTGCAATATTGTTCCAACGGATTTCAATCCATTGTCATCTCCTTTATGGTTACCGGTCCTATAAGACCTGATCTCAACAATGGTGAATTTTTTTTATAATGCTTAAAAGTAGTAAATGTAAATCTTCCGCTTGTCCGCGCTTTTCCCTGCAGCAGCCATTCAGGCCATTGTCCGTTCCTTATCCCGTCATCCGGCAACTGCTCATCACCGATCAATCGGTTCGGCCATAAGTTGATCACTGTTATTTCCAGCTGGTTCCCTTCCGGTTGTACGATACCGGTTATATCCACCCGCCAGGGAGCGGTCCATACCACACCCAGGTCTTTCCCATTCAATTTTACCTGAGCAATGTTGTTCACTTCTCCCAGGTCAAGAAAGAGATGCCGGTTTTTATTGCTGGCCTCCGTTCCGGGAAGATCAAAGCTTTGCCTGTAAACGGCCGTTCCCGAATAGTATTTTATTCCTTCTTCGGGGCGGGTTGTCCAGTCCTGCAATCGGTCAAATACTACTTTTTCCGGGCCTCCCCATTTGGGGTCAAAAGACACTGTCCAGGCGCCGTTCAACGCTGCTATATTGTTATAGCCTGCAAAATTTTCTTTTACGTTGGCAGAGGTGGCTGTTTCTCCTTTTCTGAAAATGATAAAAAAACTTTGGTTCGGCTCAAATTGCAGTGGGATACCGGTCTGTCCGTTCTGTTGTGTAAATACAGGCAATGGTCTTATTGCTCCGGTAACAGGATCCCAAAGTTCGGGGCTGCCGCTATCGCACCGGAATACGCAATCCGCATTCAAAGGCTCACTTGTCTTATTCGCTACAAAATACATATCCCAGCCGGGAGCGGTGCGGTGCGTATACCGCAGATCGCCGGCCCATTCAAAGTCTTCAGGCACTTCCATATTGTTTAATATTGCAGCGGTTATGCTGTATAAAGGATAAAGCCCGTCCGATCTTGTGCTTATGCCTGCGCCCCAGATGATCTTGCCCCTGCCATATATACGCTCTGAATAACCGGGTGGCACTTCCAGTGTGCCCCATATAGTGCGGGACAGGGTCTTTACCTGCTCATCACAGCCGGGGTAGCCTGTAAGCCCCGGCGACTGAACTGGAGGTCCGCCTATGATCACTGCGCCTTCTCTCACTAATTCCCCGATCTTTTCCAGCAAACGTGGCGTCATTGTTTTCACATCCGGCAGCACCAGTAGCCTGTATGCTGCACCGCCCGGAAATACAACCCGGTTATCCTTAACACCTGCAGTAAGCAGTTGACCTGGCGAGCAGCCGTCAAAATTATACCCTCTCCTGTCGCGCACCGGCTCTTCGCCGCTAAGCGCTGATGAAGGTGCACGAAAAACATGGGGGGCGCCTTCCGGCGTTACATACAATACATCCGCTACCGTTCTTCCCTGCTGCAACATAAACTGGCAGCGCGAAACATACCGGTGATAATCTGCTACCATTGGCCACCAGGTCTGGTTCCTGTCCCAGTGTATGCCATAAGGTCCCATCGTCATACCGGGGCGTAAGCTGTCGGGCAATGACTGGCTTTGAAAGGTATGGTATACCAGCCGGTTAATTCCGGCTGCAAAAGCCCAGTCGCCCTGCGACTTCATAGAACCGGGATACTGTTTCCATCCTTCATTTTTTTCGGCGGTAAATGCTTCTGCAGGTACAAGCGACTGACCATTGACGTGAGCAATGGAAACTGCTTCAATACAACTGAACGAAGTGTTATAACCGAAATCTTTGCTCCAGAATTCACACATAGGCACATCTGCCACTGCTCCCAGCTCAAGGTCTGCCGTGGGGTTCATATCATAAGGTTCTATAGATAATTGCAATCCATGGCGATGAGCGTATTTCTTAACCTGCCCTGCATGATATTCCAAAACAAGCTCCTGCGCGGTTTGACGGAGATCCCATAAAAACCTCTCACTGATCTCAGGGTTTTCTACAATAACACCATTATACACGGGATAAAAAGGCAGGGGATCATACCCTCTTCTTTTCATGAATTCCTCCCGCATATTTTTTGTCCAGTTTTGCGCGCCCATTTCCCAACTGTCCATGTGCAGGAATTTCAGCCCTCCTTCCGATTTTTTAGCAGGCTTCCCGATCTTACTGAATATCCTTCCTGTATATGCATCGAGATGTGCATTTAGAGCAACCGTATCCAGCTTGTCCGCTTCAAAGCCCAGACCGGGGAAAGGAGCGGGACGGGTAATGGCGCCATTATTGCGCGCACCAAACCGCATAATGATCCAGTTACCCGGCGGGGCTTCCCAGTCTACTGTTCCGTCAGGCTGGAGCTTATCCGTAAGATCGAGTATGGTATTTTTTGAAACGGCTGCACTCGTGGAGAGGTCTTCATCATCATCGGGAGACAGGAAAGGCTTTACGCCGGCAACCGACGAATAAGGTGCGCGGTAATACAGCGCCTTCTCATCTATGTCTTTTATTTTACCTGTATCCGAAGGCTGCGGAAATGCGAGGACAGCAACGTCTTCATAAAAATCCTGCCATTGTTTTTTCAACCCCGGTGTAAATACCCCCTCTCCAAAGAATGGTTTTTTAGGAAGCGGCACGGGAAGCTTTATTTTTTTATTTTCATTTCCCTGTACGGTGGCAGTTGCCGATACCAGGTGCTGCATGGATTGTGCAGGTTTTACCCACGGGCCCCCGCTCCCTGACCATCCCGGGCCTATTCCCAACGTCATAGCAATATGCAGCCTCCTGCATTCTTTTTCGGCGTGGGCAAATAATTCCAGCCAGCGATCGCTTAAAAAATCAACCTTGCCGCGGGGTACCCCCACATTTACTTCGAGGAATATCACATTGCCGATACCCGACCTGGCCATAGATTCCAGGTCTTTCGTCATCCCTTCCTCCGATAAATTCCCATCCATGAAATACCAGTATACGCCGGGTCTGGCCCATTCCGGCGGATTTAAAAACCCTGCCCTGAGCGCCGCTATCCCGGAAATATCCGTTTGGACGGGAGCCGTTTTCTTTGTGCAACCACTCCACAGCAATGCAGCGATCAAAGTAAAGAAGCAGTAAAAAAGCCAATGGATCTTTATGAACCCGACAATTTTACTACTATGAGGCTTTTGTTGCCCGCCAGAATGCATCTTTCGGGCTGGCGTCGCACACTTCAGCGCCTTTTTCATTGTTCGGCAATAATTACAATCGTTCATTGATATAGTTTTTGCTGCATATAAATGCCTTTGGTTATGGAACGAAAAATCCGGAATTGTTCTCGGGCTGCTTTAAGGATCCGTAGCCTTATGCACAGGTTATAAGTTTCAGGTTTTGGATTGGATCTGCTGTTTATGGTGTATAATTTCAGGTAGCTGATAGCTCATACCCTCTCCATTAGCATACCTGCACCGTCTCAACACCAAGCAGCGCTCCAAGCTTTTTGATCTTTGACGCAATATGCCCGATACCTATTGCACAATGATGGGCAGGCCCTTGCGCATTCCATTCCTCCACGAACCGGCGGGCGCCAATGGAGAACCGGTAGCGGCTGTTGGTATTCCCTATTTCCAGTATAGGCCCCGGAACGGATTCCGCTTCCGCCACAAGAAATAATAGTTTTCCATCCATGGTTTCCACTACCGACAGCAGGGTCACTTCTCCATAGCGCACCGACATTTCTACCGACAAACCGTTGCCTACCTTACCATGATATACCCGCAATGGCTTTACTTTTATTTTCCCCTCTGCTATTGCGAGGTGACCGGGACCGTCGTGCCCCATCAGCACCACATCATCATTAAAATCCATAGCATAGTATTCCGTGAATGACCCGCCCACGCCAAAGCTGTCCATGATCTTCATAGCCTGTACATTTTTGATCTCATACTCCCCTGCTACCGGAACGGCATTAGCGGTCAGCAGTGAATTTCCAAGTATAACGGAGCTCATGGTATCTTCATTTTCAGGATTACCTGTCCCCTTATGATAATAGGCCATCGAACCCAGGTGGTATTTATGCACCAGTTGATCAAGCGCTACTGATGTGCGGGCGGCGCGCTCCAGCTCAAAAGCGGAGCAATCGGGCTGCACATCAAATGCTTCTGCGAATACTTTTAATTTATCCTGTATCTCCTGTGCTGTTGCCTGCTGCCGGATAAAAGAGAGCTCGTCTACTTCAATGATCTGTATGTGCCCTCCCAGCACCGCGCAATGCAAAGTGAAATTGGAATAAATATCCAGCATGCCGCCATAATAATTACCCATCACCCCCAGGTTATTGTGGTACATGATATGCGCTACCCTCGCCGCCGCTATCCAGTCTTCTATTTCTTTCCATACTGCAGGGTCATCATGCAGCATACCGGTAACCTGGTAAAAAGGGATACCTGAACGCTTGAACACACTGGCAATTTCCGGGACAGGGCAGGCAGAGCAATAGGCCAGCCATTCACCAGTCATCCGGGTACGGTCATTCAGTTGGTTAAACCATTCGTAATTGATCGCTGCTTCCGGCGACAGGTTGAGCACGATCACAGGCACTTTAGCGCGCTTCACTACCGGCAGCACGGTAGACGACAGTGCATAGGTGGTGACATACAGAAATATCAGGTCAACATCTTCCGTTCGGAAGCGGTGCCCCGCATCAAATGCTTTTTCTGATGTATCTATCAGTCCCAGGTTTACTACTTCGGCGCCATAGGTGTTTAACCTGCCGGCTACTACCTCTACATAACCTGACAGCCGTTTTTGTAATCCTTCAAATTGCTCCCAGTATGCTTCAAGCCCAATTCCAAAGAGCCCTATTTTTAATGGAAAATTGTTTGGTGACATTTTATTTATTTATGATAATTCCCTTCTCAATAAAGCGTTATTTTTTTGTGTTTGACCGGAACTGATATTGCCCCGATCCGACGGTTACCAATACCCGTCCATCCTGGTATTTCAGGATTTTTACATCGTGCCTTCCATTAACGGGTCTGCCGCTTTCTGTAATGCCAGCTATCCCGGATGCAGGAAGATAAATGGTGGCCGTTGTGTTGGCAGGTATTGTTACATTTAATTCAAATGTATCTTTTCCTTTTTTCCATTTGGAAGATATGGTGCCATAAGGAGAGGTATAGCTTGTTTCGGCATCGGTTACATTGCCAACAGGCTCCGGTCGGATATCAATATGTTTGAAGCCAATGGAATTTTCCGCCTGTTGTATCCCGCCCAGCCCGCTGTAAAACCATTCCATTAAATGCCCCAGCATAAAATGATTATTGGATACAAAGCGGTAAGCCTGCCAGGATTCAGTGAGGGATGTTGCGCCATGCGCCAGCTGAAAACCATAGCCCGGTACATCCGACCTGTTATTCATATCAAAGATCACATCGGAGCGGCCGTTATCCTCCAATACCCTCAACAGATAACGGTACCCGATATCTCCTGCCGTAAGACTGTTCTTTCGCCCACGGATATCCGCTACAATATTTTCAACCACAGCATCTTTATACTGCGGTTCCACCAACCCCATATATACAGCCATTGCATTGGCGGTCTGGCTGCCTGTTGCATATTGCCTGGTATCTTTATTAAAGAAAGCGTCATTGAACGCTGCTCTTACTTTTTCAGCCATTGCTTTATACTCCTGAGCATCTTTTGCCTTGCCAAGCAGCGTGGCAGCTTTATTTAAAATAACCAGGTCATAATAAAAAACAGCAGTGGCAGTTACACCTTTAGGGGTCAGTTGTGATTCCCCAGGGGTTTTAGGGCCGATATCAAACCAATCTCCCAGCCCGTATGATAATATGCCATTTACAGATTTTTTCTGAAGATAGCCGGCATAACGCTGCATCATAGGATAGGCTTCTTTTAATACCTGCTCATCGCCATACCATTGATATAGATACCAGGGAAGGATAACACTATTACTCCCCCATTCGGGAGAATCCCTGAAACCGCGTTCAAAATGAACATATTCAGGCGCTATGTCGGGCACCAGCCCGTCTGCTGTTTGCGCATCTGTCATGTCTTTCACTACTTTCCTGCCCAGCGCCGCAATATTATAATTGTATTTTACAGAAGATCCCATTAAATGCGCTTCTTCAAGCCACCCTAATTTTTCCCGGTGCGGGCAGTCTGTAAAAACACTGGCCATATTGCTTTTGATAGCCCAGTCTATGAGGATGTTTGTACGATTAAAAAGCTCGTTTGAACAGGAAAAATTGCCCGCTTTGGCTGCCGCATTACGTGTATGCAGGCTTTCTATTTCCATAATGACCGGCAGATCCTGCGGGTTGGGTTCACCCTCCGGGACTGCGCCTTCCACCTGTATATAACGGAATCCATAATAGGTGAACTGAGGCTGCCATGTTTCGGGCGCTCCCCCCTTCAAAGTGTAATTGAAATAAACGGGCTTTCCTACTGCATCCTGGGTGATCAGCCCGTCATCCGTAATGAGCTCAGCCGGCCGGAAGGTAATCTGATCCTGCTTCTTACCTTTCACTTTTATCCTGAATATTCCCGAAGCATTTTGTCCGAAATCGTATACCCAAACGGACGGTTTGGGTTGTGATATTTTCTTTACGGAGAATGAATCTGCAATTTTAAGCGGATCTGCAGTTTGAGCACTCAATATCGGCGGTCCATCAACGATAATAGCTTTTTTCCATGACCCGTCATTAAAAGAAGGACTGTCCCACCCGGCTTGTTCCAGGTTTGCATTGTAATCCTCGCCGCCGTATATGCTTGAAAAAGTTATTGGGCCGGGAGATGCCTTCCATGAGTCATCGCTTATAATATCTTCCGCAGAGCCATCACTATATTCCACGGCTATCCTGCAGATCATTTTCGGGTAGCCGTAGGCGATAGTGATCTTCCGGTAACGCTCGCGGGGAGTATAATAAAAGCCGTTGCCAAGCATGACGCCCAATGCATTCCCGCCTTTTCTTAGCTGACCGGTGATGTCGAAAGTTACATACAGTGCATTATTACTATATTGTGTCCAGCCGGCGTCAAGAAAATGATCGCCCGTCTTTTTACCGTTGATCTTCAGATCAAAATGTCCCAGCCCCGCGATAAAAGCGGTAGCCCTTTTAACCGTTTTCTTAATAACAAATTCTTTCCGGAGCAGTGGCAAAATGTCTTTGCCCGGGCCTAATTTGGGATCACCTCCTCCATGTATGCCCGGCACAATGCGCAGGCTGTCGGGCAACTTTTCATAAGCGATCCATTGCGCTCCCTTCCAGTCTTCACTGCTCAGCAAGCCCATCTGCCATGCAGCAGGCCTGCTCCACCGGGAACTGATATTCTGATCGTCCCATACCATCACTTTCCAGTAATATAACCTTCCGGGTTGAAGTTTTTTCCCGGCATACACTACCTGGATGGACTGATCAGAAGTCACTTTTTTTGAATCCCATACATTGCCTGTATTTTTTTGAAGGAGCGCCTTATCATCTGCCACCAGCACACGGTAAGCTTTCTGCATGGTATTTCTTCGTGAAGCACTAAGCTGCCAGCTCAATTGAGGAGAAGCATCGTCAACGCCCAATGGCAATTCCTGGTATTGGCATTGCAGGCCTGACACTACTATTTGTTGCGCTGACAGCGGGAAATAAAAAAGAATGGATATAAAAAAAATTAAGCTCCTTTTCATTGTATAAATATATAACAGGTATCCGTTGATGTTGTACTACTCCGGGTGTATTTCAATTTTTCGCAGGCGGTTGGTGACCTGCCTGCAGGACCCGCTAGGGGCTGACCAAAAAGGTCGTTGAACGTCTTTGCGAGGGAGGAACGACCGAAGCAATCTCATTGAATGATAGAGTTTAAGTATTGAGATTGCTTCACTTCGTTCGCAATGACGACCTTTTTGGTCAGCCCCACAGTCGTGCATGAAGTGAAAAATTGAAATGCACTTACTATTCTTCATACTTCAATAACTCAAAATCGCTCATTAAGCCGTAATCATAAGTGTCATAAGCGCTCCCCGGAGGGTAAGATTTTATATTCCACCAATGCCCCGGTCCAACCATTCCCGGCTTAGGTGAGTTGTGATGCGGCCCCAACAGGTTTTTCAGGCTGCCCACCACCTCCACTTCCACACGGTTTGTTCCTTTCTTCAGGTATTTTGTAACGTTCAGCGTATTGGGCTCTGAAAATATAATGCCCGCTGCCCGCCCATTTACTTTTACGGCGGTCACTGTCCCCTTCCAGTTTCCAAGCTGAAGCTCAAACCGGTTACCGGTTTTTTCAAGGTTGAAGTTTTTAACGTACCTGATGCCAAAGCCATATAAGGGTAACCCCTGATCCTTCCAGCTTCCCGGCTGCAACGGCCCCGGGGGTACGATTGTCCATCCTTTGTCTGCTGACTGCAGGTTAAAATCACCCAGGATATATACAGGTTCAATTTCCGCATATACGCTCATGGGATTGGCTGTAACGGATAAGGTATTATCACCGGCTTTCAGATACGGACCTATCTGCAGTACAGCGAACGACCGATCCAGCCACCACTTTCCTGCAACAGGTCTTATGGGTTTGCCGTTCACTTTAATTTCCTTCCACAGGTTACCCTGTTCTATAACGGCGCGGAATTTTTCAAAGCGCACCTGCTTGTCAATAGTGAAATGATAAGTTGTTGTAAAACCTGTCCCTACAGAAAAAGTATCTCTTGCTATAATATGATCTTTGAATTGCACCTGATGATTCCAGGGGTTCCTGTTAAAGCCGTAATGCATGAAAACTGCTCTCGATGCAGCGCCCACATGCGTATCTTTTAACAGGCTATCGCCCAACTGCACATCGCAGAAATCTATCATCAGCGTATTTTCTGCGGGACGAATGGTTTGAATAGCCGTTCCCTCAACGACAGATCCGTTTTCTACGGCCACATATTTTTTCAGGCCCTGTTGCTTTTTATCGGCAATAAAAAACAATGCACTGCCAGCCGGTGGAACAGTAAACCGCAATGATATTTTATCCGCCCGCTCCTGTTCGGGATAATCGAGCACCTGACCCGTGACAAGATCCATCAGCAATACATCTTTTCCTTTGATATGTACTATTCCTTTTGCAGGCGATACCATGCTGGCATTGGACAAAAAAAGCAGCTGCCCGTCGCTCATCTTCCTGCGGTGGTGATACAGGTCTCCTCCTATAATATCTCCTCCGTCGGCGCTGATCTGAAAATCATCCTGCCTGAACTGCTGCGCTATAACAGACGGATCCAGCCCGGCAAACTGCAGGATATGATCGTTGGGCGCATTAAAATACTGCAAATCGTTTTTTAACCCGCCATCTATCCGCTGCAATTGGTTGAACAATATCACTTTTCCTCCTGCATCTGCATATGCTTTCAGGAGCTCATAAGTAGCCTTGTCAATATTTTCCATTCCCGGCGGGATCACTACGGTGCTGTATGCCCGCTCACCAACAATAAAGCTTTTATCATTCGTTTTTCCGTGATCTTTAATAATATTTTCCGAACCCAGGTCATATTCCACCTGCGCTTTTTCAAGCGTGGTGATAAACTGCTGAAAGCGGCTCCCTATAGCGCGTAATCCTTCCTGTTTGTTTCCCGGGGCGGCATACATCCATGCAGCGCTTGTAGGCTCGATGATGAGGATATGATTCTGCTGCTTACCCTGCGACAACACGAATGACAGCCGCTTAAAATATTCGTTCAGCGTTTTGTAATAAGGCCACCAGGGAGCATGATAGGAAAAGCTCTGCGGATAATCGTATTTTCTTGCTCCCGTAAGCGTCATCATGGCAAGATGCTGATTTAAGAAATTCACGCCCAGCACATATTCCCAGTCGCCCAGCCGCTTCATATCTTTAAAGGTAAGCTCCCACCCGCCGCCGCCATAGGTTTCACTGAGCGTTCTTTTTTTGCCCAGCTGATTCGCCACACTGGATAACTCTTTTACCGAACGGATATTGCCGAACTGGGCGTTGGGGCTTTCTTCATCAAACTGGTTGAACAGCATATCAATGCCGGGCTGCTGGTGCCAGGCGTACATGGCCATATTGTCGGGGCCTTCTCCCGGGTCGGGCCATCCATGCTCCCAGTAATGGCCGGTCCATCTCAGGTGATGCTTTTCCGTATATGCATGCATAGGCTTCGACCAGCGATCAATAAATAATTGTAAAAGGGTTTGCCGGTAGTTGTGCCTTATTTTTTTCCAGTCGCCTGTTTCTTCAAAAAGAGAGGGGAGGTAAGTCCGCAGGTCATAACCCCATTTTTGCTGAAAGGCGCTGAAAAGATCGGGCGTCCAGCGTATATTGCCTGCGCCGTGCGAAGGAATGCTGGGTTCATCTGAGAATATACCGGGAATGGTTTTCCCAAATTCATTGCCAGCGATCTTTTCGTATCCCTTCATCGTTACTTCGAGAAATTTTTCCGTAACGCCTTTTACCATCAGGTCAACATAAGGAAATTCGGGCGGGCCTACAGTGCCTGCCTGCTTCTGATAAAATTCTTTTTTGAACAGGTAGTATTTTCCCGGTTTGTCTTTTTCTGCATCCAGGCTGCCGCTGATATCAACCAGGCTTCCGTTATCTTCTTTCAGGGCAATAAAGATATCGCCGGTTTGTGCAGGCAATATCTCTGCTTTTATCATGTGCAGCATCTGCCCCTGGTTGTATGATTCCGGCATCTGGTCGGGCACATTGCCCCCGGCAAAGCCCGAAGGATAAGAGTTCTCATCATATATCCATACATCCAGCCCTAAAGCTTTTCCCTTTTGTATAGTGTACTGGTACAGATTGAACCAATCAGGAGATAAATATTCAGTAATAAGCCCCGGCCGCGGATGAACCATTACGCCGCCGAACCCATTCTGCTTAAATTCCTGCATCATGGAATCAATAATAGGTTTGGTAACCTTAGTATGCCAAACCCACAATGGCGCGCTGCCATAAGCTTTGCCGGGCGATGCAAATTTGCTTTGCAGGTAATCCAGCGTGGCCGGCGCTGTATCATTTTTTCCCGTTTGTGAAAAAACAGGGCCGGCTGCCAGCAGCAGGCTCATAAGCAGTATAAACATAACGGGGTGAAACCTGGGCATAACAGTACATTTAAAATAGTATACAATCATTACATTCATTCATCAACCTCAAGCCGCTTCCCGGGCTATGTTAATAATGAAACCTCAGAAGTCAGACGTGAAAATCCCGCCTCTCACCTTTCACGTACCAAGTCCCACGTTTCCCGTTTGACACAGCACTAATTCTCCCCAACGACCACCACGGCATAAGGCTCCATTTTTATTGTTGTTCCGTTCAGCTTCGTTACAGAAGGAGGGTTATCATCAGTTGTAATATCAACGGCAGATACTGTTCCTCCGCCCATTTCTCCGGGCAGCTCAAATTCGGCTGGCACATTTCTCCGGTTTATTAATAATATCTTCTTTCCCTTTCTGGTAATGAATCCCTGCGCCGATACGCCGTCGGGAGTGGAGTTTTCAAAGTGAGTTTGCACTAATCTGTCCCCGGGCCCAAAATTATCATGCAGCAACCTTAGCGCCCAGTATCTTGCATTGGGATTACCGGTTTCCCAGTTCATCATGCTCACGTCAGGGAATTGTGTGGGATAACCTACAAGCTGGGATTCCCCGGCTACGTCAATGCCAAGCCTGGTCAGCTCAAGAAAAATATAAGCATATAAAGTGGATGCAACATTCCAGTAATCTTCTTCAATCGGCTTGATCACAGAAGGCGAACGAAGGATAACGCCTATTTCATTGATAGTAGTAAAAGTTTTGGGGGCAAGCCTTTTCCTGATGTTCTCAATATATCTCACCTTATCAAGAAAAGCATCGGCCTTCTCAAAAAAAGTATACTGGTAAGCTGAAATATCCTGGTCGGACCATGAAGGAGATGAATAATGATGATAAGATATGCCCTCGGGCACAATTCCAAAACGGTGATTTTTGGGGTTTAAAAAATATTCAAAGTATTCCGGATCGGAAACCCTTGCCAGCGACAGCCCGATAAATTTTGTTTCCGGCGAAAGCTTCTTTAATGCTTTTACTATAACATCGTAGATCCTGGTATATAACTGTGGCGAGATACGGTGCTCCAGGTCGGGCTCATTCAGCACTTCCCAGTATGGGATCTTGTAGAAATGCCCAGATTTGTGGAGCTTGCCCAATTCATCTGTAAACCCGCCTTTGGTATACCAACTGAACAGCCTGGTATAATAGTCGGCCAGCGCTTTACCGGTAGAATCCCTGAGCTCCGTCCCGGGATTATAACCCCAGAAAGGCTGGTATGGGTCTTCGGGATAGATCACCGGTTTATCCGTTTTCCACATCCATGCAGGCGTTGTGCTGAAATTGATAACTACAGAATGCCCTTTTGTTGCCTCCATAATGGCTTCCATAGTGCTGTCGAGGTAAGTAAAATCCCAAAAGGTTTCCGTTGAAGTGGGCGGCTTAAGTTCTGCCACCGCCATTTTAGGATAAGGGAACCAGGGCACATATCTTACGAAATCAGCACCAAGGTCCTTTAATGCTTTGAATGTTTTTTCATGAATGGGGGAAGATGGTCTCACCATTGGATTCTCAACCACCTGCAGGGTAGGCGTCGTTTTTGAAACAAAAGTTACGTTATCCCATATTACCTTAAGATCTGGCTGCCTGGTTTGTGAAAGCGCCGGCAGGCAGGCGCCGGCCATACATATAAAAGTTATAAAAGTCTTCAGGGAGTAAAAAAAAACGGCGGGATTATTTTGATATCTTTTTTTCATACTCAGTTTTATTAAGGTGAGTTATTTATATTTTGGTAGAAATAAAATCATTAATTTAATTCTATCAATGGCGGGGCCACTGGAGAATAAAATTATTACCGCTATGAAAGTATTATGAAAAAGATACACAATTTGATATTTCGGATGTAAATCCTGATAAGATACACAATTTGATATTTCATATATACATCCTGATATATAATTATCGCACAGATGACCAATTACTACAAATATCTTCCCACCAGCGATGAAGATGAGAGCTGGGGATTGCATGTTTTAAATGCAGGGTGTAACAGGATATTTAAAAATGAAATTTATCCTTCCGAGCAACATCCCGCGCATCACTATTTTACATGGAACAAAGGGAGGACACTGGATGAGTTCCAGGTAATATATATTGCTAAAGGTGAAGGTATTTTTGAATCAGCAGGCTCCAGAAAAAGCATTATAAGAGAAGGGACTATCCTGCTGTTGTTCCCCGGCGAATGGCATCGTTTTAAGCCTAATGTGAAAACAGGCTGGGATGAATATTGGGTAGGCTTTAAAGGTCCTATTATGGAAAACCTTGTACAGCAAAAATTTTTTCATCAGCGCAAACCCATATTGCACATTGGCATTTATGAAAGCATTATCAACTTAATGCTGGAGATCGTTGAAAAAACAAAAAATGAGAAAACGGGCTATCAGCCAATGGTGTCCGGCATTGTAATGCACCTGCTCGGGCAGATACATACGCTCGTGCGGCAAAGCAATTTCAAAGCGGAAGATATTACCGAATCTATTATCAACAGGGCAAGGATCATTTTCAGAACACATATAGACGAGGATATCACTATTGAAAATGTTGCGGAAGAACTGAATGTAAGCTATGCCTGGTTTCGCAAAGCTTTTAAAGCTTATTCGGGCATAGCCCCGCATCAATATCTTTTACAATTGAAAATTGAAAAAGCGAAGGAGCTTTTAGCAGACCCGTCCATGCAAATAAAAGAAGTTTCTTTCATCCTGAATTTTAAGTCTACCTTTTATTTTTCAAAGCTGTTCAAAGAAAAAACCGGTAGCTCACCTGCGGAGTTCAGAAAAAAAATGGAGCGAAAAAAATGACTTTTTTAGCGCCGGCATATCGCATGACCGGCCTCCTGCTGAAGTATATAACTATATTTTTTTCCGCCCGGGCATTTTTTCTACAGGATAGTACAGGATGAGCTACCTGTCTTCAACAATTATCTTCCTAAATAGTAATAATTTTTGCCGGTATTTACCTATTTCAGTAACTGGTAAAACAAAAGGAACGAAAACTGCCAAATGAGGAAAGGCTTAATAAGCATATCACCGGTTGCGATATGCTGTCATACTCTTAAATGTTACTGCTTCTGCCTGGCAGTTATATGCCTGTCATTGCCATACACAATGTACAGAGGCAGGTGTATAAACATATTTACCCGGCTCTTCCGGCGGCAGGCATTCAGGCACTGCCTTTTTTATCACACTTCATATTTATCACCCGGGATATTTACCCGTTCTATTTTTCTACAGATTTCTAAACATCAAAACAACTTTTATGATCAAAAGGGATTATCCGGCCTCCGCAGGAGGCAAGCACATTGTGGCTTTTTTTATGGCTGTGCTCTTCAGTGCAGCCCTTTATGCCCAGCAAAATCTTACCATCTCAGGTAAGGTGGTTGCGGCATCGAACGGAACCGCCTTATCGGGTGTAACAGTTACGGTCAAAGGCACACCAAACGGAACCGCTACAGACGGGGAAGGCCGCTTCAGTATCACTGCGCCCCGGGGAGCCACACTGGTTTTCAGCTCTGTAGGCTTCCAGGAAACAGAAGTGGCTGCAAACAGCAGCAATCTTACTGTCCGGCTCGTGGCAGCAGACAAGGGGCTGGAAGAAGTAGTGGTAATAGGTTACGGCTCAAAACGAAAAAGGGATATCACCAGTGCGGTATCTACCATTAACCTTGATGACCTGGGAGAGCTTCCATCCAGGAATGTAACCCAGATGATACAGGCACAGGCGCCCGGCGTAGTGGCTACACAAAGAGACGGCACACCCGGCAAGCCCTTTGAAGTAAGGATCAGGGGCATTGGCTCTATCGGCGCCGGGAGTAATCCTTTATACGTAATTGACGGATTCCCGGTGGGCACCGATGTAGGGCAGAACCTTAATCCCAATGATATTCAAAGTATTTCTATTTTGAAGGATGCAGCAGCCACTGCTATATACGGCGCCCGCGGCTCCAACGGGGTGGTATTGATCACTACCAAAAGTGCGAAAGAGGGGGTGACCAACTTAAATGTTTCCATTGACTATGGCATACAGAATGTTCCCAAAACAAGAAGGGTGAAGATGCTGAACGGCCCCGAATTTGCACAATTTTTAAATGATGTGTTTACGGATAAGATCAGGATGTTTCAGCACCGTGAGCCAAGTGTTGACGAAATACCCGAAGGATACCGCTACCCGGAACAGACAAAATACTCCACCGATTGGTTTGCCGCAATACTCCATAATAATGCTCCTTACATGGATGTAAATGCCACTTATTCGGCAGGCAAAGGAGGTGTAAACTCATTGTTTTCTCTTGGATATTATAAAGAAGACGGCGCTCTTAAAGTAACCAATTATGAGCGTTATTCGGCCAGGGCCAACCTTTCGGGTAAAATAAGAGACAGGATAACATTAGGGCTGAATATAAACGGAAGCTACAGCAAGGGCAACCTGGCAACTACTGACGGACGTGACGCGATCGTAGGGTCAAGCCTGCTGATAGACCCCCGGGAGCCTGTGTATAATGAGGATGGCTCTTTAAGACCATACATTGGCGGAAAAGATGGTGTGTTCGCTTATCCGAACCCGTTATTTATGCTCGAAAATATTACAAGAGACAGGTTCATCACCGATCTTTTAAGCAATGTATATGCAGAAGTGGAGATCATCAAAAACCTGAAATTCCGGTCTTCTCTCAATGCAAAGCTGAACTATAATACCTTTAAATTGTATATACCCTCTACTATAGGCAGGGGGCTTGCAACGGGTACTACAGGGGCGCCGCCACAAAATGCCCAGGCGCAGGAATCTCTTGACCAGACATTCAACTATTCGGCGGATCAGCTGCTGACCTATGCTCCTGATTTGGGCGATGCGCATAAGCTGGACCTGATGGTAGGGTATACTGCACAGGAGGAGATATTGAAAAACACTACAGGCAGCGCCAACACTTTCCCGGATGACCTTACACCGTTCCTCGGCTACGGATCTATCAGGTCATCCAGCTCCGCACAATAT
>CAYWVB010000085.1:0-16333 GCA_964461595.1 uncultured Terrimonas sp. | reverse complement strand
GTTTGTGCGAGCCAGCAAAGCGCATGAGCCTTTTTACTGACCTGATTGAAAGGCCTTGACTGTGGCTCCTGTTTAGGTGTTGCTTCGGATTCCCAATACGAGGCCAGCTTAGCAATGGGCCGATGCAGGTATATGTCTTTGAGCGATGCCTGAGGCAGTCCGGCTTCCTTTCGCAACCGGGACACGACCACGGCAGCCAGCAGGGAGTGCCCACCCAGATCGTCGAAGAAGTCTTGAGCGGAATCAATGCCCCTACCCGGGAAAACTTTGCGCAGCAACTGCAGCAACCGCTGCTCCACCGGTGCTCCCGGGTCAATGGGGGCATCACTATCCTCGCTATGATCCACCAGCAATAAGGTGTCGGGAATAGGAAGCGACTTACGGTCAATCTTGCCACTGGGCAGCCGGGGCATGGAAAAGAGTGGCGCGATTAGAGCAGGCACCATGTATGAGGGCAAAGCCTTTGCCAGCGCTACTCGCATGGCGGCTTCATCAAAGTGGGTCTCTTCATCCATCACCACATAGCCCACCAAAGTATCCTGGTCGGTGCCATCTTTTTTTACTGCCACAGCAGCCGATGCCACACCTTCCAGCAAATTGAGTTGCACTTCTATTTCGCCAAGTTCTATCCGATAGCCACGAAGCTTTATCTGGTCATCAATTCTTCCCTGAAAGTCCACCTTCCCTTCCGGTGTGATGACGACAGCATCGCCAGTCCTGTAGTAGCGGTCACCGGGGAAACCTTCCATCTCTGGCGGTTTGGGAAGGAATTTTTGCGCAGTCAGCACCGGGCGGTTTACATAGCCTTCACTGAGGCCTGGGCCGGAAATCACTAATTCACCACGCTGGCCTGCCGGCAGGATATTGCCAGCTTCATCCACCACGGCGAGGTTATAATTTGGAAGTGGGTCACCAATGGTTATTGGATCGCCAGGCTTCAATGGAATCATCGTAGTGGTTACCGTCGTCTCTGTGGGGCCATAGCTATTGTAAAAAACACGCCCCTCTTGCGCCCAGCGGTTGAGCACTTGAGGCGTACAGGCTTCGCCTCCGGCATTAATGATGCGCAAGCCTGGCACTTCACCTTCCATCACAGCCAGCAAAGAAGGCACGGCATGAAGCACCGTGATGTTCCAGTCGCGCAACACAGAAGCCAACTCATCCACACTTTTTGCAGTGGCCAGGTCAGCAGCATAGAGTGTGGCGCCGGCAGAAAAAGAAATCCAGGATTCCTCACACCACATATCGAAGGAAACAGAGAAACCCTGATATACCCTATCCGATTCGCGGATGCCAATTACCGCCTGCTCCGAGCGTACCAGATGGCAGATATTTCGTTGAGAAATCGGGATGCCTTTGGGCTTGCCTGTGGAGCCGGAAGTGTAGAGCACGTAAGCATGTGCTTCCCAGGCCTGCTGCGGATCCAACATTCTTTCCGAAGCAGCAGCCTGCGACAAAAATCCGGCGGCTTTATCCCGTTCTGGCACCTCAAAGACGGGGCAGCAAGCCAAGATTTGCGTATCGGCCAACAGCGCATCTGCTTTCACTTCTTCCATGACTGTCAACACCCGGTCGGCAGGCATTTCCCGGTCGAGGGGCACATAGGCTGCGCCACATTTCATGATGCCAAGGATAGCAGCATGAAGGGCCAGTCCCCTCGGCCACCAGATACCGACATGATTTCCCAGGCCAATTCCTTTTTCACTTAGAAAGGCTGCAATACCATCACTCCAGGCATCCAGTTCGGCATAACTGATGGGATCCCCTTCAAAGATGATAGCCGCCTTATCTGGAAGCCTTCGGGCGGTATCGCGAAAAATATCCGCTAAAGTTTCGACACGCAATAAATCCGGGCGACTTGGCCCCAGTAGAATACTTCGACTTAATAAAGTCATGAAAAATGGGAATCGGAGGAGCGACTAAATTGAATGGCCAGGACACACAAAGTTTAAAGAAGTTCAGCGCTTTAGGAAAGTATTGGGAAGATAGGTTCTTTGACTCCATCCACAATGCAACAACTAACCTTACAAAAACTGAAAAGGCTGCATTCGCCAAGCCAGGTAAAAAAGCGCGACAAGCAAAATCAGCGCACGCAAGGCTACCTCAAATGAGAAAGGTTCTCGTTGCTTCCAATAAATAATCCCATGCACCAGAGTTAGCAAAGCCAGCAGGATACAGGCATTCCCAATGAGGTCGGTGCGCTGAATCCAACCCAAAGCAAAAAGCAATAAAGCATGCAATCCCAAGGTGAGTACCAGTCCGCTGAATACATGAAAAACAATCTTCAGCCAGGTTCTTTTCCCAGGGAATAAGCTTTTCCTAAATGGGAAAGCGCAGAGGTAATACAGGGCAAGTCCTTGCGTGCCGAATAAGAGCAACACGGGCGTCATGGGCAGCCGGAACCACCACATGCCCATGGCTATTGCAGACAGTGAAATCAGAAATTTCTCCAGAAAGCCCACAGACATTCAGTAATGGGAAAAGAGCCTGTTCTTATCCGCAATCATCAAGGAAATTATACTCTTGCAGCGTTGAGCAGTGCGTCAGACTCTGAAAATCCAGCCATGATTGTCCGCCTTTTGGCCGTAGCGTATGGCGGCCAGTTCCTGAATCAGCCAGTTGGCTACCTCCCAGGATGCTACAGGTGGCAGTTTCATATGCTGGTCTTCAAAAGTGAGGTCGGATATGGGTGCGATGGAGGCTGCAGTGCCTGCACCAAACGCTTCTAAAAGCTTCCCATCTTTTGCGGCTGCCTCAATTTCATCAATAGGCAAAGGACGCTCTTCCACTTTCACGCCTTTTTCGCGAAGCAATGTCAGGATGCTATCCCGGGTAACACCGGCAAGAATGGTATCACCATTGAGGTCGGGTGTGACTACAGTATCGCCCAGCTTAAAAAAGACATTCATGGTTCCGATTTCCTGAACGAAACGATGATGGATGCCATCCGTCCACAGGATTTGGTCATAGCCCATTTCCTTAACCTGTTGTGTGGGGTACATGCAGGCTCCGTAGTTGCCGGCATTCTTCGCGAAGCCCGTACCACCGGGGAATGCCCGAACGTATTTATCCTGCACATAAATGCTCACCGGCTTGCTGTAGTATGGGCCTGCCGGCGAAGTGATGATCATGAATTTGAAATGCGTAGCGGGACGTACACCGATAAATTCATCAGTAGCCAGCATGAAAGGCCGGAGATACAGCGAAGTGCCATCGCCGGTAGGAACCCAGTCGCGGTCTAAATCCACCAGCCGACGCAGGCCTTCCATAAAAATATCTTCCGGCACTGCAGGCATGGCCATGCGCTCAGCACTGCGGTTAAAGCGTTTCCAATTGTCGTGCGGGCGGAAGATGATAGGGTTCCCCTGTGGGTCTTTGTAGGCTTTAATTCCTTCAAAGATGGCCTGACCATAGTGCATGAAAGTGGTAGCAGGAGAGAGGCTCAGCGGACCAAACGGAACAATCTGAGGCGTATGCCAGGCTCCATCTTCGTAATCCACAACCAGCATATGGTCCGCATACAGCTTTCCAAACTGAATATTGGCTGGATTGAGTTGACTAATGCGACTTTGAGCCGTCTTACTTACAGAAATGTCCATTGCGTTTGCTGTGACCATAAATCAAAAATTTAAGAGCTAAAGCCTTGATAATTTCGCGCAAAGAAACGACTTTTCAAACGGGTCTTCTTCTGCTGAAAATCAAGGCAATTCTTACATGCAACTCATTTCGGTTCCCATTATCCCTGCTCATACTGATGCTCAGTGGGAACGTCAGGCACCTGCCAGTTTTTATTCCAAGAAGCTCTTAGTCATCACTACCCCTTTCCTCAAGGAAAGCCCCGAAGAGATAACCCTGCTTCGGATGATGAAAGCCTGCAAATTAGAATCCTCAGATTATGCGTTGCTCCATTTTGACGAAAACAATCCGATTTCCTGGGCCGGACTACAGTCGGCAGGTCTGCCAAAGGTGCTGCTGCTGCTGGGCATAACGCCTGCTGCACTCGCTATAAGAGCCTTATTTAAATTCGGAGCTGCTAATCAATTTAGTGGCATTCAGTTGATTCCTTCTCTTTCTCTCACCGAGCTGAATCAGGATGCCGCAGCAAAACGAAAGCTGTGGGATGAAGGCCTTAAACCTGCTTTGCGACTTTGACAGAAATGGATGCCAATAAGCTAAAAAACCTGCTGCACGCATATTGGGGCTTCGACAATTTTCGTCCGGGACAAAAGGAAATTATCGAGACCATCCTGATGGGGAAGGATGCCTTGGCGCTACTGCCTACGGGTGGTGGGAAGAGCCTTTGCTACCAATTGCCTGCGCTCATGCTCGATGGTATTTGCCTGGTGATTTCGCCATTGATTGCGCTCATGGAAGATCAGGTGGCACAGCTTACTGAGAGAAATATTCCAGCCGTCGCCTTTCATGCCGGGCTTCGTGGTGAGGCCCTTCAGGCTGCTGTGATTCAGGTCCGGAATGGGGCCTGCAAGCTGGTTTATTGTAGCCCGGAGCGTCTTCGTACACGCGCCTTCCGCGAGCTGATGTCCTGGATGAACCTGAGCCTGATAGCCGTAGATGAGGCACATTGTATCTCGCAATGGGGCCACGATTTCCGACCCGATTATTTAGAAATAGCTCAGCTCCGTAAGCAGCTTCCGAGGCTACCCATACTGGCTCTTTCCGCCACGGCAACACCCGAAACCGTCCAGGACATTTGCCAGCAATTAGGCTTGCGGGAAGCAGGCATTTTTCAACAAAGCTTTTCCCGCCCCAATATTTTCTATGAGCTGCGTCGCTCCGAAAACAAACCAGAAGACTGCCTGCAAGCCCTACGAAAAACGGAAGGTGCCGCCATCGTGTATTGCCGCAGCCGGAAGCAGACGGAAAGCCTTTGCCGGTTGTTGGAGGAAGAAGGCCTGACCGCCGCCCATTACCATGCTGGCATGAAGCCGGAGGCACGGGCAGAAGCACAGGATGCATGGATGGAAGGAGTCGTTCAGGTGATGGTTTGCACCACGGCTTTCGGCATGGGCATAGATAAGGCAGATGTACGTTGTGTGTTGCACTGGGAGCCGCCGGAAGACCTGGAGTCCTGGTATCAGGAGACGGGCCGTTGTGGGCGTGATGGCAAGCCTGCGTTAGCCCTTACTTTATTCAACCCTGCCGACCTGCGGCAACTCAAAAACAGCACGAAACAGCAATACCCGGATGCGAGCTTCCTACGTCAGGTCTATCAAAGCGTCAATGAGTATTTGCAAATCGGCATTGGGATGCAGCCCGACCGATATTTTCCTTTCGAGATAACAGACTTCTGCAAGAAATTTTCATTGCGCAGTGCGGCTGCCCTACCCGCTTTGCGCCTGTTGGCACGCGAAGGGCTTTGGACACTCACTGAGTCTGTCTTCCAACCACCCACAGTACAGTTTCGTTGCGACCGTCATGACATTGATGCGCTGCAAAAACAATATCCGGCTTTAGGGCTGATGTGTGTATCGCTGCTGCGGCTCTATTCTGGCATCTTCCAATTCCCAGTGCCGGTGCATGAGCATACCCTTGCCCGGAAGCTGCGCTGGAAACGAAAAGATGTGACCAGGGCTTTGAACCAACTTGCCGGATTAGGCATCATAGACTGGATGCCGGTTGCTGAAGGCCCGCAATTATTCTTTACGCATTACCGGGTGGACAGCCGCCACCTCATTCTGAATACCGACAGGCTGAAGATGCTGCGCGAACGTCATCAGAAGCGTAGCCTGGCGATGCTTCATTTTTTAGAAGATGAAAAGCAATGCAAGGGCATCCTGCTCGAGCACTACTTTGGCAGCCATCAGATTGAAGCTTGCGGACATTGTAGTGTTTGTAAGAAGCAGCACCATCCGCCTCAGGGTCGCAGCCTGCGTGAAGAAATACTGATATTATTGGCTCAGAAAGCTCAGCCATTAGCCAGCCTATCTTCGCAATTTCCCGAGTCCCGTCGCGAAGAAGTGATCCAGACCTTACGTGCTTTGGTGGAACGCGGTCATATCCTTTGGCACCCGGACAACAGCTTCTCTCTGCCCAGCAAAAAATAATTCCTGCCTACGCACTCATGAAGGCTCCTATTCGATTTGCCGTATTGGGCTATGGCCACATCGGTCGCCGACATGCCCAGCATATCCTTTCAAACCCGGAAGCTGTGCTCAGCGCCATTTGCGATAATGATCCGCTCGTAAAAGCTATAGCACCAGAAGGGATTCCTTTTTTTGAGCATCCTGATGATATGCTGGCTGCCGGCCTCACAGATGTATGCTGCGTGTGTACGCCTAATTACCTCCACGAATCTCATTGCATCGCGGCCCTGGAAGCCGGTTTGCAGGCTGTAGTAGAAAAGCCAATGGCAATCTCAACAGCCTCCTGTGAACGAATGATTGCAGCCGCCCAAAGAACCGGGAATAAAATTTTCGCTGTGAAGCAAAACCGCTACAACCCACCCGTGCAGGCACTAAAGCAATTGCTGAGCTCCGGTGGGATGGGACAGATTTTTCTGGTGCAGGTGAATTGCTTTTGGAATCGCGGCGATGCCTATTATGCCCAAAGCCCCTGGCGCGGCAAGAAGGCACTCGATGGTGGCATCTTGTTTACACAATTCAGCCATTTTGTGGACATCCTGCTCTACCTGGCCGGCAGCATCTCAAGTGCCATGGGCCAGATTCGAAACTTTGCCCACCAGCACAATACCGAGATTGAAGACACCGGCACCTTTAGCATGGTGGCAGCAAACGGAGCACTCATTGATTTCAGTTTCACCACCTGCGCCTACGGCCAAAACATGGAAGGCGCCATCAGCATCTTCGGGGAAAAAGCTACCGTGAAAATTGGTGGGCAATACCTGAACACCATCGAGTATCAGCACCTCTCAGATGGCCGCCTGCCGGAAATCAACATCTCAGCACGGGCCAATGATTATGGCAGCTATCAGGGCTCCATGAGTAATCACGATAAAGTGATTCAAAATGTAGTTGACGTCCTGCTGCACGGCAAGCCCATCATGACCAGCGCTGACGAAGCTATGGAAGTGGTGCGCATCATCGAGATGATGTATGCCGCAGCAAAGCAATAGGGCTGCTCACTTTACCCCTGCCTCCATCTTGGTTTCCGGATTTTTTTTAATCAGTTTTTGTTAGGCTATGTAGCATCCGTTGCGTCGCACTCTTCGGCGATATTTCGCTGTTGTGCTTTACCCAGAATGGAAAATTGGGGCACTGACACCGACATCCCCATAATCTGCCCCTGACGGCTACCGTAGATTTCGTCCAACAGAGGTTTCATTGTTCGTCCTTCGGACGCAACGAAACCTTAGTTATTATTAGCGGTTCGCCCTTCTATTTCGTTATTTGTCAGCCAATCTATTGCGTTTACCTTTTTTATTCCGTTATAGGTTCCTGTATCGTAGTCCATCGTGATAAGAAGTTTTTCGTGATGGTCTGCAATTCTGTCAAATGGTGCTAATTCACGTTCCAATGTAGTTGCGTTTTGTACCGTCTGAGAAACTTGTATATACTGTGTAAAGCCGTTATTGTTGCGAACAACAAAATCAACTTCTAAATTGTTGGTTTTTCCAATCCAAACTTGGTTGTTTCTGCGTCTTAGTTCAAGATAAATTATGTTTTCAAGCAAGTGTCCTGCATCACTTACTAATTCTTTTCCAAGTAATGCGTTGCGGAATCCCAAATCAACCAAATAGTATTTCTCTTGTGTTGCTAAATGCTGTTTGCCTTTTATATCATATCTATTTATTTTGTAAAACAAGTATGAATCTACCAACGTGTCAATGTATTTTGAAACAGTTTTATTGTCAATTTTTTTTTTGTTAGCTGTTAGAACTTTAGCAATGTTACCTGCTGAAACACTTGAACCGACTGAATCTATTAAAAAATCCACAACTTCTTGATACGACTCTTCAGCATATATGGTATGTCGTTTTGAAATATCGTTCTCGTAAATGTTTTTGAAAACTGTTTGCAGATATTCAATAGCAAAATGATTTCCGTATGCTGATAGCCTTACTGCTTCGGGAAAACCGCCTGTTTGCACATAATCAGCAAATGCTCTATCCGGATTGGTAGTTTTGCCTGTAAACTGTAAAAATTCAGCAAAGGAAAAAGGCAATACATTTATTTCATACGCTCTGCCTGTAAGCAAAGTTGCCAATTCGCTACTCAACAAAAATGCGTTTGAACCTGTAACATACAAATCAATGTTTGGGTGTACGTACAAACCTTCCAAAAGTTTTTCAAATTCGGGGACGTTTTGCACTTCGTCTATAAACACATAGTTGGTTATGTTTTTTTTGAGGTGTTTAATGATATAATCGTAAATTTCTTTCCAATTTTTCTCTGCCAAAAACCGAAATTCGGGCATATCCATATTGATTGCCAAAATGGGAACTTTGGAATTTTCTTTACGCAACAAGCCCTGAAATTGTACCATTAACGTTGATTTTCCACAACGCCTGACGCCTGTGGCAACCTTAATTAAATTCTTGTCTTTAAGAACACTAAGCGTATCCAAGTACCTTTTTCGTGCTATTATTTGCATAGGACAAAGGTAGGTAAATTCCTAAAACTTAATAAAAAATTGAACTTTTAGGAACTTTCAACGGTAGGCGAGTTAGTCTGCCAATACAGCATTTTCTGGCTAAGTTCTAATTAAGATTTCGTTTGCCAGTAGTTTTCCGAGCCAAATCAAGGCCCCCAAGCCCCCGGGCCGCTGATTGGCAAGGGTATATACAAAAAAACAGGCCTCAAAGCCTGCTGAATACCTCCCAACAAAAAGCCGACATCCCCATAATCTGCCCCTGACGGCTACCGTAGATTTCGTCCAACAGAGGTTTCATTGTTCGTCCTGCGGACGCAACGAAACCTTAGTTATTACCTGCAGTTACTTATAATTCATTCTATTAAATAATCGAATAATTTCATTTTTGTTCGTCTTCATTTTTAGTTCATCGAAAAGTACACACTTATTTTCATTAAATTGGCTTTCATAAAATTCGTTGACAATAAATAAGCTTTTCAAGGTTCTCTTGTCCTGATTTAAACGCATAATCTCTTCGAGCAATTGTCGATATAATAATAATTGGTCTTTGTCAATGTATATGTTATGTCTCTTTATCTCAATCAGAAAAACGCTATTATCATCAGAAACAATTAAATCAATTATTCTAATTTTCTCAGTTTCGTTGTGCTTTTTAAACTTAATGTATAACTGATAGGAAATATTGTCAAAATAATTACTCAAGAACTCTTTAATCGCCTTTTCTTCTTGTTTAGAGTCCCGATTTGCATAAATAAATGACGAGATACTTTTTAATGAATTTTTGTAACCGTACTTTTCTCTCAAATCTTCAAGGCCTTCTGAGTTATAAAAAAGTAGCAATTCTTTAGCTTTTATATGCTTGTCTAGCCCGCTGTTTTTTAATATTTCAGTACTCCAATTATGACTAAGTCTCACCTTTATATTCCCAATCCTTTCGTTAAAAATTTCAGTTTGATTTTCAGAAAAAGTTAAGTGTTTTACGGATTCATTTCTATAGTTCGGACATCCCCAAAATCCGTAGGAGCTAATGAATCTAAGCTTTTTACCACAAATACATTCTTTCTTATTCCAAAGGTTTATTTTAGCCTTAAACTCAGTTAATTCATTTTTATATGTTTTAATAATTTCATTCTCATACTTTTCATAGGAATCTAAAAGAAGTTTTCTATTTTTAATTATATATGTTTTGTTATTTTGTAATTCTTTATTATATCTATTCTTAAGAAAGGAAATATACTTTTTCTTTTCTTCGGCATTAAGGATTTTTATGTATTCGATGTCGTTCATTAATTGCAGGCAACGGTAAACGGCTTGGCGATGTGGCGGCATTTGAAAATCGTCAGACCGAACCGAAGCCGAATAGAATTACTAATGATGAAGATAAGTACAAAAGCTCAATAGTAAAAGTCCAGCCCGGGCTGCTGCCCAATAGCGAACAAAAGCTGAGGATATATTCATCACCCCGCCATATTGCCAAACCGCCTGTTGTGTGTTCGCCCTTCGTCGCTCAATTAAGGTCAAAGTCAACAATTAAAGGCTTATGGTCGCTATATTTTGTCCATGCTTCGTAAGTACCAATTTCCACATTTTTAATTTTATCAATTAAGTTTTGTGATGCAAAGCAATAGTCAATATGATAAGGTCGGTCAACCTTCCTGTGCATAAAAAGCGTACTATCTCTTTCCTTACCCTGTGTCTGATTATGGAAATGATGATAAGTACTCAAAATATTTTTCGACTTTAAATGCTCGACAAGGTTTGTATGATTATAAATACGCTTTGGTCTATCCCAAATTGAATTGCTATTAAAGTCACCTGCAAGAATTATGTTGTCATCATTCAATTTGTCACTGTAAAAATGTACGGCGTTCCAAACCTGTTCAGTGTAGCAATCGTGATACTCAGGTTTCTGTGCCCAAATAGCGAAAAGTGTCCAACTAAATTTGTCACTGTAAATGCTCAGTGGCAAAATATACTTGAAGTCTGGGTTATGGTCAAGCAGTTTGATTTTTAAACCTCTGAAAGAAAAAACAGCAAGCCCTTTGTTTTGATTTTGTCCAAACCAAAATGTGTCAGTCGGGTTTGGTGTATCCCCTTTGAAAGTTATTTTGTCTGGATGCTCACACTCAGGAACAATAAGGATGTCTGGCTGATATGTCAAAATGATGTCAGCCTTTCTCCTAAAAGCCATATTGCAGTTCCATGTAATGATTTTCATATTGTGAGATGTCCAATAGGGTGACACACAACGGTACGGCTTGGCGATGTGGCGGCATTCCGTGATTCGTCAGCCCGTAACCGAAGCCAAATTTATAACTAAAAGTTGATTGTTTATTCAATTGCTGAATGTTATTCGTTACGATGGAACAAAAGCTGATTAGCGAACAAAATGCCGAGCGCTTTTCCGTCGCCCCGCCATATTGCCAAACCGCTTGTTGTGCGTTCGGCATATTTGTTAGTAAGCCAATTTTTTTTTGTTCAGTTCTACGTTAAAGTTCACTTTCGCACCCAAAGCGTCAAACACTTTCAAAATGGTTTCAAACCTTGCATTTTTTACGCTGTTTTCAATCTTTGAGATTTGAGCTTTCTGTACACCAACAAGGTCGCCCAATTGTTCTTGAGTTAAGTTGCGTTCTTGTCTTGCTTGCTTAATAGCTTGCCCTAACAAGTCTATTCTCAACTCATTTTCAAATGCCTCACGTCTTTCAGTTCCACGCTTGCCAATGTGTTTGTCAATCATGGTGTCAAGCGAAACCGTTTTAAATTTATTTGTTGCCATAATTTATTTATTTTTCGTCTTGTTGTCTAAATATTGTTTTCTTATTTCTTCCGCCTTCTTAATTTCTTTCGGTGGTGTCTTCTGTGTCTTTTTCAAAATGCCATGTGTCGCTACAACCAAAGTTTCCTTACTTTCTGTTTTATCCCAAAATGAAAAAAGTCGGTATGCCTTACTGTTGTACAAAGTCCTAAATTCCCAAATGAAGTCATTCAGTTTTTTAAAAAGTTCATTGTCATTTACAAATTGCGCTTTCTTAATATTATAGTAAATTTTTTCTCTCACTTTGTCGTCAATGTTATCTAAAAACTCAATAGCTTCTGGCAATAATTCAATGTCGAAGTTTGGCTTCATTCACAATTTTCGTCAAAAATACAAATTTCCCAATAGGGAAACAAATATTTTATGTCAAAAAATTGAGAATTGGAATATTTTTCGTCTGTTTATGTCTTAGTGAATGGTCGAGAATGCTGACGCACAACGGTAAAGCATTTGCGATGGCATGGCAATAGCGAATTGTCAGCCCGGAACAAATGCCAAATTAAAAAACTACAGTTGAAGATAAGCACAAATGTTTAATAGTGTACTGTCTGCCCGAACAAAAGTTGAACAATGATTTGCAGATGAAGTTTATTCCGTCAGCCATGCTATTGCAAATGCACCTGTTGCCTGCAGTTATTCTTTGTCACGCCACTCGCTAATTGATGTTTGAATAGTTTCGTCATTATAATCCTTTAAAATTTTTTCTGCGTCATTTCCGTAAAGTTCTAATAAACTGTTTGCCGCAAATTCTCTTGTATCGCTGTCGTCTTTGTCAAGTAGTTTTAAAAGAATTGCTTTTGTTGCTTTGTGTTTAAACATTTTCAAAGTCAATGCAATTTTTTGGTCTATGGAAATAGAATTTTTGTCTAACAAAAACAGAAGTTCTGTTGGGTCGCCCTTTCTTTTCTTGCCACGAGCGCTACAAAGCAAATTTTCAATTTCAGAAATGTCATTTTCGGTTTTAAGTCTTTCTAAAATCTCTTTGTATGAAATGTTTTCTTCTTTAGGGTCGTATTTTTGTCTAATGCGATTTCCTTTTATTGTGCTTTTGATACAGTAATCGCAACCACAAGGTTTAAGTCCATTTGCTCTTGGCTTATAACGCCACCCAATATTTTGTGGTAAACTTTTTATCTTATCAATTTCTCTTGCTTCAATTTTTCTGTCTATAATTATTTCATAGCCTAATGGGTCTTCTATTGTCTGAATTTCTTTAATTGCTTCTCCCAATTCAATGTGTTTGTGGTCTGCATTGAAATGTCCTGCAAATACTTTTGTCTTACTGTTAATTTTAAAATAAACACCAACAAAAGTTTTAACTCCGCTTCTTTTAAGCTCTCTAAGCCATTGATGTGATAAATAAAAATTTGTCAAAACAGGCATACAGAAAATGCCTTGTCTATGCTTACCAATTTTTATTCCGTTCTTTTTTATACTTGAGGTTTCTCTCTCGTCAGCTAAATGTACTAATGTCGGCATAGTGGTGGTCGTCTATAATTGCAGGCAACGGTTTACGGCTTGCAGCAGGTGGGGAAATAGAATTCCTTTCCGCCCGAACCGCTGCCAAATTTATAATAAAATGTTCATTGTTTATTCTATCGCTCAATAGAGTTTTTTCAGCCGGAACTACAGCTCAATAATGTTACAAATGCTCATTGTTATTCCTTCAGCCCCACTTGCTGCAAACCGATGTAAGCGGTAGTTTTGGTCAATATGTCCAGTTCTCAAGTTTCCTTTTACTGTCAAACCAAACTTCAAAATAAACATCTTCTGAAATCGGTTTGCCTTTAGCTTTAATAATGTCAAACTTCAATTTCCGCATGGCTTTAAAAACGTTGTCAATACAATAATTGTATTCATCTTTGTCCCAGTATTTGTCAATTGAATCTTGTGTTGGATATGCAGGCATTGTTACTTTTGAAACCCTTCCATCTTTTCCTATTGTTACTAAATATTTGTCGGAACAATCAAACTTATCAATGTTTTTCCATCTAACTTTTTTTAGTTGCTTGAATAGTAAGTCTGATAGTTTATGTTTATCTTTTCTGTCTATTGCATTGGGAACTTTTTCATAGTTATCAACATCTTCAACTTTTAGAATCTCTCCATCAGAAATGCTAACAACAGTTTCTTTTTCAAATATCGTATAAAACACGCCGTCCCACCTTAGCACTTTATTATTGAGTGGAAAGCTAATGTCCCCTGAAAACCAGTCAATGAAAACTTTGCCATTAACAACTTTGCTGTTAAATATTGATTTCATTTTTCTTACAGATGCGATTTTGTCTATTTTGGCGTTCCTAAGTTCTCCACAAGATATTATGTCAACCAAGAAAAGACTGTCATTGTAAATTTTATATATGGCTTGGTAACCACGCCAGCAATTAGTCGTTGCTCCCTCACGAAAGCTTAACCCAAATAATTCACCTTGGTCAGGTCTTCCTTGCTTTTGAAAATATTGTTCAAGAATTAAATTATAGGTCGCAATAGTGTCGCCCTTGTAAATAATATAGTCTGGCATTTGAGGGCTTGCTGTAAGTTTAAATGAACAAAAAATTAAAAGGAAAACAGTTAGGAAAGTTCTGTAAGGTTTTGTCATGTTCTGTTTACGTCAAGGTGTTGTAGTTTGGTTACATGAGGTGTCGGAAAAATTACCGCTTACGTTCGAGTATTTGCGAAGGCAGGGAATTCATTGTTCGTCCAGCCCGGTACAAATGCCCAATTGAAAAACTGAAGTTGAAGATATGAACTAAAGCTGAATATTGATTGTCCAGCCCGAACCGCTGCTGATAGTAGCACATAGCTGATGTTACATTGTCCAGCCCTGTTTTTGCAAATACTTTTGTTAGCCACAGTTATTTTGTCTTGCGTTTCAATTTCAAATCTTTTAGTTGAATTCGCCAACGAAAAAGAAAACCTTTCCATATTTTAAGGACTTGGTCTGCATTGTCTGTTCTTTTTGATTGAGGATAGTTAGCTACAAATTGTTTAATTATTAATTTCGGTGAACGTTTAACTAAAGTAACTACTCCAACAGGCTTCACTTCGTTTGTCTCTCTTGAAATAAATTTCTTTTCTTTTGTATCATAGTATAAAGCATAAGCGTTATCTGTGTTGGAATATACATTATTAAATGGTATCGTTTCCAATTCACGATAAAATCCTTCAATCATAGTCAGATTAAATTCGTCATATTCAAATCGTGCACAAGTGGAAACTTCATATCCATAGATAAGTCTTTCGTGGTCAATCAATCGTCCATCAGGTTTTGAGGAGAAGTAACGTGAACGAATTAATGTCCCGAATGGATTTATCCCAAAGACTTCATATTCTTCACTTATTTTCGATTCAATTTTGCTTAAAATCCCATAGGAATATGTTTTATCATCAACCTCGTTGATTAAAAAGTAAATAGGCCAAACGTCTAAAGAATTTCCGTCAGGGCCAGTCTGAAAAAGGTCAAAGCGACAACTTTCAACCCACAAATTGAAAGGAGTACTCACATCTTTCCCTTTCAACATTGTTTGAGCAGGAAAATGTAACGCAACATATCCTGTCTTTAAGTTCCAATCACTGCCAAGTGTGGCGAATTCAGGAAGACCTGGCGTTCCACAAATTAGAAGCATGTCAGTATTTGTCCCAATAGAAACTTCATAGCATTTTTTAATTTCGTCAATAGATGGTTTTCGTGGCTTAATCTCAACAAATAGGTCAACCCTTGTCGAACCAAAGGATTGCAACTTAAAATCTGTCAAATATTTTGTGCTACCAATTTGAAAGCCTTCTGTTTCATATTCCCAACCTATATCAATAGCGTCAAAAAAAATTGCCCACCGAGCTTCTAAGCGACTTCTAAATCTTCTTCCTTTGTAGATTGTCTCAATAGGGCTTGTCATAATTGTGGCTAACGGACAGGTATTGCCGATGGTGGGGAAATAGAATTCCGTCCGCCGGAACTGCTGCCTGGCTTTTTGCTAAAGATAAATAATAAGAACTAAAGCTGGGCTATATTCGTCAAGCCCCGAACTGCAGTACAGTAGAATTACCGCTGTTGATTGTTTCAATGTCAAGCCCCACTATTGGCAATACCAATGTTACCTGCAGGCATTCAGTCTGCTGGTTTATTCATTTTCTCTAACATTTCAATATAGCTTGGGTCTTTAGTCCACCACTCATGATTTTCTTGTGAGTAGCTAACAAAATCTATAGTATTTTCATAATAAATTGAGAACTTTCTGTCGCTATTGAGTTTGTTTATTACTTCTTCTAAAGGTTCTTGTCGTGACTTTCTCCATTGATTCGGGAAGTCAATAACAAGCGGTATAATATTTTCTTGCATTTCGGGTTTTATGTGTTTCTTGTAGTCAATTATTTTGTCTACACGAAAACCACGATTTTTGTATTGTGGCAAGTCAAATGTTTTACTTAAAGAAATACCTATCCATTTTTGTGATTGTTCAGCTAGATAAGCTGAAATAATTGGCTGCCCGAGGAAAATATTATTTTCTTTTTCTAATATAGCCTTGCCCACACTTATAGCACCACGCAAAGGCAAGCCAATTTCAATTGATCTACACATTACTTCTTTGAGGCAGTCAAGGAATATGTCAAGCCGTAGCATATCATATGGACACCAAAATAAAATTGTGTCGCTAAAATAAGCTGTTTTTATTTGTGGATTTAATAGGCATGGATTTCCGTCTGGCGTAAGTGTCAAAGCTCTTTCGATATTATTCTTGTCAGCAACAGCAATAAGCTCTCTATACTTCTTTTCAATTGTCTCAAGTCCTAAATTTTCAAATAAATTTTTGAACCCTAGTACATCAAGTAGGCAAACTACATATTCGTCATTTGTTGTCATAGTTTTGAGGTTTGCATTTTGCTTGCAGGTAACGTTCGAGTATTTGCGAAGGCAGGGAATTCATTGTTCGTCCAGCCCGGTAC
>CAYWVB010000084.1:0-16520 GCA_964461595.1 uncultured Terrimonas sp. | reverse complement strand
CATTGGATTTCAATCCGTTGCAAAAGATTAGATAGGCGCAAAGTACAAACAAGGAGGTTAAGCGTTTGGTCAATTCGTCGAAATTCCAGCCAATTAATAATTTGAGGTGCCGGGAAAAGCCCGGAGGGCCCGTCCGTACCAGCACGGGCGGACTTGAATTTGATTAGCCCCCAACAAAGTTGGGGGTAAAAAGACAGATGGACGACACAACCCTGAAAGGGTTGAATGAAGCAGCCTGGAACAAGTGTTTTCACAAAACGCCCAGATATACACTATAGCGTAAACCCGGGCGCCTGCAGAGATAAGCATATTTCTTTTACCAGCTTAATTCTACCCTGACTCCTTCGGGGCTATTATCAAAACCTAATAATACAGTATTTGAAGCGGCATTCCACTCCTGCTTCACGTCAGGCAGCGCTGCTCCCTTATCATTGGTCACATTCACTTTTTTAGGAGCAGCAGGCAGCAGCACCCGCATACGGTTCACGGTATTCAGCGGGCTTTTACAAACGAAAGCATAAGATGTTGCTGTGGACTTTTCGTCGTATACGCGGCAGGCAGATGCCAGCACCTGCGGTTGCTTCCTGTTTTTTATCCGTGATATATTGTAGAGAAAGGCCTGTGTGCCCGGCGCTACTTCCTTCTTTGATACAACAGGCAGCTCCGGATCAAACAGGTCTACTGCCAGCGTATTGACGGTATAGGACTGAGCATATGCGTTCTCATCCATTACAGAGATGATATCATAAGGGCCGCGCTGCAAATAAAAATTGTTTTTGAACTGCAGCATGCCTGCTTTGGGATCTGCCTGGTATGCCTGCTTTACCGTGCTTATATATGCTTCGTCACCATTGGCATTCATCACAAATGTTTTAGGATTGGCTCTCATGATATATACTTTCCCTTTACCAACAACAGCTTCCTGGTTTTTATCCGAAGCCTTTATCCCCAGCAATGCAAACAGGTGCCCGGAAGGCGCTGAAAATTTGTTGTTGCCGGTATTCCACCATTCCATCACGCTTTGATAAGGGTCATCATCCCGGCCGCAATAGATCAGCACACCGCCTTTCTTTACCCAGTCTGCGATGTGCCGGTGGACATCCGGCGACACAGGCTTCATATTGGAATAGCTCATTACCAGCACTTTGATGCCTTTCAGCGTTGCCGGGTAACCGAGATTCTCCATGTGCACCGTCTGAACCGGCACCCCTCTTTTTACCAACGGCAATGTCTGACCGTAAAAATTAGAGAACTGCGGGTCTTCATAGCTGTTATGCTCGGGGAAACGCTGGAACATAAGGGAATTGCCCATCAGCACACCAATACCATGTGAGCCGGTAACTTTATTAGGCGACAAGGGCATATTGTTCAGCGCGTTTATCATTACCTGCATTTGCGTGGAATAATATTTCGGTATCAACACTTTTTCATCGCTGTTGGCAAGCTTGTACGGCCGGGTGTATATCCGCTCCGGCCATGGCATTACTTCGTAGTCGGCCACCATGGGATAAAGCAGCTCAGCGGTAAAAGTAGCTTCGTAGTTTCTTTTGTAATCAGCCCAGTCACGCGGCCAGTCTTCTATAGGATCAGTCAAGAAGAAAAGCTTGCGCCCAGTAGGTGCGGTCATAGATACCATTGAGCCATATTCGAGAAACGCATTTTCAAAAACGCGTTCTTTTTTTTGCCCGTTAAAGAATGTCGGCTCTCTTGAAGTGCCTGTCCATACCTGGGCAATATACCCGTCAATGCCGGGCAGTGAGGCGAGGCTGGCTTCGGGGCTTACGATCTTCCATGACGAATAGTTGACCAGCGAATGTGTGGGTATATATACTTTCACCTCCATTCCCTTTGTTTTTCCATACGTTTTGGCATATGCGGAAACCTGGTCAATAGCATTATAATACAGGTGATACTTCAGCTTGCCTGACAGGTAAGTATTTTCCGGCGATGCATCCTGCGGCCGCCAGGAAAAGCCATAAAAATTTTGCCATTCTTTTTTAAATACTTCACTATACCCCGCCCTTGCCCAGAATTCAGGCTCTTCAAGGTATATGGAGCTGATACCGGCATCAATCACTCTTTTGATCACGCCCTTCTTCATGTATTCTATAAAAGATGCCACAGGCACTACATAAGGTATATTCCTGCCGTGCCATATCGTATCGCCTTTAATGGTTTGCTGTCCTTCGCCCAAATGATTTTTGCCATCCCATTTACCCAGGAAATAATCGTCGTATTGCCCCCAGGCGATGCCTGTCATAAAGTGAACGTTATACCCCCTGTCTCTCCATGATTTCACCCTGTCTTCAAAAGACATCCTGCCTCTTTCACTTACGCCGTATACAATGGCAATATCAGAGCGTACATCAATTTCGGGTATCCATTGGTGTGCGGTCTGGAATGCTGTTTTTTCCTGGCTCTCCGCGGTTAGGAATGGTAATGTAAAAAATAATAAAGCCGGTAAGCTGTTCCTGAATTTCATGCTGTAACTGTTTTATAAAAAAATGATCATGAAGTATTTTAACCGCAAAGAACACAAAGCAAATCGCAAAGAAAATCTTTACGTAAACTTAGTGTTCTTTGCGGTTTAAAGAAATTGTTTTGTGTGTATAACCAGCATTAAAGCAAAGTATACACTACCTCAGCCATTCGCCGTCTTTGCGAACCGCCGCATTCATTTAAGGTATATCCACCCTTAGCGCTCCATTATAATTATGCCGCTTGATATTTTCTGTAGCGTAATTGATCCTTGCGGCTGCCCTGATGAATACAGTCCTTCCTGATGGTATAGTGCCCTGCGTGGTAATGGTTACAGGCTCGCCTAAATGAGCCTCAAATGAATTCCCTGGATACTCAATAATAGTGGTATAGCGGTTATCCCATTCGCGGTAACCTACATACGGTACCTGGCTTACAAATAAGCGTAGATCCGTAACGTTTAAAAAAGCATCGCTATAATTGCCCATGGGCTCGATCTTGGTTTTAAAATCTTCCGGGCTCACGCCACGGGTAACAATTACTGTTGCAGTGATCTTGCCATTCTCCACAGTAGGTGTTCCCTGCCATTCTAATTTGAGGAATGGCTGTACTTTAAATTCCAGGTCAGTCACCCCGCTTATATCAAGCGTTTTGGATTCATCTACCAGTGTGTCTCCGTTGGTATCTACCCGCACAATGGGGATAAAAGCGCCATCCACCCTTACGTTGTAGTGTCCTTTAAAAACTTTTGTATTCTGGAATATCCCTTCTTTCATGCAAAAGAAATCAAGGTTTTCGGGCGAGGAAGCGGTCCAGCTCAGCTCCCGCATCCTTACTCTTGTGCCCTCGCTTCCCTGGTCGGTAGGCACCGGGTCGCCGGTAGCAATGTCTACCACTGTACCCTTTATGGTCTCTCCCGGTTCCGCGTAGTTGTCAATCTTTGCGCAGGAAAAAGCTCCTGATAGTATGATCAGGCTTATTATATGATATAGAATCGTTTTCATTCTTGTAATTTTTACTTTTTTACTTTCAATTGCAGCTATCTGCCTGGTTGCTGGTCTATGACAGGGCTCTTGGTCACTTCACTGCCCGGTAGCATAAAATAATACTCCTGTTCTGTTATCCTGAAGCGTTTTCTTGCTTCTTCGAAGCCTGCATCAAAGAACCATTTATTGGCAACCGAGGAATAGAAAGGATACAGCCCGCGGTAATAGGCGCCATCTGATTGTGTAAAGCCGTTGAGCATGTCAGAATGCTGTGTTCTCCACCGGCGTATATCCCAGAGGATCTTATGCTCGAAGGCCAGCTCTTTCCTGCGTTCCCTGCGTATGACCTGTAAGCCCTGTTCTCCTGCCAGCTCCGACATTCCTGTCAGCGGGTCTGCCCCCGCTCTCTCCCTGATGTTTGTGATAGCGTCATACATTACCTGTTGCAGATCATCGCCGTCAGGGGAAGCAGCGCCTGCCAGTATCAGCTCGGACACAGCTTCTGCCGCATTTAGCAGTACTTCGGCATAACGCATTAAAATAAAAGATTGCTCCGATCTTCCTTCAAGCACCAGCGCCTGGGGCAGGTTGGGATCGAGCCATTTGCGCACCATAAAGCCTGTGAATGCGGCTGTCAGGTCTGATGTGCCGAAGGGACCGTTCAGTCCGCCGCCATTCATTTTGGTACCGTCAGGTAAAGTAACCACTTCGTGTGTAGTGCCGTTCTGAGATAAGAACAATGACTTATGCCCTGCGAAAGCACCGGTGGCGGTATATGCATCTGTTTGATTATAGGTTTGTGGTCCGCCTATTGTATAATTAGTTGCACCGTTCACCACGCGCAGGGGGGCAATCCCGCCGGCAACGCTCCCCGTGTATATTCCTCTCCTCACATCCATTACCGCTCCTTTAAAAACATCGCCTGCAAAGATCACGTTGGCCCTTAAGCGCGGTTCGGCATCGGCAAAAATATCCATAGGCTTATCAAACAAAAGATATTTACCATTGTTGTCAAGTACTTTAATAGTTCCGTCAGGATTTTTGGCAATGCCGTCAAATAATTCTACAAAGTCAAGCGTGGGGCAATTACCAGCTGAATATCCGTTACCGCCCATCAGCTGGCGAGGGATATTGTAGGAATCATAACCATGGGCAAGGTCGGGCCATTTATAATCTTTGGTATAAATGTTCTCGGGGCTAGAGGCGTCAAAGAACATGTCAACCATATTCTGATACTGGGCCTCTTTGTCGCCTGCCGACCATTTCTTTTTGTACAACGAATATTTCCCCGATTTGATGATGGTGTTTGCCGCTTTGTACGCTTCGCTAAAATATTTTTTTGAGGCGTCAGCAGCAGTAGCGGGATCAAATCCTATTACCCTCACCCCGGTCTTTTGCCCGAATCCTGTTATCCTGTTGTACTTTGCCACGCTTCCGGCAAACAGCATTGCTTCCGATTTGAAGCCCAGGGCCACATATTTATTGGCATAGCCTTTCACCGGGCTGGCCTCAGGCAGGTTTTCAATTGCCATATCATAATCGGCAAGCACCTGGTCCCAGGTTTCCTCTTCCGTAGCACGGGGAACTTCTAATTGTGCCGCATCCTTTTCGGGATATTGAAGCAATGAGGTAACCAATGGTATGCCCCCGTACCTTTTTGCCAGTGCATAAAATACCATTGCGCGGGTAAAATAAGCTTCGCCGATGTAGTGATTGTATTCTTCGTCGCTGAAATTAGCTTTGTAGGCCGGAAGCTTCTCCAGCAGGTTGTTCGCATCCCTGAGCAGGTTAAATGCTCTTACCCAATATGCTCCGTTACGCGCCCATCCTTCTGAAGTCATAGCTTCACCGGCATCTCTTCCCAGCGAGGAGCCTTCGTTGGCTCCGGGCGTTACCAGCCAGTCATCGAAGAATTGCCTTGCCGGTGAATATTTAAAATCTTCAAAGGGCATCTGGCTGTACATTCGGGATAGGTAAAGCTGCATTCCCTTGGAATTTGAAAGGAGGTCGCCTTCATTTACAATGCTTACCGGAGGCACATCAAGATATTTCTTGCAGGAACCGAGCAGCAAGAAAGCGCCGAGAAAAAAATACAGGTAATAATATTTAGATTTCATGATGATCATTATTAAAATGTAACATTTAAGCCTACCGAAACGGTTTTATTTAAGGGGTATAAGTAACCGTAAGTATCATTGGGATGTTCGGGATCAATATACTTTACCCTGGTTGCGGTCAGTAAATTATATGCGTTAGCATAAAAGCGAGTGCTTTTTATTCCTGCTTTTTTGCTCCATTTTTCAGGCAGGGTATATCCCAGCTCAATTGTTTTTAATCTTAAGTAGGCTCCGTTAACGGAGTTGTAAGAGGAAGCTCCATCCGGCACTGTTCCGGTATACGCATAGTAGCCGGGTACCCATTCTGTGCGGGGATCATAAGGATCTGCTGCAGGGTCTTTGGGATGCCAGCGGTCTACAAACTGCGCCATAGCGCCGGATTCGCCATTTCCCCATAATGGGATCTGCAACTGCTCCACATATTGCACTGTTGAAAGTGCAGCGCCCTGGAACAGCAGGAACAGGTCAATGCCTTTGTAGGAGAGGCTGGCCGAAAGCCCGTAATTGATCCATGGCGTGGAGCTCAGCTGGTAGGGATGCTTGTCCAGGTCATTGATCTCCCCATCACCGTTCCAGTCTTCATAGCGATAGTCTCCGGGTAAAGTACCACGCCCTACGTATACCGGGCTGTTCCAGATATCATCCCACGACTCAAACCTGCCATTGCCGGTCCATCCCCACCATACATTTTGCAAACGGTCATTCTGGTTATTTCTCCAGTTCCCGTACGAACTGCCATTGGGACTTCTCTCTACATACAGCGCTTTCACACGGGTGAATGAAAAAATACCTTTAAGGCTATAGAAAAAATTACCAATATTATTGTTGTGGGTCACTTCAAGGTCATATCCATAGTTCATGTCACTGTTCAGGTTTTCCTGTGGAAGCGCTGCACCTACCACAGTAGGGATGCCGCCATTGCGTTGCGTGAGCAAGCCATCCCTTTTTCTTACAAAATAGTCAAGGGTCACGCCCAGCAGCCCGTTCCATCCCACAAAATCCACTCCTGCATCAAAAGTGCGGGAAGTATACCACGTGATGGCAGGATTGACGATCCCTTTGCTGCTGGCGCTGGCAATAAAGTTCCCGTTAAATACATATCCGCCGGTAAAGTTCCTGCGATCCGTTGGCGTTGTCGGATAATCATAGCCCCCTATCCATTGGTAAGCTGCCGCACCGTCATCACCCGTGATACCGTAAGAAGCCCGCAGCTTTAATTGCTGAACAAATGATAAAGCATTGGATTTCCTGAAAAAATCTTCTTCCGAAATACGCCAGCCAACTGATCCCCCGGGAAAGAATCCCCACTGGTATCCCTTTGAAAATTTTGAGGAGCCATCTTGCCTGAATAAAAATTCAGCGAGATACTTTCCTTTATAGGCATAGTTCAACCTTCCTGCCAGTGCAAGATTCGTATACTCGTAAAGCCCATTTTTGCTCATTGTTGCTACCTGACCTGCAGGGAGACCGGAGGATATGTAAGGAAGGGGCAGTGCCAGATCTCTCTGTGCCGAGAAATTATCTCCCTCTCTTTTTTGTGTTTCCCAGATAAGTGCTGCGTCAACCTTATGATCGCCTGCAAAGCTGTGACTGTAGTTTAACGAGGTTTGGCTTAAGAGCTGGGAGCTGAAGTAAGCTTCCCTTGTTAGCCTGTCGGGCGACTGCCTGGTATAGGTAGTATAGGTTTGGGAAGCTTCGTCATACCGGTATTCCTTATATTCCTTTTGGAAAATATTATTGTTTGAAAAATAATAATCGTAACTGAACAGGGCTTTTGCATATAAGCCAGGTATGGCGGGGATATCATAGCGGATAGACAGTACAGGTTGTATCCAGTTATTCTTATATACCCGGTACCCGTTTATATCTTTGTCCATAAAAGATATGGGGTTATCGCCTTCTATCAAACCGTAGAAGGGTTTGGTGGGATCGTCATTTGCATATGCGGGTATCTGCGGGCCCTGCCGCCAGAACGAGCGTATCGCCCACCATGCGCTCTGGTAGGGCTGGTTAGTGGTTTCTGTGACCAGGTTGATATTCGCATCTAACGTAAATTGTTTGGCAATTTTTGCAGTAACGCTTGCGCGGAGATTATATTTATTATAATTCAGGTCATTTGTTTTGAAAAAGCTTCCCTGGTTCAGGTATCCGCCGCCTACATAATACTGGACCCGGTCGTTCCCCCCGGTAAAGCTTAAATTATGCTGTGTTTCAGGAGCATATTTGGCCCATACCAAAGGATACCAGTCATAGCTTTTTCTTGTGCCGTTCCTGTACTCTTCAAAGATATCATTACTGTATACAGGCGTACCACCGTTGATGTTATGCATGGCCTGCTCATTCCGGAGGGTCATATACTGGTATATATCCACTGTTTTAGGAAACCCGGAAGGAAACTGGAAAGTGTAGTTCCCGTCGTAAGATAAAATGCTCTCATTGTTCTTTCCTTTTTTGGTAGTAATTAAAATCACACCGTTGGCAGCGCGTATGCCATAAATGGCAGCAGATGCATCTTTTAAGACAGATATATTATCAATATCATTGGCGTTCATGCGCTGGAAGTCTGCGGTGGAACGGGGAATCCCGTCAATGACGACAAGCGGGGAACCAAAGCCCCGGATATCAAAGACATTGTTAAAGGCGCCCGGCTCTGCAGTTTTCTGAGCTACTCTTACGCCGGAGATTTTACCCGTCAGCATGTTTTGCGGGTTTTCGTTTTTGGTAGTGACCATTGCTGACCCGCTGATAGAGGATACGGCGCCTGTAAGCGTTTTCTTTTTCTGGCTCCCGTAGCCTACAATAACAGTGTTTTCAAGTTCAGAAACGGCTATTTTCAGTGAAATATTTAACACCTGCTGCAGGGAGGTGATCTTAACGGTCTGAGATTCGAACCCTACTGAGCTGATCTCGATGACATCATTTATTGCTGCCTCGATAGAAAAAGTTCCCTCTGCATCAGTAGCAACGCCTTTGCCTGTACGGCGGTTTTTTACTGAGGCGCCGGGAACCGGGTTGCCTTCATTATCTTTGATCTGCCCTTTGATTTCGGCGGGCGGAATTGTAGTATTCTCCCCGTCGGCTAACTGTTCCTCCTTCTTTTTGATAATAATGGTTTTTTCTACGATGGAATAGGTTAACGGAGACTGTTTGAAACATTCGTCAAGCAATGTTTCAACAGTTGCATTTTTCAGATCCACGCTTACCGTTCCTATGTTGCGAAGGAGCTCATCTTTGTAAAAAAAATGATAGGAAGTGTGCTGCTCAATGACCCTGAAAATCTTTTGAACGGGCACATTTTTTTCATTTACTGTCAGCTTTTGTGCATAACCTTCGGCATGTAGCTGCAGGCAGGCAGCTATCAATACAACAACCGTAAGTTTCATAATCAGTAAAATTTTGGAAAGTAGTGGCCCCGCACCGGGCGGCACCATTAGTTCGGCTTTTAATTTCATACATTTGTAATGTTTGGGTTATGAAAAACAATCCTTCGACCGATTGTATAAAAATGATTAACCCTGCGCCAGGGGTGCTGCAATCATCCCTGGTTTTTTGGATAACCAGAATTACCAGATAATTTGTCTTTCTTCAGAAGTCCGGGGTGAGATAGGACCGATGCTTCTCCTTATCACTCGGAAAATATCGCTCCTGCCGTTGTCAATAGGTACGCTGAATTATTGCGGGAAAATTGTCAGTGCTTTATCCTGTATCTTAAAATGAAGCCCGCTTTCTTCTAAAATTTTTAAAACTGTTGACAGCTTACTATCCCTTGATACAATGCCGCTGTAATGCCCCGACGGGATGGCGCCGGCATATATGGCATTCACATCATACCATCTTTCCAGTTGCCTCATAATATGCTGTATGTCATCGCTGATAAAGTGAAATAGCCCTTCTTTCCAGGCAATGGTGTTTATTACATTGGCGTTGCTGACCTGCACATCTTTCCTGTTTTTGTACAGTATGGCCTGTTGATTTGGCTTTATCTTCACCGCTGGCTTTCCTGCAGCAGAAAATGCTACAGCCCCTTCCAGCAGGCTGGTTTGAACAGACGTTTCATTGGCATAAGCCATTACATTAAAGTGTGTACCTAAAACTTCTACCTGCCAGCCTGTGCTGTTGTCCTTCTGATCGCTGCCACGTACTATAAAAGGGCGGCGTTCACCACTTTTCGTTTCCAGGCGGGCTATTTCAAAATAGGCTTCGCCTGTAAGCTCTACTATCCTGTTTTTCTCAGAAAAGGCAACCGGGAAGCGTAGCGAGGACGCTGCATTGAGCCATACTTTACTTCCGTCGGGAAGCAGGAGCTGGTATTGCCCACCCCTTGGCGTGGAAAGGGTGTTGTATATTATTGCTGTTACAGGTTCGGCAGAGGTATTATAAGCGAGTTGCCCGTCACCTGTTTTCAGCACGGTAGAATGTCCCTGCCGGGCAACCATGCCTACTCCTGTGCTGTCAAGTATCAATTCCTGCCCGTCGGCCAGTTTTAAAACTGCCCTGTTAGTGCCTGGATCAGCGTCTGTTGCGGGAGCTTTTTCTGCTTTCTCCGCAGCAACATAAATCTCCTTTTGATTTTTTTTTGAAAAAACAATATAACCGATGGCTGATATGCTTATTAAGAGAGATGCTGCTGCTACCCACCGCCAGGGGCGTAGCCTGCTGTAGCTGCTTCCGGCTTTAATTGAAAGCTCCCCCCGTGTGGATTGGGCTTCTGTGCTTTTTGCCTGCTGCAGGATCTTTTGAAAAATAGTTTCCGATCTCGACCGGTCAGAAAGCCCGGAAAAGCTGCTGTCCTGTAGCGCCTGGTCTACAAGCTCCTCCAATTGCCCCGTATTATTATATGTACGCAGGTAAGCGATGAATACAGTGAGTTCTTCAGATGATAGCTGGTCGTTGATATAACGCTCCAGCAGCATTTTGAATTGAGCTTCGTTCATATAGCAGCCGGTTGTAAAAAGGCTTTACGGGATGAAGACGCAAAAAAAAGGCGGCAGTATGAGCCGGCGGGAGAATTTTTTTAAATAAACGTGAGATGTGAAATGAAACGCTCGTATGTCACGTCTCACGATAATATACAGCTGTAATCTGATTAACTTAACACTATAGCATGCCGGAAATGATACAATAGAAAACGGTAACCACTCCCACATCCGAATGCGTATGAAGGTACTGGCGGATAAAATGCAGCGCTTTGCTCATGTGCGATTTTACGGTATGCTTTGATATGGAAAGTCTTGAGGCAATTTCATCAAGGCTTAATCCCTGCTGCCGGCTCAGCGTATATACCATTTGTTGCTGATGAGGTAATTTTTCGACGGCCTGCAAAACGAGCGCTTCTGTTTCCCTGCACAGCAATTGCTGGTCTGGCACATTTGAAATGTCTTTGAAATATTCCGCAAGATGCGCTGCAAAGGGCTCTTCCACTATTTTTTTCCGGAGCACGCTTAATATATGGTTTCTTGCTACGATAAAAAGATAGTCGCTGAATTTTCTTACGGAGGACAGCTCTGTTCTGCGGAGCCAGATCTTTACAAACACATCCTGCACCATTTCTTCGGCTATCATTGCCGATTTGGTAAAAGTAAAAGCTACACTGTATATTCTGTCCCAGTGAGCTTCAAATAATATTTTAAATGAAGTTTCATCGCCTTTGGATATGTTCACAAGCAATGCAGTTTCATCATATGATTGAAGGACAGACAATCTTGCAGTAGTTAAGTTCTGATATACGAAAGTAAAGAATCATTGCCGTTTGGGAAAATTCTTTACAATTGCCGGCTGATTATCCATTCAAATTCTTCCGTACATGAATACTGAATACCAGTAACAAACAATCGTTTTCAGCCCGTAGTGTAATATTTTGGGTATATCATACTTTGATAATATTACTGACACTGGTTTTCAGCAGGGTTTGTATTATTTTTGTTACATGAAGAATGACGGGCGTGTTAAAGAGTTATTTTACAGCGTTTGTGCTCATTCGAGTATGCCGGACTACGATGAGCTTTATAAATTGTTGTGCCCGCGTCTTATTCATTTTTCCGCAGCAATAGTCGGTTCTTTCCATTTGGCAGAAGAGATTGTGTCTGATGTCTTCATTTTACTCTGGCAGAAAAGACAACAATTGCTGGAGGTAAGGAACCCTCTTGTATATATTTATATATGTACTAAAAACCAGTCCCTGAACGCTCTTCCCAAAAACAGGGGCAATCATTTGTCTTTCGACGCTCTCGATAAGGATGCGCTGGCTATGATACCGGATGTTGAAGAGCGACTGGCATCCCGGGAGTTGGCCCAGATTATTGAAAACGCAATAAGCGCTTTGCCGGGCAGGTGCCAGATGATCTTCAGGCTTGTTAAAATGGATGGCTTTTCTTATAAAGAGGCCGCCGAGTTGCTGAATATATCGCCCAAAACGGTAGATGCCCAATTGGCTATAGCAGTAAAAAAGCTTGCGCTCACCATCCGCCTCCATATACATCACATTCAGCATACCCCTCAGCCAAAATCCTAAAAAATATAATTTCTTTTAGGGAACCTGCCTTATTTATCCTGTCCTTATTGTACATGGACGAAAATGCAAGAGAAAATAACAGGCTATGGATTCTCCTGGCAAGAAAGGCTGCTAAAGAAATAACGGCTGCGGAAGAGGAAGAATTGAGCCAATTGCTGCAGGTGCAGCCATTTGCGTTATATGCGCAGGATATTATCACCCAGCAATGGCACGATCGCTATAAGGTCTTTTCTGAAAAGGATATACACCTGTCATTAGAAAAACATAAGCAAAGACTGCAGTTAACTGAAGAATCACTTCCTGACGAGATGGCGGCTTTTGGGGCACCCGGCGGATTATCCCCTGTGGTGAAAAAAACACCTGTGCGAAGACTTATACGTTATGCCGCTGTTGCGGCAGCCTGTATGGTAGCCACAATGGCTGTCTGGAAATGGTTTCCAAAGACAGAGCCCCGGGAAGCCTTACCGGTATTTCAGCAACTGGCTACGCAGAATGGTTCAAGATCACAGCTTGTATTGGCTGACGGTACAAAAGTATGGCTGAATGCAGGAAGCAGGCTGGATTATCCTAAACAGTTTCCAGGGAAAGTGCGATCAGTTACCCTGGAAGGAGAAGCTTATTTTGATGTTGCCCATAATGAAAAACAACCCTTTTTGGTACATACCAAGACCTTTACGGTAAAAGTGCTGGGAACCGCTTTTAATATACGGGCTTATAATGATGAGGATAGCGCTGCAACTTCATTGATACGTGGAAGGATTGCGGTACAACTCAATGCAGATACTTCTAAAACAATAATACTGAACCCAAAGGAAAAATTAATTATCCCGACCCGTCCTGTTGCCCCGGAGCCGGCAGAGCCGGGCGGCCAAAGCGTTGCTGTTCTGCAGCCTGGAATATTAACAGTAAATAAATCGCTTATTTCCACAGACAAAGAAAATATGGTGCTGGAAACTGCATGGACGGAAAACAAACTGGCTTTTAAAAATACCAGTTTCGAAAAAATTGCGGCAACCCTGGAGAAATGGTTCGCGGTGGAAATTCATTTTAAGAATGACAGCGCAAAGAAGCTAAATCTTACAGGAACCTTTGAAGGAGAAAGCCTTGAAGAAATACTGAACGCTTTTCGTGAAACCGGTAAGGGATTTAAGTATAGCAAAGACGGCAACGGCACAATATGGATAGAGTAGCTGCCGGGAACGCTTCAGATATATTTTATTAAAACCTAAAACTGACTACTGTCATGCCTGCATTCAATTCTACCTGACCTGTTTGGAGGATTTCCATTTAATAAAATAAAAAGCGGGAAATGTTGGCTCCATTCCCCGCAACAGTGTGGTTAATGGAAATACTTTGTCCAAAAATGCAATTCAAACAAATATTTATCAACCAACAAACCAAAGGTAATGCAAAAATTACTACTGCTGAACCGTTCCTGTCCCGGGCAGGAACTAAGAAAAGTATTCCTGTTTATGAAACTAACGGCTCTTTTTCTTTTTGTGTGCTGCATGCATGTCTGTGCTGATGTACGCTCACAAAAAATCTCTCTCAGTTTTTCTAAGATTAACCTCCAAAGGGCATTTTCTATCATTGAAAAACAAACCACGTATCGTTTCGTGTATAACGACGAATACATGCCATTCAACAAAAAAGTGTCTGTTGATGTCAGGGATGCTACTATCCAGCAGCTGCTGGATGATGTGTTAACCAATACAAGTCTTGGCTTTCGCATGATGTCTGACAGGCTTATTGTTATTGCCCCCAAAGGGACAGATCGAAATGATATAGTAGTAAAAGGGGCGGTAGCCAATACGATGGGAGAGCCTTTACCGGGAGTAACCGTTCAGCTTAAAAATACTAATGTGGCGGTTACTACCGATGTTGACGGGAAATACGAGATCAAAGTACCTGAAAACGCGATACTTGTTTTTTCCTTCATAGGGCATGAAACCCAGGAATTGCCTGTTAACGGTAAGACTACGCTAAATGTATCGCTCAAAGCTGCCGAGAATTCCTTGAATGAAGTGGTGGTGGTTGGGTATGGTTCGGAGAAAAAAATCAATGTTACCGGCGCGGTAGACCAGATATCAGGTAAGCGTTTGGCCGAGCGTCCTATAGCTAACCTCTTCCAGGGCTTGCAGGGTATCAGCCCCGGATTGAATATAACCTATCCCGGCGGCCGCCCCGGCGCTACCCCCTCTATAAACATTCGCGGTGTTACAACCCTCGCAGGCAACGGTACTCCTCCACTTATTATTATTGATGGTATTGCTTCAACCGTAGATGATATCCTACGGCTGAATCCGCAGGACGTTGCTTCGATGTCTGTATTAAGAGATGCCGCCTCGGCCGCAATTTATGGCGCAAGGGCTGCTTTCGGCGTGGTGCTCATCACCACTAAAACCGGCGCCAGCGGCGGCAAACAAAGAGTGAGCTATAATAATTATTTCTCCTGGTCAAAGCGTACCGTGCTTCCCAACCAGATCACCGACCCCTATATTTATTCGAGGGTACTGGAAACGGCTACCGATAATACGCCCTGGGATTATGTGAATTATGATGATACGTATTATAAATGGGCAAAAGAGCGCTCTGAAAATCCCTCTGTGGAGGATACCCGTGTAGATCCCAACGACCCTACCAAATGGACGTATATGGGTAACAATAACTGGAATGATTATTTCTTTAATAAATCAAGTGCTTCGCAAAATCATAGTATTTCTTTCAGCGGTGGTTCGGAAATAGGCAAAGGCAAACCTTTTGGTTATTTATTATCTGCTGACTGGACAAAAGAAAATGGCCTGAATAAACTGGCGAAAGATGACTGGAACCGTTATGGATTACGTGCAAAAGTAAATTTTACTCCGCTTACCTGGCTAAAGATTGAAAATAACCTGAACATTTATCAAACCATTTCCGACGCCCCTACCTATAATATAACAGATATATATTATTTACAACCTACTATGGTAGCTAAAAACCCCGATGGGTCGTGGGCTAACACAGGTGCAGGAAGATTAGCGGCGCAGATGGTTGACGGAGGCCGGAACACTTCAACCCGTTTCGGGTTTCAGAATATTGTAAGGGGAACGGCCAGCTTTTTGAATAACGATCTGCAGGTTGTGGGAAGCGCCAGCTTTAAAAGAGAAATGTGGAAGTATAATACAGATTACCGCAAGTATAAGATCGGGTATGGCCCGGGCGATATTCGTGAAAGCAATGATCTCGGATCGGTATCAGCAAGAAATGGCCTGGTAAAACATGATGTATATGACCTGTTTGCCACATACAATAAAACAATAGCAAAAGATCACAGTTTTAAATTGTTAGCAGGCTACAACCAGGAAGAATATGAATGGTCTTATGAACAGGTTGGCAATGACAGGCTTATTTCATCATCATTACCATATATTTTTTTAACCACCGGTGATAAGCCTACACTGGACGCCTACTATACCACCTATGCATTGCAAAGTGTATTTGGCAGACTTAATTATACCTATAAAGGCAGGTATATTATTGAAGGGAACGGCCGTTATGACGGATCGTCCCGTTTTCCCAAAGAACGCCGCTGGGGCTTCTTCCCTTCTGTTTCTGCAGCCTGGATAGCCAGTGAAGAATCCTTTTTCAAACCATTGGAAGATAAGATATCTTCATTGAAGTTCCGTATATCCTATGGCGACCTGGGCAATCAGAGCGTAGCTGATTTTGGATATATTCAAACCTTACCTGTGGGGCAGTCTTCTTACCTGATCGACAGAACTTCGCCAACCATTATTACAGGTGCGCCTCAATTAAGAGTTGACCCCGATACCTATACCTGGGAAAGGGTAACCACCTTTAACGTGGGTACAGATATCGGTTTGTTCAATAACAAAATACAGGGAAGCTTCGACTATTTTGTGCGTAAAACCATCGGCATGCTGGGCCCGGTAGCTGAAATGCCCGGTGTGTTGGGAACTTCACCACCTACCCAAAATGTTGCCGACCTGGCAACAAGAGGCTGGGAAGCTACAATCGGGTATCGCGATAATTTTAATGTAGCCTCTAAGCCGTTTTCACTGGGAGTAAAATTCTTTGTGTCCGATTCAAAAGCAAAGATCACCAAGTACAACAATGATCTGCTGTCATTTTCAAGCTATAGAGTTGGCCAGGAAATTGGTGAAATATGGGGCTTGCAAAATAACGGTTATTTTACCAGCCAGGCAGAAATAGATGCCCTGAACGAATCTGCCATTGTTCCCTGGGGCGCATTGGAAATTGTTCCGGGATGGCCTAAATATGCAGATTTGAATAAAGACGGGAAAATTGAAAAAGGGCAAACCGTAAACGATCCCAAAGATCTGAAGAAAATAGGAAATACAAGCCCCCGTTACAGGGCAGACGCATTAAAATTTTAAGTTCTCAATGAGAGTAAGGACAACAGAT
>CAYWVB010000083.1:0-17580 GCA_964461595.1 uncultured Terrimonas sp. | reverse complement strand
TCCAGTATAACTCTCAAAAGATTTTACCAACCATTTTTGACCATTAAATCATAAAAAACCGATCATAACATTTAACCTTCCGGAGACCAGGGCAACGGGTAAGAGCAGTTGCAATAGTTTTAATGTTACATTTACTATTGACGGCAGCAATATCAAATTTAACGATCCCGCTTCCACCCGCATGGCCTGCCCGGGTTCCGGGGAAGCAACTTTCTTCAACATACTGAAAACAGTAACGAAATACAGCGTCACCGGCAATACACTGAATTTTATAACGGGCGATATAGCAGTGATGCGCTTTCAGAAAAAAGAAAATTGAGCATATTTTGATACATTTATACCCGGCAGGTGCATATTTGTGCATTCGCGGCGTACTTAGCTTTGCAGACCCTATTTAACCGGCGTATTGAAAATTGCTTTTGCCTCAGCGTCATTATATTTTTCTATTAAACCAAGCAACTGTTTTTTAAGCGATGGCGCCAGTTGTCTGCCCTCTTCTGTATCATAAATATTTTTTAGCTCATACGGATCCTTCTTCAGATCAAACAGCTCCCAGCTTTCCACTCTTTTATAAAAACGGATCAGCTTATATCGTTCTGTTCTGATACCAAAGTGGGGAGATACGGAATGCTCGCCGTTTTCGTAATAATGATAATACATTGCATTGCGGCTGTTATACTTGTCATGCTTTAGTAAAGGCAGGAAAGATCGCCCCTGCATATCTGCGGGAATTTTTGCACCACCTGCCTGCAGCAATGTAGGGGCAAGGTCAATATTCATAATAAAGTCATTGATCCTGGTGCCGGGCTTTATTATTCCGGGATAGCGCATTACCATTGGTGTCCTGAACGATTCCTCATACATAAACCTTTTATCAAACCAGCCATGCTCTCCCATATAAAACCCCTGGTCCGAAAGATAAATGACGATCGTATTTTGAGTAAGCCGGTTTTTATCAAGATAATCCAGTATCCTGCCGATATTCCTGTCGAGCGATGCTGCAGTAGTTAAGTAATCCCTCATATACCGCTGGTATTTCCATTCTGTAAGCGCATTGCCAGTTAATTTTTTCGCCTTAAAGCCGGCGTTTATCGGAGCATAAAAATCCAAGAATCTTTTCTTCTGTTCAGGGTTCATCCTTCTTATCGTTCCTTCCTTGCCGGCATCTGCAGAATCTTCATACACTTTGAGGTCATACCTCATCAGCATGGTTTTAGAGATAGTCATATCCTGCACGGCGGCAGCTTTCCGCGTAGCATAATTGTCATAAAAATCAACCGGCAACGGAAAAGTCCTGTCTTCAAACATTCCCAGGTCATCCAGGTCGGGCAGCCATGTACGGTGCGTGGCTTTATGACCGATCACCAGGCAAAAAGGCTTGCTCTTATCCCGATGATCCAGCCAGTCTTCAGATATATCTGTTATAATATTGCTTACATACCCTGTATATTGTGTCTTTTTATTTCCGGTTTCAATAAAATCAGGATTGTAATAGCTGCCCTGGGCAGGAAGAATTTTATAATAGTCCAGGCCCTGCGGCGTATTGTCTCCGAGGTGCATTTTCCCTATCCATGCGGTCAGGTATCCTGCAGCCTGCAGGTCTTTAACAAAAACATCCTGGTTGAAATTGAAGTTTGAATTTTCGTTATCCTTAAACCCGTTTACGTGGCTATACCTGCCTGTTAATATTGATGCACGGCTGGGGCCGCAAATAGAGTTCGTTACATATGCCCTGTTGAAAATGGCTCCTTCACGGGCTATCCTGTCAATGGAAGGTGTTTTTGTAAATGTGCTTCCGTAAGCGCTGATGGTCTGATAAGCGTGATCGTCAGAAATGATGACTAAAATATTAGGACGGTTCTGCGCATAAGCAACGATGGTTGCGATAAGAAAAAAAGACATGCTGCTTATCCGCTTACATATTTTCATGCTTTTATTTTTTTTGACGTTCTGTTATAATTATCAAAATTAAGCCAGGAGCATTATCCGAAGCAAAAATAATGAAAGTGGTTTTGAAGATGTCCGGCCGCGGTGAACATTGATAAGATAGCAGCGGAAGGAATGAAGTTTACAGATACGCACAGCAATTTATCAGTATGCACTCCCGACCGCTGTTTATATTGAAAATAACGGCAAATATATCCGGTTCCTCCCCCAGGAGGTATGCACATCAGGGGCTTTGCCTCCCAACAATGTACAGAATAACAACACCAATATTTCAGGGAAATTAATGCGGGCTGTTGATATTAATTTTATTTTAAACGAATACAGCTATACTATTTTGCTTTTCTGCTTCGTTGATATCTGCATAAAACCTTATCATTCAAATGAACATGGGTATCCATTCAGTTTTTCTCTCAACTGATTAAACTTTTCTATGAATAAAGCATCCATAATTTCCTAAAAAACGACCATTTATGAAAAAGATTATCATTGCTATTTCCTGTATCTTTTTTTTAAGCCTTATTTTTTCCTGTAAAAAAGACACCGCCACCAATACATCTCCTTCTGCCATAGACAGCTTTACCGTTACTGTAAATAATGGTTACGGCAGCGGCAAATATAAAACGGGCGATACGGTACATATATTCTCCAAAGCTTATGCTGATAATCAGATTTTCGGTAAGTGGAGCGGCGATATCAGTTTGCTAAATTCGGCTGACGAATGGCATACATGGTTCATCATGCCCAATAAAAACATCAGCATAACCGGAAGCGTTGAAAGCGCACCCGGTTTTACATTACAACATGAACAGATAGAAGGCAGGGACAGATTAAAACCGGTGTATTATTATTTCCCGCAAAATGTAAAAGGCGTAGTGTATTTGCTTCACGGAACCAACGGAAGCGCTGCCAATCTGGTTGCTGCCTATGAGTGGAATGAAATGATCAAAGACCTGGTTAATGATCATTTTGGAGTAATTATAACAGAGGCTGAAGAAGCTACCACCCAGGCGGATATTAATGACGATGGAAAAATCCGTTGGGCGCTGCTGCCTAATGACACCACCAGCAATGTGGACTATGCCAATATCCGGATTATAACCGACACTTTTTATAACAGAGGAGTCATTAACCGTACTTTACCCAGATACTCTGTCGGAATGAGCGATGGCGGATTTTTCTCAGCCGCCTTATCATACATTTATAATTTTAAAGCCGGCGTACAATATTGTTCACAAGGTCCTGTAAATATAATCCCCCTGACTAATGTGCCAATCCAGTTTTGTATGGCGCAATTTGACAGCAATCCTTCAGTGGGAGCCGCCGGGAATGCTGAAGCATTAAGCAATTTCCAATCGCTGAATGCAAGAGGCGTATGCAGCAAATACCTGGTAAACGGGAGAAGCCCGTTTTATCCTGAAAGATTTGCCAGAACCGGAGAAATCTCCACAGAGCTATCTGCTTCCCTTTTTAACGAACTAAAATCAAATGGCTTTATTGATAAAAAAAATTATTTCACCGGCTACTCAGATGCCTTAATCAGCGCAGTACAAACTAATCCTTCAAACTTTCCTAAAATAAAAAGCCTTTCCCTTAACCAATTACAGGCAATGCTTTCACAAATTAATATAGCTGTAGCCGATCATCATATCTACAGTGATTACGACAGGGCAACGGTAAAATTTTTAAACACGCAGTGCCATTAGGTTTCCTGAAGTCCCCGGTTCTTTACAAAGCAGGAAATATCACCTATTGCCGCTTACATGTATGCCATGCCGGTAGCTTACCCGTTGTTCAACACTGTAAAGATGACCTATACCAGGAAGCAGAGTTTGGTAACCCCTGAAATGCACAAGTTCATTGCCCTGCTGCCCATATCAAAAAATCCGGAAGAACTGCTCTCCAGGCATCTGCACTGTTTGCTTGTCCTTTTACAAACACTATATCATCTGCCGCTGTAAACTTTTTAGTGTCCAGCAACTGCGCAAGCGCAGCAGTGCATGCGGCTATATTTGTTGCGTCGTCATTGCCGATACCGGCATTACCGCTCATGCCGGCATACAGCCAAAACTTTGTTGGAGGGCGTTTTCGGGACGACTTTAATTTTTGATACATCACTCCTGCTGCAGAATCCTGCATGGCGGGCGGCGTGGTACAAAATGCCCCGGAAAATACACCCGCCTTACCGACCTTATCTGCATGATTCCAGGCTATATCCAATGCCGATATGCCTCCTGCACCAAAACCGGCTACAGTGACAGCGCTGAATTTTCTCACACCAGCCTTTTTCTTCACAAAGGGATATAATTCATTATTGAAAAAGCTGTCATAATGATCGGCTTTGCCTGTTTCCCCTGCAACACCGTATTCCGCGAGCCTGTCACCTGCATGCACCCCAACTATCACTACGGCGGCAAGCGCCTTCTTTTTGTACAGGCTGTCAACAATATCTTTCATGTGGAGACGCTCAAACTCCTGCCCGTCATTGAAAACAATAAGCTGCAGGACAGACTTGTCGTCAGGTACCGGCGTATGGATTATGCTAAGCTTTACCTGACGCTGCAGGTGACGGGAGTATAACTGGTCTTCCTGCTGCTTTATTCCTTTGCATGAAAACAGCAGGCAACATAATGCCATTGCAAATGCCGGAGCATTAGGGCAAAAAAATATTTTCATTACCTGATCTTTATAAACTAAAAAAACGAAAGAACAATATCCTTTCGTTTTACATAAGAAAAAATATTATGCTCTCAGGCGCTCACTGCCTTGTTCACCAGGAATGCAGCCTCGCTGAGCAGTATGGCAGATTGCACTTTCAGCCCGCTGTCTTCGATAAGCTGCTTCGCTTCTTCTGCATTAGTGCCCTGCAATCTTACAATAATGGGCACTGTGATGTCGCCAATGGAATTATACGCATCAATCACTCCCTGGGCTACCCGGTCGCAACGTACAATACCTCCGAATATATTGATCAGTATCGCTTTTACCTTAGGGTCTTTTAATATGATACGGAAGCCGGCTTCTACGGTCTGTGCGTTTGCAGTACCGCCTACATCAAGGAAGTTAGCAGGCTCACCGCCGCTCAGCTTGATCATATCCATGGTAGCCATAGCCAATCCCGCGCCATTTACCATACAGCCCACATTTCCGTCGAGCTTTATAAAATTGAGGTTGTATTTGTGGGCTTCTACTTCCGTAGGATCTTCTTCACTGATATCACGCAGCGCTTCAAGATCCGGGTGACGCATAAGGGCATTATCATCAAGATTCATCTTGCAGTCTACCGCTATTATTTTGTCGTCGCTGGTCTTGAAGAGCGGGTTGATCTCGAGCATGCTGCAGTCCAGGTCTACATAAGCTTTGTAGAGATTTGTCACAAACTTCACGCAGTTCTTGAACGACTCTCCTTTCAACCCGAGGTTAAAAGCAATCTTCCTTGCCTGGAAGCCGGGCAGGCCGCCGGATGGGTGCACCCATTCCTTAAATATTTTATCCGGAGTATCGTGCGCTACCTGCTCAATATCCATTCCTCCCTCGGTACTGTACATGATCACGTTCTCACCACGGCTGCGGTCCAGAAGAATGGAAAGGTAAAATTCTTTAACCGGATTGGGACCGGGATAATACACATCCTGCGCTACCAATACTTTGCTTACTAATTTTCCTGCCGCTCCTGTCTGCACGGTTACAAGCGTATGACCAATGATATTGCCGGCAATGGTTTTGATTTCTTCCGCGCTTTTCCCTACCGCTACGCCTCTCTGCTCTGAACCCTGTATCTTCCCTTTACCGCGGCCGCCTGCATGTATCTGGGCTTTTACTACCGCAAAATTATTTCCGTATAATACCTTCAACTGCTTATAAGCTTCTTCCGCCTTTTCTGCTGTATCTACCGGTATCCCATCCTGAACGGGAACACCATATTTTTTCAACAGTTCCTTGGCCTGGTATTCGTGCAAATTCATGTAGTAAAAAGTTTTGGCGAAAATAACGTAGAATGACTGAATAGAAAAATCCTAATACTTCCGGCGCATGAAACACAAAACCGGGGTGAATAACTGTTTCTTAAATTCCACAATCGCAGCAATATTTTCACTTAACAATCAAAAAACATCTTTTGAGATACTGGGTAAGGTTTTTGTAGTTTTGCTCCCTGTATCAGTAAATCAAAAACCAATAATATCATGAAAGTGTTCATCAACAGCAAATCATTGCTACAGAGCCTGGCTATCATCTCCGCAACAGCATTCTTATTTTCCTGTGGCGGTTCTCAAAATAATACTGAGGCGGCAGTAGATTCCCTTATCACTAATCCCGACTCCGGCATGGCAAAGACGAATGCTGACGTGCCGCTGGTACAACATGCGGAAGCTACTATAGCCAATACTTATCCGGATACTGCGGTTTCAGGCTCAGTAAAATTTGATGCGACAGACGGGGGCAAGGTAAAGATGGTGCTGGAACTTACTGTACCGTCCAAAGCAGGTAAAAATGTAGCCGTTCATATTCATGACCATGGCGATTGCGGAGATTCCGGCATGGCATCTCACGGTCACTGGAACCCTACCAATGCACAGCATGGAAAATGGGGGATAGGGAGCTTTCACCTGGGTGATATCGGCAACGTAAAGCTTGACAGCAAAGGAAAAGGTAGTTTAACTATGGAAACTGATCTGTGGAGTCTTGGCGGAACGCCTGACAAGAATATCATCGGCCACGCCATTATCGTGCACGGCGGTGAAGATGATTACAAATCCCAGCCCGCAGGGAACGCCGGAGCAAGGATCGGATGTGGGATAATACAATAAGATGAATAGTGAATGGTGAATGGGCAAAGGTGAATGGGCAACTATTCACCTTTGACATTTCAGGTCCACCGTTTTTTTCCTCTCTCACGTTTATCATTTCACATTTGCCGTTTCACTACTGACTTACGACTTATCACTATTTGACTATATATATTCCACATCCATCAGCCCGGTACAGGGAATGGTTCTTTTCTCGCGGCTGCTTTGCTCAGCCAGCTCTATCATTCTGATGGTATTATAGCCATGCGCAGCAGTTTGCCTTACAGGTTTTCCATGCACTATTGACTCATAGAGATCGAGATAATAGTCTGCATAGCTTCCTTTCAACGAGGGATATTTTTCTTTGATGATCTTTCCGTCTGTTTCTGTATGGAGCACTCCATAGATGCTTTCCGGTTCTTTTCCCCAATCCTCTCCCACCGGCAGGTCGCCGGCACGAAGCCGTGCCTCCTGTGGATCTTCACCATATTTAATAAATGAACCTTTAGTGCCATGCACCATGTACCGGGGTCCCGGCTCTCTTATCAGCATACCGGCGTGGAGTATCACTTTGCTGAACCCATAGTCAAGCCAGATATTAAAAAAATCATCTACCCTGGCATGCGGGCGCTGCAGGCGTATATCAGCGGTAATATGCGCCGGCATTCCGAAGAAATATAAAGCCTGGTCAATAACATGCGCGCCAAGATCATATAAAATCCCGCTGCCGGGTAATGGCGCTTCCCTCCAGGCCGCAGGCCTTGCTTCTGCCCTGTACCTGTCGTAATGCGCTTCAAACTCATGAATATCTCCGAGCAATTGACGGTCGAGTATTTCCTTTATCGTCCTGAAATCACTTACATATCTCCGGTTTTGGTATACACTCAATACTTTCCCGGAGCGGGATGCTATTTCCACCAAAGCTTTTGCCTCTTCTGTAGTATTGGCAAAAGGCTTCTCCAGCACCACGTGCTTTCCGGCTTCAAGCGCTTTTTTTGCATAAGGAAAATGAGTATCATTCGGTGTGGTGATCACTGCAAGATCAATAGTATTGTCACCCAGCATCTCTTCTATGGTGCGTACTATCTGTGCCTGAGGATAAGCAGCTTTTGCTTCGTCTCCTTTGCGCTGCAATATGCTTACCAGTTCAAAGTGATCCGGCATAGTTGTAATAAACGGCAAATGAAAAACTTTAGCAGAAATACCAAACCCGACTACTCCCACTCTTATTTTTTGTAATGCCATAATAATATGTTTTGCCGTGAAGATAAGGCAGATCATTTTTAATGCATTACTTTCATCTCATAAAAATCGTTTATGCGACGCTATCATATACTTATCATTATCCTACTGCTATTTCATTACAGTTTCGCACAGGAGCCACAAAACAAAAATAACTTCATCATCTACGATGCAGCCCAACGCACAGAGATTACACTTGCCGCTCTTACAGACCGCATACCTTCCGGCAGCATACTCATTTTTGGCGAACAGCATGATGATTCAACAGGGCATATCCTTGAAAGCCTGGTCTTTGAAATGCTCAGTCAAAAATTCAACAATGATATAGTGCTTACCATGGAAATGCTGGAGAGCGATATACAGCCTGTTGTAGACGAATATCTCTCAGGGCTGATCAGTGAGAAAAGTTTCCGTAAAGAAGCACGCACCTGGAACAACTATGAGGACTACCGCCCGCTGGTTGAATATGCCAGGCAACAGGGCATCAGGGTAATTGCAGCAAATGCTCCTGCCAGGTATGTCAACCTGGTTACGCGCAGGGGATTATCTGCGCTGAATGAGCTCAGCAGGCAGTCCAAAAAATATATAGCGCCGTTGCCTGTAGACACTTTGAACGGCGATTATTATACAAGGTTTTTGGAGGCTATGGGCGGGCATACCATTCCCGGAATGCATCTTTATGAGTCGCAGAATTTGTGGGACGCCACTATGGCGTATTTCATTCATAAAGCACGAAAGAAATATAAGCCGGCTGTAGTAATGCAATTGAACGGGCGTTTTCACAGCGATTATCACTCAGGTATCGCGGAGCGATTGAATAAAAGAAAAAACAAAGTGATCACCATCAGTTGCCTTCCCTTCACAGACATTAAACAGGGAGATCGGGCACAATACCAGGCACTCGCTGATTATATTATTTTGACAAAGCAATAAAAGATCATTTTTCCACGATCTTCTTTACCCAGGAAAGCGCTTTCTGCAGTTGTTCATCTATAGTGAGATTACTGTTATCCAGCACTACTGCATCTTCTGCCTGGCGCAACGGGCTTACTTCACGGTGGGAATCAATGTAGTCCCTCATCTCAAGGTTATTTTTGACCTCTTCAATAGTGATATTCGGGTTTTTAGCATAGAGTTCCTTAAACCTTCTTTCCACTCTCACGGCGTTATCTGCTGTCATAAATATCTTAAGCTCCGCCCCAGGAAAGACTACAGTGCCGATATCGCGCCCGTCCATCACGATCCCTTTCTTACTCCCCAATTTGCGTTGCTGTGCTACTGCAAATATACGCACCTCTCTTATGGCAGCCACTTCACTTACCTTTTCCGCTATGATCAGATCCCGTATAAGATACTCCACGTTCTCATCATTCATATATATTTCGGTCTGTCCTGTGGCTTCATTGGTGGCAAAATGCAGCTCAATATCAGCAAGTGCGTCCTTTACGGCTTTTTCATTTTTCCAGTCAATATTATTGCGCAGGAAATATAATGTTATTGCACGGTACATTGCGCCGCTATCTACATATACATAATGCAGCGCTTTGGCCAACTGCCTGGCCAGCGTGCTCTTGCCGCAGGAAGACCAGCCGTCTATGGTAATAATTATTTTCTTCATGAAATAATATGATGCAAATTAGGGTTTTTCACGCAAAGACCGCAACGGAGCAAAGACCACAACGAACACTTCACTGCGACGCCGTTTCTCTGCGCGCACCGCGAGAAAAGCCAGTTCGAACATGATATGATTTCATTATGATTAAAATAATAAAGGCTGCCCTTCTGAGGCAGCCTCTGCATTGTTATTAAGTTTTTCTTATTACGCTTTTGACGCTTCTTTTTTACTCTCTTCTTTAAGTGTGAATTTCAGCTCCGATTTTTCCTTGTCAAGATCAGCGATCAGCACATCACCTGCTTTTACATGCATATTCAATATCTCTTCGGCCAAAGGATCTTCCAGGTATTTCTGGATAGCCCTGTGCAACGGCCTGGCTCCGAATTGCTGGTCGTACCCTTTTTCGGCAATGAACTTCTTGGCATCTTCTGTAAGCTCAAGTGAGAATCCGAGATTGCTCAACCTTTTCATCACGCCTTTCATCAGGATATCAATGATCTCGAAGATATGTTCCTGTGTAAGCGAATTAAAGATGACCACATCATCAATCCTGTTCAAAAACTCAGGGCTGAAAGTACGCTTCAACGCTTTTTCAATTACAGCCTTATTGTTTTCTTCAGAGCTTTGCTGGCGTGCTGCAGTAGCAAAGCCAACCCCTTCCCCAAAATCTTTCAGTTGCCGCACACCAATATTGGAGGTCATGATGATCAGCGTATTCTTAAAGTCCACTTTCCTCCCAAGACCATCTGTCAACTGTCCATCATCCAGTACCTGGAGCAATATATTGTAAATATCAGGATGCGCTTTTTCTATTTCATCGAGCAATACTACGGAGTAGGGTTTACGGCGCACTCTTTCTGTCAACTGCCCGCCTTCTTCATAACCCACATAACCCGGAGGAGCGCCAATAAGACGGCTCACGGTAAATTTCTCCATGTATTCACTCATATCAATGCGGATCAGCGCATCATCTGAATCAAACATATATCTCGCCAGCGAACGCGCCAGCTCGGTTTTACCCACACCTGTGGGACCGAGGAAGATGAAAGTACCGATAGGCTTTTTGGGGTCTTTCAGCCCTACCCTGTTACGCTGGATGGCTTTTACTATTTTCTGGATAGCTTCTTCCTGTCCTACCACAGCGCCTTTCAGGTCTTCCGCCATGCGGCGCAGCTTTTCCGTTTCTGCCTGCACCATTCTCTTCACTGGAATCCCGGTCATCATGCTCACTACTTCGGCAATGGCTTCCTCATCTATCGGGTAACGTTTATGCTTGCTTTCCTCTTCCCAGTGAGCTTTTGCCTTTTCCAGGTCTTCCTGCAGGCGCTTTTCATTATCCCGGAGCGAAGCAGCTTCTTCAAAGCGCTGGCTTTTTACCACTTTATTTTTTTCCTGCTTGATATCTTCTATCTTTTTTTCAAGCTCTACGATCTCACTGGGGACGTTGATATTCTTTAGATGCACTCTCGCCCCCACTTCATCCATCACATCAATGGCTTTATCGGGAAGCAGGCGGTCCGTAACATAGCGGTCGCTCAGCTTCACACAGGCGTCAATCGCATCCTCTGAATATATCACATTGTGATAATCTTCGTATTTAGGTTTGATGTTCTGCAATATCTGTATGGTTTCCTCCACACTCGGGGGATCAACCAGCACTTTCTGGAATCTCCTGTCGAGGGCGCCGTCCTTTTCGATATACATACGGTACTCATCGAGCGTGGAAGCGCCAATGCACTGGAGCTCACCACGGGCAAGAGCAGGCTTGAAGATATTGGAAGCATCCAGCGAGCCGCTGGCGCCGCCTGCACCTACGATAGTGTGAATCTCATCTATGAACAGGATCACGTCGCGGTTCTTTTCCAGCTCGTTCATGATCGCCTTCATTCTTTCTTCAAACTGACCGCGATATTTGGTTCCGGCTACAAGCGCTGCAAGATCAAGTGATACTACTCTTTTATCAAATAATACCCTGGATACCTTACGCTGCACAATACGGAGCGCAAGCCCTTCCACGATGGCAGTTTTTCCAACGCCCGGCTCACCAATAAGTATGGGGTTATTTTTTTTGCGGCGCGACAATATCTGGGATACGCGCTCAATTTCTTCTTCTCTTCCCACAATAGGGTCTAACGTGCCCATTTCCGCAAGGCGGGTGATGTCACGCCCGAAATTATCCAATACGGGTGTTTTGCTTTTTGTATTTGCAGCCTGGGCTTTTGACTTCTGCTGGTAGCTCTTTTTTTCATCATCAAAGTCATCATCAGCATCATCAGTATACTCGCTGCGGACATCATTACTTTTAACCATGCCCAGCTCATTTCTGAAAAGATCGTAATCCACGTCGAACTGATTTAAAATTTGCGTAGCAATGTTTTCTTTATTCTTCAGTATGGAAAGCATCAGGTGCTCTGTTTCCACAGTAGGACTTTTAAGGGCTTTGGCTTCAAGAACGGTAACGCGTATTACCTTTTCCGCCTGCTTGGTAAGCGGCAGGCTGTTGATATTCGCAATATTCTTTCCCGTTTTATCCTTCACTGCAAGCTCCACCTCTTTGCGGAGCTCATACAGGTCAACATTAAGATTTTTAAGGATCTTAACAGCCATATTTTCCCCTTCCCTTATCAAGCCTAATAACAGATGCTCTGTTCCTATGAAATCATTTCCCAGTCGTAATGCCTCTTCCCTGCTGAACGAAATAATTTCCTTTACCTGGGTAGAAAAATTATTATCCATTTAATAAATTTTAAAATGATCTGTACAATAATAACGAATAATTTTGACTTCTGATAAATAGAACACTGAAGGTGAGTGAATTATTGCGTAGCGGAAATCATTAATTTACCACCAGGATTTTGTTAATTTCAACACCGGCTTTACTTATTCAGGCAAGATGAATAGCGGTAAATTCTGCTCTTACAAATCAAACCATCAAAAGAACTCATTTATGAATGTCAAAATAGATACCAAGGAGAAATTTCATGTCATAACGGTTATTGAACCTGTTTTCTCTGCTAATATGACAGTATATCTACGTAAAAGTCTGGATGAAGTTACACAAAATCCTGTTAAACATATCATTCTCAACCTGCAGGAGGTAAACGAGATAGCACCGGATATGGCCGGTTTTATAGCCGAGCAGCAGCAGTTGGCCAATGAAGAAGGACGATCTTTTGTAGTATGCGGAATGCAGCCGGGGGTAAAAGACCTTTTTAAAGAAGAAGGGCTTCTGGATATGATCAACCATACCCCTACCGAAAGCGAGGCCTGGGATATAGTGCAGATGGAGGAAATAGAGAGGGAATTGCTGAATGGGGAGGACCGGGAGTAAGGCTTACTCCTTACACCTTAGGCCCTATACCTTTCCCCTACAACTCCATCCCTCTTGCATTCACATACTTCCTCCATTTTTCTATCACTTCGCGCATATCTTCGGGGAGCTCGCTGTCAAACTGCATCGGCCTTTTTGTTAAGGGGTGTATAAAGCCCAGCGTTTTAGCATGCAGGGCATGACGGGAGCACAGCTCAAAACAATTGTCCACGAACTGCCTGTATTTGGTAAAAACAGTGCCTTTTACGATCCTGTTGCCGCCATAGGTTTCATCGTTGAAGAGAGGATGACCGATATGCTGCATGTGCACCCTGATCTGGTGGGTACGCCCTGTCTCCAGGCGGCATTCCACCAGGCTTACATACCCAAAACGCTCCAGCACGGTATAATGGGTTACGGCATCTTTGCCATGGTCGCCTTCCGGATAAGCATCCATTATCTTCCTGAAACGCTGGTGACGCCCGATATGCGCCGAGATGGTACCGGTATCTTCTTCAAAATCACCCCAAACCAATGCTATATATCTCCGGTACACAGTATGTGCTGCGAACTGCGATGCCAGCCCCAGCGAAGCCCTTTCATTTTTGGCAAGCACCAGCAGCCCGCTGGTATTCTTATCAATCCTGTGCACCAGCCCAAAACGGGGAAGGGCGGCTTCGGAAAGCTCAGGATGCCGCTGTTGCAGGTACCAGGCCATTCCGTTCACCACTGTGCCGCTGTAATTCCCGCAGCCCGGGTGTACTACCATACCCGCAGGCTTGCTGATCACCATGATGTCATCATCTTCATATACTATATTGAGCGGCAACTCTTCAGGAATGATCTCGGTATCCTCAGGTGCAGTATCGGAGTATAATACCACAGCATCTCCCGGCTTTACTTTGTAGTTGGATTTAACAGGCTGGCCATTGACAATAGCAAAACCTTTTTCTATCGCCTGCTGGAGCTTATTGCGGGTGCCGCCTTCGATACGGTTGATGAGGAATTTATCTATCCGCAAGGGCTCCTGCCCTTTGTCTACGGTAAAGGACATGCGCTTGTACCGCTCCTCTTCCCCATCGCCGTTTTCCAATTCCAGTTCACTGTCTTCAGTAGTGGATTGCATGTCTCTGATTTTTGCAAAGATACAGGAGGAAGGGAAATCTGAAATGCACTCCATTGCTATGGGCGTATTTCAATTTTTCGCAAGCGGAAATGTGCAACGGGATTGAAATCCGTTGAAACAATATGTTACCGGGGCTACGGCTCTTGTAGTTCACATTTCAGCGCCGCAGTCCCCGATAAAATACATTCCACTGGGATTTCAATACCGGTACAAATCTTTGTATTCCCCAGAGCCATCGGCTCGGTCACATATTCCCGCGTGGGATTTCAATACAATACGAAAATTTGGAATAGTCCTCATTACTATATCCCCGCCATATCCCCTGCCACTGCTATCAGCGAGGGATAAACGGCATCGGTATAAGGATCAGGTAAGCCGGGCGCCGGGCGGTTGCTTGAAATAAAAATAGTTTGTGCGCCTATATTTTTACCAAACTGCATATCGCCCATGGTATTGCCGATCATCAGTGTTTTTGCAAAATCAATTTCAGGGAAATCCCGTCTGGCCATATAGCCCATCCCCGGATTAGGCTTACGGTTGGGGCTGTCATTGTGCATGTCCAGGCAATAATATATCCTGTCTATTCTTCCGCCGGCTGCTGCAACTGCTTCTACCATATTCGTATGGATATCGAGCAGGTCATCCTCTGTCATCAGCCCCTTGCTCACCCCGCGCTGGTTGGTGATGATAATAATGCGCCCGAACTTGGCTGCAAATATTTTCAACGCTTCTTTCACGCCTTCATAAAACCGGAAATCCTTCCATGCAGTGATATAGTCACCTACCGTTTCGTGATTGATGACGCCGTCCCTGTCAAGAAAAAGCGTCCAGCTTTGGTTTATAGCCTTGAGATCTATCATAATAATCGAAAAAACAGCATTAGGTATATAGTGAATTTATTTACTATTCACCTTTCACTATTCACAAAAATGATGCGGCATACTATAGTTAAGGTAATACTAAAAGTGCTACCACTTCAATTCGCGTTTGGCTTTTTCATAATCTTCCGGTATACCAATATCTAAAAAATAACCATGCTGCGGCAGTCCATAAAACGTTTGCTCAGCAGTATATTTTTCGAGATACTCTTTTTCAAAAGAAAATTTTTCAGGAAACGCATGCTTCTTAAACTTTGCTACATTGAGCGCATAAACGCCGCCATTTATCAACCCTTCGCTGCATTGTTGCTTCTCCCTGAACTGACGTATCACCCCATCCTTATCCAACAGCACAGCGCCATACCTGCTGAAATTTGTCATCGGCTTCAAAGCCAGGGTACATGCGGCCTGATGCCGGTGATGAAAACCTGCTAACGCCGTCACATCTGCCTCGAAGATGGTATCGCCATTAGTGACAAGCAGATCTTCAGAAAGCGCTTTATCGCACGCGAGCTTTATAGCGCCGCCCGTGCCCAGCGGCTCCTCTTCTACAGAAACAACATATTGACCTTCTTTGAAAAAAGATCGCAGGAAAATATCAAAATCATGATGCTGGTAACCAAGCGCAAATACGAAGCGGGTAATCCCCTGCTGCTGCAGGTACCTGACTACATAGGCAAGAAAAGGTTTACCATTTACTGGCGCCATACATTTAGGCAGGTCCGGAACAGCAGACCTCAGCCTTGTGCCCAATCCTCCTGCAAGTAGTATAGCTTCGTTTATAAGAGTCAATTGCTGAAATATTTTGCTTCCACCAACTGGCAAATAATATGCCCGAGGAGTATATGCGACTCCTGTATACGGGGCGTATCTGCGGAAGGAACATTAATAAGATAGTCGCTCAACGCTTTTATCTTTCCGCCCGAAGCGCCTGTAAAGCCAACGGTGATCATACCATTTGCCTTAGCCTGCTCAAAAGCCAGCACAATATTTTTAGAATTACCGGAAGTAGACAACCCCACCAGCACATCACCTTTGTTGCCCAATCCTTTTATGAGTCTTGCATAAATTACATCATAGCTGTAGTCGTTGGCAACAGCAGTGAGATAAGAAGTATTGGTATGCAGCGCTTCTGCCGGCAGGGCATCCCGGTCTATATAAAACCGACCGCTGAACTCGGCGGCAAGATGCTGGGCATCGGCTGCGCTCCCGCCATTCCCGCAAAACAATACTTTATTACCATTGCGGAAAGCTTCGGTTACCATATCCGTTACATCAGCTACCGTCTGCAGCAGCTTTTCGTTCGACAATACCTGCTGCTTTACTGCAATGGAGGCACTGATAATATCTTTAATAATATTCATTTGCATCTTTTTATACTGACCATGTGGTCAATCCGTATTCTGTAAAATTATACTGCTTTACTTCACCGCCAAAGCTCTGCAAGGCTTCAATCACATCATATCGTGTATTGCCCGGGCAGTAAAAGCTCATAAAGCCTCCCCCGCCCGCTCCTGATATTTTACCACCGGTGGCGCCGGCTTTTTTGGCTGCATCGTATATCTCTTCGATCCTGCTGTTGGAAATATTAGCAGCCATTTTACGCTTCTGGCGAAACCCGAAATCAAGTATTTCACCTACTTCATCTATCCTTCCCTTCAGAAGAGCTTCCTTCATCATCCGGCTCTGCTCCTTCAACTGGTGCATTGCTTCAATGGAGCTGTCATTTTTCTCTTTCACATTTTTCTGCTGCTCCTTTATGATCGTTGCCGACTCCCTGCTGGTAGCGGTAAAAAACAACACAAGATTATTTTCCAGCTCGCGAAGATACTCAGGCTTTATGCGCAACGGGTTAACGATCACCTTATCATTTTCATAAAACTCCATATAATTGACGCCTCCAAATGTAGCGGCATACTGATCCTGCCTGCCGCCCGCAAGCTTAAGATATTCCCTTTCTATAGTATAGGCATAATGTGCAATATCATATTCCCCCATTGGCAGCTTCAGCATTTCTGCAAAAGCGCCTACAATGGCTACAACCAGGGTAGAAGAAGTCCCCAGCCCTGAGCCTGCAGGCGCATCTACAAAAGTGTGGAGGCTAAAGCCGGTATCAGAAAAGCTATAGTCTTCGGCGATACGGTTGTATACGCCTTTAAGCAGGTCGAGCTTACCGTCTAAAGGTATCTGCTTCGTAAGATCAAAGCTCAGTGTTTCTTTCCTATCAACAGCCTTCAATACTATCTTCCTGTTGGCAGCCGGCTGGATGTTGGCATATGCATATAAAGATACCGTTGCATTCAGGATAGCTCCGCCAAAGAGATCACAATAGGGGCTGACATCAGTTCCGCCACCTGCAAGCCCTATCCGCAAAGGCGCTTTACTTCTGTATATCATATTGATGGACAACGGGATTTGGCGGCAAAGGTAAAGGATTGTTACCTTGTTCTATACTGATAAAGCTACAAAAAACGGTGTTCTTATTTTCCCTGCAAATACCGGTACCAACTCTGCACCCGATAAAAAACAATTGTGAACTTTTAATTGGTCTGAGAATTACAATTTTCGATAGGCCTATTGATGCTGAACGGGATTTTGTGCCCCAATTAATAATCAAACAAAAAACCGCAAGCTCAATACAGGATTGAATTTGCGGTTTATGTTCGTCGGGAAGACAA
>CAYWVB010000082.1:9927-18527 GCA_964461595.1 uncultured Terrimonas sp. | reverse complement strand
CAAAAAGTTTTAGGCTGGCACCCGCACAAAAAAGGCGTGGCGCTCAACTTACCGCATTAGAGGCCGTCGGAGGCCCTGCAACGGATAAGAGAGCTCACGCCTAGGTCGTGAGCCATTCTGCTTATCATCTCGTTGCAATTGAAATTTCCGACGTTTCTAATGCGAGATTCAAAGCGAATTGCTTCAAATGATTTTATGAAGTAATCGCGAATATAATAACATAGTAAAAATAAGGAAAGATTTTAAAATTGTCAAATTTGACAATTTATTTTTCTAAATATTTTTGACTTTCATTTTGTGAAAATCAGAAATCAAGAATATCTGGATGCTTTTGGTAAACACCTAAAAGAACTTCTTAAACAAAAGCGTAAAACACCAGAGGATGTAGCAGCTTTAGGTGGAATTGAAACTAAGCAAGTTTATAGAATTATCAACGGAGAACATAGCACCACCTTATCAATTTTAGTGGCAATAGCAAAAGGGCTGGAAGTACATCCTAAAAAGCTGCTGGATTTTGAATTTGATTTTGAGGATTGAATTTATGTATAAAAGTTTTGGTTGTCAGTCCGGCTATTGACAATGTGATATTGGCGGTAGTTTTAATTAGTCACTGCGTCCACCTCATTTATTATCAATTCTGCTCTCTTCGCCAAAAAATCATTATAGTTATCTTTCTCGTACAAGTCCTTAGTCAACGGAATAAGATTCGAGTTTAAGATGTCGTTGAAACTGTCTTTAGGTATTATAGTGAAAAAATAGTCTGATGGGCTTTTCTTTGAAATTTTCTTATTACTGCCAGCCGGTAAAAAACAAAAATTGGTAAGACTAAAGATCTTGTTTGGCGGAAATCCTTGCCTTTTTAGGAAGGCATTAGGAAAAATATGATGATACTGCTTCCGGTTGTATTTAGATAAAGATTGTGAAATATCTATTTTTGTGTTTTTTACTAAATCTAGAGGTTGTTTTTGAGCCATCAATAACAAAAGTGCTCTTGTCAATGGATTCGCTTTTGAAAATTTGGTTTCTATTAATTCACTTTTAGTAACACTGTAACGAAATTTATTTACCTCAGTAAAATCATCCTTTCTTATTTCTGAAATTCTTTCTATATCAACATTCATTTTTTCAGTTGTTTGACCTGTTGAGTATCTATTTGAAAACGACGTTTTCCAAAACCATTTTTTCAGTTCCTTCAATTGATTGGCAGTTGGCATGCCATCTATGCCAAAAAATTTAACAAGTCCAATGATTTGTTGTTGCCATGGAAGAAAATCTAAATGTGAGCAGTTTAAGTCGGAACCAATAAAATCAATCGCCTTACGAAGTGCTTCGCAGAATCCTTCCCAGCTATCTCTAACCTGTTCTCCTGTTAGCTCTGTTATTGCCTTTGTCGTCGTGTTACTTTGTATGTATCCAGAAATTGCTTGAAGCAAAATATTTTGCGTTAAGTCGCCAAAGTTTTTTTCGTCAAGTTCAATTTGGAGGTCATTTATAGATTCTAGTAAATGGAAGTCATCTGTCCAAGTCCAGGCAGTCATTAGGTCTAGAGTGGATAGTTTAGTTCCGGTATTATTAATTCTTTCAAAAATATTTCCTACATCGGATTTTTCTCTATTTTTTATAGTGACAACTGGCAGCTCATAATTGATAAACCGAGAATAAAGTTCTTGTGCATCGTTATGAAACTTTGGATCTAATGTTTTTAGCGATTCAATGAGCTTTGCACCATTCAAAAAGTTTCTTAGATAAATTACATCGTTAGCAGTTATGTCTACATCGTTTTTCTGTTCAAATGTTTTAGTCGAGAAGTTATAATAAATCTCAAACAAATTCAAGTTTGGATTATAATCAGAGGATTCCACGTCCTGCTCTGTCTTATCACTAAAAGTGGCATATATTGAGGAAATTCTTTGCTGTCCATCTAAAACATAATTTACTGGATATTCATCCGCGTTATCAGGGATTTTATACCCAGCTATGTTCCTCGTATGTTTAAGCTTGTCTGATGTGCTCCAAAGGAGTACACTACCGATTGGATAATTTTTCACAACACTGTCAAGTAATTCGAGAATCTGATTCTGTTTCCAAACGTAGGCTCTTTGAAACGCAGGAATTCTTATGTCTCCTGAATTTATTCTATTAATTATCTTATCAATTTTCTCTGGGGTTGTTGAAAGTTCGGGTGCTCTCATTATATATTCATTTAAGTAAATTGTCAAAGAAAATTACCGCCTACGATGTTAGCGGTTCGGGCCTTTATGTTTTTAAAGTTATTCATAATTCAGAATTGTCGCTGATTATTAGTCTAAGTGTGTCAACTGTGTGATAACTTCCATTGTCAAGTCTTCTATGAAGCATTCTATGACAATTTGAGCAAACTAATGCTAAATCTTCAATTTTCGTAATTCGTTCACCTGTTGAGATATGTATTTTATGATGACACTCTATGAATTTAGAACCAATTTGTCCATACGTTCCAAGGAAGTCAAAATCACAGCACTCACATTTAAGTCGCCCATTATTAGCTTTAATTGCCTTCGATTTGGCAAGTTGAACTATTCTCGAATTGCGTCTTGTCAGTTCCTGCTTTATGTGCTCTCTTATAATTTTATCACCTTCAACTTCTCCAAATATTCCATTGGGTTCTTGAAGTCGGAAGATTTCATTTTGAACGTCTGGACAGAAATAGTCGTCAAACAGTCTCCAAATGTCTTCTTGAGTTTCGGTTTCTGACAATCCAATATTGTTTGTCAGATTTATCAACGGATTCGTTAATCCCCGATTAGGTTTAAAAAAATTGTAGTAACCTGGATTGGGGATAGCTGATATTGGGTTTGCCTTTGCTATAAGTTTCACTTCTCTACACCACATATGGTCAGGAAGTTCATTGTCTCTATGAATAGTATCTGAAACTGGTGATACCAAATGAGTGAGGTGAACGCTATAATTTTTTTGTCCACTAATTGAGTTCAACTTTTGGAATAAAATTATTATATCTCCAATATTTGGTGTTGTAGCACTTCCTCGTTTTGCTGTCGGCCAATTCAACCAAAATGTCGAGCCACAGTTTGCTTCATCGTATGCCCAACCGTCACCTTGATTTCTCTTTACATTTTTTATCCAAATAATATTTTCCGAACTATACATTGTTGATATTTGTTTTGCTGGGTCTCGCTTTAGTTTGCCCGCTAACGTTTATATTTACGCCACTGCCGTAGTTCGTGTCTCGCGAACCACGAAACCGGACAAGACACAACTTAAAAAATTCATGGTAGCGGTAGGCTTTTATACGCTATGCTGCAATTCAATTTCTGGCATTTCATCATAAGTCCTACCGTTTAATACTCGACCGGCGGCTTTTTTATTTTTCCCACCCCATTGTTTGAAGAAAAAGGCAATATCATTTTGCTCACATTGTTCTTGTATGTCTAATACCCATTCGGGTTTCATCGGTCGAGGTCTATGTCCACTTTCGCCACCGACAATTACCCAATCAATGTCAGTCAAATTAAGGTTGGTTAAAGGTCCAATTAAAGGCTCAAGCGATAAAAATTTTACTCTTGCTTTTGTTTTCCGTAAGTGGTCAATCCTGTGTCTTACTTTGTCATTTTCTACAGAAACCCCCATCCAAATATTATGTGTCCACTTTAGCTCTTTGTGTAATTCAAATAATCGTTCAGCTCGTTTTGTCAGCACTTGAAAAACGTGTTGAGGGTTGTCGTTCATTACTGAAAACACCTTTTTTATAAAGTCAATGGGAATATCTTTATGAAATAAGTCACTCATTGAGTTTACAAAAACTATTTTTGAGTTTTTCCAAGTATAAGGAATATTTAGAGCCGATTCGTGGGTTCTAACTTCAAAATTGTCTTTGTATTTCTCCACGCCCATTGCCTGAAGCCTTTTTGACATTATTTCGGCATAACAATATTTACAACCAGCCGAAATTTTATCACAACCAGTTGTTGGATTCCAAGTCATCTCTGTCCATTCTATGCTAGATTGTGCCATATTAATTTAGTTTGTTGTACTTTGTAATTATTTCATTTGCAATTTTTACAGCAGACTTATTATTTGATGCCATAAAAAAGTGAAACATAATTGAATTAGATTTATTCTTTAAAATGTAAGGCTCAGACACAAAGCTAAATAATTTAGCTAATCTTTCTTTGTATAGAACAGCAGATTTTTCAATCGCTTTATCCTCTTTTGATGTTGTTGTTTCTTCCCCGAAAAGTGTGTGGGACACTTTTTCTTTGTAAAAATAGTTGATGATGTCCTCTTTTTCCATACCTAAGAATGTTTCTAATTTAGATACCCAAGCATCGGATATATTAGAGTCATTTTTCAATAATCTGTTTACGCCCATACCAGTTGGGACTAAAATCCAAACGTCAACAGATAATTTTTGAAGGGTTTCTAATGAGTTCCAATTTAATTGCATTCCACAAGGGTCTATATAAGCCAGGGCTTTATACTTTTTTCCTTTAGGGCTTGCAAGGAACTCACTCATAGATTTTATTTTCTCATTACAATCGGTATTTACAATGTGAATGTTTTTCTCTGGGAATTGTAGCTCCGTATTCTCCCTTAAATTATTTGCATTCTCAATGTCTTTTTCAACAAAATAGAAAAGGTCAAAAGGTCTTGGCTTTTCTATTTCAAGAATTCTTTTTGCTGCACCGACAATTAATTTTTGATTTTCATTTTTCCCTTTCTTGATAAATCCTGAACCTGCAAATCCGTCAAAGTATAAGAGTTTCCAATTGTATTTTGTTGCGTAAATATTCATAATATGTAAATATGCTTTCGCATATTCAACAATTATTTCAATCTTATTTTCTGTCCAATCTCCTCCAAATTGGTTCATATAGGTTGTTTAATCGTGAGGTGTTCTATAAGCTTACCGCTAACGTTTGTATTTACGCTAATATATCCTATAACGCCAACACAGCTCAATATCCGTGTTAAACGTTTATAGTCGTTTCTACACGATAACCCGGATACAACTTCATATACAAAGGCACCACAACTCCGGATAATATCGGCTCATGTTTTTAAGCCACTAAAGTTTTTGAAATACGGGGTCGGGTAGTGGCAGGCAGTCAAAAGATGGAAGGATTAAAAAGCACCTTCAAGGTAAGAAGTTTTTTAGAAATACCAAATATATAATATAGCCCAGGAGTATATACCATCGTCCCGGCATTCCGGTATTTGCAAAGGCAGGAAATCTACTAATTGTTCAGCCGGACCATAGATAGATGATAGCCAAGTAGCTCATGTGACAAAGTCCAGCCCAACGCGTATAAAACTCAATATTGGGCGATTGTGCTTTTATTGAGGCGGCTAATTTGAAATACACCCGATATTTCATACTCCCATAAAAACAGGTATTTGATCAAAATAGCACACTATGCCTGATAAAGGAAGTATTATTTACCTCTGAAGACCTCTGTGCTATGTTCTTCCGGGACTGTGTCCCGCCACTTACTTATTGCTATGATAATACATCAGCTCAATAATATTGGCAGGAAGCGCCTTCTTATTCCAATGATCATGTATAGATAAAGCCGTGCCCATGGCTGTAGCCTGCGCCACTGATGCGGCATATACTTCTATATCGGGAAAAGCATCAGCCAGCATGTGCATGTATACAGGGTTTCTGCCAAAACCGCCATCTACAAAAATGCGTTTTATTTCACTGCCTCCCTCTAACACCAGCTTGGTAGAGTCAATCTGCCGGCTGATAATATCAGCGATCAACTGGTGATAGGCTTCTTCATAGCCGGAAAAAGATGCCATATCTCTTGAAGAAAATGCAGTGATCTGCCCATCTGCCGGTGTCAGCATTTGTTGGGGGCCCTGCAAGCCTGAAGCAATATCACTATCAAACTTAACGGTGGTATAATAGTTAGCAGGCTTGCTAAAATGTTCCGCAAGCCGTTTTACCTGTTGCTCATGTTCATAACCGGCAAATAGGCGCGATGCTTTAACAAGCTGCTTTTTATAAGTAAGATAGCACAGGCAATCCTGTCTTAATTGATCTTCAGTTAAAGGGCTGTCATTGAACGGGTTCAAACTGATTGACCAGGTGCCCGTTGACAATAGCACAAACGGTTCTTTAAAATGCAGCAGGTAAGGTATGAGGGCAGCAGAGCTGTCGTGCAGCCCTATACCCATTTTCACTTTCCCTTTTGGTATTGTCACATCAATAGTATCATCTGCCGATTGTACAGGCGCTAACTTCTCGGCTATGCCTTCCTGGTATACCCAGTCATGGTATGCCATCTTTGTAAAATCCCAAAGCATGGTATGGCAGCCAATGCTCGTAATATCTGAACAGAATTTACCGGTGAGCAATGAGCTGATATACTGCGGTAAGTGGAGCGAATATTTTATTTTCTCAAAGATCTGCGGTTTATTTTTCATAATATTGTACAGCAACATACCCGAATTTAAGCTGCCAAGCACAGGTGAAGCCGTATGCTGGGATACTTTTACTACACCCCCGTATTTTTCGTAAAATGCTTTTTGCAGATCTTCGGGGTAAGGCTTGAGATAATTATACAAAGGCGCTACTGGTTTTCCTTCGGCATCCACATGCACGAGGCTGGCCCCATAAGCCGTTACATTTACTGCCACTATATCAAACCTTTCTAACCGCTGTATTGCTTCAAACGATTCTTTCACCCAGTTTGTAAGCGCATGTACGTCTTCACAGGCGTCACCGTCCTCATCTGTTATTTCTTCCAGATTTGTGCTTTTTTCATACACTATCTCGTAATCTTCGTTAAACAGGAAAACTTTTTTGTTGGTTTTTCCAATATCATACACAGCTATAACAGGCAAAGCGTCACTCATGTCGGGAAGATACAAAATTTGAGATTTGAAATTTGAGATTAAAATGCTGGCAAGATACTTATACCTCACTCCCCACTTCTTACACCCTATACCCTATTCCCTATTCCTTACCACCTACCACTTACCACTACCATCACAGCCCTGTCGCCACTGTTTTTGATCCACGGTTCCTGATCAGCTTTTCCCGTATTTTTTCTTTACGGAAGAAGGCTAAAGGATCGAGTACGCCGCCTGCACGTAATCTTGCTTCGGCCACAAGCGCCCGCAAATCGGTACGAAAAGTATTTTGCAATATTTCCTGCGCAGTCACTACATCGTTATTTTGCTGCGCATCTTTTAATGCTTTCCTGTCAGCATACAACGCCTGCGCATAAGCTAACATAATAGCCTCTACAGATTGCAGCAGGTCTTCCAGCGGATCTTTTACATTATGCGAGGCGTCTATCATCCAGCCCATATCGGTAACATGATCCATACCTTTGGCATCCATACCTTCCACAAGCTCGTTAAAGATGAGGAATAGCTGGTATGGCTTAATGCTACCCGTTGTCAGATCATCATCGCCGTATTTGGAATCGTTGAAATGAAAGCCGCCCAGCTTTCCTTCCATCAGCAGCAGTGCAACGATCTGCTCGATATTTGCATTGGGCAAATGATGGCCAAGATCAACCAGCGTATATGCTTTGTTACCTAATTTGCTTGCATACAAATACGATTGTCCCCAATCGCCAACGGTAGTGGAATAGAAATTAGGCTCATAAGCCTTATATTCTACAAATATTTTCCAGTCGGCAGGAAGCGCCTTATATATCTCCTGCAATCCGCTCAATGTATGCTGGAACGCTTCCCTGAAATTCAACTGACCCGGGAAACATGAACCATCCGACAGCCATACGGTCAGTGAGCTGGAGCCTAATTCAACTCCGTATTTTATCACTTCAATATTGTGATCAATGGCCTGCCGGCGGACAGCTTTGTTTACATTTTGTAAAGAACCGAATTTATAGCTCAGTTCCTGCCCCGGCTGATCCTGGAAAGTGTTGGAGTTCATTGCATCGAAACGCAGTCCGTTTTGCGCTGCCAGCGCTTTGATGTGTGATGCATTCTCAGGAATATCCCAGGGAATATGTAATGATATGGCCCCGCTGGATTGATTTAACTTGTGCAGCAAACCGATGTCTTCAATTTTCTCTTCCAGGTTGCGGGGTTCACCGCCGCCGGAAAACCGCCCGAAGCGCGTGCCGCCGGTACCCAGCGCCCAACTGGGAATGGCCACCTGGAATGCTTTGAGCTTTTGAATGATCTTTTCCGCATCTTTTACGGTTGCGGTGATATAATCCAGCCTGCGTTTGTGTTCCTTCAGCAATGCTTCATTATGGCTGTCTGTAGTATATTTTTCTACCTGCATATCGTGATAATTTTTATGGCATATAAAATACTTCTTTCAATGGAATGCTCACCGGCGAAGCGTCTGCATTTGTTTCCATGATATCTTTCATATAGCTCCACCAGCGTTGCATAACAGGATGCTTTGGCAGTTCATCCATCGCCAGCGTATCGTCTGCCTGCAGGTATCCGAACAGATCATTGGTACGTTCGTCCAGGAAGATAGAATATTCCCGGATACCTGTTTGTTTTAATAATGCCTGCAGCTCGGGCCATATTTCAGCATGGCGCTTTTTATATTCTGCCTCAAAGCCTTTATACAATTTCATTATGAAAGCCCTGCGTTGCATATT
>CAYWVB010000082.1:0-9827 GCA_964461595.1 uncultured Terrimonas sp. | reverse complement strand
AGAAGAGTGCGACGCCAGCCCGAAAGATTCATTCTGGCGGGCAACAGCAGCTCAATACCCGCCCGACTGAACGTCGTTCGGGCGGGGTAGTACTACCGCTCAGTTCAAAAAACCTTTATCTCCTTACCACCTTATTCCTCATACCCTATACCTTACCCCTTACACCCTATACCTTACCCCTTATCACTTACTACTCCTACCTCACAAACGCCATCGCTACCCCACCATCCACATTCAGCACATTGCCTGTTGATTTATTCAATAACCCCCCAACAAAAGCAAAGCAGGCATTGGCAATATCTTCAGGCAAAATTATTTCATTGAGCAATGTGCGTCCTGCATAATATTTAGGGAGCTCCTCAACGGTGATCCCGTAAGCTTTCGCCCTGCCTTCAGCCCAGCCGCCGCTCCAGATATTGCTTCCGGAGATCACAGCATCAGGATTTACAACATTTACGCGTATCCTGTCTTTGCCTAATTCAGCAGCATTTAGCCTCGAAAGGTGTAACTGTGCAGCTTTTGCAGAACCATACCCTGCATTATTTGGCCCGCTGACCAATGCATTCTTGCTTACGATATTCAATACATCGCCACCCATATTTTGTTTGCGCATCACTGCAATACCCTGTTGGGTAACAAGATACTGACCTTTCACCAGCACATCATATAACAGATCCCAGTCTTTTTCAGTATGATCTTCGAGTGCTTTTGAAATAGATAAGCCGGCATTGTTCACCACAATATCCAGACCTCCAAATGCCAGCACGGCTGTATGAATGGTTTTCGCAATAGTAGCAGCATTTGTTACATCTAATATATCGCCGGCAAATACATCTTTGCCGTATTTTTTGCTGAACTCGCCCTTTGCTTCTTCCAGCCTTTCAGCATTATTATCAGAAAGAATAACACAGGCGCCTTCATCGGCAAATTTTTGCGCTATTGCTTTACCTATACCACCGGCGCTGCCTGTTATCAGTGCAATGCGCCCGCTCAATGGCTTTGGCTTTGGCATGCGCTGCAGCTTTGCCTCTTCCAGCAACCAGTATTCAATATTAAACGCCTCCTGGCGGGGCAGCGAAGTATATTCGGAGACCGCCTCGGCGCCTTTCATTACATTAATGGCATTGATATAAAACTCAGCGGCAACCCTCGCTGTTTGCTTGTCTTTTGAAAAGGTAAACATACCTACGCCGGGATACAGGATCACCACGGGATTTGCATCACGCATTGCCGGACTATTGGGATGCTTGCACGTTTCGTAATACTCGGCATACATCTTACGATACGCTTCAAACTGAGGCGCAAGCTTGGCTTTCACCGCTGCGATATCAGCCACAGATTCTTCAGGTGCAAGATTCAGCACCAGCGGACTGATCTTTGTTCTCAAAAAATGGTCGGGACAGCTTGTGCCCATCGGAGCCAGCCTGTCAAGGTCTTTTGAGTTGATAAATTCCAGTACCCGGTCGTCATCTGTAAAATGACCAATCATTTTAACTGCGGAAGAGCAGAAACCTCTTAATGCTGGCGCAAGCGCGGCGGCTTTATCCAGCCTCTCCTGTTTGGGCAATGACTGTATCTTTGCCCCGCCAAATACCGGTTTGTTTTTTATGTTTTTTTCAAGATAATCTGCACAGGTTTCAATGACCTCAAGCGTATTGATATAGCTTTCATACGCTGTATCTCCCCAGGTAAACAACCCGTGTGAGCCCAGCATGATACCCCGTATCCCGGGATTTTCATCAAGGCACTCTTTCATCTTTAAGCCAAGCTCAAATCCCGGACGCTTCCATTCTACCCAACCTATTTTACCGTTGAACAACTCTTTTGTAATACGCTTACCATCTTTCGCAGCAGCAATGGCTATAGCTGCATCAGGGTGTAAATGATCTATATGCTTAAAGGGCAGAAAACCGTGCAGTGGCGTATCAATAGAAGGCGCCTTGGATGCAAGGTCGAAAATGCAATGATTGAATAATTCTACCATTTCGTCTTCATGCTCCACACCACGATAAACATTTTTCAGGCTTCTGAGCCTTTCCACATATAATGCAGCCAGTCCTGATTTTTTTAAGGTGCCGAGATCACCGCCGGATCCTTTCACCCACATTACCTCAGTCTCATTCCCTGTCAGGGGATCCTTGCTGATCACTTTGCAGGAGGTATTTCCCCCTCCGTAGTTAGTGAGCCGGAGATCAGCTCCCAGCAAGTTGGAACGGTAGATCAGCAATGCCACTTCATCTCCGGCCAGGGCAGCAGCTTTTGCTTCATCCCACAAATAACTTACATGCTTAAAACTCTTTGTAACAGCAGATGCCATAAAACATTATTTAGTGAATCAAATTAATTTATTTTAACGAGTTCCCGTATCCGACTACCAGCACGGCAATGATAATCACAAGAATACCGGATACGATGGTTGCTTTTGTTTTGTTGCTTACTCCTTTCCATTCTTTTAAAACAATACCCCATGCATTGGCCACCAGGATGATGAAAGCCATGTGCAGTATCCAGGAGCTGGCGCCATTACCCATTTTGCTCTCTCCCATCCCATAAAAAAAGAACTGGAGAAACCAGGTGATCCCTGCCAGGGCCGAAAAAATATAATTAGATAATAACGGCGTCTTCTTATTGGTATAGTCGCCAAATGTTCTATTTCTGGAATTCAGGATCATACACCATATAAAGTTGGTGGTCAGCCCGCCCCACAGAATAACGATATAGATAATATTGTTCTGGAAAAGAAACTCACCCTGCCCCGGATGCCCCGCTTTCCATAAATTGTTTGCCACATCGGCCATGGATTTACCTGCCTCAATGCCAAAATTGAAACAAGCGCTCAATATGCCGGAAATAATCGAAACGAATAATCCCAGGCCAAATTTATATTCTGTGCTTACTTCTGCACCATGAGGATCTGTAGCTGTAGTTTTCAATTCCTTTTCCTTCATCATACCAGCCTTACCGCATAATACAATTCCAAATACGCATATCAGTAGCCCTCCTATTACTGTCAATCCCCATGGGGAATGAATAAGCATGCTGAAAGTATCCTTTCCTTCTTTTGGAAAAAAATTATAGTATATAGAAGGGATAAGCGCACCGAATACCATACACAGCCCAAGGATTATGCTGCTTCCGAGCGATACTCCAAGGTATCTTACCCCCAATCCGTAGGTAAGCCCTCCTATGCCCCACAGTACACCAAATAAATAGGTCAATGCAAGTATGCTTCCTCCGGTGCTTTTTATAATGGCGGAAAAATCGGGTATGGTCAAATAAGCCGCCAGTGGCGGAACAATGAGCCACGAAAAAAGGCCACCTACGATCCAATAACTTTCCCAGGCCCAGCCCCTGACTTTTTTGAAAGGAATATAAAAGCTACCTGATGCAAAACCGCCTATAAAATGATAAATAATTCCAAGGATTACCTGCATTCGTTGTTTTTTTCATTGAGGGACTCAACCGTGCTTCAAAAATAAAATATGACTATCAGTAAGCCATCATGTGCTGTCATGGTATATGAGGCTTTTTTTGAACGTATATTTAGGATGTAATTCTATACAAATGAAGCTTTATGCCCTTCTTTCCTGTATCCTTTTAGCAGCCCTGAATGCTCCCGGCCAGGAATTTGGCGGTAATCCGCCTTCTTTGAAATGGAAGCAGGTCAATATCCCGGAAGTTAAGGTTATATTCCCCGCCGGGCTTGAGCCTGCCGGGATGCGCACTGCAGCTATTGCTCATTATCTCAACCGGCATACTTCGGCAACAGCAGGCAGCGACCATCGTAAGATCAATATTGTATTGCAAAATCAGACCATAAACTCAAATGGTTATGTTGGGCTTGCTCCCTGGCGCAGCGAGTTTTTCATGACCCCCTCCTTCAACAGTTTTGAGCTGGGCAGCCTGCCATGGGTGGATAATCTTGCCATACATGAATACCGCCACGTACAGCAGTATATGAATTACAGGAAAGGCATTTCAAAGCTGTTGTATATTTTATTGGGAGAAGAAGGGCAGGCGGTAGGCAATACCGGCGCTATACCCAACTGGTTCTTTGAGGGAGATGCCGTCTTTCAGGAAACAGCCGTAAGCGGACAGGGACGGGGACGGCTACCTTATTTCTTTAACGGCTATCGCTCGCTGTGGCAGGCGCATAAAGACTATAGCTTTATGAAACTGCGTAATGGCTCACTAAAAAATTTTGTTCCCGATCATTACCCTCTGGGATATTTACTTACCGCTTATGGCAGGGAAAAATTCGGAGAACAATTTTGGGCAAAAGTTACGGATGACGCCGTAAGATACCGTGGCCTGTTCTATCCTTTTCAGAAAGCTGTAAAAAAATATAGTGGTATGCCTTACCATGACTTTGTAACCAACGCATTTAAATATTACAAAGACCAGGAAACACCCGATTCATCTGGGGTGTTTATCACCAGGGGCAATGATCATTTTGTATCTAATTACCTGATGCCGTACCAGACGGGGAGGGATTCCATACTGGTGTTAAAACAAACCTATCGCCAGCGTGCAGCCTGGTATTGGCTGACAAAAAAGGGGGAACAGAAAATATATACCCGCGATATTAGCCAGGATGATGATTACGGTTATGCCAACGGCAGGATAGTATATACAGCATTAATCCCCGATATACGCTGGGGACAGCGGGAATACAGTGTACTCAAAGTACTTGATATAGCTACAAAGCAATCCAGGCAGATCTCCGCAAAAAGCAAATATTTTACGCCCGGCATTTCTGATGATGGAAAGAAAATCGTTGCAGTAGAGTACCTGCCCGGCCAGCAAGCCTCTCTTCATATACTGGATGCAGCTACCGGCGCCGTGCTTCAACGCATTCCGGCTTCAGAGACAATAGATATGTTCAGTTTCCCGAGATTCTGCAGCGACAGTGTAATTGTAGTATCTGTGAGAAACAGGGAGGGTATGATGAATATTGCAACTATTGATATAGTCCACAATAAAACCGGTTTCCTGCTACCCTGGAGCTATCGTGTAAACGGGTTTCCGTTCATTAAAAATGATACTGTTTATTTTTCTGGTACGATGGGATATCACGATAATGTTTTTGCCGTGGATATGAAAACCAAAAGCATTTTCAGGCTTACTCATGAAAGTACCGGTGCCTACCAACCCACCGTGAACCAAGACGGGAGGCTGGTATACAGCAATTTTACAGCTTATGGCTATCAACTGAAAGAAAAACAACTGACAGCACAAGATTGGATCCCCCTGATGCAGCCTTTTACTGTGAACCGGCAGGATCTTTATGTACCACAGGCATTGCAGCAAACAGGAGGTGATGTATTACAGAAAATTCCTGCAACAAAATATGATGTATCGGAATATAGCAAGCTCAGTCACCCTTTCAACTTCCATAGCTGGCGGCCTTATTATGAACAACCCGAGTGGAGTTTCAACGTATACGGCCAAAACATCCTCAATACGCTCGAATCCGACCTGTACTATATCTACAATGAAAATGAAAGAACGCATCAGGTAGGCATCAGCGAAACTTACGGGGCTTTATTTCCCTGGATCAGCATCGGCGCATCTTATATTTTCGACCGGAAGCAAAGCGACAGTAAGCGAACTATTCACTGGAATGAGCTCAATACCAATATCGGGCTTACCGTACCATTGAACTTTAGTAAAGGCAGGTGGTATAAAACCCTTACAATAAATTCAAACTATAATATAAACCAGCTAAATGTAACCGGCAGATACAAAGACAGTATACAATCGCCCCTATTTCAGTATATACAGGCTTCGGCAAGCTGGACAAGCCAGGTTCAGAAAGCAACCCAGCACATCAATCCCCGCTTTGCACAAACGCTGTATGTACGGTACAGAACCATTATAGATAAATATACTGCACGCCAGTTGCTTGCATCAGGCAGCGTATACCTGCCTGGTATAGGAGTAAACCACAGCCTGGTATTCACCGGGGCATTCCAGCAAAGGGATACTGCAGATCAATATCGCTTTTCCAACAGTTTTCCTTTTGCAAGAGGATATGATGGTATTGATGGAGCAAGAATGTGGAAATGGTCTGCCAATTATCATATCCCGATTGTATACCCCGATTGGGGATTCGGGCAAATTGTTTACTTCTCACGTATAAGAGCCAACCTCTTTTTTGATTATGCACATGCGCAGACCCTCCGCACAAAGAATATCGTTTCCTTTCGCAGCACGGGCGCAGAAATTTATTTTGACACCAAATGGTGGAACCAGGAGCCTGTTACTTTCGGCTTCCGTTATAGCCGCCTGCTGGACAATAACTCCGGGGGACCAGCTTTAGCTAACAGGTGGGAATTTATTATGCCGGTGGGACTCATAAAGAAGTAAGAAGTGAAGCCTTCGTGGTTCAAAAAATTTCACGCAAAGCGCGCCAAGGAGCGGCGAGCAAAGGAAGCCCATTCTCAAATTTTCAAATTACCACATTTTCAAATTAATCACTGGTCACCCCCTATCTTATCATAGCTTGCCACAATACCTTTAATTAAGGAAGAGCTGAAGCCCTGGTGCTCCATTTCATTGAGACCTGCTATCGTACATCCTTTTGGCGTGGTTACCTTATCAATTTCATGCTCGGGATGTGTATTTTTCCGAAGCAGTAATTCCGCAGCGCCCTTTACGGTTTGGGCAGCTATAAGACTCGCCGTAGCGGCATCAAAGCCTATCTGGATCCCGCCCTGTATATTGGCCCTTATATAACGCATGGCATAAGCGGTGCCGCAGGCAGCAAGCACGGTAGCTGCATCCATCAGTTTCTCCTCTATTACCACCACTTTCCCTAATTGGTTAAATACATCCGTAACGTAACTAAGCTGATCGCTGGTAACATCCCTTGCACTGATGCAGGTCATGCTTTCCTGGATGGCTATGGCAGTATTGGGCATCGCCCTCACAGTAGATATTTTTTTCTTCAGCACATCATGGATATGGCTGGTAGATATTCCCGTTATGACGGAAACCAATACATGCCTGTTCTCATCAAACAGAGGTCGAAGCTTATCCAGCACATCATCTACCTGGAAAGGCTTCACCGCCAGGATCACCATGTCCGCAAACTTTACGGCTTCCGCATTGTCATTGCTTACCAATACTCCTCTTTCTTCAAGAGATTTAAGTGTGGCAATATTCCGTTTGGTGATCAACAGGTGCCCGGGCAGGATGAATCCGCTCTGGATCAATCCTTCTGCAATGGCAGCGCCCAGGTTTCCTCCGCCGATAATGGCAATTCTTTTATTCATTTTAGTAATGCTTTTCCGTAGTTAAATAATTGCGCACATAATCATCAATGCCTCTTTCAAGTGTATAGAATTCTTCTTTATAGCCTGCAGCCCGCAGCTTAAACATCTCTGCTTCTGTAAAATACTGGTATTTATCCCTGATATCTTCGGGCATATCAATAAACCTGATATCAGGCTCCTTATCCAGTCCTGCAAATGTAGCCTTTGCAAGATCATAAAAGCTTCTGGCCTGGCCGGTGCCTAAATTATATATAGTAGACCGCGGCTGGTTCTTCATCAGCCAGATGCAAACCTTCAAAACATCTTTTACATATACAAAATCCCGCAATTGCTGCCCGTCTTCAAAATCCGGGCGGTGTGATTTGAACAGCTCTACAAAACCATCCTGCCGGATCTGGTTGAATGAATGGAATATCACGCTTGCCATACGTCCTTTATGGTATTCATTAGGGCCATATACGTTAAAGAATTTCAGACCGGCCCAAAAAGGAGGTTTGCTGCTCTGGTATGTTGCCCATTTATCAAATTCATTTTTTGATACTCCGTATGGATTAAGCGGATGCAGCTTCTGTGGAGGGATACCGTCGCTATAGCCAAGCTCTCCGCCTCCGTAGGTAGCCGCAGACGAAGCATATACTAACGGTATGTCATGAACAACACAATAATTCCAGATGTCCTGGGAATATTCCACATTCAGCCTCTCAAGCACATTATAATCGAACTCCGTGGTATCTGTTCTTGCACCCAGATGAAATACAAATTTTACTTCCGGCTTATTTTCTTCCAGCCATTCCGGCAACACATCTCTTTCTACTTTATGCATATACTTTTTCCCCTCAAGATTATCCTGCTTATCGCTTCTTTCAAACTCATCTGCCAGTATAAGATTATGAAACCCCTGCTTATTCAGGTAGCTGGTTAAGCAACTGCCAATAAATCCGGCTGCGCCGGTTACCAGTATGATATCCTCTTTTAAAATAGCCACTCCTGCTGCCATAATGCTTTAAGTTTGGCGGCAAAATTACAGGAATAAAAAATATGCTTATTTTTCCATTAAAATTTTATAATGCCTGCCGTAACATTTATAAGCGCCCGCCGTGTTGTGCTGCTACTGATACTTTCCTTTTTTATTGGATATAGCCAGGGACAGCCTGCCGAGCAGCTGATCAAAGTAATGGTAGCCCCCGACCATGCCGCCTGGACATATAAGCCTGGCGAAAAGGTAAAGTTTACCATTACTGTTTTACAAAGCGGTAATGCATTAAAGAACGCAGTGGTAAAATATGAAATTGGTCCTGAAAGGATGGAAGCAACAAAAAAAGATTCGCTCACCATAGCAAATGGCACACTAAGCATAGACGGTGGCACCATGAAAACGCCTGGATTCCTGCGCTGTATAGCTACTGCTACAGTAAATGCAAAGTATACAGAGGATTGGCTACAGCAGCCTTTAATCCATTGCAGATAGAACCCACTATCCGGTACCCTTCGGATTTCAATACCTATTGGGATAATGCAAAAGCAGAGCTGGCAGCCATACCCATTGATGCAAAAATGACCCTGATCCCTGAGCGCTGCACGGAAAATGTGAATGTATATCATGTAAACCTGCAGAATTATAAAGTCGGTACAAGGCTGTACGGCATTTTGTGCGTGCCCAAAAAGGAAGGAAAATACCCTGCCCTGCTGCAGGTGCCGGGGGCGGGTGTGCGGCCTTACTTAGGGGATATTGCCAATGCCGAAAAGGGGGTCATCACTTTCCAGATCGGCATACACGGCATACCTGTGAATATGGATGTTTCCGTATATAACAGTCTTGCTACCGGCGCGCTTGCGGGTTACTGGAATTATAACCTCGATGATAAAGACCGTTATTATTATAAGCGTGTTTACCTCGGTTGTGTACGTGCCAATGATTTCCTTACCAGCCTGCCTCAGTACGACGGGCAGCATCTTGCTGTAATGGGCGGCAGCCAGGGAGGCGCTCTATCCATTGTAACGGCTGCGCTCGATCCACGGGTGAAGTTCCTGGCTGCATTGTATCCTGCCTTATCCGATGTAACAGGATATTTAAAAGGCAGGGCAGGGGGTTGGCCGCACCTGTTTGACAAGAACAATATTGCATTCAACAATACCAAGGAAAAGATCAATACTGCAGGGTATTATGATGTGGTGAATTTTACAAGACAACTGAAAGTGCCCGGGATATATACCCTGGGCTTTAATGATGAAACCTGCCCTCCTACCTCCATGTATGCTGCATATAATGTAATTACGGCACCCAAAGAATTATTCGTCGTTCCTGAAACAGGGCACTGGGCATTTCCGGAGCAGGGAGAAAAACTGAATGGGTGGATAGTCAGCAAGCTCAGGGAGTAAGCGGATAACGTTGAAAAGATATGTTTCACGTTTCGCGTTTCACAATTCACATCTAACGATAATATGGTATACCACAATTAATTCAACGCTGTCTAAATATATTCACATTGCTGATGCGTATCCCATTGAGCAACCCCATATTGCCAATGACCTAATCGGGTAAGAAATTTG
>CAYWVB010000081.1:0-18611 GCA_964461595.1 uncultured Terrimonas sp. | reverse complement strand
TTTTAAGCATTTAAACTCAAAAAATCACCAACCATTTTTGACCACATTACCTTTTTTATTAGGGTATAATCCTTCAAAAGCGATGCGGAGCCCCGATATATAATCCAGTTCCCAGGTGCCATTCAATTCCTGCGCCGGTGTGCTTGCTTCTGCTTGAAAGCGCGCAAGGGGCGCCATCCGGGCTTTGTTAAACGAAAGGATATTTCCGCTGACAGTATAATTGTCGGTTTGATCCAGCACTTTTTTAAGACCTGTTTCCACTTCCATATCTTCGCAGGCCATCATGGTGGACATACCCTGGGAAAATTTTATCCTGCCGTTGCCAGGAAGCGTAAAGCTGCCACCCAGTCCATTGCAGCCTGCCGAGGCAGAATAGCGGTTTCCCGTATCCTGCAATAATATGAATGGCTGCTTGCCATTGATTGTGGCGGCTACCGGTTTGCCATAAAGCTCGGTGAGTCTCCATTTCCTTCCTGTTATGCTGCTGGTATCCGTTGCGGTATTATTAGTATCGGTAGTTGCAGTTGTAGTGCTATGACAGGCGCTGCTTAATATAGCTGTGCCGATAAAGACTATTGATAGTAACCGTTTCATTTTAAGTGTTTGCTTGATACAACACAAAAAAACAAAATAAATCAGACATTCAGAATGCATTGGTGAGAGCAGCTCTATCTTCATACATTTTGCCGGATTTAAAAGTCCCGAACGGAAATACAACGAAAAAAGGCTACTCAATATCCAAAGGCAATTGTCCCATCGCTGGCCCTGTTACCTTGCCGCTTCCGTTTTGATTTCCCATACCAATGCGCTTGCTCCCAGGATTGCGGCATCTGCTTCTTTCAGTTCACTGAAGATCAGCTTTACTTTGTGCTGGAAGATGGGGAGCAGGTTTTTTTCCATATGCTCCCTGGTCGGTTTCAATATCAGGTCGCCTGCCTTTGTCATGCCGCCAAATAAGATAACGGCTTCCGGGGAGGAGAACATTACAAAGTTGGCCAGAGCCAGGCCCAGGATGGCTCCTGTATATTCATATACTTCCCTGGCTATAGCATCGCCCTGCATGGCACAGTCGTATACTATTCTTGAATCAATTTCATCATAGGGGTAATTGCGGAGGAGGCTGTCTTCCTGCCGCTGGTCTAGGAATTCACGGGCCGTATTGGCCACTCCTGTGGCAGAAGCGTAGCTTTCCAGTGATCCCTTCATGCCAGTGCCGGGGTGAAGCCTGCCGTTGGGAATAATAGTAGTATGCCCTAACTCGCCTGCAAAGCCATCATGCCCGTATATGAGATGCCCGTTGGCAACGATGCCGCTGCCTACACCGGTGCCCAGCGTGATCATGATAAAATCTTTCATTCCTTTGGCAGCGCCATACATCATTTCGCCTACGGCCGCTGCATTGGCATCGTTGGTGAGCGCGGCGGGCACGCCAAACTTATCGGTAATGAGCTTTGCCAGTGGAATGATCCCTTTCCATATAAGGTTAGGCGCATATTCTATGGTGCCGCTGTAATAATTGCCGTTAGGCGCTCCAATACCAATGCCTTTAATGCTGTCTATACCTCCCACCTGTGTAATTGCAGGCTGAAGCGCCGCGTACAGCTCGTCAATATAGTCTTCGATTTTTGTATGTTTCCTGCTGGATATTGCGCCCCTGTATAAGGTGTCTCCCCTGTGGTCAACAATTCCAAAAACGGTGTTTGTTCCCCCGATATCAATACCTACTGCATACTGCTGCTTCATACTATTGTAATTGGTTGTTTGTTATATTTTTTGTTGAAATAAATAAATCCTCACTTAGTGCCCGCCGCCGCTTTCCAAAGCGCTGAAATCAATGCCCTGCGATTTCAGTACCGATTTTACCCGGAATGCATAAAACGCAAGGTAAGTAAAACAAATAACCGGAATAATATAGGAATGGTGAATGCCAATGGCAGGAAGATCGGCCAGCTTACCCTGCAGGGGTGGAATGATAGCGCCACCAAGTATCATCATTATCAGGAAGGCAGATCCCTGTGCCGTATATTTACCCAGCCCGGCAATAGCCAGTGAAAAAATGCTGGGCCACATGATAGAGCAGAACAAGCCGCCGCTTAAAAATGCGTAGGTAGCTGTTTGTCCTGTAGTAAATAACCCTGTCAGCATTGCAATCACGCCAAGCCCGCCAAATGTCATCAGCGTTTCGGTAGGCTTTTCCTTGCCGATGAAGAAACCCGCAATCTGTATCACAATAACAGCAGCATACGCATATAACGGAGTAAAATCGTTGCCGGCAATATAATTGGCTGCTATTACCACACCAAATGCTATGTAAGGGACCAAAATCCATAAGAGAGTACGCATTTGCTTGGTAGGGTTGAATACTGTGATGGCACCTGTCCAGCGGCCAATCATCAGGCTTCCCCAATACATTGAAATAAAAGGAGCGAGCCCCTTTTCAGAATATCCTCCAAAGTCAGGATGTTTGAGCAATTCCCCAAGATTGCTTTGTATGGTGACCTCTACTCCCACATACATAAATATTGCAAGCATACCTAATACCAACTGCGGGTATTTCATAGCTCCCCAGCCTGCTGCATTTTTCTGAGCGCTTCTGTTTGCGCCAAAGAAGCTGACAACCATAAATACAAGCCCTCCTACCAGTAACCACATGTTGCGTACGCTCACTTCATGGCTCAGGCTTTCGTTTGCCGCCAAACCACGGTAGCTGGCAAATATTATCCCGAATACCACTGCCATAACAATGGTAATGCTTATAAGCAGCCACATGGCTTTAGGAGCGTGCTCAAAACTGTCTTCTTCCTTTACATTAGGAAGCTTTTTGCTGGCCCGGAACAATAAAGCGGATAACAGGAACAATATGCCCACCACTATATACAGCCCGTTCATGGATGTTATAGAAGCATTCTCAATATCTCTTTCAGATGCTGCAGCTTTCCCGAAAAGGGCGAGTGCTACTACAATAGGCCCTATGGTGGTACCAAACGAATTGACGCCGCCCGTAAGATTAAGCCGGTGAGATCCCGTAGAGGGATCTCCCAGGGCAATGGCAAACGGATTTGCGGAAGTCTGCTGCAATGAAAATCCCAGCCCTATAATAAAGAGTGAAACAAGTATCCCGGTAAAACCGCCGAAATTGAATGATACGAGCATTAAAATGGCGCCTGCAGCACTTACCAGCAGCCCGTAAATGATCCCGGTTTTCATTCCCCAATGGTTCATAATATCTTTGTTCTTTACGGCAGATGCAATAAATAAACCGAGCGCACCTATATAATAAGCCCCGTAAAAAGCAAAGTCTATAAGCTGGCTCTGGAACTGGTCGAGATGAAAATAGTGCTTGCAGAAAGGAATGAATATACCGTTGCCGGCAGCGATAAAGCCCCAAAAGAAAAAGACAATGACAAGGGTACTTAATGCACCGGTATTAGTAGGTTGCTTTTGTTGGGCCATGTTTTTTTCGTTAGTATGTGATAAATATACAAAGTGCGGTGAAATTAAATCATCTCAATCGTTTGCAGCAAAAAAAATAATTAGCCCTATGCCTAATACCAATTATGTTTGGTAAGTTCGGGAAATTTTATACGTAATGGCAAGTACAGACCTCCTGACCCCTCCTGACGTTCAGACCAAAGCAAAGGCTTCGTCAACTCCTGTTATTATTATCGGCGCGCTTTTTTTCATTTTCGGCTTTGTAACCTGGGCCAACAGTACCCTTATCCCGTATTTAAAGATTGCCTGTGAGCTTACCACTCCCGAAGCGGTGCTGGTAACCTTTGCCTTTTATATTTCCTATGCGGTAATGGCTTTCCCCTCTTCATGGGTACTGCAGAAAACAGGCTTTAAAAACGGTATGATGGTGGGGCTGCTGGTAATGGCGGCAGGTGCTTTGCTGTTCATCCCCGCTGCCAACAGCAGGGAGTTCGGCTTTTTTCTTTTTGCCCTGTTTGTGATAGGCACAGGGCTTGCGCTCCTGCAAACAGCTTCTAATCCTTATATTACTATTCTTGGCCCTATAGAAAGTGCGGCAAAGCGTATCAGTGTAATGGGCATTTGTAATAAAACCGCAGGTGCGCTTGCCCCGCTGGTGCTGGGCGCTATCGTATTGAAAGACAGCTCGGCGCTTGAAGCAAAGCTGGCAACGCTCGATGCTGCTGCAAAAGCTGCAGAGCTTGATCTGCTGGCATCGCGTGTTGTGCCACCCTATATTGTCATTGCGATAGTATTGGTATTGCTGGGGATTTTCGTTTATTTTTCCCACCTGCCTGAAGTAAAAGCTGAGGGGGAAGACAGCGCCGACCACGGATCGGATGTGAACAGGAGCAGCATTTTCAGCTATCCTTATTTGTGGCTGGGCTTTATTTCGCTCTTCCTCTATGTGGGAGTGGAAGTAATGGCCGGCGATATTATTCAGCTCTATGGCAATTCTATTGGTATCAGCCTTGATGTTGCCAAGCATTTTACTACCTATACGCTTATCGGTATGCTTGTCGGGTATATTATTGGTATTATTGCCATTCCAAAATATATCTCCCAGAACGCTGTACTGAAGATCTCTGCCATACTGGGGATACTGTTTACGCTGGGCGCTATTTTTACATCGGGCTATACTTCTGTGTTTTTTATTGCTATACTTGGCTTGGCCAATGCCCTTATTTGGCCTGCCATCTGGCCGCTGGCAATTGAAGGACTTGGAAAATATACAAAAACAGGTTCTGCGCTTTTGATCGTCGGCATTGCCGGGGGGGCTGTATTGCCCCGGATATGGGCCAACCTGGGTGAGCAGCCTGCTATCGGGTATCAGCAGGCATTCTGGATCATGGTACCCTGTTATCTTTTCATTTTATATTTTGCTGCTGCAGGGCATAAGATAGGAAGAGCAAAAAAAGCATAGTATTTTTTTTCTTACATTTTGGTAAAACCCATGTGAGCCGGCGCAAGACATATTATATTCTTGCGCCGCTCTTTTGTTGTGATAATAATATTTTTCTGTTTAGTGCTTGGATAAATAAAAAACCTTCCTATATTCAATCAGCAAACTGCTCACCCAACTAAATGAGGATGGAAATTATTCATGTCAGCGCCGAATGTTATCCCGTAGCCAAAGCAGGGGGTTTAGGAGATGTGGTAGGGGCGATGCCCAAATACCAGAATAAGCTGGGACATATTGCCAAGGTGGTAATGCCTATGTATAAAACGAAGTTTCTTTCGGATAATTCCTGGGATGTGGTACATAAGGGCAGAACAAATATCGGTGACTACTGGTTTGACTATACTATCATAAAAGAACAGACCAACAAGCTGGGATTCGACTTATATCTTGTAGATATCAACGGGCTGCTTGACCGCGAAAAAGTATACGGCTACGATGATGATATTCAGCGCTTCACCGGTTTTCAGGTAGCTGTAGTGGACTGGATGTCTGTTTGGGAGCATCATCCTGATATCATTCATGTGCATGATCATCATACCGGGTTCATTCCCTTTATGATCAAATATTGCTATAAGTACCAGCATTTGCAAAATATACCTACCGTCCTTACCATTCACAATGCACAGTACCAGGGCGCAATGGGATGGGAAATGAGCTACCTTCTTCCTCCCTGGGACAGTTGGAAGTACGGGATGCTGGACTGGAATAATAATATCAACCCGCTGGCTTCGGCTATCAAATGTGCCTGGAAAGTAACTACCGTGAGCAAAAGTTACCTTGAAGAAATGAAGCAATCGGCCAACGGGCTTGAGCCTTTGTTTGAATACGAAAAAGGGAAATGTGTAGGCATACTTAACGGCATTGATTTTCATGTATGGGATCCGGCCACGGACACTTATATTGAAGACCATTTTACAGTTTTAGATGTTAAGGAAGGAAAGCAGAAAAGCAAGCGCTTATTGTGCGAGAGATTTAATCTTGATGAGGAAAAGCCGCTGATCGTTTTTATCGGGCGGCTGGTAGGAGAGAAGGGAGCCGATATCTTACCAGGCGCTATAAGCGACAGCTTTTATTATGTTGGAAGAAAAATGAGCTTCCTCATTCTGGGCAGCGGCTTCCCGGAAGTGGAAGATCAGTTGAACGGGCTGCAAAGGCTGTCACAGAACGACTATAGCGTATATATAGGATACAATGAGGCCCTGAGCCACCTGATGTATGCCGGCGCTGATTTCTTATTAATGCCTTCCAGGGTGGAGCCCTGCGGACTGAACCAGATGTATGCCATGAGATACGGTACCATCCCTATGGTAAGAAGAACAGGAGGGCTGCGCGATACTGTTGTAGATTATGGCGAAAAGGATGGATACGGCATAGTGTATAACTGGGCCGCAGTAAGTGATATCACCCAGGGGATATGGCGTGCGGTGGAATTATTTGAAGATCAGGAAAAAGTAGAGCTTATCAGGAAGCAAATGATGCAACTGGATTTTAGCTGGGAACATAGTGTCCGGCAATACCTTGATTTGTATGAATCGCTTTTGGTGGAAGGAGTAAGGGATAAGGAGTAAGGGGTAAGTTGCTGAATGGTGAATGCACTATTGACCGTTCACCTCTCTCACTTCTGACTTTTCACTATTGATGATATGGAGCACATTACAATTTACTCAACGAACAGTATCATAATTTATTTTTAATAATCAATCTATCAGCCATGAAAAAGAGTGTGATTGCCGTAATCTTGGGAGGGGGTGCAGGTACCCGTCTTTCTCCGCTCACTGCCACCCGGAGCAAGCCCGCAGTTCCTATTGCCGGTAAATATCGTCTTGTGGATATCCCCATCTCCAACTGCCTTAACTCGGATATAGGCAGGATGTTTGTGCTTACACAATTTAACTCTGCCTCCCTTAATAAGCACATAAAGAATACATATTATTTCAGCCGGTTCAGCAAGGCATTTGTAGATATTATTGCCGCGGAGCAAACACCGGATAACCAGGGATGGTTCCAGGGAACGGCTGATGCGGTACGCCAGTCGCTCCGCCATCTTCAGCAGCAGGAATTTGATTATGTGCTCATACTGTCAGGGGATCAGTTGTACCAGATGGACTTTAGTGAAATGCTCCGTAATCACGTGGATAAAGGCGCTGATATTTCTATTGCAACCATTCCGGTCGGACCTCGTGAAGCGCCCGAATTCGGTATCCTCAAAGCCAATGAAGAAAGCATGATCACTTCGTTTATAGAGAAACCCAAAAAAGAGCTGCTCCCCGATTGGGTAAGCGATACGGGTGAGGAAATGCAGCGGCTTGGGAGAATTTATCTTGCTTCGATGGGTATATATATATTCAACCGTAAGCTGCTATTTGACCTGCTGCTGGATACCAACAAGGATGCTACCGATTTTGGAAAAGAGATCATCCCCGGCTCTATCAGCACGTACAAAGTGGCAAGCTACCAGTATGAAGGTTACTGGACAGATATCGGTAATATCTATTCCTTTTTTGAAGCCAATATTTCTCTTACAGAGGATATACCTCCCTTTAATTTATTCGACAGCGAGCAGGCCATCTATACCCGCCCCCGTATGTTGCCTCCTGCCAAGGTGAGCGGTACTACATTAGAAAAAACGCTTCTTGCAGAAGGATGCATTATCAATGCTTCGCGTGTAGAAAAAAGTGTGATGGGCATAAGATCCCGCATTGGCTATGGCTCCACTATTGTGAGCACCTATATGATGGGATCCGATTATTACGAAACGCTTGAAGAAATGAAAAAAGCTGCTGAAAGAGGACTGCCGAAGCTTGGTATTGGCGAACGCTGTTATATCCGGAATGCCATCATAGATAAAAACTGCCGTATAGGGAATGATGTGCGCATCAATGGAGGAGAGCATTTGCCGGATTCAGATCATCCGCTCTATACCGTAAAAGATGGTATAGTGGTGGTGAAGAAAGGCGCTATACTGCCGGACGGATTTATAATATGAGGTAAGCTATCAGCGGTCAGGTATCAGCTATTAGCCCTCAGCTGTATTCCTGACTGCGGATAGCTGGATACCTACAAACGTTGCATTGCATTTTTCAAAACAGCTACAATGAAGCTGCATTCATCTTTGCTGATGATGAGGGAGGGACGCATGGTTAAAATATTGCCTTCAATAACTTTAAATGCAACGCCCTGCTTAAAGCAATCGTACATGACCCTGCCCTGTTTTGTTTTATGTAGTACTTAACCAGTAACAGGAAACATCAAAATGCGAATTCCACACGCCCCCATTGGTCAACTGAAACTTTAAGCTTCAACTGTTGAGTGGATAGTACAGGTTTTCCATTGATCTTTTTCGGAGTCCAAACAGGACCTTCTTTTAGACTTTGGATGATCAGATTGGTAAGGTATGGGATGTCATCTTTAGTTGTAACAAAGTCTTTTAAATGGCCGGTTTCATCTACCGTAAACTGAACGTTTACAGCGCCCTGTCTATGGTGGATGGAGTCAACATAATGCCTGTCTGTTGTAATCAGGCGACCCAGATACTTTGATTGTGCTCGCTCTCCACCAGGGAATGAAGCGTTTAGCGTATCCTGTCTCTCCGGGTTAACAAGTTGGCAAACAGAAAAGATATTTTTTTCGGCTTTGGCGGCAAAGGTAATTACCAGAAGTACGGCAAGCGGTAATAACATTTTACGGCTTGCAAATCGTTGTTTTTGATGATGGGTAGCCATGATAATTTTCTTTTTATAGTTTATAGATGACAATATGATTAAGCTGTCTGAAAAAACTGCTGCTAATGGCAATATCATCCGTTTGCCCGTTTGCACTGCTTCCCTATCCAGAAACTCATGAATAGTAAACAACTCTTTTCAAATGATCCAATATTTACATAATCTGTTCTTCCGCTCAATGTTTTTCCGCGCCGGCTTTTAAAGTTGTATACAATATACAAAATATTTTTTTAAAAAAGCTGAATATTGCATAGCTCTTTGCGTGCTTTAAGCCACACAGACAGGTGCAGGCACATTTCTTAAGACTGCATTGTATACCTACAAACGTTGCATTGCATTTTTCAAAGCAGCTACAATGAAGTCGCATTCATCTTTGCTGATGATGAGGGAGGGACGCATGGTTAAAATATTGCCTTCAATAACTTTAAATGCAACGCCCTGCTTAAAGCAATCGTACATAAGCCGTTCTGCTTCGTTTTCTGCACGTTCCTTTGTAATATGGTCTTTTACGAGATCAACGCCTATATATAATCCCTTTCCGGCTATATTTCCGATAATGGGGAATTCTTCTTTAAGCTCCTCCAGTTGCTGCATCAGGTATTCTCCCATCCGGCGGGAATTGTCTACCAGTCCCTGCTTCTCGATATATTCAATTCCTGCAAGTCCTGCAGCGCAGGAGAGCGGGTTTTTTTCGTGGGTAAAATGACCGATGGAGCGGTGCTGCAATATGTTGTATTTGTCTTTTGTGACGATGCCTGCCAATGGTACAATGCCGCCACCCAGCGACTTCCCTAATACCAGTACATCAGGCGTAACAAAATGCTCACAGGCAAACCATTTCCCGGTTCTTCCAAAACCTTCAATGATCTCATCAAAGATGAGGAAAATGCCATGAGCATCACAAATTTCCCTTACCCGTTCCCAGTAATACGCAGAGGGCACCACAGGCGTGGAGGAAACAGGCTCTGTAATGATCGCTGCTATATCGGGATTTCGTTTAAGGATGATAGTTATCTGGCGCAGGTATGCTTCGTCAATTTCCTCCCGGCGCTGTAATCCCCATGGGTTGCGGTAATAATTGGGAAACTCCACATGAAAAGCGCCCGGCACCATCGGTCCCTGGCCATTTGTAAAATGTTCCTCACCTCCTATGGAAGATGCCTGGAAACCATTGCCATGGTAAGCATCCCAGTAAGATATAGTTTTCCACCTGCCTGTAACCTGTTTTGCCAGAGCTATCGCCATTTCAATAGCTTCCGAGCCCCCGGGGCATAGCAAAACCCTGTTCAGCCCCTGCGGCGTTATTTCGGTTAATTTTTTTGCCAGCTTCACAGCCGGGATATTGGTATAACGTCTTGGGGTAAACGCCAGTTTTTCGCGGAGCTGCTGCATCACTGCTGCTATCACTTCCTGGTTGGAGAAGCCTGCGTTATGCACACCGTTTCCATGCAGGTCAAGATATTTCTTTCCTGAAAGATCTGTAATCCAGGCTCCTTCAGTTGAAGATAACACATTCATTACCGGGGTGGATAGTGCCTGGTGCAGGAAATATTTTGCATCTTCGTTTATCCAGTACCGTGTCTGTTCGTCAAGTGATCCGATATATTCTTTCCTGTGATCGCCGGCGTTGTTATCACCCTGCTCTCTTGATATTTTTTTCCCGGGTTGCATTCTTTTCTTTTTTGAATGAGATGAAGATATATCGTTTCAGTTTATTCGCTTTTGCTGATCGTTACTTTCCTGTTCCTGATAGAATATTGAAAAGGGGCGATCTGTCTCAGCGCATTAAGGGCTTCCACGATATCTTCCTTTTCGAATGATCCGGTAAACGTCAGTTGGCTGAGTCTTTGATCATTGAATTCAATGCTTACGTTATACCAGCGTTCCATTTTTTGGGCCAGTGTTTCAAAAGACTCTTTGTAAAATGACAGCTTATTTTCTATCCATGCAATCTCGGCGATGGTGCTGTCAACAGGATTTGACCTGAGTTTTCCAAGAAAGAAAAATTCTTCTTTATTGCTTTCCAGCTTATCTTCTTTTTTTGCAGATGAAATGACAGACGATTTGCCAATGATGATCTTTTCATTAGAACGCAGCAGTATTTTCCGTTCAGGATCGGCCTGCGTGAATACTTCTATGCTCCCACGGATAAGGGCTGCCTCTACAATGGAGTCTTCCGTATAGGCCTTTACATTAAATGCCGTTCCTTTTACCTTTATATCTACATCACCGGCATGCACTATGAGCGGTATTTTTTCATTGTGTGCAATATCGAAAAAACCTTCCCCGGTCAGGTATACATCCCTGGTTTCGGCGCCAAAATCTTTGTTGTATACCAACCGGCTGCCGGTATTGAGTATAACAAATGAACCATCCGGCAGGTGGACCGTGCTTTTGGAGCCACCATTTGTTACCACTTCATTTACCGGCGCTGCGTCTTTACTTACAAATGCTTTCTCAGGGTTGTCCTGCCTGAAATAAAAGAATAGCAATATAACAGATGCTGCTACTATAGCGGCGCTTAACCAGCCTGCAAATGATCTTTCATTTTCTTTTGATAAGTATTCCCGGCTTTCTTCAACAGCGGTATGATTTGTATTGAAAATGCTGTTCCTGAGCGCCTTTTGAATAGCTTCCCTGCTTCTCGCTTCATCTGCAGCAGAAGCCATATGCCGGATCGGAAGATTATGAAGGTCGGTCAGCAGCTCATTCAACTGGATCCCATGCTGCTGCTGCCTGAGCAATTGTTCCAGCTCATCCAATTCCTCACCGGAAATTTCTCCATTATATTTCCGGGCCAATAGTTCCCATAACCGCGCATCGCTCATCATGAAGCAGTCTTTTTGAACAAGGATATCTGTTTCCCTAAAATACCCCCAAAAGGAAAGAAAAAAATTACAGGCTGAATGACAGGGGAATAGCGTGGCTTAGCTTTTTGAGGGCAATCCCCATCTGGTTCTCTATTGTTTTTTCAGAGAGCCCAAGCAGCTTGGCCACTTCACGGTACTTGAGACTGTTTTCTTTTACAAGCGTAAAGATAAGCTTGCATTGGGGAGGCAACATGCGGATAGCCTCGTTGATACGCCTGTGCATTTCCGAGCTTATTAAAATATCGTGCGGGGTTCTCACCATAGTGCATTCTATATCATGCAAGCCTGACAGCGCATCCGCATGAAGATTTTGTTTTTTGAGCTGTTTCAATGCCCTGTTCTTGGTGCAAATAAAAATATAAACTTCTGCTGAAGATACGTTCAGAAGGAGATGGCGTTGTTGCCATAGATCGAGGAAAGTATCATTAACAACCTCTTCTGTAGTTTCTTTATTACCGATAAAGGCAAAGGCAAATCTGAACAGGCGGGGAAAATATTCTGCATGCAGTTCCCATAATGCATTTTCATCGTCAGATGAAGCCATACGAAAAAATAAATCCCGTATGTTTGGTTTTTCTGCCTTCATGTGGCTCAGGTTTGAAAGTTATGGCAAGTCGTTGTTTAATATTACTATACAATACTAACGTTTTTATCTCATACATTCAGTAATAATAGAAATATTGCAAACGTTTGAATATTTAACCCTTTCTAAGAGGGCATAAGAAATATATATCCTTATCATATCTGCTGCACCCCGTCTTTTTTAGAATTTTATTTCCAGGATATCGTAAAGTTTTACCGAAGGCAAATGTACTATGGCAATGCCATTTTTATAAGTAAACGGAATATTTGCATTAGCCGGCTGAAGGATGATTGACTTTGGCTGTTTTCCAGGCTCCAGTTTCACTTCAATATTTTCTGCAGGAGCAATATCGTCATATACCAGCACACTGGGATTACTGTGTGCTCCGCCGGCGTTAATAAGATGTAGATACATATTGCCGTTTTTCCTGCTCAGCACCTGGTGAAGACTTCCGGAACCGCATTCAACGGTGGAGACAAAGCGGGGAACCATTTTGTCAACAACAGATATCAGTAATGCTATGGACAACGGGTTTTTGTTGTTATTATAAAAATCGCCCATATCCATGTAAACGCCTCCAATCTTCCCTTTGCCAAGCTGCCGTACCGAGGCAAGTGATTCATCAGTTGGAAAACGCCAGTCGTCAGCATTGAGCCGGATGCCTATTTTTTGTATCCCGTTTTTGATGCGGACAGGCTGAAAACCGGTATGCATCATCACGATCCTGTTGCTATGACCTGCAAAAATACTTTCTTCCGTTACCGGTTTTGCATCAATGGTTATACCAAGTTCATCAGCAAAGCCGGCAATTGCTTTAGAGCCTATCACAATGAGGTTACCTCCTCTTTGTACATAATCAATCAGCCGGGGTTGTATAGCAGGGTCTATTTGTTCCCATTCGGGAATGATGAGGAGAGGGTAGCTCTCCATTCTTTCCTTCAACTGGTGATCCATCAATATCTCAACGGGAAGCTGGGCATCAAGCAACATATTCAGTATGCCCTTTATTTTCTCCTGTCCGTGTGAGGAGTACAGGTTATTGGCAGGCAGCCTTTTCCATGCATAGGTAGAATATAACAGTCCTATCTGGGGAATGATCTCGCTTTGAAAAGTATAGGCTTTTCTTTCTTTGCAAAACCTGACGATCTCCTTCATTTTGCTGAACTGGTAGGGTTCCGGTGTGCCATCCCTGTTTTGTTGCCAGTAGGTTTGAAATCCTCCGCCCATGGCAAGCACTTCGGCTGCTTCCTGCTCTAATTGTGGTATGGACTTGGTTGCTTTTGAATTGTTCTTCCAAGCAAAAGACCACGACATCAGATCCCAGGGCTTACCCTGGAGCGCAAGGCAGCGGCTTTCAAAAGCAGAGCTGTACAAACTATTGGTGCCGGCAACGTCTCCCGAAAGATAATCAACAGGAACATCAACAGGTTCGGGCATCATAGATGAAAATGACCAGTTGCTGGTGACTTTAAAGCCGGGAGCTGCCGCATGTATAGCATTCGCATATTTTGTTATATAATCCCTGAACGCTTTGCGGTGAAACTCCATCCACTCAAAAAAATGAGGATCGTCTTTTTTAACGGGGATATCTTTTATACCTGTCGCCATTGTGAACCGGCGCTTCGCTTCCGGGCTGTAATCGGGTGTCAGTACCCAGCAATCACCATCTACCCATACTCCATTGATATGGTATACTGTGGCAAGCTCTTTTAATTGAGGGATCAGCAAAGAGTCCGCATAAGCGCTGAACAGCGAATTAGCATTTTTGTCGGGTCTGCCGTCTGCATTATACCGTGCCCATTGCGGATGGAGCTGCAGTGCACGGTTATCCCATATACCGGAATAGTGCACATAGAGGGGCACATGATATTTATCGCTGACGGTGCGCCATATTTTCATAATATCTTTTTCAATTGCAGGGGCAGGGTTTCCTGCTTTGGTGGGATAGGAGGATATCCCGGGATGCCCTTTGCAATCTACCTGTATGAAATCCGGCTGCACTATGCGGAGAAAAGAGTCAATCATTTCCGGCGAAAATGTCTTCCCGATGCCCGAATCCATTAAGCCGGCATGAAAGTCGAAATGCAGTCCGGCAAAACGATCCATATTTTTATTGGAGGAGGGTTGTGCCTGCGTTATGCTAAAAAAAGAAGACAGGAAAAATATAAGTATGTAATGAATATTATGTTTGAGCATGAGCACTATATTTTTTTACCATTATAGACTTGTATAACAAATGCCACTAAAAAATCCAATTCTGTTTTTAAAGGAATAAAGGGTTGGTACGCTGCATACATAATATTTTATTTCGTTGTTTGTTATAAAAATAAGAAAATAAGGTAGAAAGCATCGTTAATCTCCCAGCCCCGCAATAATATTGATAGTAAGGGCTACAATGACAGTGTTATAAGCAAACGAGATCAGCCCATGCAAAAGGGCCAGCCGCCGGAGCTTTTTTGAGGATATCTGTACATCCGATACCTGGAAAGTCATTCCCAGTACAAAAGAAAAATAAGCAAAGTCAAGAAAATCCGGCTTGCTGTCCCCAGGAAAATCAAGCCCTCCCTTATAAGATAAAGCATCGCCTTTTTTTCTCCCGTAATACAGGTGTGCATATCTTGCTGTGAACAGGGTGTGTACTGTCAGCCATGAAAAGATCATTCCTAAAAGAGCAAGCGGCACGTACACGGACTTTTCAGCGCCGATTTCTTTTTTAACCGTGAGCAATAAAATAACAGCGAGCATGCCTGCTGCAGAACTCACCAGCATGATCACGAATATGACGACCCGGCTGGGGTCATCTTCTGCCGCCTGTTTAGGAATATGCGGCTGCGGGGTGGTGAAAAAAGATATCCAGTAAAATATCAGCAGGCAGCAGCAAAATATATCCCAGCCCAGGATAAGAGGAGTAAGTATGGAAACGTTGTCCATTCTGAATATGATACTGCAGAGGATGGCAATACCCAGGCATATCAGCAGTTTAACTCCGGCATGCATCCTGTTTACCAGCGAAAGCCTGGCTTTTTTTTCTGTGAGCTCCATATATGCAAGATAAAAAAATAAATGTACGGCTTATCGTATGGTACGGATAAGAGAGGGAGTGTAATGGCTTGGTTACCGGTGCTACGGGTTTTTATGTCGTCAAAACTAATGACGTCATTGCCTGCCAGCGATTCAACTGCACGGATAGCTTTTTCAGGCAGTACATTTCCGTTATTCCTGGCGGCATCAGGATCACTCGATCGTATACCATGTGTAGCTTTCCGGCGCGATAGTAAAAGTTAACGGCGCCTCAAATCTCCTGTTCAATAGAGTTGTTTTGGCAGCTTTTTCCTGTTCACTGATTTTTATTGATTGACTAAGTCCCGTGTAATACATGGGCAGGTAAATGGTTCGGGTGATGCTTGTTTTTAGAGGGTTGTACAGCATAACAAATCCTTTGGTTTTTAATGCAGGATTCACATGCATAATACCATCCCAGTCCCTGCCGTCGGCGCGGCGCAGGTGGATAATGTCCGAGTTAAGGATATTCCTGTATTTTTTGTACCAGCGGATGACATTTGTCACGGCTGCTTTGGTATTATCGGTATCGTATAAACGCGGGCCACGGTAGCAGGCCTGCACGCCGGCGCCGTAATACTGCATCATCAGTTGCTGATAATCTTTCAGGTGCTCGCTCAGCGGTTCCAGCACCGCTTCGGGACCGCCGCCCTGGTAGCGGGTTAGCGGGACAAATCCCCAACTCATGGAAGGCGTCTTTTCCCATAAACCATCATAGATATTCTGCCGGTTGAGTATTTTCTGGTTCTCCCTCGGCAATGAAAAGTTTACCTCGCGGTAGCCTATAGCTATTTTATGCGTGCCATCAAGGAAGTACCAGTCCGGTGCGTTGATATATACTCCTCTTTCATTCAGCCAGCGATACAATTCTTTTTGGATCTCCATCTGCCGCCATTGACTGTCATCGAGGCCCTTATGCCCCGGATGTGTAGTAGAAGCACATACATCGCCGGGGTAGGGACCATCATTTTCCCAGATATCAAATCCTGTTTTGGTAAAAAACAATTTGATCTTATCCCGGTATCCTAATCCCCACTTGCTTCCGAAACATGGTGCGTTCCCAAAAAATGCGCCCCCGGGTTTCCCGGTGGCGGGGTCTATCACATCATTGTCATCATCAATGCGACGGCTGCTGAAAAGAGAATAGCCGCCGATCCTGATCCCTTTGCCGTGCGCATAACCGGCAAGCTTTTTCCATTTGGCGATATTTTCCGCAGAGCTGTCTTCCATATTCAAATGACTGCCAAAGCTGAGTATCACTGCTTCATAGCCGGTAGCCGCACATTGATCTATAGCAGTATAGACCTGTTCGTCGGTCTTGCTCACCAGGTGCATAAAGATGGGGTTCTCGGTAGTCCACGGCGCTACAGTTCGGTACATTTGCCGGATAGCCAGTCCTCTTCTTTCGCGGTCGTAGCTGTCCATCAGCAGCTCATGGCTGCGAACGGACCTGAAAATTTCCCCCGGCTGTAGCTCAATGCCCGGGGCCTTTGAAGGGTATATTTCCAGGAGGCAGGGCGTCTGGTAGTTGTAATTTACCTGGGAAGTATATGCGCTATCGGTTTTCCAGTGCGTGGTCTGGTCGCTGATATCATAGCGCATGGCATTGTTGAATGCATAGTTGGTCTCTACATAGATACCATGCTGCTTTTTCATTTCTTCCGGGCTTCCCACTACAGCGCTTTCCTCCTCTACCAATCCCAGTATTTCATTCACTACACGGTCGAGCTTTACTGATGTGGTTCCTTTGTTTTCTATACTTAACCATTTTACTATTAATGGAACATTATCATATACCTCATAATTTATTTTTAGTAATAAACCTTTCAGTGCAGTTGTATTGCTTTGATAAGAGAATGTCAGCGTTTTACCGGCAGGCTGCGTGTTGCGCGACGACCACCAGGCGCCCGGCTTCCAGTTGATGTATGGTTTGATATCTGAGACGGTGTAACCGGTGCACTGAAAATCTTCAGGGTGTGTGCTGAACTTATCGAGCCATTCGGGCAGGATATAGGCGTTTTCTTTTTGCCCGTACAGACCGCCGGCATTATATGCTTTTCCGTTAATCACGATCCTTGCTTCTGCCTTTACGCTGCGGAGCAATTGCTGACCGGAGCTCATATTTTTGTAGTCGTAACAGACCACATTGGGCGTGATCCTGAAAACCCGTTTTACCAGTCCGTTATACAGCACCAGGTCTTTCCCGTCCTTACTTTTCCATACGCCGGACTTTTGAGAAATATTTGAAACAAGCCAGTCGGTAGTGGTTGCTTTGTCCATAGAGGCGTTCCATACAGGAAGATCGGGCTGCTGTGCTGTCAGCGAATGCTGAAAAAGGCTAAAGAGCATACCGGTAAAGAAGATCTTTTTTTTCATTGATTGAATTTTATAAGGCAAGGTTTGCGTTCCAATTCCCTGCAAATAACACTGATTTTTTGAGAATGATAGCAGTTATAGTGTCTTTTCGGATAAAATATGTATTTGGGTTGAATGCATATAGCCGCTGGAGAAGCAGTCCTCGCCGTGGGCAGAGGGATAGCTGCACGAGGATGGCTTCAGTGCATTAAGTGGAGCCTGACGCGGGGGTAATATCTCTGCGCTTCGCCAGGATGTGCAACGGGTTGATGATCTTGTAACTTTCAAGGTAAAGCAAGCCCGAAAATAATCCACACACCTGCCGTCGCTGCGAGCCACGTATAGAACCCTTAATTCTGAGAGATGCCTCCAAAGTGGTGAAGCAGCCCTCGCAGTTGGCAGAAGGATAGCTGCACGAGGATGTCTTCAGCGCATTAAGTGGCGGCTGGTGCCCGGGCAATACCTCTGCGCTTCGCCAGGACGGGCAACGGGTTGATAAGTTTGTAACTTTCAAGCTAAAGCAAGCCCGAAAATAATCCACACACCTGCCGTCGCTGCGAGCCACGTATAGAACCCTTAATTCTGAGAGATGCCTCCAAAGTGGTGAAGCAGCCCTCGCAGTTGGCAGAAGGATAGCTGCACGAGGATGGCTTCAGCGCATTAAGTGGAGCCCGACGTGGGGGTAATATCTTTGCGCTTCGCCAGGACGTGCAACGGGTTGATGATCTTGTAACTTTCAAGCTAAAGCAAGCCCGCAAATAATCCACACTTGTCATCGCTACGAGCCACGTATAGAACCCTTAATTGTGAGAGGTGCCTCCAAAGTGGTGAAGCAGCCCTCGCAGTTGATAGAGGGATAGCTGCACGAGGATGGCTTCAACGCATTAAGTGGCGGCTGGTGCCGGGGTAATAGCTCTGCGCTTCGCCAGGACGTGCAACGGGTTGATGATCTTGCAACTTTCAAGGTAAAGCAAGCCCGAAAATCATCCACACACCTGCCGTCGCTGCGAGCCACGTATAGAACCCTTAATTCTGAGAGGTGCCTCCAAAGTGGTGAAGCAGCCCTCACAGTTGATAGAAGGATAGCT
>CAYWVB010000080.1:0-18895 GCA_964461595.1 uncultured Terrimonas sp. | reverse complement strand
TCTTTGATTCATAATAGGTGACTATTTTTTGTCAACCTATTTTAGGCATGCACAGTAAGTACTGTAGTGCTTATCACTTACCACTCTCCACTATTTATACCCTCATAAATATCTTTTGCTTATACAGGAAGTATAGCGACAACCATTTCACCATCACATAGCAGAGGGCCATGATCACGATATTATAAGGGTTGCCCACTAATTGTCCTGCCCATTTAAAAAGTTCATTGGTGCTGTATTTCCAGTCTATAAACCTCTCGGAAATATAGATAAGTATAGAGTTCATACCGATAACCTTAAAAAAGAAAGCCCATTTTTTATAACCTTTCACATCAATGATATAATAAAACAGGGCAAGGAGTATAAGGCTGTATCCTCCTACATTCAATGCAAACGAGCTGGTCCAGAGATTTTTGTTGATCGGGAAATCGAGGTTCCACAAATGTGCTAATCCTATAAATACTACTCCGGCTACAGCCATGTACAATGATTTTTTTGCCGGCGCCAGTGAATAGTTTTTCAGAAAATTACCGGTGAATATCCCTAACAGGCCTGTGGCTATTGCAGGTATCGTGCTCATGAGCCCCTCCGGATCATGTATACCAAGGTAGAGCTTTCCCGGCATCAGCAGCCTGTCAACATAAGAAGCAAAGTTGCCCTCCATAGTAAGATCGCCGGGAGGAAAGCCCGGCGCTGATGTAAACTTCAGCAGCAGCCAGTAGCCTACCAGTATTCCGCAAAACCACGCCACCTGCCCTCTTTGTTTGGTATAAAGGGCTATAATATTGGCAAACATGTATCCCAGCCCGATGCGGCCAAGCACGCTGCCAAAGCGGATCTCTGCAATTGGTTTTATTTCCAGCCCGTTATTATAAATAATGCCCAGCAGTACCAGGATAAGCCCCCTTTTCACGACCCGCCAAAGCACCTGCTGCCGGGTCTTTCCCTTTTCCAGCTCGCGGCCTACGGAGTATGGCGTAGCCACTCCCGACATAAAGAGGAACAGCGGGAAAATGAGATCATAAAAATGAAAGCCGTTCCAGGAAGGGTGGGTGAGCTCCTCTGCAATAGCGCCCCAGAACGGGGATCCCGTCGCTTTGGCCATAGCATGAAAAATTTCTTCTGCTCCCATGATCCAGAACATATCAAAACCACGGAGCGCATCCAGCGAATAGAGCCTCTCTGTGGTACGGAGTGTAGTGAGCGACATGAGTATATTGATTTATTGCGAAATGATTAACATTCAAAGGAGATGACCTCTGTCTTTCGATACTGGTATGCCCGCCTTTTTTCTTTGATTATCCGGAAGACAGAGGATATTATTTCCATACAAGCTCCACGTTTAGCCGTTACAGTTAGCAATGCTTCATTTCACTCGATAAGTATTTTAATGAATGTATCGGAACTGAACAAATTTTGTTCGCTATTGATACAGTCCTTTTTGACCTTAAAGTTTTTATTCATTGATTTTCAGTGATATAGCTATTGGCATCCTTTTCGAAAACACAATGCCGGATGTATAACAGCAGGGTTTAAAAAGATACTGCTGAAGAAAAGCCGGATCGTAAAAGTATATATCATGTTTAATCGTGCGGGGCATGAAGCATTACAATGATCCGGGGAACATTAATAACCATTAAAACATATTAATTATGAAAAAGTTTGTAAGATCCTTAGCTATCGTTTTGTTTACAGGAAGCACATTGTTTACAGGACGTTTATCAGCAAAAGAAAATAAAGCCCCTCATATCGTTTCTCCGGGTGAAGATGTATCGTTTAAAGTGATGTTGACTCATATACCGCAAACCGAATCTGTTCATCTTAGTATTGAGAAAAACGGCGGTAAAAGGCTTAATGTCAGGCTCATTGGCCCGGATGGACAGGTACTGGGTAATTTTCTGACACAAAAGAAAGCAGGGACTGTGGAGGTAAATTACAATTTCTTTGGAGCGGAAGAAGGCACTTACACCTTGCAGGTGCTCAGGGCAGGCGAAAAAGTAGAAAAACAGATCGTTTTGAGCCGTACAAAGGCTGAGGTGGTGACAGATGTTGCGATCAAATAAGGTTTGCTCAATAAAAAAATCCCTATCGGCTATGCGGTTTGAAAATAAATTGCATAGCCACATAGTGTTATATCAAACGTGAAAAGTGAGACAGAAATGATTGACTTAACAATAGTTGAAATGGCCTGATGACGAACCTGCCTGTCTTCATCGTGGCGTAACAACCCATACAAGACAGATATCCGGGAAATTGATATACCGTAATTGTAATTCTACGGGATGGGATTTCACAAATAGTCCGGTTATCATGCCTTCTGTGGCCATGCCGGTTCCGGGAGGATGCAACCTGATATGGCTGCTGAAATCCACTTCCCCGCTTCCATACCATTTGAAGACGGCTTCTTTGGCGCTCCATAGCAGCGTGATCTGCCGCAGCATATTTTCATCACCGGCAATATCTGCTATAGACAGTATATCTGCGGCTTGTAATACCTCATCCCATTCTACCGCATGCAGGAATTTATGCCTTACCCGTGCCACTTTGGGAGAGGGCATTTCTATATCAATACCGGTACGTTCAGTAGTGCTTACTATAGCCGCTGCAAAGTCGCCGCAATGGGATATGGAAAAATGATAAGGGTCTCCGGGTAGAAAGGGCTTCATGGTTTTGGCGATCCGTATCATCTCCAGGGGAAACTGCGGGAAAAGCATGCGTAGCAAATACCTGCCGGCCAGGTGCTGCAGGCGTTTGTGCGGGTGCGTAATTTCGCGCTGCAGCGGCACCTGCGACAGGAAAAAATCTTCCGTTTCCCGGATCTGCCAGACGGCTAACTTTGTCTGGTCGTTGATATTATGTTGATAAAATAAAGGCATTACCCAAAACGAAATCCGAAATTCGCCTGCCGCTTAACTGCAGGCACAGGCAAAATAAACAAATAAAATCCGGGAATGATACTATCAGATAAAAGGATACTTGAAGAAATAGAAAAAGGCACGATCATATTGTCGCCCTACAACAGGGAGTGCCTTGGCAGTAATTCGTATGATGTGCACCTGGGAAAATGGCTCGCTACTTACCGAGAGCATATACTTGACGCCAGGAGGCACAACGAGATCGAATATTTTGAGATACCCGAAGAAGGGTTTGTATTATATCCTCATATTTTTTATCTCGGGGTTACGCTTGAATATACCGAAACGCATGCCCATGTGCCTTTCCTTGAAGGTAAATCCTCTACCGGCCGTCTTGGTATTGATATACATGCCACTGCAGGCAAGGGTGATGTGGGCTTTTGCGGCAACTGGACGCTGGAAATATCCGTAAAACAGCCGGTACGCATTTACAAATCCATGCCGGTAGGCCAGCTCATCTATTTTCCCGTGGAAGGCGAAATAGAAGAAAAATACAACCAGAAGAAAAGTGCCAAATACAGTGGCCAGCCCGACAGACCTGTTGAGAGCATGATGTGGAAGAATAAATGGTAGCCGCCGGCTATCAGCTTTCAGCGCTTAGGCATCGGCGATCAGTAGCTTGTTCTGGTATAGGCAGCGATGAGTTAATTATGATGTGTTGTATTGTATTAAGGTGAATGAGCGATCGTGGATTTATTCATTATTCACTATTCACAACAGCATGTCCCTTCTTTTGTACCTTTATCCTTAAAATATACGGTATGTCAATAACCAGAGATGCAGAATGGCAAGGAATGAAAAAGGTGAGTGAGGTAGTTGCTGTTACCCTGCGTGAAATGATGCTGTATGCCAGGCCGGGTATGACTGCTGCTGAGCTGGACGACTATGGTGCTGTTATACTGAAAAAGTTCGGTGCTGTATCTGCTCCTAAAGCAACCTATGTTTTTCCCGGTTGTACCTGCATTAGCCTGAATCATGAGATCGCACATGGTATCCCTTCGGGCAATAAAATTCTTGGTGAAGGCGACCTGGTCAATATTGATGTATCGGCCGAGCTGAATGGTTACTGGGCTGATAATGGCTGCTCCTTTGTGCTGGGGAAGGATATTCATAATCACCAGAAACTGGTGAATGCTTCAAAAAGAATACTCAACAAGGTACTGTTGCATATTAAAACCGGGGTAAGGATTGCGGAGATCGGCCGGTTAATAGAAAATGAAGCGAGGAAGTCTGGTCTCAAGGTGATAGAAAATCTTACAGGGCACGGTGTGGGCAAAAGCCTGCATGAAGCGCCATTTGAAATACCGAATTTTTATGATCGCTCCAACCGCGGGCAATTCAGCAAAAACAGTGTAGTAGCAGTAGAAACTTTTATTTCCACCCGTTCTTCTTTTGCAGAGACTATGCGCGACGGCTGGACGCTCAGGGGAAATAAAGGAGGGTATACTGCCCAGCATGAGCATACTATAGTAGTTACTGATGACAGGCCTGTGATCTTAACTGCAATGAATGGTATATAGGTAGTTGTAATTTGCAGTTGCAGTCGTTTTAATTCTTATTGCAGAAGTTTCCGTTATTCTTATTTTTTGTTTATATTAGAGAGCGCTTCATCTGTAATCCACATCAATTTTATCCTTTCCCTGCCTGTGTTTTAAATGAACGTGGCAGGTAGTTCAATGTAATAATTAAAACCAGATAAGATGGAACAGGCGCTTTTGCAGATCCGCGATCAGCAGAAAGAATCATGGAACAGGTTTTCTCCCGGATGGAGCAAATGGGAGGATATGGTCATGAATTTTTTAAAACCGGTAGGCGAGGAGATCATACAGCTTATACAGCCTTCCGGGAATGTGTTCGTGCTTGATGTGGCAGCAGGTACCGGGGAACCGGGACTTACCATTGCCTCGATGCTGAAAGGCGGGAAAGTGATCGCGACAGATCTTTCCGAGGGAATGCTTGAAGTTGCAGGAAAGAATGCAGTAAAACGTGGTATTGACAACTATGAGACTATGGTTGCTGATGTATGTGAGCTTCCTTTTGAGGATGATTATTTTGATGCCGTTACCTGCAGGTTCGGGTTTATGTTTTTTCCTGATATGCAGGTTGCTGCAAATGAAATGGCAAGGGTGCTTAAACCCGGCGGCAGGCTCGCTGCTTCCGTATGGAGCGGGCCGGAAAAGAATTTCTGGGTTACCGCTATTATGGGGATTATTAAAAAGAATATGGATTTGCCGTCGCCTCCTCCCGGTGCGCCCGGTATGTTCCGCTGTGCGCAGCCCGGGCTGGTAGGAGGATTGTTTGCAAACGCAGGGCTGAAAAATATTACGGAAAAAGAAATAGAAGGCAAGCTGAATACAGGATCTGCTGATACCTTCTGGAATTTTACAATGGAAGTAGGCGCGCCTGTCGTTGCTGCCCTGGGCAAAGCAGACGAAACAATAAAGCAAAAGATAAAAGAAGAAACATTTGAACTGCTCCGAAGAAAATACCCCGATAATAATGTCATTATTGAATCATCGGCATTGGTGATTTATGGAGAGAAAGAGATATAAGGATAATTGAATGCGATACCAGTTTATCCGGAGCTTTCAGATCACTTTATTAATCAAAGAATTATGTATGCAGCAAGAATTTGAAATGCCCTGATTCTTTCGGGACTGCCCTTTTAATTATTTAAATTTAGTAGGGTATAAGTGTTTTTATATATTTTCATAAGGTTAATATTTTAGGTAACTTTATTTGCATTAAGAGATTTTTACTTTTAGTACTATGCTTAACGATAAGGAATTGATGCTTGCATTCAAAGATGGCAGCGAGGAAGCAATGACTACTATTTATCATAATTACTTCAAAAAATTATATCTATATGCATACAGGTTACTTCAAGACGCACAGGCTTGCGAGGACTTAATACAGGACGTTTTTGTTAGTCTTTGGCAAAAAAGGGAAACATTGGAAATTACCCGTTCTCTTTCGGCCTATTTGTTTACCGCGACCCGATTTCAGGTATTGACTTATATAAGAAATGGAAAAACCAATAATATTGCTTTGTTTGAGCAACTTGAGGAGCGAATATGGGAAGAACCTCTTGCCGAAAGCCTGTTATATCAAAAGGAGCTCAGGGCAAGATTGGATGAGGTTGTTGAGTCAATGCCGGCTAAAATGAAAAAAGTTTACCTGCTGAGCCGCATACATAAGTTTTCTCATAAGGAAATCGCAGCGCGATTAAATATATCAACGAAAACAGTTGAAACCCAGATCAGAAATATTCTAATCAGGATTCGTCATTCTCTTGGTGATTTGATGCTTCTGATACTTCTGTTATTTATCGACAAAAAATAATTTTTAACCGGTTGTGACGTGTTTTCGCGCGGTTATTGTTCCATCGGGCATCGGTTCCATCTGCCGGATACATATCATCTTTGAGCTTAACTACCTCAAAGAAAATATGTTACGGGCATTTTAACAATGTCCGTAACCCTTTTTACATTTAATTTTAAACAGGCTCTAAGGGGTAAGGTCTTTTTTTTATACTTACAATGAGTAAGATCATCTCCAAATATGGAAAAATCTGAGTTTTTACACCTTTTGGATCTCTATCTGTCTGGCAAGGCTTCTGCCGACCAGGAGAAAATGATTATTAATTATTATAATAGCTTTGATCAGATAGAGTGGGATACAAAGTTGATGGGCGACATAGAGGAGAAGGAAAGAATCGTTTATATGAAGATAAGAGAAACGATTCACCAATCGTATGCGCCCGTTATGCCTCAGCAAAAAATCCCCTTTTTTAAGAGGAATTGGCCACGCTATGCTGCTGCCGTTATCTTAATAGTGTCAACTGCTCTTGCATACCTCTTGCATACCTCAAAAAATTCATCTCCTTTTGTTCAGACTGTAAACCCTATTCCCGTACAACCTATTCAAAATAATATTGTCCCCGGTAGGAATAAAGCTATGCTTACGTTAAGTAATGGAAAAAGAATTGAACTCACTGATGGAAATGAAACTTTGAACGATGGCAATGTTGAAATTAAAAAAGCGAATGGCGAACTTGTATATGAATCAGTGGAGAATGAGGAAGAACGTTTAAAAAGGGGGACGAGTTTTAATACTGTGTCAACACCAAGAGGAGGCCAATACAAATTAAACCTTCCGGACGGTTCGGCAGTTTGGCTCAATGCGGCATCTTCCATTACCTACCCAACAGCATTTACCGGAAAGGAAAGAAAGGTTTATGTAACAGGAGAAGCATATTTTGAAGTAACGCAAAATAAATTAATGCCCTTTAGGGTAATTATAAATGATCAGGAAGAAGTTGAAGTGCTGGGCACTCATTTTAACGTGAACAGTTATAACAGGGATGAACCTTCTAAAACTACATTGTTGGAAGGCTCGGTAAAAGTAACCCATGATGATAAAACGGTTTTTATTAAGCCCGGGCAGCAATCCTCATTTACTAAAAAAGGATTTGTTGTTACTGAGCCCGATATAGATAAGGTGATGGCATGGAAAACCGGCTTTTTTGACTTTGATAATATTGGGCTTGATGCTATCATGCAGCAAATCAGCCGTTGGTATGATGTGGATATTGTGTATGAGGGTCCGTTGAAAGCAACAACGTTTGGCGGTCGGATTAGCAGGAACCTATATTTATTAGATATATTAAAAAGGTTTGAAGATAACGGAATAACTTTTCGGCTCGAAGGGAAAACGTTATTTATTAAACCCTAACCTACTTTTATTTCTAAGTTTTTTTGTTGACTCAAAAATAAGAAGCCGGAAGTATTGCAACTACCTCCGGCCGATAATTTGGGTTAACTCTAAATAAATAACACGTATCAGGTATTGCTTATTCATTAACCCAAAACAACTCAAAGTTATGCTTTTAATGCCTTTCCCTGGCTATTTCAACTCGAGATATGCAAAATTCATGAGAATTATGAAGATAACTGTGTTCATCTTACTTACAACCAGCCTTCAACTAGCAGCTCGTTCAGATGCCCAAACGGTAACACTTTCTTTAAAAAATGTAAATATTCAAAAAGTATTTAAGGAAATATCCAAGCAAACCGGGATTTCAATTTTGTACAATGAAGACATATTCAAAGAATTGTCCCCGGTTACAATTAAAGTAAGAAATGCAAGTATTGACGAGGTAATGGGTAAGTGTCTAAAAGGTCAACCATTCAGGTACAGTTTGCAGGGAGGAATTATTACCGTCGAAAAAATGTTACCTAAACCTTCAGATAATTTCCAAATGCCTGAAGTAATTATTAAAGGGAAAGTAACTGACGTAGAGGGAAAGCCTTTGGAAGGAGTATCTGTACTGGTTGTTGGGAAAAAAAATGGGGCGGCAACTGATGCTAATGGTAATTTTTCTATAAACGTTGATGGAAATGAAACATTGAGATTCAGTTTTATAGGTTTTGAGCCAATGGAGGTTTCTGTAAAAAATAAAACCAACATTTCGGTAAAATTAATAAGGGCCACCTCACAGGAAAGTGATATAGTAGTTGTTGGTTATGGCACGCAGAAAAAGGGCGATCTAACGGGATCGGTAAGTTCAGTAAAGGGAGAAGATATTGCTCAGCTTTCAACCCAGAGAGTTGATGAAGCGCTTCAGGGCCGCGCTGCAGGTGTGATGGTGCAAACCACTGATGGATCACCGGGAGGTAATACGGTGATCAGGATCAGGGGAATGAACTCGATTGTTGGTGGTAATAACGCACTTATAGTAATTGATGGTTTACAGGGAGGCGATTTGAAATTCCTGAACCCTAATGATATTGAATCTGTTGAGATACTAAAAGACGCGTCTGCTACTGCTATTTATGGTGCCCAAGGGGCTAATGGAGTAATATTAATCACTACAAAGAAAGGTAAAACAGGTAAGCCAGTAATTGCTTATAATTATAGCTTCGGCTTGCAAAAGCTAAGAAAAAAGCTCAAACTGCAGAATGCCGTTGAGTTTGCAAATACAGTAAATGCATATGCATTGGCCCAAAATGGTATTAATAATCCAAATCCATCTCCGATTTTTTCAGAATCCGAAATTAATGACTTTAAAAGAACAGGTGGAACGGATTGGCAGGACGTCATTTACCGAACTGCACATATGAATAATCATGAGCTATCACTTAGTGGCGGAACCGATAATCTGAAATACTTTATTTCCGGCGGGTATTTGAATCAGGATGGAATTCTTTTGAATTCAAATTATAATCGTTTTTCATTACGTGCTAATTTTCAGGCCGATATATCTGAGAAGATAAGTTTTAATTTAAACTGGGTTGGGGCAAAGGAAGCAGGCAATTCACCTCCGTTCGGCAGTGGAGGAGAGTTTCTTGCAAAGGGTGTTAATACCGCTACGTTATGGGCTCCAACAGAGCCGGTTTATGATTCACTCGGAAATTATAGCGTACATCGTGGCGGATATGGCGCCGCTAATGTTTGGAATCCGTTGGCCAGTGTAGTGGAGCCGGATATTGACAATAGCTCTATCCGTAATTTGCTGAATGCATATTTGGAATATAAACCATTACCAGGATTGACAATAAGAATAACCGGGGGGGCAAATATTAATAATGTCAATAATAAGATTTTTTATAATCGTAAAACATTAATCGGATTGCAGGCAGGAGGTAAGGGTATTTCAACTGAAAGCATGTTTGTAAACTACCAGAATTCAAATATTGTCACTTATGATAAAAAGATAGGCAATCACAGGTTCATCATCACTGGTGTTGGGGAGCAACAGTTTTCAAAGTTTAAATATAGCTCTATTGATGCAGGTAAATTCCTGATAGATCAAACCGGCATTTCTGATCTCGGCTCGGCAGATCTGGTCGTTGTATCCTCTAATGCCAATCAGCGGGTGTTAAACTCCTTCATGGGAAGGCTCAACTACTTTTTTGAAGATAAATATTTATTAACTGCGAGTTACCGGGCCGATGGTTCTTCTGTTTTTGGAGAAAACAATAAATGGGGATATTTCCCTTCCGCATCTGTTGCCTGGCGTGCTTCCAAGGAATCGTTTATCAGCAAGCTGAATATATTCTCTGATCTTAAGTTTCGTGCAAGCTGGGGCATTACAGGCAACCAGGCTATCAACCCGTATCAAACTTTGCCAAAAGTCATATCTGGCAGCAACTATGACTACAATGGTACAGACCAAACAACTGACCTTGGTGTTGTGGTGGCATCTTATTTAGCATCTGCACCCAACCCCTCTCTTAAATGGGAAAGCACCACGCAAATTAATTTTGGAATTGATGTTGGATTATTTGGCGGACGGCTTAATGCAACGGTAGATTATTATACAAAGACCACAAAAGACCTGCTGATGTCTCGTTCTCTTCCAACTTATACTGGTTTTAGGACCATGATTGATAACATCGGATCCATCAGGAATAAAGGTATTGAAATCTCAATTAGCGGCGATCCGCTTGTAGGAAATTTTCGATGGAATACCGGGTTTAATATTTCCGCTAACAGAAACAAAGTGTTAAGCCTTGGCGATATTCCAGGCGGCAAAATCGGTTTTGCAACAAATGATGGAGGATATCAATTAAGCAATCCGCTCATGTATTTGGTAAAGGGAGAACCTTATGGTCAAATGTATGGATATGGATTTGAAGGAATATGGGGATCGGATAAATCTTCTCAGGCAGCAATATATGGGGAACTGCCTGGTGATGAAAAGTGGACCGATGTTAACAAGGACAGCATTATTGATGTAAAAGACCTCAAGGTAATTGGTAATGCTTTTCCCAAATTTATTTTCGGATGGAACAACACTCTGACCTATAAAAACTTTGAGCTTAACTTTCTTATTCAGGGCAGTAAGGGAAATGATATATTCAATATGACAAGAATTCGTCTCGAAGGATATCAGACGGAAACAAGCGCAAGGTTATTAAACCGTTGGACACCACAAAACCAGAACACGGATGTTCCCGGATTTGTTGAAAACAAATTAAGAGAGCAGGCCGCTCTTCCCCAAAATGTAAGAATCAATAATGACGAGCGAAGGGGACGTTGGGTAGAAGATGGTTCTTATGTGCGCCTTAAAAATATTACCCTGTTCTATAATATTCCCCGGTCTTTTACAAATAAAATTAAATTGAAAAACCTGAGGGCATATATATCCGGTGTCAATTTAATCACGATAACTAAATATTCCGGTTACGACCCCGAAGTAAGTTCCTGGAACGACTTAGATGCCCGTATTGGGGTTGATTTTAATAACTATCCTCAACAGAAGATTGTTACTATTGGTTTGAATGTGTCATTATAAATATTTAATAAGAATAAATATGAAACATAATAAATATAACACCGGATTACTTATCATTTTGTTTGTTGTGGTTGCCGGCTTTACATCTTCTTGCAAAAAACTCAGCGAAAAACCGATAAGTTTTGTTGATCCCGAGAATTTCTATAAGAATACTACCCAGGTAGAATCCGCATTGGCAGGTGCTATGAACAGCTTATGGGATTATTGGAACGGTTATCAGTACGCCCAATGGGTGTTTTTTAATGATGATCAATACAGTGGTGGGAACCTGGTGATTGGAAATAATTATGGCGCCTTCCTTTGGACAAATCATTATGAGTCCATCAAAAATCTCAATTTGGCCATTGGCGCAATGAAGAAAGGTTCTTTAGGAACGACTACCCCTCAGTCTGAGACAGATCAACTGATGGCACAGGCCAGATTTATACGAGCACATAACTATTTTATGCTGGTAAGAATGTTTGGCGGACTCCCGCTTATAACTGAAGATACTCCGGATGAGACGCTGAGCAATATATCCCGAAGCTCAATAGCGGATGTATATGCATTAATTGTAGACGATTTCACTTATGCCGCCGAACATCTCCCTTCAACATGGCCAACCGAAAAAAGGGGCAGACCAACAAGTGGTGCCGCAAAGGCTCTTTTGGCGAAAGCCTACTTAACCATGGCAACAGCTCCGCTGAACGAAACAAAAAACTATGAAAAAGCGGCTGACTACGCCAACCAGGTGATTCAGGAAGGCAACTATTCATTGGTACCAGATATTGCCAAGCTGTTCAGCCTTGAAACGAAATATGGGCCCGAAATGATTTGGAGTTATAATTCCAACTACGCAGATCAAACTGCTCATGGACAAATATACAGAGGATGGTCGGAGACTGGTTTCGGCTTTGGAGGTTGGGGCGATATTGGCATTGAACCAGAATGGGAGCAGCAATACCCGGCTTCTCCCCGTAAGAGAGCTTTTTTATTAACAGAAACAGAAAATGGCAAGCCTTATGAGAATTGGGGAGATCCGAGACCGCTTGTTAGAAAATTTATGTACGATAAGCCTGAAGACTACAATAACTATGTTTCGATAACGAATATGCCCATCATTCGTTTCGCTGATGTATTATTGATTTACGCAGAGGCGGAGAATATGGCTAAAGGCGGCCCTACACAGGCTGCAACAGATGCTGTTAACAAGGTGATAGACCGGGCAGAGAACTATGTAGAAAACCCTTTGCATCCAAGACTTACAACAGCCATGACTAAAGAGGTATTTGATACAGCGGTTATTAATGAAAGAAATTTGGAATTATGTTTTGAGTACGATCGTTGGTTCGACCTTATCAGGAAAAGAATATTGAAGGAAAAAAGCGTGGAGAGAATACGGCAAAACTTCACAGAGGCTGACTACCTCTTTCCTATTCCTGATAATGAAATCCTTTTAAACAAAAACCTGGCACAAAATCCTGGATACAATTGAGTCTCTTGTCATTGACCAAAATCCTGGATACTCTGAAACCATTTTTTAATTAATTAAGGTGCTTTTTTTCTTTGTAAAAAAAGGTATCCCTCTGATTTTATCAGCTTTGCGTGTTAAGTGAAGGAATATAATTTTTCGCATAAAATGGGTATTGTGCAATTTATTTGTTGTCCAATTTTATTGCTGCTTGCTATTTTGCTATCAGTCCCCTTAAACATTAAGGCTCAGATTGCAGAAGGTAATAACGCCTGTTTTGAAAGCCCGGGTGTAGCAGACAGGTTGCCCGTGTTTTACAAAAAACTGACTTCGCGAATGGATTATCCACTCTCTTGGGTACACGGTAAATATACAAATTTTGCAACCTGGCGTACTGTGGCTCGTAGCAAAGTGATAGAATCGTTGCTTGCCGCACCACCACCTGTTCCTTTTCAGCCTGAAATCATAGCTGAGCAAGATCGCGGAAGCTATGTAGCAAGAAAAATTGTTTTCAATGTTACAGCCTATAGTCGTGTGCTTGCATTAATGCTGGTTCCTAAATCTGCAGGAGCCCATCCGGCTGTGCTGCTGCTGCATGATCACGGGGCGAAGTTTGATATTGGTAAAGAGAAAGTGATTGCCCCGTTTGATGAATCTGCTGAAAAGATGGAATCGGCGCGGGAATGGAAAAAAAACTATGGTGGGCGCTTTATTGGTGATGAACTGGCAAAGCAAGGCTATGTTTGTTTGGCCCTGGACATGCTCAACTGGTCTGATCGCGCCGGTGCCGGTAGCACGGGACAGCAATACCTGGCAGCTAACTTCCTTAGTTTGGGTCTTTCTTATTCGGGGCTCATTGCACATGAGGACATGCGGGCAGCGGAATTTCTTTCCATTCAGCCGGGAGTTGATGCTAAACGTATTGCGGCAATAGGGCTTTCCGTTGGTGGCTTTCGTACCTGGCAACTCGCGGCCCTGTCAAAACATATTATGGCGGGCGTATCAGTTTGCTGGATGGCAACACTTAAAGAACTGATGGTACCCGGCAACAATCAAACTACTGGTCAGTCTGCCTACACAATGATCCATCCGGGTTTGGCACAATATCTCGATTATCCTGACGTCGCCAGTATTGCCTGCCCCAAGCCTATGATGTTTATCGGCGGAAGGCAGGATGGCTTGTTTCCGGTAGAATCAATTAAAAATGCATTTTCAAAGCTGCATAAAGTGTGGAATTCCCAAGGCGCCGGGGATAAGTTAATCACAAAACTTTATGATGCGCCGCATGAATTTAATCTTGACATGCAGGAAGATGCCTTTGCATGGTTAAATAAGGTATTTAACAATCATCGGGACATGAAAAACTAATTTCCCTCCCAAAGAATAGAAAGATAAAATAATCCCTATGCCAAATATTATCTCCGTGCAACAAGGAGAGCTTTTTGCCGTCACGTCAGGAGTGGGAAAAGTAGTGACAGCCTTTGTAATGAAGTAACAAAATCGGAATATAATACCATAACTATCTAAGCCATTGTTGAAATGTTAAACAATAATAAAAAAGGGATACTGATTACAGCCATTGCCGCTTTGTTCCAGCTATATTTTTTTAGCCGGTGTAATTCCGGAGCACACACAGATGACAGCGCTATCGCTAAGGACTCTGCTACAATTGCCACCGGCGAAAATATTTTTAATAAAAATTGCAGCGGTTGCCACAATTTCAGGCTGGATGGAATAGGTCCTCAATTGGCCGGAATAACTGCAAAGGTTTCTCCTGATTGGATACGACGGTTTATAAAAGAGCCAAAACAGGTTATTGAATCAGGAGATGAGCATGCAAAGCAATTATTCAATAGGTATAAAACAACAATGCCTTCATTTGCAGGACTAAAAGAGGACGAGCTACATGCGGTCGTCGCTTTTTTAGATATCCAGAAGTCTCCAAATCAACAAATGGCAGGAGACAACCAGCTATCTAATCCGATCCCCGATAGTATTCCGCAATCCAACCTGTTAGTATCTCTTAAGCCGTTTGCTCAAATCCCACCATCTAGTGATAAAACGCCGCTGGCAAGGATCACCAAACTGGATTTTCAGCCGAAAACGGGCAATATATTTATCGTAGATCTTCGCGGCAAGCTATATACAATGCAGCATAATAAGCCGGTATTGTACATGGATATAGCTAAGCTGAAACCTAAATTTATTAATCAGCCGGGATTAGCTACCGGATTCGGAAGTTTTGCTTTCCATCCCGACTTTTTTCAGAATGGACTTCTATATACAACACACAGCGAACCCCCAAATTCAGCAAAAGCCGACTTTGACTATGACGATTCCATAAAAGTGACCATGCAATGGGTTTTGACGGAATGGAAAACAAATAATCCCGGCGAGGCTATTTTTTCTGGAACAAGTCGTGAGCTTTTCAGGATAAATATGGTGACGGGTATTCATGGTGTACAGGAAATAACTTTCAATCCCCTTTCTAAGCCGGGAGACGAAGACTTCGGAATGTTGTACATAGGTGTCGGCGATGGGGGCAGCGTTGAAAACGGTTATCCATTCCTGGCTCACAGCGTAGATAAAGTATGGGGTACCATTCTTCGCATAGATCCTATGGGCAGAAATAGTATCAATCATCAATATGGCATTCCATTACATAATCCCTTTGCTAACACCGAAAATAAAAAAGCAGTTAAAGAGATTTATGCCTACGGTTTTAGGAATCCACATCGTATCACCTGGAGCAGGTCGGGTAAAATGCTGGTATGCAATATTGGACAAAAGAATATTGAAGCGATCGATATTGTCGCGGCAGGGCATGATTATGGATGGCCTATACGAGAGGGTAGCTTTGTTATTGAACCATATGGAGACATAAACAAGGTTTATCCACTTGCGAAAAATGATAGTATATACAAAATCACTTATCCTGTTGCTCAGTTTGATCACGATGAGGGTAATGCTATTTCAGGCGGATTTGAATATTGGGGCACAGATTTACCACAGTTAAAAGGCAAATTCCTTTTTGGTGATATTCCTTCAGGGAGATTGTTTTATGTAGATATAGCTGATTTAACACAGGGGAAACAAGCGCCAATTAAAGAATGGAAGGTTTTAGTTAATCACACCGTTCGAACACTCAAAGAGATCTGTGGAAGTGGCCGTGTTGATTTACACTTTGGCAGAGATTTTAAGGGCGAGCTATACATATTAACCAAGGCCGATGGAAAAGTGTATAAATTAGGGAGTGCAACTATGAAGCCCTAAAATGCTTACTGACCGGATCGCGAAACAGGCGCTATATGAGCGGCATCTGGTGTAATGAAAAACAGGATGATCTAATTGAAGACGGAGGTTTGATCAAAAAGATGGGAAAGCCGGGAGACATGTGAAAGCAGGTTACGGATTATATTAATAAGAGCGATAAAATGAATCTGCGTTATTAAGCGCTCAATAAAAAAATAAACAACCTGCATTTTTAATATGTCTATTCTTCTAAGATTTCTGTTTGTGTTATTTTGTTGCGTTATTGTCATGGATGCCAAACTGTTTGGTCAGCATTTTACAACGGTAAAGACTGATGAAGGTGTTGAAATATCAGAGAATGGTAAAAAGGTTTTATTTTATCAACAGCGTCCCAAATCATTACACGGAAAATATGAAAGGGCTGACTATGTGCATCCGTTGTATAGTTTAAATGAAAAAGTTTTAACGGAAGATTTCCCCGAAGATCATCCCCATCACCGGGGAGTTTTTTGGGCATGGCATCAAATTATGCTGAATGATAAAAATATTGCCGATGGCTGGACCTGTGAAAATATTTACTGGAGCACGGTTAATGTGAAAGTAAAAAAAAGAAAAGGAGCTGTGAGCCTTCAATCGGAAGTAATTTGGAAATCTGTGTTGCTGTCTAGTGAATTAACAGCCATCGTAAAAGAAAATACAAAGATCACAGTATATAAGTTAGCCGGACAATACCGTGCAATAGATTTTGACATTCAATTATTCGCTTTGGTTGACAATTTGAAGATTGGTGGCTCGGATGATAACAAAGGTTATGGAGGATTTAGCCTGCGGTTAAAACTTCCAGGGAATATTTCATTTGTTTCAAACAATAAAGTGATCACTCCGGGAGAAACCGCTGTTAACACAGGACCGTGGATAGACTTTGCAGGATCCTTTGATAATGAAGATTCACCAAAGTGCGGTGTTGCTATTTTTTGTAACCCTGCTAATCCCGGCTCACAAAATCAATGGATTTTACGTAAGGAAGCGAGTATGCAGAATATTCCTTACCCGGGCAGGACGCCAATAACATTATCACGAAAAGGATTGAGGCTTAGATACCGTGTTATTATTCATAGCGGAGATATGAGTAATGATGATTTGGAAAAACTATATCAACGATATATTCATAAATCTTAAGTCATGTTCAGATTGCTGACTTCAATACACATCAAAGGTCATAAGGTGCCCAATTTGGAAGTAGTAATGGTATTCCCCGCAACAAATATTAATTTCTTAAATCTAAGGGGTGAGGTATTTTTTTTATACTCATAAATATACGTACTGATGTGATGTCAATTATGAATTAGCTTCCTGGCAGCCGGTCATCAGTTTTGAGAAATATACATAACACAAATATAATGGGTTGAAACATGGAAGATAAGTGTAAGGATTTTTTTAATAGAGTTGCTCAAATTGTTTGTTTTCCTATTTCATTGCTTGTCGTTTTGCTTTTCGGTTCCTCATTCCTTTATGCTCAGGAAGCGGGATCCCATAGCGATCGGTTTGAAAAGCCGGGTATTGTAGACAGCTTGCCTGCGTTTTATAAAAAGCTGGAGCAGCGAATGAATTATCCGCTTTCCTGGCTGCATGGAGGGCATGGCAGTTTTGCTGCATGGCGTCTGAAAGCCCGGAAAAAGGTGATGGAATCAATGCTTGCCACAGCACCGGATGTACCCTTCGATTCCAGGGTCATTGCAGAACAGGATCGTGGAAGCTACCTGGCCAAAAAAATCGTTTTCAATGTTACGGGTGATAGTCGTGTGATGGCATTGATGCTGCTTCCGAAATCTCCCGGGCCTCATCCGGCTGTTCTTTTGTTGCATGATCATGGTGGGAAGTACGACATTGGCAAGGAGAAAGTTATCGCATCCTTCGATGAACCCGCTGCTAAGATGGCATCGGCGCAGAAATGGATTGAAGACTACTATGGGGGAAGATTCATTGGTGATGAACTTGCAAAACGTGGTTATGTGTGTTTGTCAGTAGATATGCTTAACTGGTCTGATCGCGGCGGAGCCGGAGATAGCGGACAGGGTGTTGTAGCAGCCAATTTTTTCAACCTTGGAGCGTCATTTGCAGGGCTCATTGCACATGAAGATATGAGAGCTGCACAATTTCTTTCCGTTCAGCCGGAAGTTGACTCCAAACGCGTTGCCGCCATGGGGCTTTCTGTCGGTGGCTTTCGTACATGGCAACTGGCGGCTCTGTCAAAGTATATTACCGCTGGCATATCGGTTTGCTGGATTACGACCTACAAAGGAATCATGTCACCAGGAAACAACCATACATCTACTGTTGGCGTATTTACAATGACCCATCCGGGCCTGGCACAATATCTTGATTATCCGGATGTGGCCAGTATTGCCTGCCCCAAACCAATGATGTTTATCAGCGGAAGCCGTGATAGGCTCTTTGCGGTAGAATCAATCAAAGCTGCCTACGCAAAAATGCATCGGGTATGGGACTCTCAAAATGCCGGGAGCAAGCTGATCACTAAACTCTATGATGCACCACATGAATTCAACCTCGAAATGCAGGCAGATGCATTTGCGTGGCTGGGCAAGATATTTAACATGTAAAATTTGAAGATAATGAAGCGATTACGATACATTTCCGAATACGAATGCCAACGGGGATTTAAGGTTGATTTATTATGAAGCCGTTTTTAAATAACCGCTGATGGATTATGCGAAGCGTCAGCAAAAAATTTAGAGAATCTAAGGGATGCCTTATTTTTTTGATACTTAACATCGGGGTGGTTTGGCAGGTTTAATAACTATCAGAAAGAGCTAAAAGTTCACGAATAAAAAACGTCTGGCGTGAAAAAGCCTGATTGTGTTGGAATATATTGTTGGGTATATTCTTCCGTAGATTTTGAAAATTACATAGAAGCTATCATTATAAACATAACAAGTAATTTATTATTTTTTATATGAG
>CAYWVB010000079.1:0-18897 GCA_964461595.1 uncultured Terrimonas sp. | reverse complement strand
TTGATCTTTCTTACCCAGATAATATATATTGTCAACCTGATGCTTGGCATGATCAAAAGAATGAATTAAATCTACTATCTTTACCTTATTGTAGCACAACTACTGTCTAACCCAAATATGTCATCATTTGTTTTTTTCTGAATTCAACTTTCATCCCGCCCTTATGGAAGGCATTGAGGCGAGTAACTATGAGATCGCTACTCCTGTTCAGGAACAGGTCATTCCTCCTATTCTTTCCGGCAAAGACATTATTGCTTCCGCACAAACAGGAACAGGTAAAACTGCCGCTTTCCTGCTGCCGGTCATAAACCGCCTGCTCATGCATCATTCCAACGGATCTGTGAGAGCGCTGGTTATTGTGCCCACACGGGAGCTGGCCATACAGATCGCACAGCACCTGGAAGGTCTGACCTATTTCACGGATATCAGCTCTCTTGCGATATATGGTGGTAATGACGGGCAGAATTTTGTCGGGGAAAGAAAGGCGCTACAGATGGGCGCCGATATCATCATTTGTACACCGGGCCGCTTCATTGCCCATCTCAACATGGGCTATGTATCTATGAAGGGGCTCCAGTTTTTGGTGCTGGATGAGGCAGACCGTATGCTCGATATGGGCTTCCAGGATGATATCAACAAGATCGTTGCGGCGCTTCCGGAGCACAGGCAAAATCTCCTTTTTTCTGCAACAATGCCTCCGCGTATACGCACACTGGCCAAGAACATACTTAAAGATCCCATAGAAATCAATATCGCTATTTCCCGCCCGCCGGAAAAGATAGTACAGAAGGCTTTTGTGGTATATGAAACACAAAAGCTGCCGTTGATACAATACCTGCTTAAAAAAACACATTACAAAAGCGCATTGGTATTTTGCAGCAGGAAGCAAAATGTAAAAACACTTACACGCTCATTAAAACAAAGCGGCTTTTCAGTAGAAGAAATGCATAGTGACCTGACACAGTCCCAACGGGAAAATGTACTTTCAAGCTTTACCGGAGGAAGGATCAATGTGCTTGTAGCTACAGATATACTGAGCCGCGGTATAGATATTGACACGATTGACCTGGTCATAAATTATGACGTGCCGAGAGATGGAGAAGATTATGTGCACCGCATTGGAAGAACTGCCAGGGCAGAAGCGGATGGCATTGCCTTTACCCTGGTGGGGGAAAAGGAACAGAACAGCTTTGCCGCCATTGAAACACTGATAGGCAGGGAAGTGGAAAAAGCTGCTATACCGCAGTTGCTGGGAGCTGCTCCTGAATATGCCCCCCGCAAAAGACGCAGGAACGACGGCAACACAAAGAAGTTTTATAAAAGGCGGCCGGGAGGAAACAAGAGAGCATCATAAAAACAAAACCGGTCGTTGAGACCGGTTTGTATCCAATAATTCTGATGGGTCAGTGAGTAAATATCTTTACTCGTGGCGATTGATTCAGATTAACCTCAATTGTATTGGTTGCATTCAAAGCAACCTGCGATCCTTTATCCTAATGATTTTGTTTGATGATGTAAAGATGCGATGGTTTAACCCGTAAAAGAACTTTATTCGTCCGCCGATGCTGTTTGTCCGATATTCGGTCATTTTATTTCGATAGGGGTAATCTCTTATGCTGTATTACAGGCTTTTCCGGGTTGGAATAGGTGGCTATCCTTTTAAAATAGTATCCATAAAATAAAAAGACCGGTCTTTGCAGACCGGCTCTGTAACCAAAAATTCCCAATAGGGCAGAGAGCGAATAATGTACTCAATATTTGGTGATGGATTGTAACAATCCTGGTGTTTTTGGCTGTGCTCATTACAGCCTGTGATCCTTTATCCTAATAATGTTTTGTTCTGTTTGATGATGTAAAGATGCTACAGTTTTTCCCGCTGCTGAACTTTATTCGGCAGCAGTGATCGTTTCCCCGATATTCGGTCATTTTGATTCGATAAGGGTAATCTCTTATTGTTTGTTACAGGATATTTGAGCTGGAATCTTGGTTTATACTGACCTCTCAGTATTATCAGATTGATATAAGTTAACACATTATTCTACCGTGATCCTTATTCCTTCAGAATGGGATATATATTCAGGCGCATACATACATTGAATGGTTGCCACCCCGGCAGAGAAGCTGCCGGACTGTGCTACCCGAAGCGGGTATTCAAATACGTAAGTTCCTTTGGGCAGCCGGCTGAAGAAAAAGTTAGTGGACGCATCTTTAGTGCTCTCATAATATCCCAGTCCTCCCTGCCATTTGTAAGTGCTCAGTATATTTACCGGCTCTGTTCCGGCAGCGCGCAGGTCTTTCATGTGCACATATTCCATGTCGCGGTCTGCCTTTAATTCAATACGCACTTTCAATTTATCCCCTACCTGCAGTATATTACTACCGGTTACCGGATATAATACAGGTCCTTTATCGCCGTTTCTTTCCACAAAAAGCTGTTTATGCAGCTGCAAGGGCATCCTGGTATCATTAGCGGCTGTTACTTTATCAATATCTTCAAAATATTGCCAGTATACCGCTCCCCATCCCGGCACATCCTGTATTTTTTCCTTCGGGGAAACTGTTACATTAATATTACCCATATCGGGCGTTACCTCTGCTCCGTCTACCCGTTGCTGAAAATAGCCGGTGCCACCTTCATCCCCAGCTCCTGAAGTAAATACTTTATTGCCTATGTTTATTTTAACCTGTGGTGTAGCCGAAAGCCAGTCGCTGCCCTGCAGCAATAGCGCATAACAAGCCTCTGCAGTGGCTTTGGTGCTGCCCCAGTGTTGCGTTCGCTTTTGTTGCAGCAGCCATAGCTTCATTGCATTTACTGAAGTTTTATCGTTGTTGATTTCCGAGAAGGCTTCTATCAGCAATGCCTGTCGTTCTACAGGCGCTTCATACCAATAATATCCTGCCTGTTGATTTTTCCAGTACATGCCTGCTTCCCCGCTGGTTACAACGTTTTCCTTCAGAGAAGCCAGTATAGCTTTTGCCGTGGTTTTGTCGCCGTTCCGGAATAAGGACAGGGCGATCATACCCTGCATATATTTATCCTGTTGCAGCCAGTATTTTTTTGCCTGTTGCATATAATAGGTAAAAGCTGTTTTGTCTGCATTGGCGATGGTATTAAAAAAGCTGCGCATATAGAGGTACTGGGTGGCGAGCTTGCTGAGATTATTTTTATTGAGATCAGCTTTTGATTTTACCAGTTGGGCGTATTCTTCCGAAAGCCTTTTGTCACAATAGCTCAATGCATTGCCGGTTATATCCTCTAATGCTGCTTTGCTTTCTGCCGAAAGCAATCCCAGTGTATTTAAATGGCCAATCCCCGTAAGAATATATTGTGTGATATAGCGATCGTCGTTGCCTCCTTTAAACCAAACAAAACCCCCGTTCGACGTCTGCAGGTCTTTAAGCTTTTGCAAATTGACGCCTGCTTCTTCGCTCATCCTGGCTGCATCAAACAAAGCTGCAATTTGTTTCATTTGGTCCGTTTCATTTTTTGCCTCTGTCAGCCATGGTGTTTCCTGCAGCAGGATGCTTTTCAGTGCTTCATTTTTTTCAAGAGCAGATACCAATCCCTTGTTTTTGGCAGTATCACTGCTCCATTTGTCGAAAATATTTTTCAGGCGGGGTGAGCTCTTGGCAATGCCTGTAGCCAGCATATTCGCATAATAGCGGTTAAAGGTTTGCTCGGCGCATTCATAGGGAAATCCGGTAAGATAGGGGAGGGACTGCACGGCATACCAAACAGGATTTGCCGTATACTCTACCGTCAGCGCATGATTTTTCAATGTACTATTGCCACCCGCAGGTGATTGCAATAATTTTTCAAATGTGAACTTTTTACTCCCGGCACCCTTCATATTCAACGGCATGGATTCGGTGAGCAGTATGCGGTTGCTGAGTACAGGCAATACATCTTCTTCAGCATCAGTAAGTATTTTCCCATTGATCTGTGCTGAAGAGCTGGCAGAAATACGGTATAATATAACAGCATTGAAACCCGCAGGGATATTTATGGTGAATTGTACGGCTATACTTTGCCCCGGGGCAACAGCAATGTTTTTGACAGGCACTGCATTTTGTAAAAAGGCATCAACCGGTTGATTGGTAGCAGCGTTGAGCAACTCGAGCTTTGCAAATCCGTTGATGAGTTTATCGCTCATGTTAATTACTTTGGCGCTGAATACCATGCTGTCTTTCTCCCGCAGAAAGCGGGGCGGGTTGGGCTGCACCATCAGTTCTTTTTGGGTAATGGTGGTTTGCTGTGTATAACCCATTGCCAGTGCGGGTGTATGCGCGAATGCCATGAGCTTCCATTGGGTAAGCGCTTCAGGCATAGTGAAAGAAAAAGAAATATTACCCGCACTGTCTGTTTTAAGATCCGGGAAAAAGAATGCTGTTTCGTTGAAATTGGTGCGAGGGGAATACGATTGATTGGCCGGAATTTCGTCAGACTTCGATTCAGTCCCTGGAATATTATCTATTTTGCCTCCGCTATCAGATATGCTTTCTGATACAACTCCCAATTCTTTTTTACCTTTTAAAGTTACATATCCTACCGCCAGTTCTTCATCTTTTACAACGCGTGGTGCGGCAAATTTTGTTCTTGATGCATTCGGGATGTAAGTACTAATCAATGCATCATATTTCTTTTCATACGATACGCTTTTTTCTATTATTGAGTTATTCTCCTGCGATTGCACCTGCATGAAGGAATACCTTCCATTCCAGTGGCTATAGTTATAATATTGTGGCCAAACGGCAGGAATTGTCCATGCGTGGGGTTTGAACTGATCCAGCGAGGCATCATACATGGATGCCAGCATTTCTGCCGTTACTTTTTCTCCTTTTTGACCACTGATCTTTACTTCCCATTTTTCCAGGCTTCCCGGTTCTGTTTTATCCCTGAAGGTGGAAAGGTTTACAGACAATTGTTTGTTGGTCCACGGCACATCCACGACAACATTATTAATATAGAAGCGATTGTCTTTTACAAAAAACTGTGATATGCCAAATCCGCCCCGGTCTGCTTCGGTTACTGGTACCTGAAAGTTTTTCTTTCCCTTACTTAAGGAAATGAAATCATAGCCTGGCGCTTGTTCTTCCTTGTTACCAGAATTGATCATTTGAAGCGGGACCGGCTGATCTTTTATGAATTTGTTTGTTTCCTGAATAATAAATAAGTCATCAGCGCTGCTGCCGGTAAAAAAAGTAGCTGCTTCTCCAGGCACTACGGTTGTTTTTACAGCAGCCTGCCAATTATACGCAGGCGATGAAATGGTTTTGGACATGGGATCATACAACTGGATATAGCTTACTGCTTTTACCTCAGCTCCATATTTGTCTTTGGCGGTGGCTTCTACCATATACCATCCGGGTCGGAATATTTTATTTTCTATGGCGTGTTCGCTATTGCCATAAGTCGTCATAGTATCAGCATATACTGTGGCTCCCTTTTCCCATTGATGATAATCAGCTTCATTTTTATATTCGTCATGCGGGAAATATTTTACAAATTCGGTTTCGCTGTACAGGAACTGGTCAGGGGCTTCCCAGTAGCGGTTGCGGATTAGCCGTTGCGGCGCTTTTAAGGGGAATATCGAAATAGCTGTATGAAGTGTTTCAGGTTCGCCGGAAAGATTTGTTGCAGCAATTTTCAGGTGCTTCATACTGTCTGCAGGCAATGACTGCTGCGGAAGATTGATAGTCAGCGATACCGATGCGTAGCCAACAGGTACTATAGCGGTGGTGCTTCTTGTCTCGCCATTGATATCGGTCACATCCACCTGAACTGTATAATCAAAAACAGGTTGCAGGCTGCTGTCGAGGCTCATATCAGGAATGGCAGGGAACTGTACCTCAAATTTACCCGCCGCATCCGTGGTGGTAATGTCATGAGCAATTTCCATACCGGTAGTGCGTGGTAACCCCCGCCTGTAATACAGCCAGGGATAGATGAATCTTGCCTGCCGGTTTATCCTGTATACCACTTTTGCGCCATCAATCATATTGCCGGCATACGCTTTGGCAGTTCCTGTTATCCTAACGGTATCGTTTATCCTGAAAATACCCTTCGGTTTCTCCAGCTCCACCTGGAACTTCGGGCGTTTATATTCTTCTACGGAAAATGTTGTTTCGCTTTCATTGAAAGTTTCAGCCGTTATATGGAATTCACCCGTTAATACCTGCTGCGGTAAGAGAAAGCTGCCATGTATGGAGCCGTAATCACTTAAAGATAGCGTGGATGAATCAATAAGCTGCATATTGGCATCCAGCAGTTTTACCACTATATCCTCTCCCGTAACGATTGCAGCTTTCCGGGTGTCTTTATTTTTGGTAATACCTATCCCTTTGAAATATACTGTTTGCCCGGGGCGGTATATGCTCCTGTCTGTAAAAAAATACATCCGGCGGTTACGCTTTTCATAGTCCGGTTCCGATGGATTGCTGTAGCTATCATACCGGGTATAAATATACTGCTGATCATCCGGGAACAGATGGTCTTTCTCCCAGTTGATCTCCAGCCGCAGATTTTGATTGTTATGAGGGTTTATCGCGAAATATCCATTCTTATCCGCTTTGAGCAACTCTGCTTTCCGGAGTTTGTTCTTCCTGTCCGTATAATCATAATCAGATGTCCATACCTGCACGGTGGCGCCGGCCAGCGGCTTCCCGGTATTGCGGTGCAGTGCGAAATAAGCATTGTCCCTGTTGACATAGCTGATAGCGGATATGTAAAAATATTGTGCGGCAAGCAGGTTGTTTTGTATGCCGAAATTTTCAGTTACGCTTGCCAGTAAGGCATATTCGCCAACGGGCAGCGCCTCTATCTTTATTTCAACGCTATGATCACGATAATCTTCAACGGCAGGTAATGGCTGCTGCCATTGCCTGTAGGCTGGTTGCGCTGCCAGTTTTGACCAGTAGCCTTCTTCATAACGGTTTTGCAACTGATCTTTAAGGGAATTATCAATCTTTATGATCCGGAAATAGCAACGCTCGATATTTTTATACTGTACCAGCGACCGGAAAGCTTCACCGGGAATATTTACTTTCTCTGTGTGCAGCGTCAAAGATTTGCGTAGTATGTTGTTCAGCAGGTACTGGCAATTGGCAGCACCTTCTGTTCCCGGGAATTTACTGACAGTTGTTTCGCAAATATTTTTTGCTGTTTTGAGCGCATGCCGATCTTTTTCATTTTTGCTTTTGTCATAGCCTTCCGCTTTACTATACCAGTATTGTGCCAGCAGGTAGCTTGCCTGTGCGGCTGCCGGTATTTTCCCATACTGGGCAGTGATATGTTGTAATGACAGGCGATACAACTCATCTTTATCCGGCATTACGGCGGCACGATAAACAAACTGCAGGCGGCGCAGGTCTGCATCTATCAGTGCGGCATAGTCCTTATCATTGCTGTGAAACTGCAGCAACTCCCGGTAAATTATAAGGGCTTTATACTGTAAAGCAGCGGTATCTTTTGTAATGAATGTATGGTGGATGAAATCTGTCGCGGGATCAAAAGCCGCGTTCTCATTTATCGTAAATGCATAAGCCGGCCTGGTAATATCTTTTTCATCATTCTCAAAATAATCCAGCGCACGGTGGGCAAGCAGATCATATACTGTAGGACGAAGCTTCCTGGTATTCCCTTTGTTAATAAGGGGTTCAAACTGTTCCAGCTTTGTCTTTTTCAGCAGGGCCGGGTTTTGCAGGGAAGCAATGTATAATGCGCTTATTTTCGAGTGAAGGTCATCAATGGTCCAGGTATTGACATCTTCTTTGCTGTAGTTTGCAGTGTTGGTTCTGCCATACAGCTTCCAGCGGTTGTTTTGAAAGAACCGCCAGTACATTTCTGCGGATACGGATTGTAATACCTGTTTGGCGGGCTCTGCGGCGGCATTGATCTCCTTTTCAATGGCGCTGAAGCCGGAGATATCTTCTTCCGGTGCAGTGAGCGCGGTCAATTGCAGCCGGTATACCAGCGCTTTAATAAGCTGCGCATCATTTTTTTCTTTTTTAGCACGGGCGTAAATATTATTCACTTCCGATAACGCTGATTGTACCAGCCCTCTTTGTTTGAGCAGTTTATCTATTTTTTGCCATGCGCTGTCGTAAGAGATCATTTTAGTCTGGGTTTTTGCCGTAAAAAACAGTATACCCGAAAACAAAACTAATAAGATGAATTGCAGGCTTCTCATGCCGGTTGATTTTTTCAGGAATAAAATAAACAATATTGTGCCAAAGGAGATGCAGTACGGCAGCATTTTACACAATTCTTCAAAGTACAGGATTCGTAGAGCGGTGACCGTATTAATTGACCTGCACGATCAGGAACTTCAGGTAGTTGGTATTTTCCATGCCGGGTACTATAGGATGATCAGAAGACTGGGACTGGAAGGTAACCTGTCTTAGTTTTCTGCGGGCATCTTTTGCCGCCATGCCAATGATGTCAAGGAACATATCCGGTTGTACTAAATTGGTACAGCTTGAGGTCACCAGGAAGCCGCCGGGCTTCACCAGCTTCATGCCGCGCAGGGTTATCTCTTTATAACCTGTAATCGCTTTCTGGATGTTTTCGCGTGTTTTGGTGAAAGAAGGTGGGTCGAGCATCACCACATCATATTGCCTGCCTTCTTTAGCCCATGTTTTTAATACGTCAAACGCGTTTACACATTCAAATCTGCAAATGTTCTCATAACCGTTCAGCGCTGCATTTTTAGTTGCCTGCGCGCAGGCATTCTCGGATATATCAAGCCCAAGCACTGATCTTGCAGCATAATGTGCAGCATGGATCTCAAAGGTGCCGGTATAGCAGAATGCTCCAAGCACATCGGCATCTTTTACAATATGCCGGATCTGCCGCCGGTTGTCCTGCTGATCGAGGAAATAGCCTGTCTTCTGCCCGTTGGCTATATCCACGTTAAAACGTAACCCGTTTTCCCTGATGACAATATTGGTATCAAACGGATCCGATAAAAACCCTTTTTGCTGCGACAATCCTTCCAGCTCCCGCACCGGCACATCATTGCGTTCGTATATGCCTTTAGGATTGAAAATTTTTTGCAGCGCAGCAACAATAGCAGGCTTCCACACATCTATACCAAGCGCCAGCGTTTGTATTACGAAATAGTCGTTGAATTTATCTATGATCAGTTGCGGCATCTGGTCTGCCTCGCCAAAGATCAGCCTGCAATTGTCAACATATCCCAGCTTTTTCCGGTATTGCCATGCTTCCAGCAGCCGCCTGTAAAAAAAGGTATCGTCAACTATTTCCTCCTTGTTCCTGGTGAGCAGCCGTACTATGATCTGTGACTTTGGGTTGATATACCCCCTTCCCATAAATTTTTTATCATGGGTAAACACTTCTGCAATCTCACCCCCGGCAGGATTACCTTCAATCTCTTTTACTTCATTTGCAAAAACCCAGGGATGCCCGTTTTGTATGCGGTAGCTGATCTTTGACCGGAGATACACTTTTATCATGGGCGCAAAGGTAAGCTATTAGCTTTCAGCTATCTGCTTGAGTCACAATCTGCAGCTTGTAATCCCTGAAACTTATCAGTTTGCTTTCTTTTCCGCCAATTTGACTTTAAAATCAGCTTGGCAAACTTGTTGTTAATTATAATAGCTTCAAATACAACTAAGTAAATCATGAAAGATCATACCAGGAAAGACGTTGATAATCAGGAACATAAGACAGATGCAGCTGATGCCGGACATGAGCAGGATGCGAATGTGGCAGCCGGCGAAGAAATTGCTGAGGAACTGTCAGGTGTGCCAGAAGAAAAGCTGCAGTCTGAGCTGTCGGAGCAGAAAGAAAAATATCTGCGCCTGTATGCTGAATTCGATAATTATAAGCGCAGAACTGCCAGGGAAAGAGTTGAGCTGATGCAAACTGCCGGCAAGGAAGTGATCGTTTCCCTGCTGGATGTGCTCGATGATTGCGACAGGGCTGAAAAGCAGATCCAGGAAAGCGGGGAAAAAAATGCCGTGACAGAAGGCTTGCAAATTGTATTCAACAAGCTTCGTGCAACCTTGTATGCGAAAGGTTTAAAGCCTATGGATTGTATTGGTAAAGATTTCGACCCCGACCGGGAAGAAGCTGTTACACAGATACCTGTACAGGATGACGCTATGAAAGGAAAGGTAGTGGACGAAATAGTAAAAGGTTACTATATGAATGACAAGATCATTCGTTTTGCAAAGGTGGTGGTAGGACAATAATATGAAAATACGGGAATTTGAAAATTTGAAAATTCTTCTACTCTGAACGCGGTTTTCAAATCACAAATTTTCAAATTACTTTAATACGTTTTATGAAAAGAGATTATTATGAGGTGCTCGGCGTTTCCAAAAGCGCTACTGCTGATGAGTTGAAGAAGGCATACCGCAAGGTAGCCATGCAGCATCATCCTGACCGTAACCCCGGAGATAAAGCTGCTGAAGAGAAATTTAAAGAGGCTGCTGAAGCTTACGAGGTATTAAGCGACCCCCAGAAAAAATCACAGTATGACCGTTTTGGTCATGCCGGCGTTGGAAACAACCGGGGTGGCGGTTTCAGCGGCGGCATGAATATGGATGATATCTTCAGCCAGTTTGGCGATGTTTTCGGGGATGATATTTTCGGGAGCTTTTTTGGCGGGGGCAGGAGCAGCAGGGGCAGAAACACCGGTACAAGAGGAAGCAATCTCCGCGTCAAGATAAAATTGAATTATGAGGAGATGGCAAACGGCGCTACTAAAACTATCAAAGTAAAAAAATATGTTAACTGTAATACCTGCCATGGCAGCGGTGCAAAAGATAAAGGCTCTGTGCAGACCTGCTCTGTATGTGGCGGGAGCGGCCAGGTAAGAAAAGTGACCAGCACTTTTCTTGGGCAAATGCAAACGGTAACTACCTGCTCGGCCTGCAACGGGGAAGGAACCACTATTACCAGCAAATGCAGTGCCTGCCGCGGTGAAGGCAGAGTGTATGGTGAAGAAACAGTGAATATAGAAATACCCGCCGGTGTGCAGGAAGGCATGCAGCTCAGCATGAGCGGTAAAGGCAATGCCGGTGAAAGAGGGGGCGCTCCCGGCGACCTTATCATTCTTATTGAAGAGGAATCACACCCTGAGCTCCAACGCGAAGGGCTTAACGTAGTGTATGATCTGCATATCTCATTTACAGACGCTGTTTTTGGTATGCAGATAGAAGTGCCGACTATTGATGGTAAGGCAAAAATTAAAATTCCGCCGGGCACCCAAAGCGGTAAAATATTCCGCCTTAAAGGAAAGGGTTTCCCCGCAGTGAACTCTTATGAGCGTGGCGACCAGATGATACATATCAATGTGTGGACCCCTCAAAATATAAGCTCTGAAGAGAAAGAAATGCTGGAAAAATTACATCAGTCGCCTAATTTCAAGCCCCAGCCTGCAAAAGGAGACAAGAGTTTTTTTGAAAGGGTAAAGGAGATGTTTAGTTAGTATGGGGAGCCGGAAGACGCGAATGTGAATGGTGAGATATAAATGTCTTGCCGGAGTTTACATCTGTTGTGGGCGGGAACCTGCAACTGCCTTATTCATTACCTCTTACTCCGTATTCATACTCTATTCTTCCCAAGAGTTTTTTTTGTTTGCTGTAGCAGCGTTCTTCTGTCTTTAAGCCTTTTTCATTATAGGTATACAACCAGGTAAGGTAATCATTATCGCCGGGCTGCACGGTTATCATCCTGCTTATTTTTCCCGTTGTATCATATTCAAAGATATAATCGGGCATCAGCCGTTGCAGCCTGGAGTTGAACCGTACAATATCGCTAAGGCGGTTAAGATCATCGTAATAGTAGTAGGTTTTACCTTTAGAGATGTTCCTGTGCCAGCTTTCTTCTTCAATGAGGTTATGTGCATCATCGAGCTTGAATTTCACTACAGTAGTGTCGTTGTTATTGATATATAACATATCAAGAGGGTAGCCGTCGCTGGTATAATGCCATATATGAGTTTCAACTTCATTTATGTTTTTTTTCCTGTCGGCAGTAACTGCTGATGATATGCTTGCTGCGCTGTATAATTTTCCGGTAGAATCGTATGTATACGTGTAAGTGGTAATAAGGTCGGCAGTGCTGTCAACCGACTTATACAGCATTCCCCTGAAATTGTAAAAGGCAGAGAGCGAGGAAATGCCTGCTGATGCCGAATGGGTATAGGTTCTGATTTGGGTAAAGCTGCCGTTGAGAACTACTTTGCATTCAAAGTTTTCCGATGGGCTGTTGTCGGCTTCATAGCTGTGCAACTGTACATAAGCTACCCGGTTCTTCTTATATAACTGTTGCTGTTCTCCGCTTTGTGCGGTAAGTATTATATCGCGGTAATAGTATTGCGCTTCGGAGGACAGAAAAAAAAACAAGATAACAGCGGTTACTGCACTTTTTTGAACAAAGAACCTGTTGAGATGCTTCATAGGAAGCAAAATTATTACTTTTATCAAAATTTAACAGATTGCCTCATTTCAGGGAAAGAACGGAAAAAAACTGTTTGAATTGTAATGCAGTAGTGGCAGGCAGGTATTGCCAGGTATGCGGGCAGGAAAATGTAGTGCCCAAAGAATCTGTATGGCATCTCGTTACTCATTTTTTTTATGATATTACCCATTTTGACGGCAGGTTTTTCAGCACGGTAAAGTACCTGCTGTTAAAACCCGGTTTTCTTACTGCGGAATATGTAAGAGGAAGACGGATGAGCTATTTGCATCCTGTACGGATGTATGTATTTACTTCTGCTTTCTTCTTCCTGCTTTATTTTTCTTTTATAAACCAACATGCAGACCATACAAACGAACAAATAAGTTCTTTAAATAAGCAACTGGTATTAAAAGAAGACCAGGCGAAAAGATTGTATTTGCTGAAAGATGCCAATATAAAAGATACGGCGATGGCGGCTGCCATTGGCAGAGCGCTCAGCGGCTATGAAGCTGATATTGCACAACTGAAAGGGAAAATACCATCGCATATCGCAGATAGCGCATTGTATGCCGGCATGGCTGATTCCCTGTCCGGCGGGGTGATCATAAATGACAGGAATCTTTTAGATTTCAATATATATAAGGACCCTTATGCCTATATGGCGGTGCAACGGCAGTTGCCTCAGGATAGAAGAGACGGTATTATAGAGCGTTCTATTAAGCTGCGTTTACTCAGGATACGTATGGAGAAACCGGAAGAAAGAGAAAAGCTGCTGGGTAATCTGTTTGAGCGGTTTAAACATTCGTTTCCCAGGCTCCTTTTTATATCACTTCCCTTTTTTGCATTTTTTCTGTGGTTGCTGTATTTCCGACGGAAAGAGTTTTATTACGCGGATCACGGTATATTCACCGTACATATATACTGCGCAGTATTCATATTTATTCTTTTGTTTTATCTTTTGAGAGCTATACAGGAAGCAAGCGGCTGGAATATATTTTCATGGCTGAAAACAGGGCTGGCAGTGTACGGTGTATATTTTGTATACAAAGCCATGCGCAATTTTTACGGACAGGGACGTTATAAAACGCTGGCCAAATATGTGTTATTAAGCTGGATGACAACCGCTATTATGGCAATCCTGGTCCTTATATTTTTGATTATCTCAGCATATAATATTTAAATACTATGAAAGCAGGCGGTGAAGCTTTTGAAAGGCTTGTACAAATCATGAACGATCTAAGGGAGAAATGTCCCTGGGACAGGAAGCAGACTATTCAGACCCTCCGTTCACTTACTATTGAAGAAACCTATGAGCTGGCAGATGCCATTACTGATAATAACTGGAAAAATATAAAAGAAGAATTAGGTGATTTGCTGCTTCATATCGTTTTCTACAGTAAAATAGGGGCTGAACAAAAGGAGTTTTCGCTCGAAGAAATGATATATGGAATATGTGAAAAGCTTATTGCCCGTCATCCGCATATATATGGCGATATAAAGGTGGCTGATGATGAGGAAGTAAAGCGCAATTGGGAAAAGCTGAAGCTGAAAGAAGGGAAAAAGTCGGTATTGGGAGGTGTGCCCCGCTCGTTGCCCGCAACGGTGAAGGCTATGCGTTTGCAGGAAAAGGCAAGGCAGGTGGGATTTGAATGGGATAACAGCGGGCAGGTATGGGAAAAGGTGGAAGAGGAAATGGGTGAGCTCCAGGAAGCTATTGCTGCAGGCAAACAGGATGATATAGAAGCAGAATACGGAGATCTGCTGTTTTCCCTCATTAACTACGCACGGTTTTTGCATGTTGATGCTGAAAACGCCCTTGAGCGGACCAATAAAAAATTCATTGACCGCTTTACCCAGATGGAACAGCGTGCTGACCTTCAGGGCAGGAATCTTGCTGAGATGACTTTACAGGAGATGGATGAGATATGGAATGCTGTAAAACGTTCAAAATAGTTCAGTTTGAAAAAATTCTGGAGCGATATTTTTTATAATAACGGCTACCTGCTGATAGGCGCCGCGTGGCTGTTTACCCTGTCATTCATTTTCAGCAACTACTGGTCATATACTTCTTCGCCGCGTGGTGTAAAGAAGTCTATGGAAAAATACATCTGGCAGAGCGAGAAAGATTTCGATTCTTTTTTAAGAGATACAGCCCTGCTCGGGCGTTTGCTCAGCCGGGAGGAAACGGAAAATGAAGTAGAAAACATCCGTAATAAAAATTATAAAGTCTTTCTTTACAGGCAAAATGAGGATAGCAGCTATGATCTTCTTTTCTGGAATACGCAAACTATTTTACCCGATAATGACCTGGTACGGAAAGATGAATCATACTATATTATTTCCCTTGCCAATGGCCAGTATGAAGCCATAAGAAAGAAAGTAAGCAGTCGTAACAATAATCTCATAGCTATTTATCTGCTTCCTATTCACCGCCAGTATGTATTGGAAAGTGAGTATCTCCGGAATGGCTTTGTGAGGCAGACAAATCTTGATGGTAACTATACAATAGCGCTTTCCCCTACTGATATTTCCATACACAGCATTAATGGCAATACGCTTTTTTACCTGCAGGGCAAGCCCTTTAACAGCCGGAATAACAGCGACTGGATCACATTGCTGCTGCGTATTTTAGGTACATTGTTCGCCTTGTTTTTCCTGCATAATGTGGCTGTTGCTATTTCAAGGCAATATGGCGCATTGAAAGGAGTAGCATTTATGTCGGTATTGCTTATCGGGCTAAGGGTGCTAAGCTATTATTTTCCTATACCTGCCAATTTCAGACAGTTCGAGCTTTTTGACCCGGGTATATACGGCTCCAGTTTTATATCACCTTCATTAGGCGATCTGCTTATTAACAGCCTTATATTTTTCTGGCTGGTTATTTTTGCCAGAGTTCAGTTTTACAGGCATGGGTTTAACTTTACTCCACGCAATGTATTATGGAGGAGAATCGCGATTGCCGGGCTTATTGTATTGTTGCTGATCGCTACGTTCTTATGCGGGCATGCCATACGGAGCCTTGTGGCGGATTCACAAATATCTTTTGATGTTACTAATTTTTTTACGCTCAATATATATAGTGTTTTCGGCTTTATAGTATTATGCTGTGTTTCACTTGGCTATTTTATTTTTTCGCAAACGGTGCTTAAGATGATCAATATGCTGGTGAAACGCGCTAATTATCTGAAAGTTGTGCTGGTGGCTACTTTAGGGCTGCTGATGCTGAGCGTCAGGATGAGCAGCCCTTATATTATGTTTGAGTTGCTGCTGCTCGGCTGGCTGTTATTGTATGTATACTTAATGAACAAGATAGAGCTGAATTTTATCGCTCAAAATTTTCTTGTAGGCAATGCGCTGTTCTGGTTATTCCTGTTTTCTGCTTCAATTGCTTCTATTATTATTTTTCAGAACCGGACAAGGGAAATTGAGTTAAGAAAAAGAACCGCTGAAAAACTAATTGTACAAACAGATCCGTCAAGCGAGCGGCTGCTTAATATAGCAATACAGAGCTTTAGCAATAATTTCTTTCTTTCCAATCTGCCACGTATCAGGAATCCTGTGCAGGGAGCGCGCTTTAAAGACAGCCTGATCAATGCCAATTTCACCGCTTATCTCAATAAGTATGATACCGAGCTTTTCTTTTATGATGCCGATGAACATCCGCTTGGCAGCGGCGCAAGAATAAGCTACGATGAGATGAACAGCATCTATTCGGTACAGGGGAAAAATACAAAGATCCCCGGACTGCGTTATTATGAGACGGCATTCGACAAGTTCAGCTATGTATATCTTAAAAATATCAGGGACAGTTCCAATAATATAGTAGCGTATTTCTTTATGCTGGCGAACCCTAAACGTTATCGCAGCGAGGCGCTTTATCCCGAGCTTTTTAAGCAGGCGGAAGATTACTCTTTTGAGTATGCGCCTGACTATGCCTACGCTATATATGACCATAATAACCTGCAGGTATATGTAAATGACTATAGCTTCCCTACTTCTATCACAGACGCTGATATTCCCAAACAGGGCTTTTATGAACGAAGTGTTAATGGATATAGCGAGCTCTGGCATAAATCGGGCAACAAAGTAGTGGTCATTACCAAGCGCAGTAATTTTATCATGGAAGCCATAGCCTTGTTCTCCTATCTTTTTGTAGCGTTTCTTTTGCTGGTGGCATTATTCCAGGTGGCAAGCATTATTATATTGTCCGGTTTCCGTATCCGTTCGCTAAAGGAAATAGCTGAAGTCAATATCCGTTCCCAGATCTATGGTACAGTGATCTTTGTAAGCATATTTTCATTTATAGTAGTGGGTGGCGCAACTATTGTTTTTTTTACGGCCTCCTATAATAAGAATAACAGGGATAAGCTTAGTAAGGCAATCCAGGACATTTCCAAGGAGCTCAAATACCAGGTCAGCGACATGAGGATGAAGGGCGATGTTTTGCAGGTATATGATTCATCCTACGAAAAGAATCTCCGGAAAAAAATAACCAGTCTCGCCCAGTTGCATAATGCAGATGTGAATCTCTATAATTCCGACGGATCATTGCAAATATCTTCCCAGCCATTTGTATACAATAAGGGAGTCTTGAGTAGAATGATGGAACCGCTTGCTTTTTACAACCTGCAGCGGTTGAAGAAAATCCAGTATGTACAGGAAGAAAGTTATGGTAAAATGGAATACTTAAGCATTTATGTGCCGGTGTTGGGCGATAACCGCAAGACAGTGGCTTACCTGAATATTCCTTATTTCAATTCGCAAAACAGGCTGAAGCAGGAAATTGCCAGCTTTCTCGTAACGATCATCAATCTCAATGCATTTATTTTTTTGCTGTCAGGCATTATCGCGCTGTTCCTTACCAACAGGATAACAGGATCGTTTACCCTTATCAGCGCCATGATGAAAGATGTAAATCTTGGCAAGCATAATGCTGAAATTGTCTGGACTAAAAAAGATGAGATAGGAGGATTGGTAAAAGAATATAACAAGATGGTGCAAAAGCTGGAAGAAAGCGCCGCCGCACTGGCAAAAACAGAACGTGAAGGCGCATGGCGGGAAATGGCAAGGCAGGTAGCCCATGAAATCAAGAACCCCCTTACTCCAATGAAGCTAAGCATTCAATACCTGCAGAAAGCCATATATAATAATGCTCCTAATGTAAAGGAGTTGTCTGCTAACGTAGCGCAGACACTCGTAGAGCAGATTGATCACCTCTCCCGTATCGCATCGGAGTTTTCGCAATTTGCCAATATAGGTAATGCCAGAAATGAGGTATTTGACCTTAACACACTGTTGGATTCCCTGGTATACCTGCATGATGTGCAGGACAGGGTAAGTATACGCTGGGCGCCCGGGAAAGCGCCTGTGATGATAGAAGCAGATAAAACACAAATCAACAGGCTGTTCACTAACCTGCTGCAAAATGCGATCGAAGCTATTCCCGAAGAGGAGAGCGGTACTATTGTAGTACAGGAGCATACGAATGTCAATGACGGGAAGGTAATAGTGAGCATTAAAGACAGTGGCACGGGTATTTCCGCCAGCACGAGGGTTAATATTTTTACGCCTAATTTTACCACCAAAACATCAGGCACAGGACTGGGGCTGGCTATATGCAAGGGAATTGTTGAGCAGGCAAGGGGCAATCTCTGGTTTAATACCGAAGAAGGAAAAGGCAGTATATTTTTTGTAGAGCTGCCTCTATATCATAATGGTGTGGAATCATGAGGACGCGTTTCAAATTTTCACTCCGTTAGTTTTATTGACCTCCCACAATTAATAATTGTATGAGATACCGGGCAGGATTGTTTGCATTGCTTTTATGCTATGGTTATTCCTTTGGTCAACCAGTGGCAGAGACTCCTTCAAAGGTTCCCGGCGTGGTTATTGCTCACAGCCCTGCTGCTTCAGGGCTCTATATAGGCTCGCCAAGCATTTGCATACTGCCCGACGGAAGCTATCTTGCATCGCATGACCTCTTTGGGCCGGCTTCCAATGAATTTGTGCAACCGGTGTCGCGTATATACCGTTCTGCCAATAAAGGAAAGACCTGGCGCCAGGTAGCGGAAATAAAAGGGCAGTTCTGGTCAAAATTATTTGTGCATCGGGGCAGGCTGTATTTTTTGGGTACCGACAAGCATCATGGCAATACTATTATACGCACATCTTCAGATAATGGCGTTACATGGACTGAGCCGGTGGACGAAGATCATGGATTGCTGCTCAGGGGCGAATACCATTGTGCGCCTATGCCGGTGATCATTCATGACGGGAGGATATGGAGAGCAATGGAAGATGCAATGGGAGAAATAAAAAAATGGGGGAAAAGATATGGCAGCATGATGCTTTCAGCGCCTGAAGCCGCCGACCTGATGAAAGCCGCAAGTTGGACAAGCTCCGATGCTTTGCGTTACGATTCTACTTTTCTTAATGGTAATTTTGGCGGATGGATCGAAGGCAATGCA
>CAYWVB010000078.1:15200-20513 GCA_964461595.1 uncultured Terrimonas sp. | reverse complement strand
TTGTTTTCAAATATTTTTTCCATACTTTTATTTTAATGGTTTATAAATATCTTTTCAATTAATACCATTTACTATCCATATACTTCATTTATTCTTTTCAGAATTACCTCATTAAAAGTAGCATTCAAGATATTTCTAAATGAATTCATTGATAAATTCCGGAGAAAACATATCAGGCAGTATCAACTTTATCAGCCAATGGAAATCCGGAACCAAAAAAAACAATCCAATTGATTTTCATACTTAAAAAAAACGTTTGCCGCCATAAATCAATTCCCGGTTAGAATTTCGCCCAATCTCATTTTGCTCTTCCAATGTCAAATCATCCGTCCCGGCAGTTTGAATCCATTTATCTCCCATGAGGCGATGTATCTGGGCATTCAATCCATATAGATTCTGAAATTCCTGCTCAATAATTCCGGTCTTCTGCCAGGCAGGAATTTCAAAATAATCGGGACCCCGCCTTCCCAGAATTTCGCCGATCAGGGTTTCATGCGAAATTAAATGCCGGCATGAAGTCGTTTCACCCAATTCATGTGATTCGGTATAAAATTCAATATTCAGAAATGGATAATTTGCCGAAAACTGATTCCGGATATCCGTTATAGTTTGTGAGCTGTGCATTTTCAGAATCATATATTAATAGCATTTCTTTGAATAATAAATTCATAAAGCTTCAAAAGAATATATTCAATTATTTCTTTCACTCTCTGAAAACCTGCAGTGAGAATAAGGAAAGTTACCAGCCATGCCACAAATCTTTTCAGTGCTGCTCTTTCATTAACAGGCTGAATGGAAATACTATTCATCTTGGTGGCGGTTAAAATGGAAATAAATAATCATATTAAAGCTATTGCACTTTTCAATAAATGGAAATGACCACTATCACCCTGAGATATGATCTTTACTGCTTATTTCCAAATAAATCGCTAAATGAGAAAATCAAGGATTGAAACTGAAAATAAAGAAGGTATAATACAACCGAGTTAGTACAGGCTGCAGAAATTTTCTACTTCCATTGATCAGAAGTTAATGTATGTAAAACAAAATCCCGTTAAAGAGTGTAGTCCAAGAAATGAAAATCAACTTGCATAAAAGGTATCAGGGCTGCTCTTTTCAAAACGTCCGGTCATTTTTTCTATCCTGATTCTGAACACTACGCCTTTAATACTTCCAATTTCATCCGGCGGAAAAGGCCATTGCGGAGAAAAGTGCATTGTCTCGCTGCTGATCACCGGTAATACCCGGTCAATTAATTGTTTCAATGCCCGGTTTCTTTCCTTTTCAGTCGTTAATTCTTCATATTCTCCCCATACAACTGCGCTTTGCCAGTTAGCCATATCCAGCATTTGATCCGTTTGAAAACAAACTTTTGGATTTTTTCGCATCATCTGAACTTTCATTCCTTCTTTTGCACGGGCATATAAATATTTCCCGTCAAAGGCATAACTTATCGGCACTATATATCCTACCCCATCATCAAAACAGGCTAGTCTTCCTACAATCTGGCTTCCGATTAATTTTTCAATTTCATGAGGTTTTAATTCACCAAACATAATCCGGCATTTTTACAAAAGAACAAATAAAGCCGGTTTCATCGAATGACCTGACTCATCAACGAAAATGACAATAATCAGAAAACTAAAAATTACATTGTTATTTATGCAGAGATCGGATACCCATTAAAATAACTTTGCAAATTTCAACACCAAACCGGAATTACCCGAATGAAATAGTGAAATGCTATTGAACACATTATTTCTGAAATCAATTCATGATATCACTTCTCAATATTGTAAACACCTGCATTTTTGTCCGTATTCCGTCCGGCCTGAGGTATTACCCTTTTTTGCAACGTATTATGCACGGTTCAACCAGGATCAATGAGATTCTGAAATTCATTATATCTTTCCTGATGATAATCATCAATGCAATTCTTAACGATTATCATTGTAGTGACCGGACATGGAACTTATTATTGATTGCTGAAAATAACTTTGTACTGTTATGACAGGTGACCATTTCAAAGTGAACCATCAAAAATACACTGCGAATAACAGGGTCAGGCTTATTCATGGCGGTAAAGAATATTTTGATCTGTTGCTTAATTTAATTGCCGGGGCAAAAGACAGCATACATTTACAGGTCTATGTTTATGACGATGATGAAACAGGAATCAAGGTTGCGGATGCATTAAAAGCAGCTGTACAAAGGAAAGTGAAAGTTTACCTGTTGGCGGATGGTTACGCTTCTCAGGTAATGTCTCAAAAGTTTATAGATGATCTTCGCAATGCAGGAATTCAATTCCGGTTTTTTGAAACCATTTTAAAGAGTAAGTATTTTTATTTTGGAAGACGACTACATCATAAAGTAATAGTGATAGATAACCGCCATGCATTGGTGGGAGGAATTAATATTTCAGACCGCTACAATGATTTGCCGGGACATCCCGCCTGGCTGGATTTTGCGCTACACGTTGAAGGGGAGATTGTACAACAATTGTGTGAACTATGCTGGAAAACATGGAAAGGATTTCCCCTCAGGGTAAATAGTACACCTTGTAGTCAAAAAGAATTGCAGTTCAACATTCCGGAAGAGGATAAATGTTTTGTACGAATGCGTCGTAATGATTGGGTTCGGAGAAAAAACGAGATATCCCGCAGTTATATTGAAATGCTGAAGAATGCACAAAAAGAGGTAACTATATTATGTAGTTATTTTTTACCGGGGAGAGTGATGCGTCAAAGCATGATTCAGGCTTTAAACCGTGGGATAAAAATAAAAGTGGTGCTGGCAGGATTATCCGACGTTAAGCTGGCCAAAAAAGCAGAACGCTACATATACAACTGGATGCTCCGTAAAAAAATCAGGATCTTTGAATACCAGGGGGCCGTACTACATGGCAAGGTTGCTGTGTGTGACAACGAATGGTTAACCCTCGGATCCTACAATATAAATAATATCAGTGCATATGCAAGTATCGAATTAAACCTGGATGTTTTCAATGCTTCATTTGCAGAAAAGGTAGATCAGGCGCTGGAACGGATTATTCAGCAAAATTGCCTGGAAATAACAGAAGAATTGCTTTTCAAAACATCTACAGTATTCAAACGCCTGGTTCGCTGGAGCTCTTACCAGCTAATCAAGTTTCTCTTTTTTCTTTTTACATTCTACTTCCGTGAGAAAAATTAAAATCCCGGAATTATTTTCCCAAAATCCTTTTTACCAGGGCGGTTGTTGTTTGCAGGTTCCAGCCTGCAAACCGTCCCCGTTGAACCACAAATTGATTGTCGCCCTTATGCTGAAGATAATAATGAAAAGCAAACCGGGTCTCAGGCTTGTACCATCCTACAATTTGCTCGAATCGTAGGTCATTAAACACGAGTGTATCCTGCCATTTCTCAAGAGTATAAAAACCTTTTGAAAACCGGATCAATCGTTTTACTTCCTTATGATCCCGAACCGGGTTTAGTAATGAATCATTCTTAGGATAGAAATGAAGATTCATCTTTTTGTTGCGGTCAAATACAGAATAATATCCGATATAAAAGCCGGTATCGTTTCCGGCTGCTACGTACCACAACCAGTTATTCAGGGGAGTTGGCGTGGTAAGATATTGGGAGTAGTTTATATTTTGAGTCTTCAATACGTTTTTTATATCTGAATCAACCTTGAATTTATTAACGACACAATACATAAAATATAAGGTGCTGATGCCTAAGCCGAATTCTCTCCAGAACATTCTTTTTGGGTGATTTTTTTTTAATATTACTAATACCAGCAATGCTATCCACAGCCAAACTGAATAAAAAGGATCCACAACAAAAATAGTATTGAATGAAAAACGAATATGACTAAAAGGCTCCAGCCAGCCAATTCCGTAATTATTAAAAGCATCTATAAACAAATGAATAAGCAACTCAAGCAGAAAAAAAGATATCCAAACCTTCAATAGAATATTATATCGTTTATATCTAATATGAAATAAATACACCAATAAAACCGAAACCAGCAATGCAAACAAAAAGGAATGAGTGAACCCCCGGTGTGCTAACAAGCTCTGGTCAATACTCATCCAAAAAGCTGTAATAAAATCAATATCCGGAATACTGTTTGCAAAAGCGCCGATTAATAAGGCCTTTTTACCCAGCTTTTTACCCAGGAAGACTTCTCCAACACAAGCCCCAAGTGCTATATGAGTTAATGTATCCATCGTTCAGAATCATAAAATAGTCAGCCAGACAGGCTTTTTACAATCAGATTATAAAAAAAACTTTTCATCATTATCCAATAATCTCAGATAATAGAAATATACCACCCTATTCCGGCAATATCTACTAATGTATGTGAAATGATATTCCAAAAAACAGATCTTGTATAAAATGTAACGATACCCCAGCACAATCCCATCCCGAAAACTGACAATATAAAATAGAAATTTCCCATACCAGGTGGATAAATAGACAATGGGACATAGTGCCAGACTGCAAACCAGACTGAGGGCACTATAACAGAGAAAAAAATGTTTGTTTGATGATAATTGAAATACAATCCACGCCATAAATATTCTTCACAGAAAGCATTAACAACCGCAAATAATAACATAAGAACTATTGTCATTGGTGCTGCTTCTTCAATGCCTGTTTTAAAAGTATTATTCTTAAATGCAAATACAACAGGCAGAATAATCAGGATCATCTGCCACCAATTCATTTTTTTTACTTTAAAGAGTAAAGCAAGGTTCTTTTTACTTATCCATAACTTAACCGGAATAATGCAAAAAAATATCCAGTAAGAGAATCTTCCTGCCAGGTAACCTTCTTTAACATCAAAAAGTGAAGTCAGAAAATTGAATACGAAATAGTTTAGTATGATTAGTATGGGAGGAAAAAAATAAACAAGAAACAGCTTATGCAAAAACTTATATTGCCTGAAAATATCCAATCTGTATTTTATTAAGTTTTGGAACCGGCCATTAAATGATACAATTTGAATTAGACTCTTATCAAAGAGAATATTTTGAATTTACAAATTCCGGCAATTTAGAAATTCTATTCAAATTTAATTTTTATCAACAAATGATTTTGCTGATAAACATTAGCCATTGCAGTGATTTTCATCAAAAATGAAATTTAGCTGGCAGGCTTTCATTAATCCGTTTCTCAATGATAATAAAAATGACTGCATTCCAACAAAGCAGGCCATTTTAAATTATAAAATCGGGCAATTTATCTTAAGATAAAAAAGGCTCCCTTAAATTGAGCCTTTATTGTAGCGGGGATGGGACTTGAACCCATGTCCGCCGCAGGCGGA
>CAYWVB010000078.1:7356-15100 GCA_964461595.1 uncultured Terrimonas sp. | reverse complement strand
AAGGCCCATAGTTATTTGAGCCTTTATTGTAGCGGGGATGGGACTTGAACCCATGTCCGCCGCAGGCGGATATGAATACAACATCAATATTACTTTAATGAGGAAGTGTTTTAATAAAATCTCTGCCAATTCCTGATTTCAACCATCGCTCATATTTCATCGCTTCTTCCTTTGTTGAATAATCCCGGGTGAAAATAATTTTCCAGGGCCGGTACCGGGCTGTCCAATCTTTGCCAAACTCATTATGCGATTTAATCCTTAATTCTAAATTTGATGTATAACCTGTATAATGTTTCTTATACCTGTCAGAATACAATATGTAAACAGTATATAACATACAAAAAGGCCCATAGTTATTTGAGCCTTTATTGTAGCGGGGATGGGACTTGAACCCATGGCCTCCGGGTTATGAATCCGACGCTCTTACCACCTGAGCTACCCCGCCATTATTTTAACTTCCTTTTTGAACCCTTGTCCGCCGCAGGCGGATATGAATCCGACTCTCTTACCTCCCGATGGATATCGGGATGAGCTACCCCGCCAAAATGGGCTGCAAAGATAATTGATTTACACTTTTGGAACTCAACAATTCAATAACTTCTCAATGACAACTGACAGCTTTTCAGCATTGGGAAGCATTGCACTTTCCAAACTTATGTTCATGGGAACCGCAGGCAAATTCAATGCCCCGAGAACCTCAACAGGAGCATCCAGCCATTGAAAACATCTTTTCGAAATTCTTCCAGCCAGTGCTTCGGCAAATGAATTATTTTGCTGTTCTTCCGTAAGAACTAAACATTTGCCATGTTGCCTCACCCTTTCAAAAACCAGCTTTTCATCAAGAGGAAATAGTGTTCTGAGATCAATGATCTCAATCTGTCCGCTGAAATTCTTTGCTGCAGCTTTTGCCCAATATACTCCCATTCCATAAGTAATAATTACACAACTTTCACCGGCACTGATAGCCTTTTTATCTGCATTTAAGACAATATTCCCTTTGCCAAAAGGAAGTATATAATCTTCTGACGGTTCAATAGTTTTAGCCTCTTCCGTACCCGGAACTTTACTCCAGTACAGTCCTTTATGTTCCAGCATCACCACAGGATTAGGATCATAGTAAGCAGCTTTCATGAGGCCTTTCATATCTGCAGCATTAGACGGGAAAGCTATTTTAATGCCTTTAATAGAAAGTAGAGTAGTCTCTACACAACCACTGTGATAAGGGCCGCCACCACCGTAAGCTCCTACCGGAACCCTGAGTACCATTGAAACCGGGAACCTGCCGCAACTGAGATAACAACTTTTTGAAATTTCAGATGCCAGTTGATTTAAACCGGGGTAAATATAATCTCCAAACTGAACTTCAACTATCGGCTTTAAACCAATTGCATTCATGCCAATGGCAGAACCAATAATATAAGCCTCCTGTATTGCAGTATTAAAAACCCTAAGGACACCAAATTGATCTGCCAATGTCGCCGTTTCCCGGAACACTCCTCCCAGTCTTTTACCAACATCCTGGCCGTATAGGATTGCCTCAGGATGCGCTTCCATAATTTCCCTGATAGCAAATAAACCGGCATCAACCATAAATGCTTTCTGAGCACCGGCAGGGTTTCTTTCTCCTTTTTCTTCTGTAACCGGGGTAGGAATAAAAATGTGTTCCTCAATTTGATCCGGGTCAGGTTCCGGAGCATTTACAGCCTTTCTGAATTCTTCTTCAATAAGAACAGCAGCTCCTTTTTCAATTAAAACTATTTCTTTTTCATTGACTCCTTTCTCCAGGAGTCGTTTCCTCAACTTTGGCCCCGGATCATCTTTCAAATGTTCTGACCAATCTTTTTCAGACCTGTAAAACTCTCTTCTCACACCACTGGTGTGATGACCCAATAATGGCACGGTTGCATGAACCAGGTAAGGCTTCCTCTCATTTCGTACAAACTCAATTACATTTTTTAATACATCAAATGAAGCTTCAAAATCACTTCCATCCACCTGTATCCGGTTCATTCCTTTAAATCCGCTTGTAAATTCAAAGGCATTCATAGCTCTCGATTCTTCAGCCGTCACACTGATACCCCACTGATTATCCTGCACCAAATACACAATTGGCAATTGTTTCAACACTGCAAACTGGAATGCTTCGCTGACTTCTCCTTCAGTAATACAGGCATCGCCTAATGAACAAAGAACCACGGGAAGTTCACCCGGTTCTCCTCTTTTTAATTCTGCAGAACCGGTAGCTTCCAGGTATTGAATTCCCTGTGCAATTCCTGTAGTGGGAATAGCCTGCATTCCTGTAGAACTGCTTTGATGAATAATAACAGGCTTACCTTCTCCTTTAAAATTAGGGTGAGAATAATATTCCCTGCCACCCGTAAACGGGTCATCAGCTTTTGCAAGCAACTGTAACATCAATTCGTAAGGAGTAAAACCCAGGCCAAGCAATAAACTTTCATCACGGTAATACGGGCTGACAAAGTCATGCGATTTCAACTGAAATGCTGTTGCGATTTGAATTGCTTCATGCCCCCGGGAAGTGGAATGAACATATTTGCAAATACTTCGGTTAGCTTCATAAATTTCTGCCATCGCCTTTACCTGGCACATAAGGCGATAGGCTTTTAGAAGTATGGATATATCTGTCATATTAAGCAAGCAGAGAAAGAGCAAAATTAATGGAAAGACCGAAGCCTGTCGAATAACAATAAAGCCACCCGTTTATTCCGGATGGCTCATGTCAAAGTTGGTTTTGATTGCCGGGTTCTGAACGAAATGTCTATTTTACTTCTAACGTAAACATACTGTCATCTTCAATGAAGGCTTCCAGTTCATCACCTACCACTACCTCACCCACTCCTGCCGGTGTGCCGGTAAAAACCACATCACCGATATTGACAGAAAAATAATTGGAAATATAGGAAACAATTTTGTCAAAGTTGTGTATCATATTTCCCGAGTTTCCCTGCTGCACCAGTTCTTTATTTTTATACAGGCAAAAATTAATATCTTTTTTATTTTTCAGGCCGGCTAAAGGAAGCCACTTGCCAATCACGGCAGAGTTATCCCAGGCCTTTGCCTTTTCCCAGGGCAATCCTTTTTCTTTTAATTCTTTTTGAACATCACGGGCCGTAAAGTCAATTCCGGCTGTAACAGCATCATAATACTTGCTTGCAAACTTTTCCTGTATGTACTTCCCGTTTTTACTGATGCGAAGCACCAGTTCACACTCGTAATGCAGTTCATTAGTAAATTCCGGGTAGTAAAAGGGGGAATGCGGTTGCAGCATTGCGCTTTTCGGCTTCATGAAAATAACCGGTTCTTCGGGAATTTCATTGCCCAATTCTTTCGTATGCTCAACATAGTTACGACCAACGCAAAAAATTTTCATATTCAGGAATCATTTTAAATAAATATACCGGATACAAAACTCATAGGAAATTTTATCCCATATATTCATGCAGTCAATATGTTTATTGGATCTTAAGTCGTGGAAGTTGTTACGACACGCTAAAATAAGTAATCAATCTGATTTATCATAGGGAAAATTTTTTATTATTTATTTCGTTCATTGCATTTGCAATACCCTGTATAGCAAAGCTTTCAATTGCTGCAATGGCAGCTTCAATTTTCAGTTTCACCAGGGGTTCTTCTTCCTTTTTCCAATGGCCTAAAACAAAATCAACCTGCCGTCCTTTGGGATAAGCATTACCGATTCCAAACCTCAGGCGGGGATAATCCCGGGTCGCCAGAATCTCCTCGATGTCTTTTAATCCATTATGCCCTCCACTGCTGCCACCGGACCGGATTCTTATTGTATCCAGCGGTAAAGCCACTTCATCAACAATTACCAGCAAGTGTTCAAGTGCAATTTTCTCTTTTTCCAGCCAATATTTAACTGACTTGCCGCTTAGATTCATATAAGTGGTAGGGCATATACAAATAAAAATTTTCCCCTTCCACTTTACTTCGGCAACATAGGCCAGCCGGTCCACACGAAAACTACCGCCATGTTTACTAACAAATGCATTTACAACATCAAAACCAATATTGTGTCTTGTATGCGCATATTCATTACCTATATTTCCCAGACCGGCAATCAGAAATTTCATAACCTAATCAATATTCAAATATCGGCTGAAGTAAATAAAAAACCCGCATCATCTGATACGGGTTTCTAATCTGATGTGATATTTTATTTTTTTCCTTTATCGGCTGCTTTATCCGTTTTCTCAGCTGCAGCAGCAGGAGCTGCTGTTCCGGCAGCAGGGGTTGCAGCGGCAGCAGGTGCGGCAGCGGCTTCTTCCTGTTTCAGCTCCCGGGTGAGAGTGACAGATGCAATCGGGATACGTGGAGAATTCAGAATTTCGAAATTTTCTTCTTTCACATCTTCCACTCTTATATTTCCATTCAGTTCCAGCGCATCCACATTCACATCAATCTGCTCTTTCAGAAACTTCGGATAGGTTTTCACCTTCAGTGCTTTCATTTTGACATGAAGTTTACCACCGTCTTTCACTCCTTTTGCATTGCCTGTAATACGAACCGGAATACTGGCCACCACTTTTTTATCTTCCACCAGTTCCATTAAATCAATATGAATTAATGAATCAGAAACCTTGTCAAACTGTAAATCCTTTAAAATGCATTTGTAGGATTTTCCATCAACTTTAATTTCTGCAAACTGAAATTTCGGTGTGTAAATAAAAGGTTTAAATGCCGCAGCAGGAGCATAAAAATTAACCTCCTGTGCACCCCCGTAAATTACACCGGGCACTTGTTCCTGAGAGCGGAGTTGGCGGGTGGCTCCTTTACCAAAACCGGTCCTCAGTTGTCCTTCGATTGTAATCGTGTTCATTGTTTATATTTATTTTTTGGTTACTCTTTTCTTCTTTACCTGTCTCTCCGTTGCGAATGAATGAAGAGATTGGTTATACTTTTATTTTCAAATGCATTCCGGATGGCTACTGCAAACAATTCTGCAACAGATATCACCTTGATCTTTGAGCACTGTCCTCTTAGTGGTATAGTGTCGCAAACCACCAGTTCTTCCAACACGCTTTTTTCTATATTTTCATAGGCTTTACCGCTTAACACAGGGTGAGTGATTAAAGCCCTGACACTCCGGGCACCTTTTTCCTTTAAAAGAGCTGCGCTTTTTGCTAAAGTTCCGCCGGTGTCGCAGATATCATCAATAACTACTACATCCCTGCCGGATACATCCCCAATCACTACCATGCTGGCTATTTCATTGGCTCTTTTGCGATGTTTGTCGCAGATCACCATTTCTGCATTAAAATAGCTGGCAATTTCCCGTACCCTGTTGGTACTTCCCACATCGGGGGCGGCAAAGGTAAGGTTTTCCAACCTCAGATTTTCAATGTATGGAATAAAAAGCGCATGGCTGTCTAGATGGTCAACAGGAATGTCAAAGTAGCCCTGAATCTGAGGTGCATGCAGGTCCATAGTAATCACCCTGTCAGCTCCTGCTGCCACCAGCATATTGGCAACCAGTTTGCTCCCGATAGCCACCCTGGGTTTGTCTTTCCTGTCCTGGCGGGCATATCCATAATAGGGCATCACTGCTATAACCTTATAGGCAGAAGCACGGCGGGCAGCATCAATCATTAGAAGAAGCTCCATCAGGTTGTCTGTAGGAGAATAGGTGCTTTGTATCAGGAAAACAAAATCGCCCCGGATACTTTCTAAAAAAACAGGGCAGATTTCACCATCACTGAATCGTTGAATGTTTACTTTACCTAAACGAGCACCGTATTGCCTGCAAATCTCTGCAGCTAATTCCTGAGAGCTGGTTCCCGAAAATATTTTTGCAGCCATGAAAGATTAATGTGCGGCGAAGATATTAAATAAGGACGCATTCCCGCTATCCGGATATTAAAAATATCCTGCGATGCAAGAAATGAGAAATATTTATTTTCTGAATTGCCTCTCCAGAAATAACTCAACCTGATGATTTGAAATTAGCTTTAGGTGTTGATTGATATTCTTTAAACTCAGGAGCTGTATAAAATAATTGAGGCTATCATTTTCTGATAGCCTCAATTATTTAAAGAAACATATATTTTATAAAATTTATTACCGGGGGCCTTTGTAAGTAAAATGCTCCTGGAAACTAACTCTATGTGGTGTTATTACAGAAGGTTGGTTCATCCAGTAATTAACATCAATGCTTTTATCGGAATTCAATTTATTAAGCCCACTGGGATCTAACTCTGCAGAACGTCCATTGCCTGATGGTTGACCATAAGCATTCTCAACACTTATGATGGCATCTGTACCCGGATCAAAATTAAATACCGGGCAATAAGCTCCGTATCCGGAAAGAGAGCCACCACTCAAAATTGAATGATAATAACCACCATAATCATTGTCGAACATTATGACACTATTAGGCCCAACTGTTTCTAAGTTCACATCCATAGGGTAATTTCCTGTAAGTGTAGCATTAGCAAAATCTACCATGACGCCATCCACACTATAATGACCATCATATTTATTTTTAACACCTACCGCCGTTACTATTTCATTCTTTCCTGTAGCTATTTCTTTACCGGCAGAATTAGTAATTGAAAAATCAAGTGCATTTATTCCGGAAAAATCCCATGTTGAACTATTGATTGTAATAGAAAATGTCAAATTGCTAACACCGGGTGCAAACGTCACAGCATATTGGCCATTTCCTTTAGCTTCAATGCCCTTGCCCGGAACAATTGTAAAAGAGCTCGGCAAAAGTTCTAAATAATCTGTTCCATTGGCAGTATTAAATGCATCCAGTCCCGTAGAACTTGTAGTTAATGTTATTGTCAATGGCTGATTTATTGCCGAATTGCTTACTTCATCACGGATAAGAGTAAACAGGTCAACTACTTTATCACCCGTAAAAGGAGATAAATACTGAAGCTGGTCAGGGGCTTCCTGAATCCGAACCCGGGGGGTACCCTTGTCTCCCAGCTTAACCACATCATTTTTAATACATGAAGTAAAAATGAATGCAGCGCTTAAGATTGTCAGAAAATATTTAATACTTAGTTTCATTTTATTTATTTTATATATTTTAAATAATTTTACTGATCCCACCAAACTTTTGAATCCTGAGTATCTCCTCCTGACATCCTTCCTACCGCTTCGTTATATGCATCTGTATTGGTATTTGCTTCAGAAGTGGCATAGGCAAGTCTCCTGGGTATTTGCTTGGAAGCGTTAGTTGCATCCGGTGCAGGTGTTAATACCGGGAAACCGCTCTTTCTCCAAATATCCCAGCCTGTCATTCCATCCGGGTAATGAGCCAACCAGCGCTGTACAGAAATATTTGCTTTGTTGTTAGGTCCCCCGGGGGTAATAACAACATCAGCTTGTGCTAAATAACTTGCGGATGGTGCCGGAAGACCCCATTGAGCAAAACTTAATGTAATTCCCTGCTGATATACAGAAACCAGGTTTTCGGAGGTCCATCCCAAATCGGCAGCTTCTGCACGGGCTAAGGCAATCTGGCCGGCGCTTAAAATAACTGTAGTACCGGTTTGTTGCCTGAAATCTCCTCTTAATACACGGGCCCAGGTAGTGTTCCCCGAAGTAAATGCTTCCGCAGTTGCCCTCTTCACACCGTATGGCACTCCAATAGATGAAGGATCTAAAGAATTGGGCTGTCCTTCCAATTCTGTGGCGCCGCCATAAACATTAATCCTGGCATCACCTAAATCGCTTAACAGGTCGGTCATGGTTT
>CAYWVB010000078.1:2121-7256 GCA_964461595.1 uncultured Terrimonas sp. | reverse complement strand
CCATAAACATTAATCCTGGCATCACCTAAATCGCTTAACAGGTCGGTCATGGTTTTACTTTCCCCATAATCTTTACGACCATTATAAACATTCCACCAGTTACATTTAAAATTGCCACCCGGGAAAACGATATCAAAGTTGTCGCTGTTCGAGCTTATATATCCGCCCGGATCATTTAAAGCAGCTTTAAACTGCGTAGCTGCATAATCACTTGCGCCGGGATATTTTTTTGATAATTGTAATGCAATCATCATACGAAGCGAATTGGCTGTTTTCTTCCAAAGTGCAGTATTACCTCCGAATATTATATCCCCTGTTATTATGGAAGTGTTATCAAACATTCCTGCAGCTGCTGTCAGGTTACTGAGCAAGCCTTTATAAATATCCTCCTGCTTATCATAAGCAGGATGGGGATCACCTTTCAAAGCCCCGGAATAAGGAACATCACCCCATGAATCAGTAACTCTCCAAAAAATATACTGTTGCAGTATTAAAGCAACGGCATTCATGTTATTACTCTGGTTTTGAATAATGATATTTTGCAAATCATACAGGGGGCCGGAATAATGACCGGTAAAAGAGACTTGCTGCAAAGAATACAGTGAGTAATCAGTGTATTGTGTTTCCGAGAAATACTGGCAATAGAGCCCTCCGCCTGTATTTGAAGCATAGCTTCCTAATCCGGCTTCCACATTTGTTAACAATGCACCAAGAATGGGAGTTGTTGTTGCTGCCGGGTTGACGTTTGTATCTCCGAAGTCCTTTATTTTATTACATCCTGATATAACAACCGAGGACAAAAGAACAGCGGAAGCGCCAAATATTAAAAATGATCTTTTATTCATATAAGTTCTTTTAAGATTAATAATTTTAGAAACCGATTTTTAAATTAACTCCTATTCCTCTTGTGCCGGGATAGTTTGCCGTTTCACCGGAATTATAACCGACTTCAGATGGATCGAAATCCGCTGTTTTTGCATAAATCAATACCGGGTTCCTGGCGATAATTGAAAAAGTTGCATTGCTGATAACCTTCCCTAAACCACGAATCTTCTGAATGGGTATTTTATATCCAATAGAAATTTCCCTGAGTTTTACAAATGTCAAATCATAAACATAGGGGTCAAAAGTTTTATTGTTATATAAATTGTGATAGTAATCATCAGCGGCAACATAATAATCGGCTTTATTATTATTGGCATCCACTCCTATAACATGCACACCACCACCATCGGCTACTGCATCCCGAACCGGGTTCCCTTTATCATTGATAGTTGCAGTCCTGGCAGTAAGACCTGAATAAGAGCCCCACTGGTCAGAAAGAGAAACAAATTTTCCGCCAGACTGGTAGTCAATATTTACATTCAAAATAAAGTCATGATAGATTTCAAATGAATTCTGAACACCACCTGTGTATCTTGGTAAAACACTGCCAAAATAAACATTAGGATCATTGATGTAGGCCCCGCTTGTAGTGAGGATAGGCACACCGGCAGCATTTCTTTTAATACCATTGCCATATATCTGTCCCCATTCTTTACCTTCCTGCAGAACCAGGTAAGGCATAGTGGAGCCCCATACCCCTTCCAATGCAATACGTTTTACATCATCTGATATTTCAACTACTTTGTTATGCAGCAAATAGGCCCATGTAGCGCTCAGATCCCACTTGATGTTTGGCAAATTAACCGGCCTCAGTATCAATCTTGCATTAACACCGTTCTTAGTTAATTCTCCGATATTAATCAGTTTGGAAGTAAATCCGCTTGCACCATTGATTGAAGCAGAATAAGGGAAGTCTTTCTGAGTACCTTCAAAATAGGTAAATTCAAACCCTACCCTTCTTTTCAGGAAATACATTTCCAAACCAACTTCTTTTTGAGTGGATACGCTACCGTGAATTGCAGAATCCACTAAAGCATCCGGAGTTCCCATCAGGAAGTTACCATTCCATTGGAACTGGCCGACTCCATAAGCAAATCCAGGGTATGCATAAGTTCCGATAGCTTGCGGAATTTCACCCCATGATCCTCTTATTTTTCCAAATGATAACCAGGGCATTTTATCTTTCAGCAATTCGCTAAATACAAATGATAAACCAAATGATTTGGATAATACTCCGTTATTGGCAGGAGGAAGAGTAGAAAAATAGTCTTGCCTTACAGTAGCTTCACCATAAATCATTTTCTTATATCCTAAATCCAGCTTAGAGAAGAAAGCCCTGTATGCACTTTCTGATCTGCCATTTGATACGGAAGGCTGATCTTTTGAATTTCCAACTGTAAATAAGTTTGGAACGTTTAATCCATTATTGGTAGCTGCTGAATTAGATTTTGACAGTTGCCTGTTGAAATCAGCACCAACTAACAGGCCGACATCCAATTTATTTTGTAAAAAAGATTGATTATAGTTTCCTATAAGCTCGATATCCCTGATGTTTGAAAAGGTAGTTCCTGTGGAATAGTAACCTTTAGCCCTGGGTTCATTACCTGTGGTTTGAAGTCCACTCTTATTAAGCTCTGAGCTGAATTTTTGTTCAGACCAGGTTGTATTTTGTTGTTTTCTATAAGTGGCTTTAAGATCAATATGCTTATTAACCTTATACTTAATGTAGAGGTTACCATATAAACGATCTGCCTGGCTGGGCATATCAACTAAATCAAACCAGGTATAAAAGTTATACCAGTAGTTAGCGGCATAAAAGTTCCTGGGATTACCCGGGTTAAATGAAGATGGATTAGCGTGATTCCAGCTTGCATAAATACCATCAGGAGTTCTTAAACCTCTTAATTCCTTCATGATTCCCATATCCAGGTCCCGGTGAAACCATTGGTTGAAAGAACCGGTTGACTGGTTTGAATAACCATCGTTGATTTCGCCCTTTTGTTTTGTATTGACATAATTAATGTCCCCACCCACCGATAAATGTTTATTCAGATCAAAATTCATTTTTGTTGACAGCACATTTTTGACTAATGATGTACTGGGCAACATTCCATCTATGCTGATATTATTAAATGAAACCCGGATACTTGACATATCGGTAACCTTAGTAAACGCTACACTATTATTGTAATTAACACCGGTTTCAAAAAAGTCTCTTGAATTATTCGGTTGAGGAAGCAGCTTTGCGGTTGCATAAGAATATTTAGTACCGCCATACCATGCATACCAGGGAATGTATTCCTGCCCCACCATACGGGGACCCCAGCTGGCATCATCGCTGTAATCAGGATAAAACTTACCATCCAATGCTTTCCATTCAACCGGGTCGCCGGTTTTCCAGGTATATTTCATCAAATCGGCAGCTCCGCCACCGGCATATGAATTCTGATAGTTAGGCAGGATGCTTACTTTGTCGAAAGTAACACCCATGTTCAGGTCAATGCCAATACCTTTTGATTTTCTTCCTTTTTTCATGGATACAACTATTGCACCACCTGCACCTGATGGACCATATAATGCAGTTGAAGCAGGGCCTTGCAAAACTGTAACATCCTCAATTTCGTCCATATTAATATCCTGGATATTAGGAAGAATGGTTCCATCCACAACATATATAGGGCCGCCACCGGTACCAAATCCGTTAGCACCATTAATACGTACAGAAGTACCCCATCCCAAACCAACTGCAGACTGGCTGCGCACCTGGATACCGGCTACTTTACCGGCCAGTGCATTATTCAAATTCGTCTGCCGGATGGTATTTATTTTTTCACCCGACACTATTTGTGCATTATAGGTTACCCCGCGGGCAACTGTTTTTGCACCATAAGCACTTGTAATAACAACTTCATCAATATTCTCACCGCTGGCAACCAATGTGATCTTACTGAGATCGCCGGTGGCCCTGATATCACGGGAAGAAAAACCAATAGCAGTAATAACCAAAACTGCATTGGGTGCAACTCTGATTGTGAAATTTCCTGCCTGATCTGCAGACACCCCGTTTTTAGTACCTTTTTCCAGAACAGAAGCAAAAGGTACAGGAGCACCTTGTTCATTTAGAATTCTACCAGTCACTTGCCGTGGCTGAGAGAAAGCTAAAACGCTCAAGCAAAGCATTAGTAAAAGCGAAAATACTACTCTCATAATAACTATTTTTGGGTTTAAAGAAAATGAGAAAGGTTAAAAAAAATTAAGTTTTCGAAATGTTAATTTATCCGATCCTGAATAAGGACAAAGAAAGATTATTATTTGCTGCTTAAAACATATTTTTTAAAAAAATATATCGAGTTATTAAAAATAAATAAATTGAAATCAAATTTTTTTGAAAAATTTAAAAGGAACTTATTAAATAATTGACCTGACAAAAAAAACCTATGATAAATTTTGAAAAAATTAATTTACGATTTCAGTAATAATCACATTTAATACAGAGAGTATCTTTAAGGAACACAATTCCTCTATTATATAAACTATATCAATTGATTGTTTTGATATTATTTTTTTCTAATACGATTTATAGGTAATTATCTCAATCTTCAGATAAATCCCATTTACATTATGATAAAAATTGAAAATTACCGGTTATTTGACCACCGGATATAAACACTGCTTTTAAAGTGTTGTTCCCAATTTTGCTCTTGAGAATTATAAATTAATGGAGATTGTAATTAAAAATTATTGATCTTATAAGGTTGAAAACGGCTATTGGTTTTTTTCATCTTTTAAGAAATAGCATTTACCTAAATAAGGACAACAAGCCCGAATAAGACCTGGGCGCAATTCTAAAAATTTTATGAGAAAGGTTTATTTGACAGGAATATTATAGCTGCCAACAAATAAATCGGCCGGGAATAGAAAAAAATTATTTATACTTTACTCTATTGTTTTTCAATAATATATAAAATCAATCTTACTTATTGATAATTGCAGCCGTAGCAGGTTTTATCAACGAACCCTGTTGAGTAGGTGCTTCCTGCTTCTGCACCACATCGGAAGAAGTGGCATTACAGCTATAAAATAAAGAGGAACAAATGAAAATGGAGAACAATAGAGCAACTGCATATACTCCGGCAAAGAAAAGTATGGGGTGTAAAGCGCCTAAGGAAGAATTTGTCCTGGTTTTCATATTATTGGTTTTAGTTATTAAATAGGGAAACGGGTTTAAGTACTACTAAGATTGTATTGTC
>CAYWVB010000078.1:0-2111 GCA_964461595.1 uncultured Terrimonas sp. | reverse complement strand
ACCACGCTTCGGCGCACTTTCGCCGGTATAAATCACGTAAAATTGTATTGTCGGGGTTAAAATTATTATCTAAACTTGTTAAATGCAAGCGCAGAACTACTCAATTAAAAACTGGGCAAAAGACGACCGGCCAAGAGAAAAATTACTATCACTCGGTGCTGATGCCTTAAGCCATTCTGAACTGTTGGCAATACTGATCCATCATGGAACCAAAGAAATGTCTGCTGTAGACCTGGCAAAACAAATATTGGAGAAGGGAAAAAACAATCTGAATGAACTCGGTAAGCTTTCCGTAAAAGAGCTGATGCAAACAAAAGGTATCGGGCCTGCAAAAGCTGTGACAATAGCTGCCGCACTGGAATTGGGCAGAAGAAGGCAATCTTCAACTGCACTGGAAAAACCGGCTATTTCCAACAGCCATGAATTAGCTCAATATCTCCAACCCAAATTAAAAGATTACCGGCATGAAGATTTCGCAGTTCTCTTTTTAAACAGGGCTAACAGGGTCAATCATTTTAAAGTGATAAGCGAAGGCGGAATAACCGGTACAGTGGCTGATCCCAGGATCATTATGAAAACTGCATTGGAAGAAAATGCTGTCAATATTGTGCTTTGCCATAATCATCCTTCCGGCAGCCTGAAACCCAGCCGGGCTGATGAAGATCTCACCAAAAAGATTAAGGAGGCAGCCCGTTACTTTGACATTAGTATTCTGGATCACATCATTGTAAGTGAAGAGGGCTATTACAGCTTTGCAGATGAAGGATTATTATAACAATATAGCTGCAATACTATGCTTGCGCAGTAGGTCCTCCGAAGTTTAATGGCAACTGGATTTCTTCAAGGTCTTTGATTGGCCCGTTTGCAACTTCATACTTACCGATATTTTCAGTTATGGCTCTCATCAGTCGTTTTGCATGCTGCGGCGTAAGAATGATCCGGGATTTCACTTTACTTTTTGGAGTACCGGGCATCACGTTAACAAAGTCAATCACAAATTCTGCCTGAGAATGAGTGATGATAGCAAGATTAGCATAGGAACCTTCGGCTACTTCTTCAGAGATTTCAATATTGAGCTGATTAGGTTGTTGAATTTGTTCGGGCATAATAGTTTTTTACAGTTCAAAAATAGTGGATTATTTTCCATTGCTTAAAAAAGGCCAGGATCGGATCATTGCCTGAAAGATTGCAATCCGGGCTCTTTCACAGTTACAAGACTCAGTTTGTAAAAACAGGCTATAACATTTTATTTCAGCATTCATTCTTCGGGGCTTACAACCTCAACTCACTAAAACAGCAGCCTGGCTTCCAGTTTGATTTCACTTCTTTTATTCCCCCGAATGACATCAAGCCCGGAACCAATGGAAGTGGCTCCCGGATAAATAGATTGTGCCCATCGGGCCCATAGGGATAATCTTTTATTGATATCATAATTCAGATTGATGTAATACCTGTAACCTTTGCCGTAAAATAACGGAATCGAAAAACTATATATCACATCATTTTCAAAAGCATAAAGCCGGGAGTTGTATCCATCGGTTTCAAAATACTGGAGCCTGATATTAGCAGCGTAGGGACTGAGCAACGGCTTATATATAAAATCAAAGAATGTCAAAAATCCGTTTTCCCTGCCGGGTCCTTTTTTATCAAACCACATTAATTCCACCCTGCTTCTCACAGTTAATGATGGATTCAATTTATAACGGAGCTGGGTTCGCCAATTCTGCCTGGGTAAAAAGACAATATAATTAGTAGCGGAAATATTTCCGGATTGATTCGCCTGTTTGGATTCGCTGCGGAACCTGGTATAAATCTCAAAATTCTTTCCGGCCGTATAGGTCAGTTGCGCCAGGAAATCTTTTCCATAACCCGGAGCATCCACCTGGTATTTCAGCCAGGGAAACCGGTATAGATCACCATAAGCATCAAAACGAAAAGACGAACCCGGCCGGATGCTGATGCCCGCATATACTCCATTTTCATTGGTAGGATATGTATTTTCAGTAAAAGCATTTCCATTGATGGATTGAAATCCCGGGCTTATCATGCGTTGTACAATGGAAATATCCACTTTAGGATCTACGCTTACCAGCAATCCGTTGAGCATTGCT
>CAYWVB010000077.1:0-20942 GCA_964461595.1 uncultured Terrimonas sp. | reverse complement strand
TTTGCCGGGGTATTTCACAACACCTCTCTTATATATTAAAACCAGCTCTTTATCCATTTTTCATTTACGGTATTTACTCCTGCCAGTTTTCTTCTGCGGCGTGCATTGTCAATAAAATGACGGATCATACTATAAGGCAGCATCAACAGCAGGAAGATAAATGTCAGTGGGGGGATACCCATCATAGAAACCCATTTACCACCGAAATGACGGCGCATCGGGCGTTTCAGCCGCTCGGCTATCAGGTACATGCTCGGCACAATGAACAATGTCATGAAAAAGGCGAACAACAGCCCGAAGATGATCGTCCATGCCAGCGGTTTCCAGAACCGCGCGCTGTCGCCGCCAAAGAAAATATGCGGATCAAGGGAAGAGAACAGCCCTACAAAGTCAATATTAAAACCAACAGCCAGCGGGATCAGCCCGAATATAGCCGCCAGCGCCGTAAGCAATACGGGTATGATACGTGTTTTGCCTGCTTCTATAACCGCTTCACGCGTCTTTAATCCTCTTGATCTTAATTCATCCGCAAACTCAATTACAAGGATACCGTTCTTCACCACGATACCTGCCAGCCCCACAATGCCTAACCCGGTAAATGCCACCGAAACTTCCATACCGGTAATGCTGAAGCCGAGCAGTACGCCGATAATACTGAAGATGATTTCCGTTAATATGATCACAGGCCTGCTTACCGAGTTGAACTGCAATACAAGGATGAACAAAATAAGCATCAGCGCTATTACCAGCGCTTTCAAAAGAAAGGCGCCAGTTTCTGCCTGTTGTTCTCCCTCTCCGGTCTGCTTAATAGTCACTCCCTGTACTTTACCCGGGAAGGCGTCAATATAATTTTTGATCTGCGCGTTTACCGCTGTAGGCGTGTAGCCCTGCGATGTCAGCACATTGGAGCGCAATGTGATCACACGCTTTTGATCTTTTCTTTTCACGCTGCCCAGCGTGCTGGTATAGTCTACTGTTACCAGCGAACTGATAGGTACATTTTTGATAGCGCCTCCGCTGGCCATGTCACGGAAAGTAATATTCATATTCAACAGATCGGGCAGGCTTTTGCGCTGTACTTCATTATTGCGCAATTGTATTTTATATTCATCTTCGCCATCCTTTATTTTTGATACTTCACGCCCAAACAATGCGGTGCGTATTTCCTGTCCGATCTGTGCTGAAGAAACGCCTTCTATGAGCGCCCGCTGACGGTTAACCGTCAGGCTTATTTCGGGATTGGTAAGATCAACATCCATTTTCAGCTCTTCCACGCCAGGCACCTGTATAGAATCCAGGTAATTTTTTAAGCCCACTCCGGCCTTGATCAGCTTATCAAAATCTTCGCTCGCAATTTCTATATTGATAGGAGGATCAGTGGGAGGTCCGCTCGATTCCTGGTCTACGGATATCTCCGCCCCCGGTATACCTTTTATGGCGCTTCGTATAGAATCAAGTATCAGCGCGGTAGATCTTCCGTGCCTTTTCTCAAATTCAACAAAAGACACCTGCACTCTTCCCAGTTCCGGCCTGGTGCTTCTGTCGCCGCTGTTAGGATCACTGGCGCCTACCGCCACATTTGAGATCACACTTTCTACCATGGGATTCTTTTTACCATTCTCCATATCAAGCACTTTGTATACACGTCCTTCAAGCGTTCTTGTAATGGAATCTGTATATTCCACGTCTGTGCCCACAGGGAGCTTCAGGTATACATATATGAAGTTGGGATCGGCTTTTGGAAAGAACACAATCGGCACACGCTGGCTGCTTACAGACGCACCGAATATCATAAAGCTGATGATAAGAAGCCCGATAGTGCCCAGCAGCAGGTGCACGGGGCGCCATCCCTTCAACGACCACTTCAGCAAAGACTCATAATGCCCCATGATCCAGGGGAGGATCCTGTTCTGGAAAGCATGAATAATATCGTTAATGAAGTACCTGTTGAGAACAATCAATATCATCAGTAACAGGATGATGTTACCGAGGAAAGTCGCCCCGCTGAGATCCAGCACAATCCCTGCTGCTACCGCTATCCAGAATGCAGGCTTTTTGAATATTGCTGATTTGGGCGCTTTGGTTTCTCCTTCGGGATGGTTCATGAAGTCTACTGCGAACACCGGGTTCATAATGAACGCCACTATAAGCGAAGCGGTAAGTGTGAAGATCAGCATCACCGGGAGATAGATCATAAACTTGCCGATTATGCCCGGCCAAAACAACAGCGGGAAGAACGGCGCCAGGGTAGTGAGGGTCCCCGCCAGTACCGGGATGAAAATCTCTCCCGCAGCCATAATGGCGGATTTTTCCGAAGAGAGCTTCCCTCTCCCCTGCATAAATATCCTGTGGGTATTCTCAATAACCACAATGGCATCATCCACTATTATCCCAAGCCCGAACAACAGGGCGAAAAGCACCATAAAGTTGAGCGTAACATTTGAGCCGATAATAAGATCCGCTAAGGGTAAGAACATGAAGGCTACAAACATGCTTAATGGCACCGACAGCGCCACAAAGAATGCATTTGTTACACCCATGAAGAACATCAGGATCACCAATACAAGAATAAAACCGATAACGATAGAATTTACCAGTTCATCAAAAGAATGCTTCGCATTTTTACTCTGGTCGCCGGTGATCACTACGGAAAGATCTTTGGGAAACTCGCTTTCCTGCATTTCTGCTACCACCTTCTTTACGTTCTCTGCAGTCTCAATAAGGTTTTCTCCCGAACGTTTTACGATATTAAGCGTGATCACGTTTTTCCCGTCGAGCCGTGCATAGCTTTCCCTCTCTTTGGTAGTGTCTTTAATATTTGCGATATCTTTCAGGTAAATAGATGCGCCTGTAGGGCTTCTCACCACCACCTTTTCTATATCGCCTGCGGTATGGAACTGCCCTTTAAGCTGCAGTGTGCGTTTATTATGACCCACTTCCAGCAAGCCGCCTGTGATATCCATATTTTCGCGGGCTACTGCATTCGCAATATCGTCAAAAGTGATGTTTGCGCTGCGCATACGGTAATTGTCAACATTGATCTGGAACTCACGTTCAGGAGCGCCTACAATATCCACGCGGGTGATCTGTGAAAGCTCTTCCAGCTTATCCTGCAGGTCATCAGCATACTTCTTCAGCTTCACGTTATCGTAGTCTCCGCTGATGTTTACGTACATGATAGGGATCTCAGAAAGGCTTACCTCCATTACGCTTGGCTCTTCGGTAAGATCTGTCGGCAGATCCGTTTTGGCTTTATCTACCGCATCTTTCACTTTCTGCACGGCAACATCTATATCCACATTTGCATCGAACTCCACCACTATCGCAGAATAGTCCTGTACTGATGTGCTGGTGGTCTTTTGGATCTTCACACCGGTAATACCCTTAATTTGTTTCTCAATAGGCTGGGTTACCAGGTTCTCAATATCCCTGGGGGAATTGCCTACATATATGGTCTGGATATATACGGTGGGAATAACTACATCGGGAAACTGCTCTTTGGGCAATGTTACAAACTGTACTATTCCCATAAGGCTCACAAAGATCATCATGAGGTAAATAGATGTCTTGTTCTTTATGCTCCACGTAGTAGGTTTGAACTGCTTGAATTTTCCTGTCAAATTTTCTAAAGCACTCATAAAAATGTATTGTTGTATATCAACAAAAAATAGAGATTTATCTGTGGCCGGCAGGCTTATTGCATCGAAGTAGTGATCGTCTGACCATCATATAATCCCTGGAAGCCGTCGGTAATGATCTGATCGCCTGTCTTCAACCCTTCCTTTATCTCTACTTTATCGCCATATAATTCTCCTATGGTAACCGGTTTTTTTCTTGCCACCAGCTTTCCGTTTTCCTGAACTGCCGACATTACAAACTTTCCTTTATCATCATTTTGGAGCGTACCTACAGGTACAGAGATGACATTCTTTGCAGTATAGTCCTGCAGCTTCACCAGTGCGATCTGGTTCGGGCGCAATGATTTGTCGGCAGGTAATTTTGCTTCTACATAAAAAGAGCGGCTGTTGGGATCAATGAGCTTGCCGGCTACGGATACTTTTGTATTGATCGTTTTATTATTGGCTTCCGGCAGCGTTATTACCACAGGTGTTCCTACGCTTACTGCTTCCATATAGTTTTCCGGAACCTGCACCATCAGCTTCAGGTCATTGGTGTTCACAATACGGATCTGCTGACCGCCCATAAATGCTTCTCCTACTTTAATGTTCACTGTTTCCGCTACCCCGCTCATCTCTGCATACACGTTTGAAAAGGAAAGCTGCTCTTTGGCGGTTGCCAGTTGCTTTTCTATATTGACAACATTGTTTTTTGCATTAAGCAACTGTACTTCCGTTCCTATCTTCTGATCCCAAAGATTTTGTTGTCTTTGCAAAAGGTCTTTGGCATAAGCGAGTTGCGTATTCAACTGGTCAATTTGCTTTTGCGCAATAGCATCATCTAATTTCAGCAGTAATTGCCCTTTGTTTACGTATTGCCCCTGCTTTACGTATACTGCTTTTACGAGGCCGCCCTGGCCGCGGGGAGCCACATACGCAATATTATTTGCATCAACGCGGCCCTGGAGGTCAATATAATGTGTAAAGCTGCCCGGCTCAAGAGCAGTAACAGCCACCAGCTTCATATTTTCCTTTTTCAGCGAAGGGTCAAGCCTGATAAGCTCTTCTTCCAATGATGTTACTTTATCATTGATCTCCTTTTGCTGGCTTTTCAGCTTTTCCAACTGCGCTTTCTTTTCTGCAATGCCTTTGTTTCCATCGCCCTTGGAAGTTTTTGCACCGCATGCTGCCAATAGCACCAATGTGGTCATTACAGCGGCAGTTCTAAATAAATTTTGCATATTCCGGTTTTTATAAATCATTCAAATTGTTTGTATAGATATAATGGTGGATTATAGTTTTCCAGTTGCTTTTGTGTAATCTATTTTAGCAATAATTGCATTGTATAATGCTGTGAGATAATTAGTTTGAGCGGCCTTCAGATCCGTTTGAGCCTGCGTTATTTCTGTATTTGAGCCCGTACCTATTTCAAATTTTTTCTTGGTCTGGTCAAACACGGTTTGAGCAAGCGCCATGTTCTTCTTTTGATAGTCAAGTGTCTTTATGGCTGTAGTGAAAGTATTTCTTGCCTTTTCAATTTCACTGTCAATGCTGATCTTAAGCGCTTCCTGCTGGTTGATGCTTTTTTGCAAAGCCAGGCCAGCCTGGGCTATTCGTGCATTGGCAGAAAAACCTGTGAAGATCGGTATCTGCAGTTGAAGCGTTATTGCCGAAATATCAAACCACTTACCTTTGCCGAAAAAGTCAAATTTGTTACGCTGGGCACTTTTGTTATAATACCCGTTCAGTGACAATGTGGGAAGCTTAGCCAGCCTGTAACGTTTCAGGTCATATTCACCGAGCTTTATTCCAAGGTCTGCATACTGGAAGTCCCTGCGTTGTGTGTAATCGAACCCTCCGGTGTCCAGTATTCCTTCCTTTATTTTATCATCTGTAATTTCATCCGTAAGTGTAAGAGAATCTTTCACAGGCATACCCATCAGCACTTTCAGTCCAAGGAAGCCATTCTGTATCTGAGTTAAAGCACTTTCCTTTTCAGTATGGAGATTGGCCAACTGAACGGAAATTTTATCCATATCCAGGTGCTCTGCAAAGCCGTTTTCATACATCACTTTTGTATCATGCTGTAATTTTTCGAGTAGCGCAATATTGGCGTCAATCAGGCCGATCTGCGTTTTACTGGCTACCAGCTGATAATATATTTTAGCAATGTTTGCACGGATGGTCTCTTCTGTGATCTCGGCTTGCTTCTCTGAAAACTTAATAAGCGTTTCCCTGGCCTGCAGTCCTACAAATACCTGGCCGTCAAATAAGATCTGGCTTAAAGATACACCGGCGCTGGCTCCGAACTTTGTACCAAATTGTGCGGCGATAAAACCAAAATCTCCCGGCATCTGGATAGGATTCCCATTCCCGTCTTTAACGCCTTCATTTATTAATACCTGGTACATTGCAGGAGAGATGAAATTGGGGATCACCTGTGTTGCAACGGCAGGATTATAAGTGGTAGAAGCGCTTGCATTGATTTGCGGATATGCCCGCCCTGTCACTTCACGGTTTACCTGTTGTTGTACTTTTATATCCAACAGTGCGTTCTTCACCTGCACATTATGCCGCTGTGCATAGTCGAACGCCTGCTGCAGCGAAAAAGCATGCTGGTGCATTGCTGTATCCTGCTGGGCATATAACCCGCCTGCGCACAGCACTCCACTAAGCAGGATGACCCACCTTGCTAATGTCCATTCTTTCAAATTCATATATGATCTTTTTGTCGTTGTTGTTGATATTTCTGAATCAGTTTTTGTCCTTTGGAAGTAGTTATGCCATATAAAAAATGTATGGTAACCTCTTCCATAACAGTGCTAAGGTTAAGTCTTCCTGAGGGGAATATATCGGGGCTGAACAAAAGAAATACTGAGGCAAGCCTGAATCGTGCAATAATTTCTACATTGATATCCGGTCGGTATAGCTGCAGGGCCATACCTTTTTCCAGGTTTTCTATGATCTGCTTATACAGAAATTTGTTCTTGTGATCATTGAGTTTCTGGTGAGCTGCAGGATGATACTTCTCCAGGTCGTACACGATGGTGGGGTTCATTGTCCGCAGCATTTCCCGTACCATATCCATTGCCACAAATATCTCATGCACAGGATTTTCGCTTCTTTCCTTTTGCATACAGCATTCCGCCGCATTTTCATTCACCACTATATCTATTACACTGTCCACCAGGGCATCCTTGTCTGCATAAAACTGGTAAATCGTTTTTTTGCTGATACCAAGCTGGGTGGCTATCTCATCCATGCTTACGCTGCGGATGCCGTATTTTAAGAACAAATCATGTGCCTTTACCGCAATTCTTTCCTGTATCTCCATAATCTTCAAAATCGGCACAAAACTAAGGAAACTTTTTTTGTTACCAAAGTTTCCATCATATTTTTTTACCGTTCATCAAGAATATAATTTTCGCCGGCAAGCGATTGCCTACGGCACATCAGCTAATCTGGATTGAATGGTATTAGCGCTGAAATAGCCAAGTGCACCACCCGAAATGTTGCTTACAGGGTTGGCAGGAGAGGCGGAATTATTATTGCCGGTAGCGCCTGCATCTAAGCTATACCAATATTTATATACTTCCGGTGAAATGCAAAGCATATCAACACTTATTTTATCACCGCTTTTTATTTTTTTGTCCTCCTTATCGTCATCATTGCCGAAGAGGAATAGTTTTACGGATGAAAAGTTCCCGTCTGAATAGCTGTCGTTACTTATATAAATATTCTTTCTTTTCATCCCGTTTACATATAGTATAAAGCGGTAGCTATTGCCGGTTCCCGGAGGGTCGCGAAACTCCACATTAGGCGTTTTTCTTACTTCTCCAAAAAGAAAATCATCTGTTATATACAGCGAATCCATTTTAACCTTAAAAGGCATTCCCGATGAGGCCTCGAAAGTTGTTCCATTGACAGCTACATGCATGGTATATGTTCTTCCCGGGATACCTTTTAGCAAGCTGTCTGCATATATGCCGGGGGATACCTCCGGAAGGGATATAGTGTTATTATTCCCATCGGTTATGCTTACCGCCGCACCGCTAACGCTTTCAAAACTATTGTCTTCCTTAAAGTTTTTAGTTTGAGAAATCAATACCCTGCAGCCTCCCTTCGTATCCGTAATGGCGCCTTCTATCACGTATTTTTTTGCCGCATCATCAAGAGGCAGGTCAATTATTTTCTCACATGAAGAAAAAGTAATTACCACAGATAAAAGAAGATATATAGTGCGCTTCATGGTTTAAAATTTAAAGTTGTAGGATACGGACGGAATGAATTTGAACAATGCCAGTTGTACTGCTTCGGTCCTGTCGGGATCATCCTTGCTTTCTCGGAAAGTGATGGTATACGCATTTTCCCTTCCATAAGCATTGTACAAGCTGAAATTGAGCTCCGAAGAAAACCTTTTCTTTTGCTTCAGGAGCCAGGTAGCGCCAATATCAAGGCGGTGATAATCGGGCATACGGTACCCGTTCCTTTCTGTATAGTAGAATACTACCTGGTCGTCTACTTTATATTTACCAGCAGGGAAGGTAACAGCATTGCCGGTATAGAAGATCCAGTTTGCAGACAGCGTCCACTTTTTACTGAGCTGGTAAGATATTACCAGCGCAATATCATGTGTTCTGTCCTGGCGTGCATTATACCAGTTATTATTGTTGATGCCGTCTATTTTCTTTTCCGTTTTTGATAAGGTATAGCTCAGCCAGCCGGTAAGCTTACCGGATTTCTTTTTAAACTGCCATTCTATACCATACGCTCTTCCCTTTCCAAAAAGCAGTTGGGTTTCTATGGCGTCTGAATTAATATATACATTGGCGCCGTCGCGGTAATCAATCTGGTGCTGCATGGTCTTGTAATAGGTTTCTACGGTGAGCTCGTATGCATTATCCCAAAGATTCCTGTAATAACCGGCAGCAAAAAGATCAGAGATCTCCGGCCTGATAATATTGGTGCTGGCAACCCATTTATCCGTAGGGCTTGAAGTGGTGGAGTTGGAAATGAGATGCAGGTTCTGCACATTCCGTACATAAGATGCTTTTACCGATGAGACAGCATTAAGCTGGTAACTTGCTGCCAGCCTTGGTTCGGGGTTTACATAAGTTTTTACAAACTGCCCTTTTTTATAACTTAGCGTATCGCTTACTTGTCCTTCGGGAGTAATGTGGTAAAAATCACCTTCACCCAGTATACTGAAGAGGGTAAGCCTCAGCCCGTAAGTGATCTGCAGCTTATCTGCCGCTTTCCATGTATTGGTAGCATAAATGGCATTTTCCCAGGAATATCTTTTCTGAAGCAGCGCTTCGTTGATGCTGGACCTATCAGAGGCAGGGCGTACTTCTCCCGGCCGGATGGTATGATAGATAGTGTTGAATCCAAAACGTATATTATTGCGGTTGGTAAGATACCACTGAAATTCCTGCTTCAGGTTCCAGTCGCGGATCTGGGAAAAGATATCAAAATCATTAGCGCCGCTGCGAATGGAAATATTGTAGTCGTAGTTGCTGAATATGGCTGAGGTGTTGGAAAAAAGCTTTTTGCTGAATATATGATTCCATCGGAACGTTCCTGTGGCATTTCCCCAGTCTATCCCAAAAGTCTTTCCCGCAGCAAGACGGTCTTTCCCGAAATAGCCGGAAAGATATATCCTGTCTTTGCTGCCGATGCTGTAATTGAGCTTGGCATTGAGATCATAGAAGTAAAGCGTGTTATCCCTGAGCGAAGAATCCTTGGCCAGCTTCAGGAACATATCTGCATAGGTTCTTCTGCCGGTAACAAGGAAGGAGGATTTGTCTTTCTGGATAGGCCCTTCTACATTGAGCTTGGCAGATATCAATCCTATGCCGCCGCTCACGCTGTAATCCTGGTTGTTGCCATCGTTCATTTTAATATCAAGCACAGAAGAAAGCCTGCCGCCGTACTGCGCGGGCATACCACCTTTATATACCGTTATATCTTTGATAGCATCTGAATTAAAAGTAGAAAAAAAGCCGAGCAGGTGAGAGGCGTTATATACTGTAGCTTCGTCGAGCATGATTAAATTCTGGTCGGCAGCGCCGCCTCTTACATAAAAGCCGCTGTTGCCATCACCTGCCGATTTTATGCCCGGCAGCAGTTGCACTGTTTTGAGCACATCTCTTTCGCCCAGCAATGCAGGAATATTTTTAATTTCTTTTGATGTCAGCCGCTCTATGCCCATTTGCGGGCTGCTGAGACTGCGGCTTTTGGAGGAGGCTATGATAGTAATGTTATCAAGCGTTCTTTGTTCATCTTCCAGCGCAAGGTGCAGTGTAATATCCTTATCCAGCGTTACGGGAATGTTTTTTGTTTGCATCCCTACCGCAGTAACCTCAATATTGTATTTGCCTTTCTCAAGCGTAAGGGAGAAAAAGCCATAGTCGTTGCTGGAAGTGCCCGCAGTGCCTGCCCTGATGGTAGCTCCGATCAGCGTTTCCCCCGTTCTTTGGGAGCGTACCGTTCCGCTGATCGTGAATTTCTGCTGCGCAAAACTACTAACGGCTGATGCGGCAAGTATCAAAATGAGCCTAATTGCTTTAATCATGTATCCTTTCTTTTGGCTATAAAATGTATGTGCTACAATTCCGGCAGGCAAACGCATTACCATGAGCAACAATGTTGCCAATCCGTTGCACCGCAGCAAAGCTCTTTAAAAAACCATTATTTCATCAGCAAACAAAAAGCCCTTTTTATCATTGCGGGCAAATACCCTGATATACTTAGCTTTCGCGTTGATTACTGCAGCGAACGGTTTTATTACAAGCGTGGATATTGCAGAAGCCACGTTATTGTTAACGCTGACCGGCTTACTGAACGTTTTGCCATCTGCCGACCAACTGAACTCAACATATCCCGGCATATACACACCGGGGCCCGTAAGCTGCATGAACGATATGCTTATATTATTTACATCTGACAATGTTTTAAGCTCAATTGTCACATCCATATCTCCGCTGTCAAATCCCTGCCACTGACCATCGCCATACGAAAATGAGCCTTTCTCACCATTCACCAGGGTGTACTCTTTTTGCGCAGGATAGCTCCTGCTGTAAGGCTGGTTATATATCACTTTTGCTCCTACAGCTTTATGATAAGAAGTGGTCAAAGAAGCCACGGGGCCTGTTTTATCATGCTGCGGCAGCACAAGTGCAGCTTTTACGGTAGTGGTATCTTTTACATAAAAAGGAGCAATATACCGGGCGCTGCCTGTTGCAGGCGCCGAACCGTCTGTGGTATAGCGGATGTCCGGGTTATATTGTTCTGAAATGATACGCACAAGGCTTGCATGCTGATCTGTATCAGCGGTGGCTTTTATTTCAAGGTCCGGTATAGGGCGATAATAATTGATATTGCTGCGTTGCAGTAAAAGGTATTGCTGCTGCAGCCGCTCTTCAAAAGACTTCCAGCTTTTATTTTCATTTTTTGTCCATCCTGTTTCCGCCAGCGCAAGCAATCTTGGAAATATCATATACTCAAGGTGTTCGGCAGTGGGTATATACTCTGTCCATACATTTGCCTGCACGCCCAGGATATGCTTCGCTTCTGAATGAGTAAGCTCTCGGGGAAGGGGATTATAACTATATACCTTTGATAAAGGCAGGAAGCCCCCGATCGCCTCAGGCTGGGTGGCGGGATTTGCCTGGTAAGCGTCAAAATAACAATAACCGCCGGGCGACATGATCACATCATGCCCGGATTTTGCTGCTTTGATGCCTCCGCTTTCTCCGCGCCACGACATCACGGTAGCGCCCGGCGCCAGTCCGCCTTCCAGTATTTCATCCCAGCCAAGCAGGCGCCTGCCATGGGCAGAAAGAAATTTCTCCATTCTCCTGATGGCGTAGCTCTGCAGCTCATGCTCATCTGCAAGGTGCTCTGTCCTGATCCTTGCCTGGCATTTAGGACATTTTTTCCAGGCTGCTTTCCCTGCTTCATCACCACCGATATGGATATACGAAGAAGGAAAAATATTCATGATCTCCAGCAATATATTTTGAAGCACAATAAAAGTGCTATCGTTGCCGAGGCACAGTTCTCCCTGTGTATAAGGTTTTCCCGAACAGGCCAGTTGAGGAAATACCGCCATTACTTCTTCTGAATGACCCGGCATTTCAATCTCCGGTATAATGTTAATATTTCTTTCTGCGGCATATTTCACAAGTTGCTTTGCTTCTTCCTGCGTATAGTACCCTCCGTATGCGCCAGGAGCGCCTTCTGCAGCATAGTGCCTGTTGCCGTTCCACCAGTCTTTCCAGCGCTGTTCCGTTCTCCAGGCTGCGGTATGTGTAAGTCCGGGATACTGCTTTATCTCAATACGCCAGCCGGCAGCATCGGTCAGGTGCAGGTGAAGCGTATTCAGCTTATACAGCGCCATCATGTCAATGATCTTTTTCACAGTATTAACGGGATAAAAATGTCTTGACACATCAAGCATTAATCCCCTGTAAGCAAATGCCGGTGTATCAGCTATCTTCAGGCAGGGAAGCGTTTTCCGGTCAGGCTGGAGCATCTGCAATTGAAGTAAAGTTTCCATCCCGTGTATAGCGCCGGATTTGTCGGAGGCTATGATCTGCACAGCTGAAGGGTTGACCAACAGCCGGTATGCTTCTTTGCTGTTTCCTGTTTGTTTCAGAAAATATACTCCTTTGATTGTGGAAGCGGCTGATTTTCCCTGGTATGTTTTAGGCGCGGGAAGAAAGGAGAATTGTGCATACAGCTCAGCCGTTTCAGTAAAAGCAGGATCGCTGAATACAGGTGTTGTATTACCAAGCACAAAGCTTCCTCCGGCTACCTCCATCGAAGCGGGGGCAGGAACGATCCCTGTATACACAGGCGATTGTGCAACAGCATATTGGAATGCAATGAGCGATACACATGCCAGTATCTTTTTCATGTGGCTTATGAATTGAATGATGGACGATCAGCAAAAGTAAACCGGAAAAAGGGAGAAGCAGTATTTTATTGGTTTTGATAAATGCAAAAGCCCCGATGTGGAAACATCGGGACTTTTGGTTAAGGCTCTGATTAGTAGCTATTTTAAAATTTGTTCTATGCTTTCATTTCAGCATGAACAAACTCCATTAATGCTTTAATATATGCAGGTGAAAAATTAAACTGTAGGCCTGCTGCGCTATATAATTCAGGTAAGGTCTTTGTACCCCCCAAACTTAATGCTTTCATGTAATTATCCAAAGCAATTTCTTTATTTTCTTTGAATTGTTTCCACATGCCAATAGCGCCTAACTGGGCTATGCCATACTCAATATAGTAGAAGGGCACTTCAAAAAGATGGAGCTGCCGCTGCCATGCAGACCGGCGATAGTTTTCTAATCCATTGAAATCTATTTCAGTAGAAGAAAACTCTTCCAGGGTTTTCATCCAGTTGGCTGTTCTTTCTTCAACAGTATGAAATGGATTTTCGTATATCCAGTGCTGGAATTTGTCTATAGTGGCTATCCAGGGCATTACACTGATAACCCTTTCCAACTGATGCGCTTTAGCCCGCTCAAGGTCGGCTTTGTTGTCAAAAAAGCTATCCCAGTAATCCATGGTAAACAATTCCATAGACATGCTGGCTACTTCTGCCATTTCGATAGGATATTCCTTAAAAGCGCTGAGCTCCAGCGGGTGCGCCAGGAAGGAATGAACGGCATGCCCGCCTTCGTGCACCATGGTGGTCACATCGTGCATCTGCCCGGCGGCATTCATAAAAATGAACGGAGCGCCGCTTTCGGAGAGTGGCATATTGTAGCCTCCGGGGGCTTTCCCTTTTCTGCTGTCAAGGTCAAGATGCTTCAGCTCGTTCATCCTGCGGAGGCAGCCGGCAAAAAACGGGCGTAATCTTTCAAAGCAGGAGATCGTTTTCTGAAGCAGCTCTTCGCCGCCCGAAAAAGGACGTAAAGGTTCTATACCTTCAGGTTCCGCCTCGGTATCCCACGGGCGCAGTGTGTCCAGCTTCAGCTTTTCCCTTTTCTTCCTGTTGATAAGATTGAGCAGGGGCAATACATATTCTTTTACCCCTTCATGAAAGTTGAAGCAATCTTCCTTCGTATAATCAAACCTGCCTTTGTCTACAAAAATATAATCGCGGTAATTGGCAAATCCTGCATTCAATGCCACCTTGTGACGTAGCCGCACAAGCCGGGTAAACAATTCATCCAGCTGATCTTTGTCCTGCAGGCGCCTTTCATTTATTTTCCGGTATACCGATTCACGGAGAGCGCGGTCGTGACTCTCAAGGAATTTTGAAGCCTGCTGCAGCGTATATTCTTTTCCGTCCACCTCAACAGTCATCTTGCCCACAATGCCACCGTATTGCTGTTGCATTACGTTCAGCTCCGACAGCAGCGGGATATTTTCTTCCCTGAAAAGATCAATGCTTTTTTTTACGTTTCTCAGGTAGGTAAAATATTTGTCTTTGTCCAGCGCTTTTGTGTATTGGCAATTGACCAGCTTTTTGTTGATGAGGTCGCTGTATGGCTGAATATGCGGCTGGATATCTGTATAAAAATAGTTGAAAGCATTCCGTAATGCGGTATTTTCGGTATCGCAGGTCATTCTTACCTGTCTCCAGCAGGCATCTTCCGAAACAACAGCTTCTAACTCGCTTATATCCTCCAGCCATCCTTCCAGCGCTTCTTTGGAAGTAATGTTGCGTTCTGCCAGGTCTTTCAAATAGGGTTCAAGCTTATCCCAGGTAGTTACTTCAAAGTCCTTAGGTAAAAACTGCCGTTCCTTTTTCTTTATATCGGTGCTTGCCTGTATCATTTAGAATCCGTCTTTTTCTTTGCAGCCTTCTTTTTAGGCGTTTCTTCTTTGGTAGTTGTGTCAGTCTTTTTTGCAGCAGCTTTTTTCTTTGGGGTCTCTTCAGCTTTTGGAGCAGCTTTTTCTCCTGCAGGCTCAGCTTTTTTCTTAGCAGCCTTTTTGGGTTTCTCTTCCTCCGCAGTTTCTTCCTGCACTTCCGCTGCAGCCGGAGCGCTTTCTGCTTCTTCCCCGGCTTCCGGCGCTTTTATTTCAACATTATTAGCCGTGAGTATCTCGAGCCATTTTACCATTTTTTTCATATCGCTCGTATATACTCTTTCAAAATCTATATCGGGATACACTGTTTCAAAATATTTTTTTACGGCCGCATTGTCCTTGACATTAGGCAGCGATGCACTGTTTTTCTGCATTTCAAGAAAGACTTCCGCCAGGTTTACATTGTCTCTTACGGTGAAGATCTCTATGCTCTCCAGGTGAGAGAAATTGTGCTGGCGCGATGAAACAAAGCGTGTGGTCTTATCATCTAGCGAACGCACGATAGCCCCGTCGCTTTTAGAGCTTAGTAATTCAAACAGACCGCCGAAGCCGGTTACAGAAATAATTTTACTGTATTCCATATCAGTCATAACATTTTAAGGAGGTGCAAGATAAAAGGAATTTCCGAATGTTAATCGGGGAAAGCAGTTTTGTCGATATTGGGAATAATGCGCAATGCATTCTTATAATATACCTTTTTAAGAATGTCGTCCGGCAGCCCCATCCCATACATGCGCCAGAACGCATGATATTTTTTATGATAGGGGAAATATTCATCTCCTGTTTCCAGTGTCCTGAAATATGTAACATATTCTTCCGGCACCCAACTGTCTTTGCCAAACATTATCCTGTCCTGGTATTTTTCAAAAAAGCTTCTTGCTGCCCGTGGTTGTCTTCCCAGTTCCGCAATCACCGCGCCAAACTCCACCATCACATTAGGCATGGCATCAAGCAATGTGCCCAATTTACCAAGATCATTGGGATACCATCCAAAATGTGCAGCAATAAAAGTAGTATGGGGATGTTTTTTAAACATCCTGTGCTGTTCCTCTATGAGCTGTTCCCAGGGCTCCGGATCATCCGGCCCGCGTTTCCTGCCGGGGTGGGTAACTATTTCCAGCCAGCGTTCGTTATGCTCATCTGCCGGGTCCCAGAAGGGCTTGGGATCTGCGGTATGGATAAGCACGGGGATCTTTAAGCCTGCGCATGCCTCCCAGATCGCATCAAGGCGCGGATCATCCACAGTCACTCTTTTGCCACTGTTATCCCTTACAGAAAATCCGAGATTTTTAAATATTTTCAAACCGTTTGCGCCGTGCTGTACATCTTCTTTCAATTGCTGCACGGCTTTTTCTGTCCATCCCGGTTTGCCTATCCCGTCAAAATCAATGTTGGCAAACACAATGAATCTTTTAGGCGCAACCGCTTTTACCGCTTCCGTCATGCGCTGCAATCTGCTGCCGTTGCCGCCGCTGAGGTTAACCATCACCGCCATGTTCAGCTTATCCATGTCTTTCAGCACCCCCGGTATGCTTTGCTCCGAAAGATTCCACTGGTGATTATGTACATCTATAAAAGGATATTTTGCTTTGGTTACTATATGCTCCGGAACTACAAGCGTAGATACAGGATCATATTTTTCAAAATCCATAGACCGTTGCTGGGCACATACCGAGACCGCATACACCACACCGATAATACACAGGAATTTTTTCATGATATAAGATTGGAGAAATAACAGCTATCATCAACCAGCCTGTTGCCCTTCTGCTCTAAGGTAAGGATTTGTTCAGGAAATGAAGCGGTGCGGGAGGTGAATAGAGAGATGTACCTGAACCCTGTAACCTGAAACTTGTGTGACCTGGATTCCTCTATCCATACAATTCCTGGTGAATGGCTTTCCTGTCATAGCCGATAGCAGTGATCTTTTTTTTGGCTTCGTCAATCATATTTTTCCAGCCGCAAAGAAAAAACGAGGCTTCGGGTTTGTTACTGACGATCTCTTCATAGATACCATGCACATAGCCTGTTTTTCCTTCCCACTCTTCTCTCGAAAGCGTAGGTATATAGTGAAATTGGGGGACTTTAACAGAGAGATCCCGCATTTCATCATAATAGAGCAGGTTGCATTTTTGCCTGCAGCCAAATATCAGGTAAAGGTTTTTGTGAGGGATATTGTGCAGGTTGATATACTGTACCATACTGCGGAAAGGGGCGATGCCGGTGCCGGTGCAGATAAAAAAAAGATCTTTATCAATAGGATCCGGTAAAGTAAATACGCCCAGCGCCCCCCTGAACGTAAATTCGTGCCCCACATTTACTTCATTAAAAATGTAGGTAGTGCCGGCTCCGCCTTCCAGCAGTACTATCACCAGCTCAAATACGTTGGAGCCATCCGGCCAGGAAGCTATAGAATAACTGCGCCACCTTTTAGCCGGCTTATCGCTGATAGGCAGGTCAAGGGTTACAAACTGCCCGGGCTTAAAATCAAAATTATTGGTGTCGGTTGCTTCAATCCAGTACCGCCGCGTTTGGGGCGCTTCTTCCTTAATGCGGGTAACAATTCCTTTGCGCCAGGGAAGTGAAGACATATCTGAAGTTTTCGATTATGACAAACAGGGAAATCCAACATTTATAAAGTTAGGAAATGAAGATGGCTATTCAATAAAAAAGCGAAGTTCATGTGAACATCGCTTTTTTGGACAAAAATGGCAAGCAATCGCAGACATTGTAATATTACACCTTTTATGCTTTAATCATTCTTTTCACGTTTATTTTTTATTCAGGGTTTCCCATAATGTATCCTTCAGTGCTATAAGGCCTTTTTGAGCCAGGGAAGAAATAAACAGATGGGGCACACCGGAGGGCAATTCTTTTTCAATAGCTGCCTTTAACTCATCATCCAGCATATCGCTTTTGCTGACAGCGATAATAAAATCTTTGTGTAGCAGCTCGGGGTTGTATTGCTCCAGTTCATTTACAAGTATCTCAAACTCTTTCCGGTGATCAGGGCTGTCTGCAGGTATCAAAAATAATAATGCCGGGTTGCGTTCTATATGCCGCAGGAAACGATGCCCAAGCCCCCGGCCTTCAGCTGCACCTTCAATGATGCCCGGGAGGTCTGCAATGCAAAAGCTTTTCCCGTCACGGTATTCCACCATGCCAAGATTGGGGGTAATGGTAGTAAATGCGTAGTCAGCAATTTTGGGGTTAGCAGCGGTCAGTACAGACAACAGCGTCGATTTGCCGGCATTGGGAAAGCCTACCAGCCCTACGTCTGCCAGCACTTTCAGCTCGAGTATTTTCCACGCTTCTTCGCCGGGCTCGCCGGGCTGGGCATACTCCGGGGCCTGGTTGGTGGCCGTGGCAAAGCTGGCATTACCAAGCCCTCCCCGCCCGCCTTTTATCCACACGATCTCCTGCCCGTCTTCCAGTATTTCAGCTTCTTTTATACCTGTAGCTTCATCCATTGCAATAGTACCCAGCGGCACTTCAATAATAATATCCCTGCCGTTTTTACCGGTACAGTTATTCCCGGAGCCGCTTTCACCATTTTCGGCTAATACATTCTTATAATAACGGAGATGAAGTAAGGTCCATAAGTTTTTATTGCCTTTCAATATAATATGCCCTCCGCGTCCGCCATCGCCGCCATCAGGGCCCGCCTGGGGATTATACTTGGTGCGCATAAAATGCCTGCTGCCGGCGCCGCCATGCCCGCTCCTGCAAAATATCCTGATCTGATCAACAAAATTTGACTTTTCCATACCCGGCTTTGCGCAAAGATAGGAGGAACCGGCTGTAAAACAGGAGAGTATTCATAGTACTAATTACCATATTATGCTGGCTATCAATTTTTTGAGCTTTAAGGTTGTCCCTCTCGGCATATTGTTTTATTTTTGCAGCGCACAACACATTGTTAAACTCAATTTTGTACACATCTTTCCTGTGTGCTGCTCTTGACTTGATATTATTAATATTTCTTCGTCCACCATCGGGCGGAAACAATTAACAACATACTTAAAACTTTTCCCGTTGCAAAACGGGAAAAATATTTTTTTACACGCTCTTTTTAAGAGCATTAAATTTATTCTATGTTATTAGCTACAGACCTGGACGGGACATTTTTAGGAGGCCGGCAATCAGACCGGTTAAAGCTTTACCGCCTGATTGGGGAAGAAAAAAATATCAGGCTTTTATTTGTAACAGGCAGGGGAATAGAAAGTGTGATGCCATTATTATCCAATCCCGTTGTTCCCAATCCTGATTATATCATTTGCGACGTGGGCGCTACCGTGCTGGACGGGCAAACGCTTGAGCCTGTACAGCCATTGCAGACAGACATTGAAAGCCGCTGGCCCGGAATGCTGCTTATAAAGAAGAAGCTTAAAAAAGTAAAGGGCTTAAAATTGCAGCAGGTATCGCAGGAAAGGCGCTGCTCCTATTTTTTTGACGAGACTACGGATATTGATGAGGTAAGAAAAATAGCGGATGAGATGGAGCTGGATGTATTACTGTCGGCAGGTAAGTTTCTCGATATCCTTCCCAAAGGGGTGAACAAGGGTTCTACCCTTAAAAAGCTCGCTGCACAAATGGACTTTCCCGGTGATGAGATACTTGTAGCAGGCGATACGCTCAATGACAGCTCTTTATATGATGCAGGGTTTAAAGGAGTTGTGGTAGGCGATGCAGAACAGGGACTGTTGGAATATACCCTCGGAATGGATCATGTATTGCATGCAAAGGCAAAAGGGGCGGGAGGTATATTAGAATCAATGAGGCATTTTCCTGCATTCAGGAATTATGCTAAAACAACATCGGATGTGCTGCCACGGGACAGGTCTGGCGATACACAACTATTGCTCCTGTACCACCGGTTTCCTTATGAAATAAAGGAAGTAAACGGTACGCAGCAAAAAGTATCCCCGAAAAGTCCCAACGGCATTATCCCCTCCCTGCTTGGCTTTTTCAGCAATGGCCGCACCGGCTCCTGGATCGCCTGGGAAGAAGTAAGAGATAAGCACGTGAACCGGCCTGCCGACAGGTACGTTGATGAAGAAAAATATCCCAACCTCATTGCATCGCCGGTCTCCCTGACGAAGAAGGAAATAGATGTATTCTATAAATTATTTTCGAAAGAAGCTTTTTGGCCGGTGATATTTTCTTTTGCCGATAAGGTAAAATTCAACCATGAGCATTGGGAACAATACGTAAAAGTAAATCGCTTATTTGCAGAGAAAGCTGCAGCAGAAGCCGACAGGGGAGCAACGGTATGGGTACATGAATATAATTTATGGATGGTGCCCGGCATGCTCAGGCAACTGCGCCCTGATGTGAAGATCGGGTTCTTTCATCATACTGCTTTTCCGCCGGCGGACATATTCAATATTCTTCCCTGGAGAAGAGATATCATCGGCAGCATGCTGCAGTGCGATTATATCGGTTTTCATATACCCCGTTATGTAGAAAATTTCGTGGATGTGCTGAATAGCCATACGCCTGTTAAGATCCGTTCCAAGCAATCCTGCGCAGAACGTTTTCTGACATATAGCTGTGCCCTGGGTGTAGACAGGATGACCCGTGAAATAGAAGCGGTAGGCCGGATAGTTCGGCTTGGAGCCCATCCTGTAGGCGTAAATATGACCAATATCCGGAACATATACGAACAGCCCTCTACACAGCAGCGGATAAAGGAAATGAAAGCACAGGTGAAAGGCAAGAAGATCGTGCTGTCGGTAGAGCGGCTTGATTATGTAAAAGGCCCGCTTGAAAAGATCTACGCCTTCCAGTCTTTTCTGGAGCAGCATCCCGAATATCACGGGAAGGTAGAGCTGATCAATATTTGTACGCCACCTGCTTCGGGCATGAAAATATATGATAAGGTGCTGGCAGAGCTGGAGCAGGCTATAGGGAAGATCAACGGGAAATATGCAAGCCTCGACTGGGTCCCCATACGCTTTTTCTTCCGATCTGTCCCTTTTGAAGAAGTAGTGACCTATTATGCAGTGGCAGATGTGGCATGGATAACACCATTGCGCGACGGGTTGAACCTGGTAGCAAAAGAATATGTGGCGGTGCAGGGACTTACAGAAGAAAGGCAGGGTAGCCTGATCGTATCAGAATTTGCAGGCGTATCGGTGGAACTGCCTTATGCTATCAGGACCAACCCCTACGACAGCAAAGATCTTGTGCATGGGCTTGAGCAGGCTTTTTCCATAGATGATATCGAAAAGAAGCTTCGCATGGAAAGACTTTTTGATGTAGTGAATCATTATGATATAGACGACTGGGGCAGAACTTTCATTCATGAACTGGAGAAAGTGCATACCGAGGAAACGGAGATTGCAATGTAGGTAGCTGAAGATTTTTTATACCTGCTTTAATAAGAGAGATTGCCGGATTTTAGCAATTTCTCTTTTTTTATGTAGATCAGGCAAATGAAACTCAGGGCAGACGCATTAAAAACGGAGGATATCCACAAGTGTAGAAAAAAAGTTC
>CAYWVB010000076.1:0-20988 GCA_964461595.1 uncultured Terrimonas sp. | reverse complement strand
AAATTTTGCAGACTATTCGTAGCGCAATGCAACAATAGGGTCTAATTTAGAAGCCTTCCATGCAGGGTAAATGCCTGCTGCAAGCCCTACGGCAGAGCAGATCACAATAGCAATAAGGATCAATGCCCAGGGTATAAAAAAGGGAACTTTCATCAGTGAGCCTATAATATTACCCACTGCTATTCCCAGTATTATTCCGATGGCGGCTCCCGTCAGGCTGATAAGAACAGATTCGAATAAAAACTGCTGGCGTATATTTCTTTTCTTGCCGCCGAGCGCTTTCACCAGCCCTACTTCCTTGGTACGTTCCGCTACCGCTACCAGCATGATATTCATAAGCCCTATGGCTGCGCCGGCAAGCGTTATAAAACCGATACCACCTGCTGCCATGGAAATATTGCTCAGCAGGCTGATAAATTTTTCAGCAATAACATCGCTTTTATCTATGTAGAAATTATTCTGCTCGGTTACGTTCAGTTTTCTGACATTCCTGAATACTCCCTCAGCTTCACCAATGGCCTGCTCAAGCTGGCTGACATTATTCACCTGTACGCCTATATAAAAGGATGAGCTGTTTACATCAAACAGGCGTCTCAATGTATTGTACGTGGTGAATACGGCATTATCTGCCTGCATAAAGGAACTGCTGCCACGGCTTTTCAAAACACCGATGATCCTGAATTTATTAGAACCCACCCTGATGATATTGTCTATAGCCCTTTCTACATGATCTCCCCAGAAAATTTTTGCCACATCATATCCCAGTACACATACATTACGCGCCGATTCCACATCAAGGTTATTGAGATCCCGGCCATACAGTATTTCATAGCCGTTAAGGGAAAGATAATTTTCATCCCCTCCTGATACCCTCACATTAGGGTTGGTTTTTTTATCCTCAAAAAAAACTACCTGGCTTCCCACCCCGCCCAGTCCTATGCTTACTTTGGCAGGATAATGATATCTTTCTTTAAATGCTTGTGCCTGTTCAAGGGTGATAGGGCGCCCTTCATTTGATTTCTTGACCTTCCTGTTGCTGTTGGCGCTTGTTTTTGTAACGCTGTTCCCCCCCAGGCGTATCTGTATTTCCCGGAAGCGGATGCTGAAAGAATTTGCGCCCATCATTGCAAAGCTTTCTTTAAGGCTGGCATTCATCGCCTGTATAGCAGTAATTATGCCTACAAGCGCCATGATACCGAATGCCATAATGGCAACGGTAATGCCTGTTCTAAGCCTGTTTCCTTTTACTGTTTTATAGGCCAGTGCAATGGTATCGGCAAAAGTCATAAAGAAGAAATGAAAGATAAAATTAAGGATTGGAACCGGCATTTACAAACGGGCACATTTAATTTGGGGGAGATGCGCGGAACAAAACACAGGGTATACCCCGGTTCACTACTTCAAAAACATTCTGCAAAGGGAAAAGATAAAGGTGAAAGAGTGATCTATAGTTCTCTGTTCATTGGCACCAACACTATTTTCCGTAAATCCAGCAGCGCTTTTTGGGGATCAAAATTTTTACCGGGCTTAAATATGATCCTTTGGTTGCCTGCTTTTATTTTCAATGTTCCTATCGGAGCAGAAGTAAAAGCTTGCCAGGAGCCGCTTTTTCCCACATTGCCTGTTATTGTACCTGAGCTGCTCTCAAGCATAAAGGGCTGCCCCGAATGGTCATCAGCAACTGACCATTCGATGATAACGATGTATTCTTTATTTTCTTTTGGATTGATCTCCCACTCCACTTTATCCTTATGCATAAACCATCCCAATGCCTTCCATTCCGGCATATATTTAATATCCGGCCCGATGGCTTTACCTTTTTCCGCAGATAATAATACAAGCACCCCTGCTTCATCCGGCTCAACAAGTGAAGGCCGGCTTACCGGCAGGCGTTCGGCCGATATTTTGCTTTTTATATCTCCCTGCAGGTAATTTAACACTGCATCCTTTACATCTTTTTCCACATCAGGAGTGTATGGACAGACGGTCTCTACTTCGTAACCACCATGCTTAAACTCGCTGGCCGTGGGTAAATATCCAAGCCAGCCATTTGTGTAGCCGTAGTAGAAAGTATAAGCATAGGGAGACCTGTCACGTATCCCGTTGGATATCTCGCAGAATAATTCCACAGGCAGGCTCCAGATAGCAATATCATCATTGATCTTCAGGAACCTGGCGGGCAGCTTTATTAAATGTTTACCGTTGCCGATGCCGCGGGTATAATTTCCCAGGTCCGATGGCCATGCTAAATTTTCTTTTCGCGGGGTTTCGATGATCGTTTTACCGGCATATAACCGCACCTTATCTGTAGTGGCAGATATCTGCCGGTTAGCCTCCAGTATCTTATCCCCCAGCAATACCCTGAATTGGGATAAATGCGCCGAAGACGGGTTGGGGTAAGTGCTGTATATCGGGGCAAGGTTACCTGCAGCCCCGTTTATAAAAAGCATCGGCGCTCCTGTTTTTTCTTCAACATATTCCGATACGATCCCCGGCACATCGGCGCTGATCTGAAGGTTGGGAGCTCCTAATGCAGTGCCATGAATGGGATAGTTGGATATCAGCACGAGCGGCGCCCCGTCTTCTTTATCAATCCTTATAATACCGATTCTTCTGTCAACAGCCCCGTCGGGATCCATGCCCAGAGAAGCTTTACCGTTCACATCAATTCCCCTCCTGTTGATGTTGGCGTTGGAATGTCCCCAGCCTGCGCCCAGCCTTGCCTTTACCAGGTTCTTTCTGGCCTGATCTACTCCTTCGATCAGGCGCTGCTCTACAAAAGAAGTATAAACCGTATCTACCGGGTGCTTGTACCTGTCTCCCATAAATACTTCCGGCAAACCGGGCACACCTACCTCAGGCGCAGAATGGGTATGCGTCAGCGACCACCAGAAATTTTCGGGAGCGATGCCAAACCGGCGCAGCAGCAGCGATGCCACATGGTCGTACTCCGAAGGGGAGATCACACAGATGTCGGACGACACCAGAATGAACTGGGTAATGCCATCGTCCAGCACTACAATACGGTGGTAGATATGATCATGCACACCTTTGGACTGGCGGGCATTGTAACCCAGCAGCATCTTTGGCTGGTCGGGCGTAATATCCGTTTTAACAACAGCAGCGCGAAAAATACCGGCATTATTTGCAGCAGGATCCCCGGGCAGTTTGCTGTAACCCGGCAGCGCCAGGCAGCAATACACAATGATCATCAGGATCATATATGCAATGCGGGGAACAGTATACCGGATTGCCGCCTGATGAACAAAGTAATTCTCGGATAATTTCATATGTACTGTTTAAAATATTCAAAGATGCGAAAGATGAGACGCGGGAAACCATGAATTTGCAGGTTTCACGTCTATCGTTCGTCATTTCACGTTTATCGCCTCACATTCACTCATTCACCATTCACCATTGCCCTTTCACCGCTCCTAATTCTGTCGCAAAAAAGCAATCAGATCCGCCATTTGCTCCTTGCTGATATTTTTCTCTAACCCTACCGGCATGGCGGAGATACTCAGTGATTTCAGAGATTTAATATCCTGCCTGCTGATCGTCTTTTCAAAGTTGCCCATGTTTTTGATGGTGATCGCCGAAGCGGTTTCTCCGGCAATGATCCCCTGCAGCGATTCACCGTTGTTTAATATAATTTCCCAAAGGTCATACCCCGCCATAATGGAAAGATTGGGATCGAGAATATTGGCCAGGATATCCTCCTTTTTCCAGTTATGAATGGTGCCCAGGTCGGGTCCGAAAGCAACACCATACTGACCTTTTACCTGGTGGCATACCGCACAGTTTTGCATATATACTGTTTTGCCCTTTTCCGCGTCTCCCCGCTGCTCAAGCGCTGCCTGGTATGCTTTGGCTATTCTTTTAGCTTCTTCCGCATTTTTGGAGAATACGGCCCTGGCGCGTTCGCGGAGCTTATCATCAGCCACCTGCATCAGGGCAATACCGGTCCAGAAGCTTACACTGGTGGCAGCAATCTTATTTTGCTCCATAGCGGTGATCAACACTCTCATCCTGGCAGTATCACTCATGAATACACGAATGGCTGCATCTCTTATTTCTTTGGTCAGCCCGGGCCAATGTTCCACCAGGTATTCGCTTACAGCATTGGAGGGGATCAGGTTCAGCACCCTGAGCGCCGCTAATTTTACAACCGGCTGTTCCTGTGGCGTAAGTAATCCCTGGAGCATGGATTGGTATTCCGGCGGGTTACCAAATGCAAGAAAGTCTATGGCATCAGCTCTTTTCAAATCTGGAATGGTAGTATCCCGCGCAACAGATGCAGCCCTTGAAACTGCCGGTAAGCGTAATCCATCACTCTCAATTTTTGAGGCCTGCAAAAATTGTAACACCGATTTTCGTAATCCGTCTGAAGGGCTGTCGAAAAAAGTTTTAAGCAACAATTGCTGATCGGCTTCGCTGAGGGATAACTTATTTTTACGGTTGCGCAGTCCCTGAGCCAGTCCTTTAAGCATTGCCGTCTGTGACTGCCGTTCACCTGCCGACCGCGGCACAATGGCGTTTTGAATACGCTGATGAACGGCCGGCTCACCCGAGGTCGCCGCGATCATTCCCGCAAGCCGTTGCACCATTGAACCGTATGCCGGCACACCGGCATTGTATTTTGCCAGCACCAGGTTAAGCAGCGCATTGGCATCCAGCGGCGACGCTGAAAGAGCGGCAACCTGGAACCATTTGTTTTCCATGTCGCCAAACAGCAGTCGGTTTCTCACCTCAGGCGCCCCTGATGAGCTTATAGATCCCAATGTGAGCAGCAGTTGAAAACGCACTTTTATATCTTTATCATTTTGTAAAGCTGCCAGGGCGGCGCCCAATGCAGGATCATCTTTTAAATGCAGCTCGGCCAGCCTAACAGCATTCTCTCTTATCCCTGCAACACTGTCTTTCAACGCATTTTTGATAAGCGGGGATTGAAGTGCATTCATACCTTCCAATGTCCACAAAGCATGCAGCCTGCCCATAGCTGCACTGCTGCCGGAAGCCATCTTCTCCAATGCCGGTACTATATTCCTGTCTGCCCTGTCCACAAGCAATCTTTGGGCGTTGATGCGCCACCAGCCATTCGGGTTAGCCAGTTCCTTTACGAGCTGGTTGCCGGATGCATCACCCAGTTTCAGCCCTTGCATCCAGTCTGCTTTTTTGCCGTCAACAGGTGTAATGCGAAAAATTCTTCCCTTATCAATGCCATCATATAAATTCCCTGCTTTAATTGCTTCTTCCGACATCCATTCCGGAGACTCAATGACCCTGCGGTAATAATCCAGAATATACAAAGCGCCGTCGGGGCCAACATACATATTTACGGGGCGCGACCAGGCATCGGTGGAACTAAAAAACTCCTTATTGGGAAATAGACGACCTGCAGCATAACTCACTCCGCTGTCTCTTAATATATCCACATGCACCAGGTTGCTTACCGGCTCTGCGATGAAAGTAGCGTTGTTATAAGGAGCAGGAAAATCATCGGCAAGGTATGCAGTAAGCCCGCTGCCGGAAGTCATAGTGCCCACATCAGTAAATATCTGCCTGTCCGGGTTGATGGTGGTAGGAAAAACTTCCGGGGCATCCAAATGATCAGACATGGCTTGTACAGGGTCTGTGGGAGAAAGCTGCGGATTACGGGTCAGGTAACGATCCGCAATGATCTCCTGGTAGCCCTGGTTGGAATTGTTGCAGCCAAACCAGTGCCCCCATTTATCAAATGTGTGACCAAACTGGCAACGGCTTGCCAGTTCTTCCAATGTAAGCCGGTCGGGGCGAAAACGTACAGAACGACCACCTGCATTTTTAGGCAGGCGCACCCCATCCGGCGTTGAAGGATAGTATATCTCGGTCCCTTCATCTCCAAACTCCTTCACATAGTCCCTTGACTTCACAACACCTTCATGCGCTGCATATATCCAGTTGTCAAGCCCATACACCGGGTTGTTTAAGTTGTGCTGTGGATTGGTCAAAGCAAATCCCGTCAGCACGGTGTCCATAATATCTGCCCTGCCATCGCCATCTGAATCTTCCAGGTAATAAATATTGGGAGAGTCTGTTACCAGCAATCCTTTTTTCCACCGGAGTATGCCTGTAGGCAGCACCAGTCCTTCCTTAAAAACAGTTCGCTTGTCCATGATACCATCCCCGTTGGTGTCCGCCAGCATTACAATATTGCCGCTACCACTTTTATCCAGGGGATAGCCATGCATCTCTGCCACATACATCCTGCCATATTCGTCTATCTCCATATCAACGGGAGAAGTGATCAGGGGCTCCGAAGCGATCATTTCTATTTTAAACCCGTCTGCCACCTGTAAGGTTGCCAGTGCATCTTTAGCTGCTATACCGCCGCCGGATAACCCGGGTGATGATGTTTTCTGATCACAGCTCATCCCGGCCAGCAGCAGGGCAGCAAAATAGAATATGCCTGGTTTGAATAAGGGAAGCTTCATATAAATCTCAAAAATTAATTTGTGTTTTTATACCTCAAAAATTTTCTACATAGAAGTTTCTCGCGGTGAGCGCAGCGGAGCGGCGCTCGCAACGATATTTCTTTGCGCCGTTGCTCCTTTACGGTCGCTGCGTGAAGCCCATTACGCTATTTCCTTTTTCGCTTATTCTTTTCCGTTACCACTTCCGGCGCCCGCATTTTGCCCTGGAGATAATCAACTACTGACTCCGTAAGGTAGCCTGCCGCCTGAGGAGTGAACGGCGATACCACATCCACTTCATAGCCGCCATGTGGCCATTCCGCCTCAGTAGGCATATAGCCAAACCACCCGTTGGTATACCCGAAATAAAAAGTATATGGAAAGGGAGAGCGGCTACGCACCTCGTTAGATACTTCGCAGAACAATTCTATAGGAGCGCTCCATACCGCAATATCCTTATTGATCTTAAGCAGCCGCACAGGAAGACGGACCAATGTATCGCCCGACTTTTTGATCACAGCGTACCTGCTCAGATCATCTGTCCAGCCCAACCCCGGCTTACGGGGCGTTTCTACAACAATTTCATCCGGGATCAGTTTTACTTCGTCTACCGGGTATTTGATCTTACTGTTTGCTTCCAGTATTTTGTCGCCCAGCAAAACGCGGAATTCGCCCATGTGCCCCGCCCTGGCATTGGGATACACACTGTAGACAGGAGCAAGATTGCCTGCCGCACCATTAATGAACAGTACCGGCGCACCAATTTTTTGTTCCACATATTCCGACACAATACCTGGCGCATCTCCGCTGATCTGCAGATTGGCACCGCTCATTACCGTACCATGCATAGGATAATTGGCGATCAGCGCTAAAGGGCTTCCGTCTTTTTTATCAACGCGTATTAACCCTATGCGCCTATCTACAGGCTTATCCGGATTCATACCCAATGATGCTTTACCATTCACATCTATGGCCCTCCTATTGATATTAGCCTGTGAAAATCCCCAGCCCACACTTATTGTTGCATCGGTAAGCCTGCTGCGCGCTTCGCCAATACCATCCACTATCTTTTGTTCTATCATTGCCGTATAAGCGCTATCCACCTTATGCTTGATACGGTCGCCCATATACACACCATATAAACCTGTCTCCCCAAATTCCGGGGCTGAATGCGTATGTGTAACACTCCACCATACGTTTAAGGGATTAATACCATAACGTTTATTCAGTATGGCTGCAACCTTATCATATTCTGAAGGGGAATAAAGGCATACATCTGATGAAATAATATAAAACTGCGTGGTCCCATCATCCAGCGCAAGGATTTTATGATAGATATGGTCCAGCACTCCGTCAGACTGCCGCTCCTGGTAGCCCAGCAGGTACTGTGAGTTGGATGGCGTGATGTCTATTTTTACTACCGAGGCTTTGAGCTGGGCTTGAGAAGGAGCACACCAAAATAAAAGCAATCCTATCGGAACCAGTAATCCTGATCCCGAAAAATTGAATCGCCTCTTTTTGAATATCCCGGAACGATACCGGCAATTTTTATAATTGTTCATTTTCCTGAAACATTTGATATTTTTCTCTGCTCTTTAATATAATGAGCAATTTCACCCATAGGTGCGATCCATATACCGTTTGCCGGATCCTGAGCATAAGCAATCAACTTCTTCAGCATCTCTACCCGCGTGGTCTGATTACCGGAATCTCCAATGTCATGACCGGCTAAAACAAGCCAGGAACCTGCTTTTTTTGAATTTTCAATTAATGGTAAAATCTGGTCAAAGCTTTTTCCATCCATCTCCATTCCTGTCAGCTGGGCAAAATCACAAAAGGAAGGGTCATTGGGCGTTTCATTGAGCCAGCCTCTCCCGGCAACAAATAGTTTTGCAATCAGAGGAACATAACTCTTTGTATTGGTTTCCCTGCCAACATAGGTTGATCCACAGGGATAAGCAAAGACAGTTGCCTTTACTCCCAGTAAATGCTCCAGCTGACGATTGGTCTCAACCAATTCCTCTCTCATTTTCTTAAGTGTATAATTTTCCAATGCTTTTTCTTTTGACCAGGAAAAATTACCGGAACAGGGGTGATTGATCGTATGATTGCCAAGCTCATGCCCGCCAGCGGCCGCTTTCTTCCATTTGTCTAACCGCTTTTCCACATTAGAGGGTACCAGTACAAAAGTGGCTTTTACTCCATATTGATCCAATAGCGGCACACCAACATCAACCTGGCTCAGGCGGGCATCGTCAAAGCTGAGCGATATTGCAGCTTTTATTCCATCCGGCCACTTGAATGAGCTTTGCTGGGCATTGACGGGGGATAATCCCGTTAATAATACACTCAAAATCGCTATGGACCTGAATGATCTTTTAAGTATTGTAATCATCTTATGTAGTTTAATGCCGATCTCCGGCCTGTTTAAACTTATACATCAGGATTGTCCGCTTCAATAAAAAGACTGAAAACCCTTTTTAATACCTGACAGGCTGCATTCAATTTTTGCAGGCGGATATCGCCAGCCGCCTGCAGAAAATTTTTAATAGTTCGGATTCTGTGTCAGGTTTTTATTCTTGTCAATTGCCGACTGGGGGATGGGATATAAATAATTCTTTTCAGGATAAAATATCCGTTTCCCGTCGGCAGCTTCGATCACGGTATATTTTAAAGTGCTCCCCTGCTTTTCGATAAGCATACCATGAAGGCTGGTATTCAGCTTAGTCTCTGCAATTTTCCACCGCATCAGGTCGTACCAGCGTTTTTCTTCAAATGCCAGCTCTATCCTGCGTTCCCTGCGGATGGCGTTTCGCATTTGCTCCCGGGATAATCCTGCAGGCAATTCAGGTAATTCCGAACGGTGCCTGACCTTGTTAACTGCATCATATACAGACGCGTCAGGGCCTACTGCTTCATTTTGGGCTTCAGCATAATTCAGCAACACTTCCGCATACCGGAAGAGGATAAAGTTTGCACTGTTTTGCTGGTTGTTGCCATTGATGGCATACTTGGGGTTCAGCCCTTTCAGCAAGTAATATCCTGTGTTGGTTGCTTCGTTAAGGTTGCTCAGATCAGTCTCGTTCCTGCTGCCTTCGCCACGTCTCATCACCATTTCAAAGCCCAGCCAGGTTGCGCCGTCATACAGCACCGACTGGTAAAATCTTTTTTCCCTGTTCTTATAAGGTTCCTGGGGGTTATATCCCGAGGCAGGATCAGTAATAGGCAGGCCATTGGCCATTTCATATTCGTCAACAAGCTCTTGTGTCGGGTCAACACCGCCGTATGCTCTTTGTACCCCTCCTACTATCCATGCGCCCTGCAATCCTTCCCTGCCACCGCCAAGAGAAGTACCGCCAAGGTATTTTTTAGCGAAGATAGTTTCTATGTTGTCGTTGTTTTCTTCAAAGAACTGCAGGTTGTAATCAGGGAACAGGTCATATACACCAAGGTCCATTACCTGCTTGCTGGTGGCAGCAGCAGTCGCCCATTTAGAGAGGTCATTATTACTGTTCTTTAAGGCGCTGGCGGCAAATAATTCACACCAGCCTTTTAATGTTAATGCAGCTCCTTTGGTTGCTCTGCCGGCATCAGACTGAAGGGGCAGATCATTAGCTATTGCAGCACATTCGTCTACAATGAACTGGAAAGTTTCTTCATCTGTATTCCTTGCCCTGAATATTGATTCGCCATCTTCCTGTTTAAGCACATCTGTGATTATCGGAACCCCTCCATAATGTGTCCATAAAGCCTGGTAAAAATATGCCCGCAGAAACCTGGCCTCCCCCAGTCTCTTTTTTTTCCAGTTTTCGTCCAACGATGATTCACTTACACTTTTGATGAACAGGTTAGCCGCGCGGATATTGTTGTACAACGACCAATAGGAAGGTGCATTGCTGGGAGTATATACGGAGCTGGCATACAAAGTTCTGCTCACCGTACCGTTAACCCCATTCATAGCATTATCAGTAAAATTTTCTGTGGGATCAAAGGTAGTGAAGGGTCCCTGCAGTCCTGCGTATACATTGTTTAAAAAAAGATCGGCATTATTTGTATTAGAAAAAAGCAAGGCAGATGTTACCTGGTCTGTGGGAGATACTTCCAGGAATTTTTTACAGCTGCTGAAGATGATCGGCAATACCAGGATATAGCTTTTTATGATAGTATTTTTGATGAAATTGTTCATGACTTCTTTTTTAACATATTAAAAAGTAACATTGATCCCCACGGAAATCACCTTTTGCTGCGGATACAGGTTGGTGTATGGGGCCGTGCTCTCCGGGTCGAAGTTTTTAAGTTTGGTCCAGGTATATATATTCTGCCCGGAAATAAATGCGCGGGCATTTTGACTACCAATTTTCCTGGATACAGACCGGGAAATTAAATAAGAAAGTGTTGCACTCTTAAGCCTAAGATATGATGCATCTTTCATCCAGAAGGATGATGTTTGGGTATTGTTGGTGGTAGGCGCCGATGTTATCCTCGGATTAAGCGCATCAGGATTGTCCGGTGTCCAATAATTCATGTTTTCCACCAGTGCCGACATACCGTTGTGAAATGCCCAGGCATTCTGGCGGTCAAGGTAAATATTGGCTCTGGCAACGCCCTGGAAAAAGATGTCAAGTGAAAATGATCTGTATTGTATCGAAGGGGTTATACCATAAATAAGCTGAGGAACTACCGGATCGCCTATTTTTACAATGTCGCCATCATTGATCTTACCATCTTTGCTCACATCTTCATACCGGATATCTCCCGGGTGTACTGCCCCCCAGGGTTGTGTAGCAATACCACTTTTCAAGTTGCCGGAAGCATCAAAGTCATCCAACTGGAAAAACCCTAACGCACGAAGCCCAAATTGCGTTCCAAGCGACCGGCCTGTTTGCCGGCGGTTAGGATTGTTATAGGTAGTGGCCGTTTCGAAAACTTTCAGCAAAGTATTTTTTGCATAGGTCAGGTTACCGGTTAGAGATACCTGCAGTTCTCTGCTGAAATTGTAGGATGAGCCTACAGAGATATCAATCCCCTGATTTTTCATTATGCCCGAATTCACCTGGCTTAACCCGATGCCATATTCTGCCGGAAGCACAACATCCGGGTTCATCAGCATATTGGATCTCTTTTCATGAAAATAATCGGCTTCCACACTTAATAATCCATCCCATAATCTTGCTTCAAAACCAATATCTGTTTTCCGGGCCCGTTCCCAGGTGATGTTAGGATTGCTTTCGTTACGTTCGTTGGCAGCCTGGACTGCCTGACCACCGATAACATAGGCTGGTCCCGACACGCCGAATGTGCTTAAATACTGGAAAGCCGCTCCTGCTAATGCGCCCACTTCGCCATAGGAGCCCCTGATTTTAAGGTTATTGATCCAGTGCACATTTTTCAGGAACTTCTCTTCGGATAAGCGCCAGCCGGCAGAAAAAGCGGGGAAAAATCCAAAACGGTGTTCCGGTGCAAAATAATAGCTGCCGTCATATCTCCCGCTGGCTTCCAGGAGATATTTGTTGGCATAGTCGTAAGTAGCGCGGTATACAAAACCTACCTGCCGGGCCCTGGCAGCAGTACCGGCCGTTGTCATATCGGCATTGCTTGAGCTTCCCATGCTGATCTGATCAATGTCAAGATTGTAATTTCTTCTGGTAGCAGTTAAGTTTTGCATTCCATTATCAATAGCTTCAAACAAAGTCAGGAAACTAACATTGCTTTTGCCAAAAGCCCTTGAATAATTCAGTGATCCCTGGTAGGTTAATTGGCGGGATTGTGTGAACGTTTGGTTTAAAGAAGACTTTGTCTGTTCAAAAATGCCGTCATTAATTACATAGGGATGCCGTGATGTATCAATTGTACCCTTATGCACAGGGATTCTCCATAGCTTATTCATTACTACTGTCGGGTCATAAGCAAACGTAAACTTTGCTTTGAGTCCCGGAATAAAAGGCAGGTCTTGCTCAATAGCCAATTGCGAGTATAATGCGGTTGTATTTATTTTGTTATAGCCGCTGTTCAACAGGCTGGCTGTAATGTAAGTGCCCGGAATACCGTTGCTGAAATATAGAGGCCCATTCTGGGTATGAGTGTAGCCGATCAGCTCAAACAGGCGCCCGGTAGTAATTGAAGGATAAAGCGCATTTTGTGCCCTGCCATTAAATCCGAAATACACTTTGGTTGTTTTGGTGGCCTGGGCATTGAAGTTGATATTAAGATTGTACTTATTATTATTTGTGGTAGGCCACATTCCATCCTGGAACTGGTATCCAAAGCTACCGTAGTATTTTACTTTTTCAGTTCCCCCGGATACTTCGATATTATGATTGGTCAGAATTGCATTTTTAGTAATGAGATCGCGATATACATTTGGATCTGGATACGCATCGGGGTCTGAACCCTCTTTAAGCTTTTGTAATCCGTCGGGTGAATAAGGTAAAGGCAATCCCGCATTTTCTGCAGCGGCATTTTGTAGCTGCGCAAACTGGTACCCACTTACATAGTCAGGAAATACAGTGGGATTTTGAAAACCCACATATCCGTTATACGTAACAGCCGGGTCGCCGGAGCGCCCGCTTTTAGTAGTCACCAAAATAACGCCGTTGGCGCCTGCCACACCGTAGGGGGCAACAGCCGCTGCATCTTTCAATACAGTAAAGGACTCTATGGTATTAGGATCAAGCTGTTTAAAATCGCGGGGAACACCATCTACTATAAGAAGCGGCTGATTAGCCCCGGTTGAAGAGATGCCACGAATATAAATGTTAGACCCATCATTTCCCGGCTCTCCATTATTTTGCCGTACTATCACACCAGCCACTCTGCCACCCAGTCCATTACTCAGGTTGGTAATGGGTGTGGAGGCAACGTCTTTTCCTTTTAATGTAGCAATAGCAGCAGTTACCGAGGATCGTTTTTGTGTTCCATACCCTACTATAACCACATCAGCCAGACCTGACACAAACGCTTCCATTACTATATTGAATACGGTCTGGTTTCCGGCTTTTACTGTTCGTGTTTCGTATCCCACAAAGGAAAAAACCAATTCAAGGTTATTGACCGGGGCTACTGATAACTGAAACCGCCCGTCGGCATTGGTAGTGGTACCGGTCTGCTTGCCTTTAACAGTTACGCTCACCCCTTCCAGTGGCTCTTTCTTAGTATTGGTTACCCTGCCGCTCAGGCTAATGTCTGCGGGAGGGGAAACTGCGTCAGGAATGGGCTGCAAAGCAGAAGGCGGAAAGCTCCCGCTTCTCTGCTTAATGAAAATGGTGCTTTCCTGGATCGTAAATTCAAGCTGCTGGTTTTTCAGCGCCTGGTTAAGAAATAGCTCCAAAGGGATATTCTCCCCATGAATAGTCACGGGCTTTGCCTTCCTGACCTGGCTGGCTTTGTAACTAACAAAATAGCCAGTCTGCTGTTTGATAGTTGAAAATATTTTTTCCAGCGGGACTTCTGTTCCCGAAAAAGTGATGGTTTGGGACAGGCCTGTGGCAGTTGTTTGCAAGCAAAGTCCTAATAGCAGAACAGTGGTAAGTTGCATCACTCGCAAAGTTTTGGGTAAAATTCCGCGAATAGCAAAGCATTCACGGCTAAAAGCAGTTAATTGCATACTTTTGTAGCTGTTTTTGGGTTAATGAATAAATTGTCTGTTGAACCGGTCGTTTTATAGCGTTAGCCCGAATTTTTCGCCGGATGCTGTTGCAAGCAGCGTCCGGTTTTTTATGTATGCATCAGGTTGCAGGTTGCCCTGTAGAGGCAAGGCATGCCTTACCTCTACTAATACACCGTCAGCACCTTCCCTTCCAGCCTGAAATGCGTATCCTTATCCTGTAATCCGTTCAGCAATTGCTGCAATGTAAGATTCCTGCCAATTTCACCCCCCAACTCTATATCAACAGCGCTGTCTTCATAGCGTATGTCTACATCATACCATCTTGCAATCTGCCGCATGGCATCCCTCAGCTTAACATGATGAAAATTAAATACGCCATTTTTCCAGGCCAGTTCCTTGTCAAGATCAGCCGGAACTATCTTGTTCCCGGTATAAGCATAGCCGGGCTTTAATAAGGTGGCATGATTGATCTCTACCAGCCCCTCCAGCAAAGATGTTTTTATGCCCGGTTCATCCGTATAACTGTTAATGTTAAACGAAGTGCCTTTGACGGTGATCTCATCTTTATACGTTTTAACAGTAAATGGTTTTGCCGGGTTCTTTGCTACTTCAAAATAGGCCTCCCCGGTAATGCTTACCACCCGTGTGCTCCCCGGAAACGCCGTCGGATAGGTAATGCTGCTTGAAGCATTCAGCCATACTACCGTGCCGTCAGGGAGCTTTAGCTTATATTGACCGCCCCTCGGAGTGGTCATAGTGTTGTACGCTACAACATCTGATTTGCTGTACGTAAGCGACCCGTTGTTATTTTGAATGGCTATATCTCCATCTGTAATTACCTGCCGTCCATTTTCATCGAGCGCAATTGTTTTACCATTGCTTAAGGTGAGCACTGCTTTATTAGCCCCCGGAGGCATATCACTTTCTCTCCCCTCCTGCGCCTGCGCCTTCGATATTGCCGATCGTGAAGGAACATTTCTTTGATTGTAATAATAAAAGAAGCCGGCTCCTGCAAACAGCACTGCCACGGCAGCATATCGTAGCCAGGAAGTGGCCGGCCAGCGCATTTTACTTCTCTTACCCGTTGTATAATTATTGCTTTCAAAAGGAACAATAATAGCAGTGCCGGTCGCCGGAGCTTCATTCTCCACCTGCCCGAACGCCGTGGGAGAACTGCTCTCCAGAATGCTCCGTATCATTTTGTCCACTTTCTCTTCATTATAAACAAAGTCCTCGCCTGTTGCCGGGTTATTTATACCGGCAACTATTTCGCTTAGCTTATTTACATTTTCGGGGTCGTTCAACGCCTCCAACAAAAGCTCTTTCTCCCGGTCAGAAAGTGTATTGGCTATATACCCCTGTAATAAATTGTTGAAATCATTATTGTTGCTCACAATACTAATAACACCGCATAGCGCAGAGATGTACTATTGTTGGCCGAAAAAATTCTCAATGAGGCATTGTACAATAAGCAGGAAAGAAAAAAAGGGATCGCTTTTTCGGCTTAAATGCTCATGAACGTAATGTATCGCTTCTGAAAGCTGGTTACGAACTGTATTTTCTGAAATGTTTAACCGCGTGGCAATTTCTCTCCGGCTGAGCCCTTCCTTTTTGCTTAAAAGGAACACAATCTTTCTTTTTTCGGGAAGCAGGCTTATAGCCTCATCAATCAGTGATTGGGTAAATCTCGCATCTATTTCGCCTTCGATCTCCTCAGTAACAGCAACCTGACTGTTGAATTTTTTTACAGTCAGCTCACGCCTGATCCTCGACCTCAAATGATTGGAAGCAGTATTGGCTATTATAGTGTATACCCATCCGACAGGATTTTCAATAGACGGGATAGAAGAACGGTGGAGCCATATTTTTAAAAATACTTCCTGCAGGATATCATCAGCCTCCGCCTCGGATTTAATAAGTGAAACGGTGAAAGGAAAAAGCTTTTTGTATAAGCCGTGCACAAACCTGGCAAATACGCCCTCATTACCTCCGGCGATATCAGCAAGCATGGCTTTATCCACAATATATTCCTTATTCTCTTTCACAGCATTTGGGCAAGTCCCTGTGAAGGTAAGGAAAAAGAATTTTAATCCTGAAAGGGCTCATTCCACGCAAAGCAGCAAAGTTTTATTTTCAATTTTCTTTGCGTCTGTTGCTCCTTTGCGAGCTTTGTGTGAAAATATTTTGTCCGGTTTATTTATTAAAATCCGGATAAGGGAACCCTCTCCCTTTTTCGCAAAGAAATTTCAGGCTTCTGAAGAAAAGCGCCCAGTCATAGCTGCAGGAAGCAAACTCGTTTGAATAAGCCTTCCACCCCTCATGATAAAAAACCAATATGGTTCCTTTTGCATGCGGTTCCAGCTCAAAGGTCATTGTGGTGCCTATCCAGTCTTCAAAAGCCCTCAGGCAGCGCCATTTCACATAACTGTATGGCTTTAGCGCTTCTACTTTTATTTCTTTATAGTAATCAGGACCAAAAGCAAATCGCGAAATGCTCCCTGCTTCAGGTTTTGCAATAGTGTCAGGCGTCCACCAGCCTGCAAGGCCTTTTTGAGTAGTTAAGGCTTCATAAACGGTTTCCACCGGTTTTTCAATAAGTAACCTGTGATGAATACTGAACGGGGTTGCCTGTTCCAGGGAAGCGGTTGCCGGCTGCCCGGCTATTTCACCCGTATCTTTCGGTGTCGCATTACCCTTGCCCGTGAGGACAAGATTTTTCAGGCTCTCCTGTATATAATGCGTCCATGCATCCCGGCATACCTGGTAACATTCACATAGCGGCATTAATCCCTTATGCATAAATGTCAATTGTGTTTTGCCGCCTTTCTCTGAAATTTCAAACAGGATATCCGATCCCTTCAGCTCATGCCTGTCTTTTGTGAATTTAAAATAATTATCCTGCATGTGCCAGGCAATACTCTTGCCGGGAATGCATTCAGTGATCTTTATTGTACAAATATGCACATCCTGGTAATGATAGGTAAACTCAGCTCCGGGCTTATCCGTATCCCCTTCAATATTTTCCGACCACCAGCCGCGGACATTATTAACGGCATCAAAAACCTGTTGCGGAGTTGCCTCTGCTAAAAATGTTGTTGTGAAATCCTGATTCTTCATAAAAAAAATTTAAATAAAATAAATGTGATCTAAAAGAAATTCGCTGATCAAAAGTATCGGCATTCTTGCACTGACAAAGGGGGTAAAACAGACTTTCTTAAGGGTTGTTTCGGACAATATAAATTTTTAGTTTTGCAGAGAATATAGGGTGCATTTCACTTTTTCACACGGGATTTCAATCGTTGCATGTATCCGTTTGCAAAAAATTGGAATACGTCCAGAGCATCCATATTATTCCGGCGGTTAAAATCAATTTGATCTTGAAACAGCTTACTATACTTGTGCCTGACGCACAAACCGGGCCTAATACCATATCCTGTATCATGGGAGCCTATCACATATTCACAAGCGCTAACGAATATGCAAAGGTCAGCGGGAAACAGGCTGTATTCAATATTCAGCTAGCAGGCGTGTCTGAACAATCAGATTTTGTGAATGGGCTGTTATCTGTCACGCCACAGGTAAATATTTCATCCATACGCAAAGCCGACCTGATCATTATCCCCGCCATAAAAAGCGATTTCAGCAAACCTGATAAAGAAAACCTGGCATTAGTAACCTGGATCAGGGAACAATATAAAGCCGGCGCAGAGCTTGCCAGCATGTGCACGGGCGCCTATTTACTGGCTTCAACAGGATTGCTGGATAACAGGAGCTGCTCTATACACTGGAACGCGGTGGACAACTTCAGGAAATTATTTCCAAAAGTAATTATGAAAGCTGAAAAATTAATAACCGATGAACAGGGTATTTATACCAACGGTGGGGGGTATTCATTTTTAAATCTCATTCTTTACCTGATTGAGAAATTTTATGACCGGCAAACCGCTATATACTGCTCTAAAATTTTCCAGATAGAGATAGACCGGCAAACACAGTCAGGCTTTGCAATATTTAACGGGCAAAAATCGCATGGTGATGAACTGATAAAAAAAGCTCAGGAATATATCGAGCATAATTTTGACGAAAAAATATCGTTCGAAGACCTTTCCAGAAAGTTTGCCGTTGGCAGAAGGAACTTTGACCGGCGCTTTGCAAAAGCCACAGGCAATACACCTGTTGAATACTGGCAGAGAGTAAAAATAGAATCTGCTAAAAAGGCGTTGGAAACAACCCGCAAAACCGTCAACGAGGTAATGTATGACGCCGGATATGCAGATATAAAGGCATTCCGGGAAGTGTTTAGAAAAATAACGGGACTGTCGCCGCTGGAATATAAGCATAAGTATAATAAAGAAACGGTGCGGGAATAAAAGGCAGGGCTTTTCAGATTATCCAGTCAGGTGTTCCTGAAAACATGAGATATGCACCATGATGCTTCGGAATGGATTATTTGTAACCTTGCGTTATCACGAAAGTTACAAAAATCATCAAGCACTTACTCGTCATGGCGCGGCGAAAGGCGACTGCCACACCGCTGTAATGTATCTCTTCATCTGAAGCGTCATGCCTGCGGCTTGCAGTGACGTTGCAGGAGTGCAGCGTGTTCTGCAGGCTTTCCGTAGCGTGAAAATTACAAATTATGAACTTCCTGGCGGGGTATATACTAATTTGGCACACCTTTCTATTCTTAATATATCGCAACAAAAATTTTAAAAAAAATATTGCCGGCATTGTCCAATTTCATTTTATTCAGTTGTCATTAGTTTTTAAACGTTAAATGCAAGACAATGACACAAAGGATCAAATTTACCGAAACAGGGAAGGAAGCCATGAGCAGCCTGTACCCCCTTAACAAATACCTTGCAAGATCATCTGTGGAAAAGCACCTGCTTGATCTGATTTATTTCAGGGTATCACAAATCAACGGATGCGCGTTTTGCCTCGATATGCATGCCAAAGATCTGCGCGCAATGGGCGAATCTGAGCAGCGGTTGTATCTTCTGAGCGCATGGCGGGAAGCGCCTTTTTACAGCAACCGCGAAAGAGCTGCATTGGCCTGGGCGGAAGCATTAACAAAGCTTGAAAGCGGATGGGTACCGGATGAGACCTATGAAGAAGCACGAAAAAATTTTTCCGAAAAAGAACTGGTAGACCTTACGCTCGCGGTGACTACCATCAATACCTACAACCGTATTAATATTGCATTCGGTGCGGATGTAGGCAGCTATAAGACAGGGCAGTTCGATCAAAATTAATTTTTATAAATTTTAAAAAACAGAACAATGAAAGAATTCTTATTTCTCTATCGCAGGGATGTTAACAATATTCCCAAAGGCTCTCCGGAAGAAATGCAAAAGGAGACGAAACGCTGGATGGACTGGATAGGCGGCATCGCAGCCCAAAATAAGTTAGTAGACCGGGGCAACCGGCTGGAGCATGCCGGTAAAGTATTAAAAAGCGTCAGCCTCATTACCGACGGGCCTTATACTGAAACAAAAGAATCTGTCGGCGGCTATAGCATTGTAAAAGCCGGTACTATTGAAGAAGCCTGCGAAATGGCAAAGGGATGCCCTGTATTTTCCATAGGCGGTACAGTAGAAGTGAGGGAGATCAGCGGGATATAAATTGACCTGAAAAAGCCTTCGTATTTTTACGGAGGCTTTTATTCTTTATGAATGAAGAAAAATTGATACCGCATCTGTTCCGCACGGAGTACAGGAAAATTGTAGCAGTGCTTTGTAAGAGCTTCGGTATGGAGTATATCGAAACCGCGGAGGACATTGCAAGCGATACTTTTCTGCAGGCTGCCGAAACCTGGGGCATCAAAGGCTTACCTGAAAACCCGGCTGCGTGGCTGTATACGGTAGCAAAGAACAAAGCCAAAAATCATTTGAAGCGGGATAAGATCTTATCGGGGAAGATCATTCCGCAGGTAAAATATCATGCCACCCAAACAGAAGAAACAGAGATTGATTTGAGCGAAGCAAATATCAGGGACAGCCAGCTGCAGATGATGTTTGCCGTCTGTCATCCGGCCATTGCAGCCGAAGCGCAGATAGCGATGGCTTTGCGTGTACTTTGCGGGTTTGGTATTGACGAAATTGCTTCCGCATTCCTGACCAATAAGGAAACGATCAATAAAAGATTGTTCCGGGCAAAAGAAAAGCTGCGCTCGGAAAACATTGCTGTCGAAATGCCATCGGCAGAGGATATCAACGACCGGCTGGACATGGTATTAAGAACATTATACCTGCTGTATAATGAGGGCTACTATACTTCGCAAAGTGAAAAAGTATTGAGAAAGGAATTGTGTTATGAGGCAATGCGCCTTACGTTTTTGCTGACAGAAAATGAACAGACCAATCTTCCGCAGGTGAAAGCGCTGTTCGCTTTGATGAGCTTTCACGCTTCACGATTTGAAGCACGCACGGATGCAAACGGAAACCTGGTACTGTATGATGAACAGGACGAAACATTATGGGATAAAAGCCTGATACAACAGGGGGAATATTTTCTGCAATGGTCATCGCAGGGGAGCCGGCTCTCCAAATATCATTTGGAAGCAGGCATTGCTTACTGGCATACGCGTAAGGAAGACACTAAGGAAAAATGGGAAAATATTTTACAGTTATACAACCAATTGCTGATACTGGAATATTCTCCCATCATCGCTCTGAACAGAACATACGCTTTATCCAAAGCCAACAGCATTGATGAAGCCATTGCAGAGGCTGAGAAGCTGCAGCTCACCGGGAATCATTTATACCACACTTTATTAGGAGAATTGTATAAAAGCAAAGATGTACATAAAGCGCTTTTGCATTTTTCATCCGCATTAAAGCTCGCCAAAACGCAGGAAGATAAAAACCTTATTCAACAAAAAACCCAACGCCTGATATGCTAATCAAAACAGTATCAAACGCCGGGTTA
>CAYWVB010000075.1:0-21199 GCA_964461595.1 uncultured Terrimonas sp. | reverse complement strand
TTTACCATACCCATACCGCAAATTGTAGCCTGCATAAGAGATGCCTGCCAGCAACCGCCCCAAACAATGCCGTGCAGCCCTCACCTGCAGCGGGTACTGGATACCGGCACGCCGCTCGGGCACGATACTTCGGGCAATACCGTAACCACCATTACGGTCATTACCAGCACCGGCGGGGAGATCATCACCGCCTTTCCCCGGCGTACTGCCACCGCAACAAGACCTGTAAGATTTTCAAAACCTTATAGGTCTGTCTAAGCCTCACCTAAAAACAAAAAGATGAAAACCAAACACCACAAAGACCCGTTTACCACCCAATGCTGGCTCTGCGAATGCATTACAGACCCTTACCAGGTAATCGCCCACTTCTTTGCCGAAGCGTATATGCACCATTTTCGCAGGCTCATCAAAAAGCTCGTATGCCATGCCAGCGGGGCAGGTGTATACAAAGGACACCCGCCCGGCGATATACTGATATACAGCAAGCTCATCCGCTCGCTTATAAAAGCCGCTTATGCTTTGAGGCATACAAAGCACAGCGCGGTTACCATTAAAAAAGAAGAGCTCTTTAATAAAAAATACTATTGCAGCCATTACGTTAGCGCTGATGCGTGGCAGGAGTTCCCGCGCTTCCTGTCAGAAAAAGAATATAGTGATCCCTACCGGGCATTTCAACAGTTTTTCAGCTACCAGTCGCTCAATAGCTGGCTGCAGTGCTGGGAGCAGGTAGTGGAGAATGCCCTGAACAGTGATACTACCGCTATAACAGCCCCGCTAACGGTGTGCATCCATTTAATAAAGCTGGTAGAAGCCGCGCACCTGGTGGATGTAAGGGAGGTAACGCATGTAGGTGAATGTTTGAAGAATGGCAGGGCGGTATCATTATAATGGCATTTGCTGTAAAAGGGGATATTCTGCTTTACACTATTTTCCGTCTAAGCGTTGATCCTGCTTATTGAATATAATTCCTGTAAAGCACTTGTGCGGCGCCTTTTAAAAGAGGGTTCCAGCCATCTACCTGCTCCTTGTTGCATCCATTTGTTATCAATACAAGCCCGGATTTTTCATCAGGGCTGAAAAACATAGCACTGTACAAGCCGTACGCAGAGCCGGTATGTCCTTTAAGCGTTTTACCGGGAATGAATGTATCTGTAGTCAGCAATGCCAGCCCGTATTTTTCACGCAGGCTGACTGCAGTTTGCATCTCTTGTGCGCTTTCCCTGCTGATGATCTTTATGCCATTGTATGTGCCCATATTCATGTGCATCTGCATATACAGCGCAAGATCATGCGCAGAAATTTTCATCCCGCCTGTGGGCGAAAATACAGGCGTGGAGTAGCCGGGTTTGTAATGCTTTATCTCTTCCCGTCTTGGGTTGTACGCTTCTGTGGCGAGAGAGTAGGTTTGAGTAGCAGAATCATATTCATATAAATTGGCAAATAAAGAGTTATCCAGCGAGTCAACGCAATAGCCGCCATATAAGTGCAGGGGCTTCAGGATATGGTTTACCACGTATTGATCAAACCGCTCGCCGCTGATCTTTTCAATCACGGCGCCTGTCATATTGAAATTAAGATTGCAATACCTGTAGCCGCCCCCGGGAAGATAGTCACTATAACATGCTGCATAATTGGGGTTAGTATCGGGATTAATCACGTCCAGGTTAAAGTATCCCTGGCTGTCATTAATGCTCGAAGTATGCGAAAGCACCATTCTCAAAGTGATCACGGCATCGGGGTATTTTGGATTGCGTATGGTAAAGCCTATCAGCCTGCTGAAGTCGTCATCAAGAGAGAGCCTGCCGGCTTCTGCCAGTTGCATGATGCTTGTGGCTGAAAAAGATTTGGAGATAGAAGCGATCCGGAAAATGTCCCGGGGCTTTAGCTTTTCCCGGTTCTGCATGTCTTTCCATCCAAATGCGTGGGTATATACAATTTTATTGTTTTTTACTACCGCTACAGAGAGCCCAACAGCATTATATTCCTTCATCAGCTTTTTAATCTCTCTTTTGGTATGAGCATGCTGGGCATGTATTTCAGGCTGCCCTGCTGCCAGCAGCCAGCATATAAGGAACGTTGCTTTACATATTATTGCTTTCATACCGGAATAGTACTATTGATGATCTCGGGAAAGAATCTTAACTTGCAGGCTCTTTCTCAAGGGTTTAGGGTTGAAACTAAAGGGGCTCCATTTCTATGGAGCTCAATTTTTTGGTGATTGTTTACCCTAAAATACAATTTTTTAAAAGTATACCATGGCTAAAGCCAAAAGTACCAGACCTCAGAAGGGTGTAAAGGAAATTGCAAGAAGGGCAAATGTTGCTCTGGCAACAGTTGACAGGGTGATACACGGACGGCCCGGCGTTTCCCAAAAGACACTGGAAAAGGTGAAGAAGGTAATTGAAGAAATGAATTACCAGCCCAATATCATCGGGCGGAGGCTTGCATCAATGAAAGAGTATCATTTTGCGGTGCTTATTCCTGAAATCACTGAAGAGTCCGGTTTTTTTTGGCAGGCGCCTGCTGATGGTGTGCAGCAGGCATCTGAAGAGATCAGGTCAATGGGGGTGAGCGTCACTACTTTTTTCTTTGATCAAAATGATAAGCGCTCCTTTACCGGTAGTGCCCGCAGCATATTGCGGGGCGGCTTCGACGGGGTATTGCTGGCTCCCTTTTTTATGGAAGAATCCCTGGACTTTACCAAAGCCTGTGAAGCGAAGAACATTCCTTACGTGTTTATTAACTCAGATATTCCCGACCAGAAAAGCTTAACCTATATCGGTCCCGACCTGTATGCCAGCGGTTATCTTGGCGGGCAACTGATCAGCTATCTTCTGAAACCTAAAGACCAGGTATTGATCGTAAACATTTCACGGGAAATCAAGAATGTAAAACAGAACCGCCTGTTGCGGAAAGAAGAAGGCGTTCGCTCTTATTTCACGGGAAATAAGATTAAAAATGACATTTTAAAGATAGATATCACAAACGTTGATGAAAAAGTAGTGGAGAAAAACATACTGGAAATGCTGGCACAATATCCCCGTATAGGAGTGATTTTCGTTACCAACTCCCGAGTAGTAAGCGTAGCCAAATGCCTGGAAAAGCATTTTATTGATCATACGCGTGTGATAGGGTATGATCTTCTTGAGTCCGGTATGGAATACCTTAAAAATGGCGTGGTTGATTTCCTTATCTGTCAAAAGCCGCAGGAACAGGGGTACCGGGGTATTATGGCTTTATATCATCATTTGATCCTTAACCTTAAAGTGGCCGATCGTTATTATATGCCTATTGACATTGTAACCAGGGAGAATTGTGCTTATTATAAAAATTAAAATAATTTTTTTTGCAAAATAACCTGTAAGATGTACTTTCGGCAAGGTGGGTACGTACCCGGAATTTAACTGTCTGCCATGAAATATACCTCAAAATTTTGGTGCGATTTTTTATAAAAAAATAGAAAAATGTCTGATGTGCTAAAAAAATATACAGACTTGCTGCTGCCCTCCGAAAGGCTGGTAAGGGATGTTGCCGCTTTGGATGGGGATATTATCATACTGGGTGTTGGAGGAAAGATGGGACCCGACCTGGCAAGGCTGTGCAAAGCTGCTATAGTAAAAGCAGGTATAGAAAAAAAAGTGACGGGGGTGGCGAGATTTTCAGAGCCCGGGCTGAGGGAAGAACTGGAAAAAGAGGGAATAGCCACCATACAGGCGGACCTTTTGGATAGTGAATCCTGGAATGCATTGCCAAAGGCAAAAAATGTATTATATCTGGCCGGCACTAAATTCGGTACAAAAGGTAACGAGCCGTTTACATGGGCAATGAATACTTATTTGCCTTCCAAAGTGGCAGAACATTACAAAGACTCCCGCATCGTTGTATTCTCTACCGGTAATGTATACCCCCTTACAGCAGTATACAAAGGAGGAGCCGGGGAAGACATCCGTCCGGAACCTGTTGGTGAATACGGGCAGTCATGCCTGGGGAGGGAAAGGATATTTCAATATTTTTCAGCCAAATACAAAACCCCTGTTCTTATCTATCGCCTGAATTATGCCAATGATGTAAAATATGGCGTACTGCTTGAAATAGCGAAAGCTGTTTTAAATGAAAAGACAATAGATCTTACCATGGGCAACGTGAATGTGATATGGCAGGGAGATGCGAATGAATTTGCGATAAGAAGTTTATTACATTGCGCAACGCCTTATAAGATATTAAACATTACAGGGCCGGAAAACGTATCCGTTCGCTGGGTAGCGGAATGGTACGGCGCATATTTTAACAAGAAACCGGTTTTCAGTGGCGAAGAAGCGCGTACTGCCCTGCTAAGCAATGCTACGGAAAGCTTCCGGCTGTTTGGTTATCCTAATACCACGCTTAAGGTAATGATGGAAATGATAGGGGAGTGGTTGCTGAATGCCGGGGCTACAATTAATAAACCAACACATTTTCAGGAAAGAGATGGAAACTACTAAGCATACACAGATGGCATTGCCGGAAGGAATAAAAGCAGCACTGTACAGCGGCGTTGTTATTCCAGCGCATCCGCTGGTATTACAGGCAGGAAAGAAAAGCATTGATGAGGAAGGGCAAAAAGCCTTAACGCGGTATTATGTAAATAGTGGCGCGGGCGGTGTTGCAGTGGGGGTGCACACTACACAGTTTGAGATACGGGATAAGGCATTCAGCTTATTTGAACCGGTATTAAAAACGGTAGCTGAAGCTATAGACGAATTAGCGTTGCCGGCGCCGTTCATAAAGATCGCAGGAATATGCGGAGATACCCGGCAGGCTGTTTCCGAAGCAGAAACTGCTTTCAAATACGGGTATCACATGGGGCTGCTGAGCATGGGCGGGTTATCCGGTTATTCGGAGGAACAATTGCTGGACAGGGCAAGAGCAGTGGCGGCTGTAATACCGGTATTCGGGTTTTATTTACAGCCTGCAGTAGGTGGCAGGATCCTATCCTATGATTTCTGGCGGCAGTTCGCGGAAATACCGGGGGTGCTTGCAATAAAGATCGCCGCCTTTAACCGCTATCATACCATTGATGTCGTTAAAGCTGTTTGCCATTCTTCAAGACGGGATGAAATTGCATTGTATACAGGTAATGATGATAATATTATTCCTGACCTGTTAACGCCATACCGGTTTACCATTGAGGGGGCAATAACAGAGAAAGTTTTTGTCGGCGGCTTATTGGGTCATTGGGCATTTTGTACCGGGCATGCGGTCCAGGTTTTAAAAGAAGTAAAGCAATGTGTAGGTAATGGTTATAGAGGCGTGGAAAATTTATTGGCCAAAGGCATAGAAGTTACGGATACGAATGCAGCAGTATTTGATGTTGCTAATAATTTTCACGGGTGCATCGCGGGTATTCATGAAATGCTGAGGCGGCAGGGTTTAATGACAAACACAGCCTGTTTGCTGGAGAAGGAAGTATTGTCGCCCGGCCAGCTTAAAAAGATTGATGATATTTGCGCCAGGTATTTTCCCTTATTAATATCATAACTTTACCTGTGTTGAATGCGCTCTGCCGATAGATAGAATATGGCTCCCAGATCAAATATTTTAATTGATGCAACTTTCTAAAAACATTTTTCGTGTTTTATTTGCCGGCGGTATATCTGTGCTGGTTGCCTGTAACCCGAGGTCAAAAGGAGCAGGAGCGGATGGCTTTTCAACAGATACTACTATAATAGCTTCAGGGGAAGCTTCTTTCGTGAAGAATTGTAAAAGCTGTCATGGCTTCCTGCAGGATGGCATTGGCCCGCAGCTAGGGGGTATCACCGAAAAGTTTTCTGCAGAGTGGCTTATCCGGTTTATTAAAAATCCTGCGGAAGTCATTGCGTCAGGTGACAAATATGCCCTGCAGTTGCAGGAGAAATATAAAGCAATAATGCCTTCGTTCCAGGCAATGGATGATGCTGAGTTAAATGCAATCGTTTCGTTTTTGCATACAAAAAAGAATACTGCCGTTGCGGCGGATAATGACAGCACAGCTATTGCCAATCCTTTCCCGCAGCCTATTCCCTTCTCTGGTATTACCATCAACCTCAAGCCGCTGATTCAGATACCGGCTTCTTCAAAAACTGCACCGCTCGCAAGGATTACCAAGCTGACCGCCCAAGCGGGTACCGGTGATTTATGCATCCTGGATTTACGCGGCAAGCTGTATAAGGTCATAAATAACCAGCCTGTTGTTTATATGGATATCTCAAAGCTCAGACCCCGTTTCATTGAGCAACCCGGCCTGGGATCCGGATTCGGCAGCTTTGCTTTTCATCCTGACTTTCAAAAGAACGGCTTATTATATACTACGCATACCGAAGCGGCAGGATCAGCTATTGCCGATTTTAAGTATAACGATTCCATTAAAGTCGCTTTGCAATGGGTGCTTACAGAATGGAAGACGAGTGACCCCAAAGCTCCTGTTTTTTCAGGAACAGGCAGGGAAATATTGCGGGTGAACTTCGTAAGCGTTATCCATGGTATGCAGGAGATCGTTTTCAACCCCTATGCAAAACAGGGTGATAAGGATTACGGGATGCTGTATGTGTGCGTTGGAGACGGGGGAAGCGTTGAGCAGGGATATCCCCAGATACCGCACAATACCTCACATATATGGGGCACCGTTATCCGTATTGACCCCCGTGGAAGTAATAGTAAAAACAAACAATATGGCATTCCTGCAGACAATCCGTTTGTAAACAGCCCGGATGGCTCCCGGCTGAAAGAGATATACTGCTATGGTTTCAGGAATCCCCATCGTATTTCCTGGACTAAAGCCAGGGAAATGCTTGTATTCAATATCGGTCAGCATGAGGTGGAATCTATTTATATGGTTAAACCAGGGCAGGATTGTGGTTGGCCGATACGTGAAGGAATTTTTTCCATTAATCCTTATGGTAACATTAATGCCGTTCATCCACTTCCTGCAGATGATAGTGTATATCATATTACTTATCCCATTGCCTCTTTTGATCATGATGAAGGGAATGCGATTTCCGGAGGGTATGAATATACCGGTTCTTCTATAGCTATGCTTAAAGGAAAGATTATATTTGGAGATATACCCAGCGGCAGGGTTTTTTATATAGAAAGCAACGGTAATAGACCCGGTAAGATGGCGGCTATCAAAGAACTGCATATAGCGATAAACGGGAAGCCTGAGACCCTTGATAAGACCTGTGGCAATAAAAGAGTAGAAATAAGGTTGGGCGAGGATGCTGCAGGAGAATTATACATACTTACAAAAGCTGATGGTAAGGTGTATAAAGTAGCTGGCGCTACAGCTACTCCATAATAACAAGTGGCAACGTTCACACAGGAGCCCCGGTGGTTAAAAATTACGGGTAATATTGAAAATACTCTTTAGAAATTTTCTTTTATTACAAAAACATTATAGCTTTATATCTGTATTTGCGATCCGCCCCTTCCGAAATATTTGTAAGATCCTTATTCTTTGCCGCTGTTTTATTACTTATAAAGCTTTTATTATGAAATTGCAATCTTTGTTGACTGCTGTGTTCGTTATCTGCGGGCTGGCTTATGTTCCCTCCCTGCTTGCACAGACGCTGCTTGTAGATGTAGAAGTACCTATTGACGGCGGTGTCAGCCTGCTTGTAGCCGCCGGCGTTGCTTATGGCGCCAAGAAGGCTTACGATAAAAGGAAGAAGCAGAAAGATGCGGAGGCGGCAGAAGCTGAAAGCAAATAGTGTTAAGTCATTGTATGTTATCGTGAAATGTGAGGTATAAAATGTGAAAAAACTTTTACATTTTATACCTGATGCTTCGCGTTTCACGTCTTTTTGAAACTATGTGATACATGATGGCAAAATCCGTGATAAAACAGCTTAATTATTACTTTGATCTGCGTTTTCTCGTAAAATTCATTGCTCTTTTCCTGGTATTTTATTATGTTAATCTTTTTTTCGTACAACTGACATTGCCGGGAAAATGGCATAGTGTCTTTTTTGTCGAACATCTTAATTATATTGGCTGGCTGACCGGTTCTCTTACACATACTGCCAATTTTATTACACATACCTTAGGATTGGATACTATAGTGGAAGGTAATGACAAGCTTGTCCTGGTGCAGGGACCCAGAGTAATTGTAAAATGGGAGTGCATAGGGCTTGGCATTATGAGTTTCTGGCTGGCATTTGTGCTGGCCCAGGGCATATCGCTCAAAAGAAAGATATTACTTGGGTTTGGAGGCGTCTTTGTGGTCTGGTTTATGAATTGCTGCAGGATCGCGCTGTTGGTCTTTGCCCTTGATCGAAACCTTAAGCCCTGGAAAAAAAACCTTACTCTTATAGGAGGAATTAATCACCACGATCTTTTTAATTATGCCTGTTACGCCCTGATACTTCTTTCGATTTTTATATATTATAAAGTAAGTGCTAAAAAGGATCAGCCCGGGAAAACTACCGGCGCTATGTCAAACATGAAACGTGAAATGTGAGGCGCGAGACGTGAAAGAGCAATAGTGAATTAATGTTCTTTTCTTAAGAAGGCATAGCGTTTTTTAAGGGTAAGGTGTTGATTGCCTCAATCCGGTAGGCTTAGTATCTCCCACCATAGGCGGGAGCCCTGCTTTTTGCTTTAGGAGACGTGTCAGCTTCATGGCATTGTTCATCTATCCCTTTGATCAGCGGTAGTACAAATCTCATGCAAAAGAGCTGAATTCACCTTTGCTTGGATGTCTCTCAATTTTTCACAAGCGGAAATGTGCAACGATTGAAGTCCGTTGGAATAATATGCTACTGGGGCAGACGGCTCCTATGTGGTTCTGTGTTCCAGGGCCATCGGCTCGATCACATATTCCCGCGTGGAATTTCAATCCAATGTGAAAAATTGAAATGCACCCCTTTTATTCCTGAGAGATAATAATATAAAATACCCTTTAAATTTGCCAGATCAAACCTCATGGTTATTTTAGCGTATGGATAATAATCTATTCCCAAAGCAAACCGCTTTTTATAAAGGGAAAGTCCGTGATGTATATACTATCGGCAGCGATTACTTAGTGATGATCGCCAGCGACCGTATTTCTGCATTTGATGTGATACTGCCCAAACCGGTTCCTTTTAAAGGACAGGTATTAAACCAGATCGCCGCTATGATGTTGGGGGCAACAGCCGACATTTGCCCCAACTGGCTGCTTTCTACCCCGGCGCCTAATGCTGCTATAGGAAGAAAATGCATTCCTTTTAAGCTTGAAATGGTGGTGCGTGGGCATCTTGTCGGGCATGCCTGGCGTACTTACAGCAGCGGTAAACGGGTATTGTGCGGGGTATCTATGCCTGAGGGACTGAAGGAAAATGATCCTTTTCCCTCTCCGATCATTACGCCGGCTACCAAAGCCGAAGAAGGTCATGATGAGGATATTTCCAGGGAAGAAATACTGGACAAGGGGCTGGCAACGGAAAAAGACTGGGAAATACTTTCCCGCTATACCCTGCAACTGTTTGAGCGGGGAAAAGCCATCGCCGCAAAACACGGGCTGATACTGGCTGATACAAAATATGAATTTGGTAAGATCGGCGATACCATTTACCTGATGGACGAAATCCATACGCCGGATTCCTCGCGCTATTTTTATGCAGACGGTTTTGAAGAGCGGCAAAAAAAAGGAGAACGGCAAAAACAGCTTAGCAAGGAGTTTGTGAGGGAATGGCTTATTGCAAACAACTTTATGGGTAAGGAGGGACAGACCGTTCCGGAAATGAGCGAAGACTGGGTAAAGACCATCAGTGAAAGATACATTGAGCTGTTTGAAAGAGTGACCGGCGAGACATTCAAACCGGAACCGTTGTCACGGGAGGATACCATTCAGCGTATTACCTCGGCATTATATAATCTGAATATCTAAATCATGTACAAACTCATTATTTTTTTCATTTGTATGACTACATTATTTTCCTGTAAAGAAAAAAAAGAAGAAGGGCACCAATATATGATCGTAGGCACTTATACTTCGGGTAAAAGCGAAGGCGTATATGTGTATGATTTCAACAGCGCTGACGGCTCATACAAAGAGCTCAGTCATGTAAAGACTTCAAATCCTTCTTATGTAGCTGTATCGCCGGATGAGAAATTTGTTTTCGCGGTAAATGAAAACTCAGATAACGGTAACGGCGGCGAAGTAAGCTCCTTTGCTTTTGATAAAGCAACGGGTGTTCTTACACCTCTCAACCAGCAATTAACCGGTGGGGACAGTCCCTGCTATGTAGATGTGGATCATACCGGCAAATGGATATTTGTTGCCAATTATAGCAGCGGCACGTTTTCTGTATTGCCTGTAGATGCAAACGGGATGATCGGGAAAGCAACTACTATTGTAAAACATGAAGGCTATGGAGTGAACAAGTCACGCCAGGAAAAGCCACATGTGCATTGCACTTATATTTCTGACGATAATAAATGGCTTTTTGTATCAGATCTCGGCACAGATAAGATAATGGTGTATGCTTTTGATGCCTCCAACGGATCGCTTACTCCCGCTCCACAGTCACCTTTTGTGAAGATAACAGATGGGGGAGGCCCCCGTCATATTACATTTCATCCCAACAAAAAATATGCATACCTGGTAGAAGAAATGGGCGGGGCTGTAGATGCGTTCAGCTATAGTGATGGTAAATTCGATTCGCTGCAGCATATTGCTTCTGTTGAGCCCAACGATACCGGCTTTATTGGCAGCGCAGATATCCATGTATCTTCTGACGGCAAATTCCTGTATGCGTCTAACCGAGGGGGATTTAATACCATTGCCATGTACAGCATAAACCAGGATAATGGCACCCTTCAGCTTACCGGTCATCAGCCTTCAGGGGGCGAAATACCCCGTGGCTTTTCCATTGACCCTTCAGGCAAATACCTTCTTGCCGCCAACCAGTCGAGCGATGATATTGTGATCTTTGAGCGGAATGCTGAGACCGGGCTGCTCAAGGATACGGGCAAACGGATATCGGTGGGTACGCCGGTCTGTATTAAATGGATAACAAAGGAATAGGCATTGTAAGAATAGATATGGGCATTGTTGAGCAGTACTTAATTATTGTTCCTCCCAGGTATATATTGCAACATCCCCGGGATCAACTGCTAATGTAGGGGTATATGCATTTGCATTAACGAGCGTTCCGTCTTTCAATACTCTTTTTGCTGCTTCGTCTGTCACGATAGTCATCTTCATAGGATCCCGGAAATCGCGGTTAACAATAACGAGGAACCTGCGTTTCCCTTTTTCAAGCATTGATACTATTGCTCCGCCATCACTTGTTTCAAGCGCCTTAATATGGTCAGGAAGTTTATCCATGCGCCTGGTGCCTGCGGGTATATGGCTGCCTGTATGAAACACGGAGATCAGTTTGGCATTGAGAAACACAGCAGCGAGGTTTTGTATTTCCCTGTTCACTATTTGAATGCGGTCATATACGTTGGTTCGTTTTCCGTCAAGCCCGACAGGAGCATCATGGAAATCCCAATGGGGATTGATACCGGGCGTCCAGTATGTAAAATATTGCAACGCCTGTGCTCCGTAAGCCAGGTTGCTGTACAATTGAAGCCTGATCTCAGCAGCGGAAGGTATAGGATACGGGCCATGCGCTACGGAGAGCGCAAATGCCCAGAAGGGAAGCCCGCTCTGCCGGGAGGCTGCAGCAATAGTTTCGAGGTTTTTGTACCATTCCGGCCGGAGTGTTTTTATGCCATTTTTTTCAACTACCGGATAATGGTCGAAAGAAATAAAGGGTACCGGCACTTCTTTGAGAAATGCTTCCACATATTCCGTATAAGCATCTTTTCCCGGCTGTAATTGAAAATCTTTACCAAACAGTTGCTCCGGGGCAGCATAGTTAGGGAAGAGATTGATATAGCAGGGATGCTTTGTATCAATAGCCTGTATTCTTTTTACCCAGGCGCCCAGCTCCGGGAACTCAGATGCAACAGGTTCATCTTTCAGATGGTAACCAAAAAGTGCTGGATGTTTTATCAATCGTTTTACCGTTCTTTCGGGCTCCGATCTGAGCTCCGGGCAACTGAAAAGCAACTTTACTCCTGTTTTCTGCGCAATATCCAAAGCCTTTTCCACCGCTTCCACACTGGAATATGCTGAAAAGCTAATGTTGATACCCGATTCCTTCATCTCGGTGAACCGTTCAATGGTTGTTTCATTCTCGGGAATGCCTATCCATGCTAAAATGGGAATACCTTCCTCCGGCTTAAGCCTTTCCTGTGAGGCAGCATTGAAACACACTGCCATAGCCAGCGTTACAGCCAGCAGGTGCCTATAGCAGAAGCTCATTGATCCTGGTACATACGATTTTATCACCATCCCTGAAAGTTACTATTATTTGCAGGCTTCTTCAACATCAGAAGATGTTATATGCAAAACTCACATAATACAGCCCGCCGATTTTGGGATTGCCAAATGCGTTCAGGTAATATTTGTTGAGCAGATTGGTAGCGCCGAATTTAAACAGCGACTTGATCTCGGGAAATTTATATCCCACCATTGCATCAAGCGTGAAGAAAGAAGGCACTGTACCGGTAGCAAAATCCGCATCCCACATAAAAGCGCTTTGCCAGCGACCGTTGATGCCGGCTACTACACGTTTGGTTTTTCCAAAGCCCGCGTGCGATACTCCAAAATTTATCCTGTGCTTAGGCGTATTGAATTGAGCGCTGAAGTCTGAAGGAACATTGCCCAACTCATCGTGGTAATAATTAGCGAAAACAGAAAAGCCGCCTGTCAGCCTGTAATCCAGGCCTAACCCATAGCCGGAGGTCTTGACTTTTATAGGATCCACTTTAACGGAGCCGTTTGTCTGGGAAGACATGGTAGCTGCATTTTCAACAATAGAATATATCTGGTTTTGGGTAGAAGATACAGGTTTGGCAACCAGTGTTCTGCCAAGAAAATTTTTATATTGCCCCGTATAGTAATATATATCTATCAAAAGCTTTTTTGCAATAAGCCCTTTATATCCTATTTCGTAAGAAACCACGCTTTCAGGTTTTAGCTCGCGGGGCGCATAAGTGCCAATTACTGCTGCTGAATTATTGAGGCGATATACAGGTTGTGTGCCAAGGTTGGGGCCTGACTTTCCGCCCGGCAATTGGGAACCCAGGATCCAGGGCAATCCTCCTACAAGGAACTGTCCCCCGCCGATCTCAAGATTGATGTATTGCTGCTGTGTGGAAGGGAAGCGATAGGCTGTTTGATAGCTAAGCCTGAGGTTGTGATCTTCTGCAAGCTTTACGAGCGCTGTGGCGCGGGGAGTAAAACGCCCTTTAAAGTTTTCGTTCTTATCGTACCGCCCTGAAAAGCTGAGCGTAAGCCTATCGTTGATAAGATGCTTGGTGACCTGGGCATAAGCCCCATACTCGTTGATCTTTATTGGCCCGTCATAATCTATAAATAATGTTCCTTTTGAGTTCAATACATACTGTTTCCAGGAACCTCCTACAATTAATTCAACAAAAGGGATTACATCCTTAAAATTGTACTGGCCTTCGGTTACCCACAGGTCGCTGCGATCGAGAAAGAGACCACCATTGGGAATAGGGGTAGACCGCACCTGGTCAAATAACCTTTTGAATGCACCTGTTCCCGGCAGGGGACGACCCTGGTCAGCAAAAGCGCGTGCTGCATTATGGGCAGTCTGGTCATCTGCTCCCTGCAGCCTTGCCTGGGAATATGCGGCCACATACTGGGGAAACCAGTCTGTGCTCGGTTTCCAGGCTTCATTCAGCCTTCTTGCCGTAATGGTAGCGTTATATGCTTCACCGGCATTTTCCTGTGTAGTATAGCCGCGGATAAACCAGCTTTTGCTGCGTAGTTCCAGTTTATACTGACCAATCTTGGCACCTTTGAGTGCATAGCGGTCACTGCCGGTATATACGGTGTTTCCTGTGCCAAAATAGCCTGCAAACAAAGCTTCCAGCCTGGAGTTGAATTTATAGTGGAGACTTCCGCTCAATTTAAAATTTACCGTATTAGGGTTCACCATATCGCTTTCTGCATAGCCTGTTCTTGAAGCGCTTTGCTCCGGGATGACATTATTTCTCAGCCCGAAATAAAAAGGTACGAGATTGGTGACCGACGGCTGCAATTGTGCGGGAAGGCTGCCTATGAATGCGCCTATCTGGCCAGGTGTGGCATTGGCGGGCAACAGCCCATTCATCATTTGCACAATATCCACTGTTCCTCCTGTTGCACCAAGGATACCAGCCTGGGTTGTTGCCTGCACTAATTGCGCCAGGCTCTTCATCGAAAAACCATTATCGCGCATATTGGTTTCATCACCATATACATTTACGCCGTCGTAATTAGGATCTGTCTGGCGGGTTTTATCAGATAAGGTTTTGGTGAGGCGATTATAATCCTGTGCATTATTAGCTATCCAGTCCTTTGCCTGTATCAGTTCGAATCCTATTTTAAAAGCGAACTTATTATTGAAAGCTTTGGCCCAACGGGCAGACCAGTCATTATACCATCCCGCATTAGATCTTTGTTCTCTGCCATCCACATGATTCATTCCTGTTTTGATCTGAAAGCTAAGCCCCTGGTATTTGAAAGGATTTTTGCTGTTGATAAGCAATGTGCCATTGATGCCTCCCTGCCCGTATAATGCAGAGGATGCACCGGGCAGGAGCTCCATATTTTCTACATCAAGCTCGGTAAGCCCTACAAAGTTGCCAAGAGAGAAATTGAGTCCCGGCGCCTGGTTGTCCATACCATCTACCAACTGGTTAAATCTTGTATTGCCTGAAAAGTTGAATCCCCTGGTACTGGGTGTTTTAAAAGTAAGGGAAGAGGTAGTGATATCTACGCCCTTCAGTTGCCCGATCATATCATAATAGCTTGTGGCAGGAGAGGTACGGATGCTTGCATTGCTTACTCTTTCAATAGAAACAGGTGATTCCATTACCCGTGTAGCCGTGCGGGTAGCGGCTACCACTACTTCTTCACCAAGCGTTGCAGAAGGGATAAGCGTTATTTCCACCGGTTTGGTATTGGCAATCTCCACCTCTTTTGTTTCAAAGCCTATTGAAGAAAATACCAGCGTAAATGGCAGTGTCCGGGAAGTAGTAAGCTTAAAAAAGCCTTTGCTGTTTGTAAATGTTCCTTCTGTCGAACCTTTGATCGTTACAGAAACAGCGCTGATAAAATTCATGTCGCTGCTGTTCTTTACAGTTCCGGTAATGGCAGTATTCTGGGCAGACACAGACAGGGAGTGGCATAATAAAAGTGCTATTGTAGCATAAACGGTGAGCCTTTTCATAACAAGCAAATATTAATTAGAGTTATACCAAATTAACAATTGTTAGTTTATTATAAAAATTTTACTTTTTTAATTATTTGCGGTTTGGGAAAGGAGAATATAGCCACGAATTTACACCAATACCTTATGTCCCGATGAACATATCCGGATGGCATACTTTTAAATAAGCTCAAGGAAAGTCCAAAGAAAAAAAATTGCCGGTACCAACTGCACCGGCAATAAAATTGTTATTACAAAAGACGAAGCTTATGAAGCTGTCCTCAGGTATGAATTGTTCAATCCAAAATTGGCATCACGATGCCTGAAGCCGGAACGAATACGGCTTAAGCTCTCTTTGGTGATCCCCAGAAAAGAAGCCAGGTAGGTGAGCGGGATACGCTGCAGTGCTTCAGGCTGCTTTTGGGTAAAATAGTGATAGCGGTCTGCAGCTTCCATGAAGCGTGTTGCAAACAGGTTTTCCTGCATTTCCATAATGAATTTGCTCATGATAGTGCGGTGCAGCTTATCAATAGAAGCATGCTGGCGGCTGAGGCTGAGCAACTCCTGGTAAGGTATTACGCCTATCACTGTTTCTTCCAGGATATGCATGGTTTCTTTTGCAGGTGTATTAAACAAAATGCTGTGCAAAGAAGAGATGATGTGGTTATCATATCCCAGCCAGGTAGTATGCTCTTTCTGGGATGTTTTGTGAAAAAGGCGGTAAGAGCCCTTTACGATCACAAAAAGATCACCGCAAAACTGATCCTGCTCAAAAACATAATCATTTTTCCGGTATTCTCTCAGCGTAATAATACTTTGCAGGGCCTGCTGGCTTGATTCGTCCAGCGGAGCATACTGCTGGCAAATGGCTACAACCTTTTCCATAGTTCCAGGTTCAATTAATGATATTTTTTTCACGGGGGTAGAAATTAAATTCGATAAAATAGAATTATCATACATTAAACGGGGAGGGAGAGGGATTATTATGAATTTCCCTATTTTCTCCTAAGGCATTACCCTATGCTAATCCTGCCCGCGGGAAACAGGCTGCATTCTTTCTTTTCTGAGAGATTTCCTTCGGAGAACTACCCGGCGGTAGCAGGTAAATTACTATTAGTACCCAGTGCTTTACAGATGTTTAAACCGGCTTATTACAGATTTGGGGTCTGCCGCCTTAAAAATAGTAGTGCCTATTACCAGGCTGTGAGCGCCTGCTTCAAGGACGGTTTTGGCATTTTCGAGCGTCACCCCGCCGTCTACTTCAATGATGGTATTTAATTGCAATTCATCAATCCGCTGCCGCAGCATTTGTATTTTGCTTAAAGCATGGGGGATGAACTGCTGCCCGCCAAAACCGGGGCTTACGCTCATGATCAGCACAATATCCAGGTCATGGAGGATGTCCTGTAAAAGTTGTACCGGCGTATGGGGGTTAATGGCTACGCCGGCTTTCATGCCCAGGTTTTTGATCTGCTGGATATTACGGTGCAGATGGGGGCATACTTCATAATGCACGATCAGGTGGTCTGCCCCCGCCAGCTTGAAATCAGCGGCATATTTACCCGGCTCCTCAATCATAAGATGCACATCAAAAGGCTTGGTAGTAGCCTCCCTCATCTGCGCGATCACAGGCAACCCAAAGCTGATATTGGGTACAAAGCGTCCATCCATCACATCAAGGTGATACCAGTCTGCTTCGCTTTCGTTAAGCATATTGCATTCCCCCCGGAGATCCAGGAAATTGCTGGCTAATAAAGATGGCGCAATAATTGGCATGGTGGCGAAGATATGGAATAAAAGAGTATCCCTCACCCTCCTTCTCCCTCTCCGTGCAACGGAGAGGGAGCGGTACTGCAGAATAAATCCAAACTATATACCTACCATATCAGCTATACAACAAATCCAAACAAGCAGCCTCACCCTCTTATCCCTCTCCTCGCAGAGAGGGACGGTACTGCAGAATGTTTGCAGACTATATAACTACCATATCAGCTATTGAATATATCCGGGCCTGGCGTTTCAGTATATACTCACACTTTTACATTCACAGCCCTCCCTCACTTCATTTTATTAACCTGTTTTGAATTTGGGCACCCCTCTCCACAGTGTGGAGAGGCCCATCCGGATGATCGGTCGGACGGGGGCAGGGGGTGAGGGGTCATTTCAAACTCTTATCCAGCCCATGCGCTTTTTCATAATACAATTTCGCTTCCTCCTTATTTCCCAATGCCTCTTCGCATCTCCCCGCATTATAGTAACCCTCGGCAAAAGTATTGCTCACCTGTATGGTCTGCTCAAATACAGCCAGTGCCGCTTTGTAGTCTTTAGAATCGTACAACAGCAATCCTTTCTCCACATAAGCATCCAAAAAAGTATAATCATTCTTAATGCACTCATCAAAGCTTGCAAGCGCCTTAGCTTTATCATTAATGTTGGAGTAATATAATCCCTGGATAAACCTTGCTTGCGATTTAATACGCGGGTCAGGAGCCATCTGCATTACTTTATTTGTAGTAGCTATTGCATTACTGTCAGACCGCGCCGCATATACCGATGCAATATCCAGCAGCGGCTCCATGAACATCGGCTCCTTTTGTACGGCGGTTTGCATAGACGCTATAGCCGTATTGGTATCACCCTTTTGCAACTGGATAGCACCGCGCCTGTACCAGAAAACAGCATTAGCGCTGTCGCCGTTCAGCAAAGTATCATTCTGCGCTATCGCTTCAGCATATAAATTGTTTTTCAGCAGTTCATTCATCAACTGGTAGCGCAATCCCACAGAATCCGGACGGGCAGCTACCTGCTTTTCCAGCACTAATAATTCAGCAGTTTTGCTGGTTGCGGTATTGCTTTTATCACTGTTGCCATTGCAAGCAAAAAGCAATACTGTTATAGCCGTAATAATTCCTGGTACATAATATTTAGCCATGATCTCATAAAAAATTTAATTTGTCAGTAACGCAGAGATTTATCGCACTGTTACCAGTATCCGAATAAGCCACCTTTTTTGCGTGAGATTTGTACTACCGCCGATCAAAGGGATAGATGAACATTGATATGAAGCTGACAGATCTCCTCAAAGCAAAAAGCAGGGGCGTTTCGGATACGAAGCCCGCCGGCTTGAGGCAATCAACAACTTAATCTTAAAGAAGCTATGCCTTCTTAACCAAACGACATTAACTCCTTAATGGTTATTTATAAGAACTAACAGGTTTCCGGGTAATATATTCCTTCGCAGACCATCTCATGCCTCCGCCACTATATATGCTGCTCCTCATATTGCATATATTTTTCAATAGCCGTATCATATTGTTCCTTCCAGTCCCCAATATCCCCCCAACCTGCACCATCAACCATCACTTCACCATCCGTAACCTCGCCCAATTTAATAAACGGCAAGCCGCTTTCCTTCACTATCTTTTCAAACGCCGTAATATTGCCTGCACTAACGCTTACCGCTACACGACTCTGCGATTCACCAAACCAGAACGCATCCGGCCTTACTTTAGCAGATGTTGCTGCTTTAAATCCCAACTCATTATTAAACCCGCTTTCGCAAAGCGTAATAAACAAACCACCTTCGCTCAAATCATGTGCGGAAGCAATCACTTTGCTGCTGATCAGCTTACTAACGGTCTGCTGTAAACGATATTCCTCTTCCAAATCAAAATGTGGTACAGGAGAATATTCCACTCCGTGCAGCTTATGTATATATTCAGACGAATTGATATCATCATTCACTTCACCCAGCAAATAAATCGCATCACCCGCCTGCTTAAAATCAAGTGTCATCTTTGTACTAATATCTTCCAGCAAACCTACCATACCTATCGTAGGCGTGGGGTATACCGCCCCGCCCGGATGCTGGTTATAAAAGCTCACATTACCACCCGTAACAGGTGTATCAAACTTTTTGCAGGCTTCACCCATGCCTTTGATAGCATATACAAACTGATAATATACTTCCGGGTCGTAAGGATTACCGAAGTTCAGGCAGTTGGTCACACCCAGCGGAACGCCACCGCTCACAACAATATTCCTCGCCGCTTCACTTACCGCTATCATACAACCCACAAACGGGTCGGCAAACACATAGCGGCTGTTACAGTCAACCGTAACCGCCAACCCTTTTTTAGTACCCTTCACTTTCACGATCTGCGCATCGCTTGGCGCATTGGTGCTGGTATTGCCCGTGCCCACCATACTGTCGTACTGCGTATATATCCAGCGTTTGGACGCTATATTAGGGATAGTAATAATTTTCTCTGCCACCGCTTTCAGGTCTTTCGGCACAGGTATCGAAGCCGGGTCAAACTTTTTGATCTCCGCAAAATATTTCGGTTCCCTATATTCCCTTTCATATACCGGTGCGCCGCCACCCAATACCAAACTCTCGGCCGGAACTTCCGCTTCCAGCTCACCATGCATATAAAACTGCAGCATGCCACCATCCGTTACTTCGCCAATCTGAGAGCAGGGGAGATCCCATTTTTCAAACACTTCCAGCACTTCTTTCTCGCGTCCTTTTTTCACTATCATCAGCATACGCTCCTGGCTTTCGCTTAAAAGCAGTTCCCATGCTTTCATATTCGCCTGGCGCATCGGCACTTTATCCAAGTCAATGCGCATACCCACGCCGCCCTTTGCACTGGTTTCTGCGGTAGAACATATAATGCCCGCCGCGCCCATATCCTGCATACCCACCAATGCGCCTTTGGGTATCAGCTCCAAACAGGCTTCTAATAATTTTTTCTCCTGGAAAGGGTCACCCACCTGTACGGCAGGTAAGTCTTCAACACTACTTTCTGTAATATCTGCAGAAGCAAATGCCGCGCCGCCCATTCCATCCTTACCCGTTGCGGATCCTACAATAAACACCGGGTTGCTCTTGCCTTCGGCGGTGGCGCTCACGGTTTGCCCGGCTTTTACCACGCCCACGCTCATGGCGTTCACCAGCGGGTTGGTATGATAGCAGTCTTCAAAATATATTTCGCCACCCACGGTAGGCACGCCAAAGCAGTTGCCGTAATGACCAATGCCATGCACAATACCATTCATCAGGTGCTGCGTTTTTTCTTCCGTCAGCTTACCGAAGCGCAGCGAATTCAGCGCCGCTATCGGGCGTGCGCCCATCGTAAAAATATCACGGTGAATGCCGCCTACACCGGTTGCCGCACCCTGGTAAGGTTCAATGGCAGAAGGATGGTTATGGCTTTCAATTTTAAATACCACGCCCCAGCCGTCGCCGATATCGGCAAGCCCCGCATTTTCCTCGCCGGCTTTCACCAGCAGCTTCGCACCTTCACGGGGCAAGGTTTTTAACCACTTAATAGAATTTTTATAGCTGCAATGCTCGCTCCACATTACGGAGTAAGCGCTCAGTTCAGTAAAGTTCGGTGTACGCCCAAGTATTTGTTTGATCATCTCAAATTCATCCGGACGAAGTCCTAATTTTTGGGCTATTTCAACTGTTGTTTCCATGTATTAAATGTGTCAAAGTATAGGAAGTGGCAAAATTACGAAAAGCGACCGGGATTTGGACCGGGATGATGGGATATTGGGATGTTCGGGATAAGCTGTGGAGAAGAAGGGGATTTTTATGGGCCGGGCTGCATTGCTACTATCATCGTCTGTTGTGTCACTCACTTGTACGTTCTGGGGGCTATTGAGCATTGTGTAAAAGTGTTTAGAAAACGTAAACTTCATGTATTGGTTGTTTGAAGTGTAGGATTTCCCCGCCATGGTTCGTGTCTCACGAACCACCTTCAGGAAAGCCAGAATTTTGTAAATTGTGTTAGTTATGAATTACCATGAAGAACACCGGAAGTCATATATCCGCATTGGTGAAATATATTTTCTGATGTTTGCCGGTTCCGTCATTTCGACCGAGCTAACACGAACACTATAGTTTAATGCAACTT
>CAYWVB010000074.1:0-21849 GCA_964461595.1 uncultured Terrimonas sp. | reverse complement strand
TGTCAAGTACGGTTCTGTGAGCGGCCTAAGCTGAAATGCTTTTGCCTACTCGACTGTTCCGGCATCTTGAGTTTCGTAGCCGAGTCTCACTGCATAGCCTTGCGCTTGGAGTGGACTCGGCGTTTGCCTAGTCTAGTACGCCGAGTCCTGCCCTCCTGTACCATATTGGCCGATGCAGAGACTCGGCTTGGAAGGAAAGCAAGGCAGCAGGTTTGTCCCGGCTCAAGGCAATGCTACCAAACCTGTCAGTGCGGAAATCAAAATGTATAATATATTCGTGCATCCGTGGCTTTAGCTTTTTTTGTACAGGATGCACGAATGACGCAATGGAATTTGTGGCATCAGCTAAAAAGCCCTTTCAAAAAAATGATCTCTTCCTTTTTCATCATGGCATAGCTGCTGATCTTCTGCAGCAATACCCTGCACCGGGCAGTGCATAATGCGGTTAGCGGCATTGCAACTATCCATATCCATACTGATATATGTATTGTGAAATATAATGCCAGCGACAGCAGGATGATGTATAGCGGGTAAAGCACAGTGAGCAACCCAAATAACAAAGAGTCATAGAAGATCGTGCCTTTGGTTTTGGCACGGCTCCAGTTGCGCAGCGGAAAATAAAATGCCCCGTTCAGTACAAGTCCGGCCAACGCAGGGATAAAAAGCATAACAGCAGTAATAATGTCCTTAATAAAGCCTGTTCTGCCGTCAGCCCAGTATCTTCGGGTGGGCATGGATGTTACAGGCAAATGAAAACCGGGTTGTGAGATCTTTCTCCCTGCACTATGCAGTACCTGCATATTTTTCGAGCAGTCAATATACCGGGGCGCCTGGGTGAGCATACTTTCCCATAATGCTATGTTTGCAGCATCGCCCGAAGTCATTTCCGGGATCAGTGGTTGCAGGCTTTTTTGAAGCGTATCGTTAAAGCTATGCTTCCAATTCCCGGGGGTAGCAGCAGCGATCTGCCCCGGATAAATAATATTTCCTGTTTGTATAATGATAGTTTTGGAAGAGTGACTGTAGCTGCTGTAAGTAATTCCTACGGGTAATACCTGCAGGGTTTCTTTCAGCCGGGCGTCTGTTAAAGCATGCAGTATGATCTTTGAAGGCCCGCTTTTGACCGGTTTTAACTCCCAGTCGTGCAGTGTAACACCCTCGGCAAAAATGATGATGATGCCGTTTTGCTGCAAAACAGATTTACAATATGCTATAGTGGAAAAATTATCCCGCATTCTGCCCTTTTCTTCCGATACCCGGTATATTGGAATTCCGTTAAGGCGTTTAAGCAAGAAATTGAACAATCGATTGTTGAACATATCACTCCGGATCGTAAAATGTACCGGTTGCCGGCACGCGCAGCCGATTGCAATGGCATCCATCATGGAGTTGGGATGATTGGCCGCAATGATAGCAGGTCCGCGCAGCGAACGGAGTGAATTGCCGCATACCATTTTTTCCCTGAAAAAAAACAGCATGCAGCACCGGGCAAGAAATTTTATACAGTGATAAAACAAAAATGATAGTTTTAATTCGGGTTTCTGAAGAGAGTGCATTTCAAATTTTCACACCGTTTTTTCCCTCTCGGCTGCGCGGAGGGGATGGCAGGGGTGAGGGAAAGATATGCAGTGAAAACTTGAAATGCGCCCTCCTGAGGGTAAATTAATAAAAATAAGATGAAGCAAAAACATCTGGTGGTCATAGGCGGAGGAGCCGCCGGCTTTTTTACGGCGATCAACGCTTCAGCAATGAATCCCGGTCTGAAAGTAACGATACTGGAAAAAAGCAGTAAGCTGTTATCAAAGGTCAGCGTCAGCGGGGGAGGCCGATGCAATGTTACACATGCATGCTTTGACATTGAGGAGATGATCAAAAGATACCCGAGGGTACGCATTTTTTGAGGAAAGGGGGCTTTTTTATTGCTATTGCATTCAATCATAATCACTTTATCACCTATAAGTACTTTCTTGTTCTTGTATCTGCTCTAGCAAGTTTTTTGCTTGTTGTTTAATAGAATTCGCTTTGGGGGAAGGCACTTTTATTGGCATTGCTTCAATTTCATTTAAAGTAAAAATAGCTTTTGCGGTATCTCCAAAATTTAAATACATATTTGCTAAATAGGCTTTAGGAGATAGTTTAAACGGAATCAACTGTGTCAAGCATTTTGCATTGTAGATCGCATTTATTGTATCATTGGAAAGGAGACTTGCATTAGCAGCTAGATAAAATGACTGTTCAGATAAATACAATTGTTTGCTTTTATTCATAACTCTAATTGCTTCTTTATATTCTCTATTAATTGTTAGTTGCTCTCCAAAATCTAAAAGAAATTTCCCGCTTGTTTGCAATTCTTTGTACAAAAGTTTATAAGCCGACAATTTATCGGGATCCTTAATTTCATAATCGTCCTTTAACCTATTCCAGGCAGAGATAGAAATGTGCTTTTTCCAAGCAAAAAATAGGTTTATTAGTAGAAATATAAAAATAAAGGATTTTATAATACTACGATAAGTTGATGAAAAAGGTTCTCTATTCTCTGACTTTCCGGACGACAAATAGGAGATGTTTATTGCAAAGAAAAACTCCAAAATGTAAACATGAAACGAATAGGTGAATAATGCAGATATAAGTAATGCCATAAATGAATATTGGTAATATTTACTAACGTTCTGCTTATTCTGCTTATTTTTTGTAAACGCATTAACGATAAACCAAGCTAAAGCTAAAAATTTGAGTATACCTATTTCTATTAATAGCTGAAGGTATTCATTAAAAGCAACGTGTGTATCATCAACATTTAGCAATAAATTCGAAGATAGATCCTGTGTTGCTATGTAGTCTATTTGCCAATAAGGATAAAATAATGAGAAATTTCCGAGACCTATTCCGGAGATGACATTTTTCGGTAGATGATGCATACAAACCTGCCAAATGAAAAACCTTCCTAATGCTGAATTATTTTTTAAATGCAAAAGAAATAGGCAAACTGCAACTCCGAAAAAGGCCACAATGCATATAGCGATGGGCTTTGAAATAAAGACAATTAATTTATTGGGCTTTCTTATTTTTTTTCTAATAGAAATAAAAGCGAAAACAGAGAATATTATAATCGCAGTTCTTGACATAGAAATACAAATAATCATAAAAATGATACCGGATATCACATAAACGATAATTAGCCGGACCCTAAGCGGAATAGTCAAATAATGGGTGACCATATAATATAAAAAGGGGAATGCAACGCATAAATAAATAGAAAATATCCCCGAATTCTCGAAACTTCCTGTAAGGTTCAAGGATTGTATTGATCCTGAAATATGATTTTGAATTAACTGATGGATACCTATTCCGATTTCTATCAATAGACAAAAAGTAATTAGATAAGGTACTATTTTAGTTTTAACTATTCCCGATGAGTGGCACATTACTATATAAATCATGCCTATGATAAGGATACTAATATAATATTCATTATCCAGTAAAGATTTGTCTATAATTAAATATAGCAGTCCAGTGAGAAAGAGAAAGTGAATAAGATAATCATTGTATCCCAGGTACTTATTTTCTCTCCCGAAAAATGTCAATATGATGAAGCCGCCAAATAGGATTAATGAGATAAGGAAAATTGAGTAGTGGATATTTATTTCCTGCGAATGATTATAAGAAAAAATTATAATGAAGTGAAACGTATACAATGCTATTAATAGAACAGATATTATATAAATATATTTTAGTGATTGCTGCATTAGTAGAATGTCTTTTGGATTTATATTCCTTGGTATAACGAATCAAAGGCTTAGATAACTATACTGCATACTATCTGGCAAATCTTCGATCATTTCATTCATAATGTACAAGTAATTTTCATTCCCTTTTTTTGATATTTATCAAAATTATGAACATTGTGGAAAGAATATTTTTGTTGAAATATTAATTTATGAAACAAACTACTTTGGTTATAGTTAGTGCATTTGTACTGACTTTTGCTTATGTATCCTGTAGTAAATATCGAGATCAGATTTCGATTCCTGATTTTAAAGACCAAGTGATAACTAACGCTGTAAATTATGTTAGAGATGAAATTACTAATAATGATTTTGCAACCCTTGATTTAAATGCCACTTGTCTTGTAAAGATTGATAGTACTACAAATAGTGTACTATTTATTCCTACTAAAGAAAAAAACGAAAATAAATTTGTTGTAGTTGCAATAGAAAACGAACAATTTAAAGGGAACTGGTTAATACAAAACGGTCAGAATAATAACGGGGTGCTTAAAACATGGTCTTTTGATGGTCAGATAACAAATGATATAACTTTTGTCGAAGGAAGACCAGTTAAAATAATAGAGGAGCGTTATAGAAAAATTACGAAAACAATCATTGACTATTCTTTGACGAATAATTTAGCTAATGGCGCACCTCTTGTGAAAAGAATTGAAAATGGTGTTCAAACCAGCGAAGGGGGAGGTAGTGGAGTAACGTTGCCGCCAGTATATATTACAGCCTATGTGATTGATTTTGGCTTTGTAACTCAACTCTCCAGCCTGTATTGGTCTACTGGTGGTGGTAACCCTGGTTTAACTTCTTTGTATACTCCTCTTACAGGAACAGGTGGTAGTGGCAATAACACTACTAATGCATATTCGTCAGGTAGCGGCAGAGGACCTAGCCGAGTGCAAAATCTTTATGATTATTTTCGATGTTTTACAAATTTGGCCGGAACAGATTATAAATATAAAATAACGGTATGTGTTGATCAGCCAATAGCTAATAGCAGATCCCCCTGGGCGTTTTCAAAATATGCTGTAGCGGGGTCATCTAGTGGCGTTAATCCTGTGAATGTGGGGCACACCTTTTTGATTTTGACTGAGGAAACACCCAATGGCGTGACTACGAGGAACATAGGATATTATCCCGAAGGCAATGTGACACCAGTTGATCCCATCTCTCCTTGTGAATTAAACAATAACGAAGGATATCATGGCTATGATATATCGGTAACTGCGACAGTAACTAACAGCCAGTTCTTTAATCTGATAAATTTTATGCAAGTAAACTATGAAACTGGCCGTACAATGTATGATTTAAATACTAATAACTGTACTTCATTTGCAATCAGATGTTCGGCAGCAGCGGGGATTACTCTTCCTCAGACCGTAGGTCAATGGCCAGGTGGTTCTGGATTTAATCCTGGTGATTTGGCAGAGGACCTGCGAGGAATGTCCTTACCTTCAAATATGACCAGAAGTACGGATGGTACAGCACATCCAAACAGGGGTAATTGCGTTTATTAAATTAATTTAATGTTTTATGAAGTACCTGCTTATATTTTTACTGTTATCAACTATGTCCAAAAGCAAAACAGATATACTTGTTGATTGGTCAAAAGCTAAGAATTGGAGATTATATGCAAGTCAGGAATTTGATGTTTTTGATTACAGCCTTGACACGCTAAGAAAAATGCAAAGTATTCCTTTAAACGATGATTCTGTTCGACTCTTTATACGTGATGCTAAAGAAATTGCTGATAAAGACTCACCCCTATGGATGGGATTATATCTTCTTACGTGTGAATTTCCAGGCGGAGAAGTCCGAAAGATAGAGGTTAGCAGATATGGGCGATTCTTTTATGATGAAAAGGAAAAAAAATATTATAATGTCCCAGCGCAACTAAGCCAGGATTGGAGATTGTACATTAATTCCAACTTTTTGAAACTCTATAAATAATTGCTATCAAAAATGGGAAAAGACAAAAGATATGAAAATTTCGGCTATTCATTTCTTATAATTGCTTTGATGGCTATTTTCGTACTATCCTTTGTCTTTGGAAGAGACGAATTAAATGCTGGTTTATCTGCTTGGTTTTTATTTGTAATAGTTCATTATATAGGAATTGGCATGGGAATGATATTAATAGCATTACGCCTGTTGAAGGTTTTAAAGAAGAAAAGCTCCTTTGTTTATATTTTTATTATGCTTCTTAATATTGTTATTGGACTTAGCAATCTGGGATTTGTATTTTTTTCGAATATAGCGCAGTCACCGTTATGGTTTCACTTGTCTTTCAATCTGCTTCTTGGGGGAATTTCTTTTATTGATATTTTTTTAGTTGATCAGTTATTTAACCAGACCGATTCCAGGGCCTAATACAAAAGTTTTTTTAGTGAAGTATTATGACGATTGAGAAATATTTAACAAAAGTAATAATCCTTTCAATTGTATTTGCTTATTTAATTTCCTGTTCAAGAATAGATCCCAAAGTCGAGAAATTATTAGAAACCTCCGGAAGTAATAAAGATGAAATGCAAAAAGTATTTCTGCATTTTAGTCAGACATCTAAAGACTCCCTAAAATTACGGGCGTTTTTATTTCTCTTTGAAAATATGTTTGATAGGATTTCCTATTCAGGAGCTCAATTAAACCGATTCTATTTATTTATTGATTCATTATCTTCAGAGAATAGTACCAGAGTAGAGTTTGAAGCAGCAGTTGAACAATTTTATAAAAATAATAAAGGACTTGTTGGGCAATTAAATCTTCAAAAGGATATTAATATTATCACACCGCAATTTTTAATAAAAAAATATTCAAACATCATTTGATGCCTATCAAAGAAATGGATTTGACACAATGGTTGATTTTGAGACATTTTGTGAGTATGTTTTACCATACAAATTAGGCAATGAGCAAAATGAAGATTTTCGCTCCTTATTATTGAAGAAATATAAACTGGATAGTAGTAAGTGTAATAATTTGGTTGAAGCAACAAATTCGTTATTGGATAGCTTGTCTAAAGCTCCAATTCAGTTAGCACAATTTCCAGATTTTGTTCCGGATTTTCCAATATCAAGGCTAATGAATTTAAGATTTGGGACTTGCAATGAGTCAAGTGCCCTTGCAGCATACGTGATGCGTTCAAATGGGATCCCTGTTGCAATTGATTTTACACCTCAGTGGGGGCAAAGATCGGGCGCCCACAGCTGGTGCTCGCTAATATTAGGGAAGGATTCTTGCATTGATTTTGAGGGTTCAAATTCACAGAAAGTCGGTGGGCATTTATTGGTGGGTCGTTCAAACAGGCTTGCAAAGGTATACAGACATACCTTCAGTAGTCAGGATAGTAACTTGGCTGTCATTCATCAGGATGAAGAAATACCGATCTTGTTTTCAAATGCTCACATTATTGATGTATCAAGTAGCTATTTCAAAGGATGCGAAATTACTTTAACAGTTTCTGGCCCAGAACGTAAAGATAAAAAATTTGGCTATTTAGGTGTGTTTGATAATACAAATTGGAAACCTGTAGCATGGTCTTCATTTTTAGGCGCTGATTTACATTTTAAAAATTTAGGAAAAAATGTTGTTTACCTGCCTGCAATATATGAGGACAAAGACATGACAGCTATTGCAAATCCAATATTAGTAGATTCTACGGGTTATATTATTACGCTGAATCCTGATAAAAGCAATTTAAGGCATGTGAAACTGCAAAGAAAATACCCGGTTATGGATTGGTGGGACTCACGAACGTTAGATATGACTGGAGGAGCTTTTCAGGTATCAAATGATTCGTCTTTCAGGAATTCAGTAGAGGTTTATAAAATTCGTTCTGCACCAGAGTTGAAGTTTAATAGTATAAAAATTCAGTTGAAGAATAAGTATCGTTATGTGAGATATATAGCTCCCAAAGGATCATATGGCGAAATTGCAGAGTTAGAGTTTTATAACTTTGGAAGCAAAATCAGTGGTGTTCCAATGAGTTCATTGCCTGAAAATCCTATGCTTTACAATGAAAGAATGGCTTTTGATGGAAATAACCTGAGCTATTTTCAAGGGAAAGGAACAAATAATGAAAATTGGGTCGGATTGGATTTTCAGCAACCTACTGATTTAACGGAAATACGATTCATAGGCAGGAACGATGATAATTTTATTAACAGATCTGATTTTTACGAATTATTCTTTTGGGATAATGGTTCATGGAATTCGTTAGGAAAAAAGCAAAGCAAAGGAAATAGTCAAATACTCGAATATGACAATGTGCCTTCTAATGCTTTATTGCTGCTCAAAGACCATTCGAAAGGAAAAGAAGAGAGAATATTTACTTACTATCAAGATAGGCAGGTGTGGTGGTAATAATTTGCTATGGATGCTTTTTTATCCTGCTTAGAGTTTCTGTAGTTACCCCCAAATATGAAGCGATATAACCAGAAGGAACACGTTGTATGATGTCAGGAAAATGATCTCTCAGGAATTGATACCTGTCAACGGCTTTTTGGGAACGCATTGTAAACAGCCGTTTTTCACTAAGCGTATAATAATGTTCGGTAAGCTTTCTAGCTATGAAGTTAAACTCCATGAAATTCTGATATAAATAGTTCAATTCGTTATAAGTAATATAATAATATGCTGAATCTTCAATCGCCTGTATATTTTCATAGCTGGGTACCTGCATAAAGAAACTCTCTACTGAGATAATAATATCCATTTCCTTCATCAACCAAGAGCAAATTTCCTTTTCGTTTACCTCATAAAAACATCTAAATAACCCTTTTTGAATAAAATAAATTTTATCGCATATATGCCCTTTCTTAAATAGAAATTGTTTTTTTGAAATTTCTCCAGACTTTAACACAGATTTTAAAGCTTCTTGCAGACCATTTGACATTGGATACACAGAAGAAAAATAATTGAAGATGCCCTCCATAAAAAACGTTTAGTTTAGTATACAAATTGAAATAACAAAATTAAAAGTAGTTACAAGCAGTCATTGTTGTTTTTAATACTTCATGTAATTATAATATTTATAGTGAACTGTTTTGACAGCTATTAGTGATAAGGTTAACTCAAATGGAACATTAAACACAAGATAGCTTTGTATATTCTTACAGTATGCTATAGTGTGTGGAAAAATTATTGTCTTAGCATTATCCCGCATTCTGCCCTTTTCTTCCGATACCCGGTATATTGGAATTCCGTTAAGGCGTTTAAGCAAGAAATTGAACAATCGATTGTTGAACATATCACTCCGGATCGTAAAATGTACCGGTTGCCGGCACGCGCAGCCGATTGCAATGGCATCCATCATGGAGTTGGGATGATTGGCCGCAATGATAGCAGGTCCGCGCAGCGAACGGAGTGAATTGCCGCATACCATTTTTTCCCTGAAAAAAAACAGCATGCAGCACCGGGCAAGAAATTTTATACAGTGATAAAACAAAAATGATAGTTTTAATTCGGGTTTCTGAAGAGAGTGCATTTCAAATTTTCACACCGTTTTTTCCCTCTCGGCTGCGCGGAGGGGATGGCAGGGGTGAGGGAAAGATATGCAGTGAAAACTTGAAATGCGCCCTCCTGAGGGTAAATTAATAAAAATAAGATGAAGCAAAAACATCTGGTGGTCATAGGCGGAGGAGCCGCCGGCTTTTTTACGGCGATCAACGCTTCAGCAATGAATCCCGGTCTGAAAGTAACGATACTGGAAAAAAGCAGTAAGCTGTTATCAAAGGTCAGCGTCAGCGGGGGAGGCCGGTGCAATGTTACACATGCATGCTTTGACATTGAGGAGATGATCAGGAAATACCCGAGAGGCACTCATTTTGCAAGGAAAGCTTTTCACCAGTTTTTTACCCGGGACACTATTGCCTGGTTCCTGGAGCGTGGCGTGGCACTCAAAACCGAGGCCGACGGGAGAATGTTCCCTGTTACCGATACTTCATCTACTATTGTGGAATGCCTGCTTAAGGAAGCTGCCTTACATCATGTGGAGATTATTACCAATGCAGGCGTAAACGCTATAGAAGCTGCTGCTGGTGATGGTAATGCAGGATTTTGCCTGCACATAACCGGACGCGAAAATATCCGTGCCGATTTTGTTTGCATTGCCTGTGGCGGCTATCCCAAAGACGCCCAGTTTGAATGGATAAGAGCATTAGGTCATACCATTCATTCACCATTACCTTCCTTATTCACTTTTAATATGCCGGGCAATGCCGTTACGGCGCTGATGGGGGTAAGCGTACCCGATACTGTTGTAAAAATAAAAGGCACAAATTTAAAGGAACAGGGGCCGTTATTGATCACTCATTGGGGGATGAGTGGCCCCGTTATCCTCCGGCTGAGCGCATGGGGCGCAAAAGAATTGTCTGAACGGCATTATCATTTTGTGATAGTTGTAAACTGGCTGCCTCAGTATACAGCGCATTTGCTGAGGCAGGAATGGAATGACCTGAGGCTGCAGCATGCCTCCCGGAAAATGCATGCAGGAAATCCTTTTGCGCTGCCGGCAAGGCTATGGCAGTACCTGCTGGATCAGGCAGGTATTGATAAAGAGCAAAGATGGAGCAGCCTGCCGGCCAAACAGCAGAATGAATTGATGCGGTTGCTTACTATGCAGGAGTTTGAAGTAAAGGGAAAAACGACTTTCAAAGAAGAATTTGTGACCTGCGGTGGAGTAGCATTATCGGAAGTGGACGTGAATACCATGCAAAGTAAAAAACAACCCGGTATTTACTTTGCCGGGGAAGTGCTGGATGTAGACGGTATTACCGGCGGCTTTAATTTTCAGCACGCCTGGACAAGCGGCTGGATAGCGGGGAGAGGAGTGGGAGTAAGGGGAGTGGGAGTAAGAGGTAAGGAGTAGGGAGTAAGGGAAGGCCTTCCGCCTTATACCTTCTCCCTCAATCAATCTTAAACACCACCGCATATTTTCCCTGCCATTTAGTTTGTACCAGCGAGGGTATCATAATTGTTACAGTATCATTTTCTGATTTCCATTTCAGCTTGGCTCCTGTCCCCAGCAGGCTGATCCTGCTTCCTTTGGCAACAGGAAAATTTTTGATAACCACCTCTGATGGCAGCTTTACATCGTCCTGTTCGGAGAGATAAAAAACATATTTTGTCTTGCCGTCTTTAGATTGGGTAAAATGAATATTGCCCTGTTCGTAAGGTGCAAGCGGCTTTGATCCGTGTATTGCCCCGCCGTTTATTTTCATCCATGCCCCTATCTCCTGCAACCTGCTATAAGCTACTGGATCCCAGTCGCCGTCGGGACCCGGGCCGATATTAAGCAGCAGGTTGCCGCCACGCGATATGATCCTGATAAGCATCTGCACGATCTTCTGAGCCGGCTTATAATGATCATTGGGCACATAGCTCCACGAATTGCCCATAGTAATACAGCTTTCCCAGGGATAAGGTAAAAGCTCATGAGGGATCTCCTGCTCCGGAGTGGTATAGTTCTCATAAGGGCCGGTAACAGTACGGTCTACAATAAGCAATCCAGGCTGGTAACCCCTGGCCATTTCCGCTATATGCTTCATGTCAATATCCTGATTGGTTTTTATACCACGCTGCCATTCAACAGATCTGTCTACTGTCTCTAACGGCCGTACCCAGCCTCCGTCAAGCCAGAGGATATCCACTTTCCCATATTCGCTCATCAGCTCTTTTATCTGGTTGTAGGTAAAATCTTTAAATGCCTGCCAGCGTTTGGGATATTTTTCAGGATCATAATTCACATTACGGTCTTTCGGCGGGAAGTAGGGCCACCAATAATCGTCACTGTGCCAGTCGGGTTTTGAAAAATATGCGCCAACAGAAAATCCATCCTTGCGGAAGGTATTAAAGATCTCTTTGGTCACATTGCTCCTGGGGTCTGAAGAAAATGGCGTTTTGCTGTCGGTGATCTTATAATCTGTTTGCCTGGTGTCAAACATGCAAAACCCGTCATGATGCTTTGTGGTAAAGATCACATATTTCATTCCGGCTGCTTTAGCGGCTTCTGCCCATTTTTCAGGATTGAATTTTACCGGGTTGAATGTTGTTTGTAAATGTTCGTATGCCTTTACGTACTCAAAATAATCCTGAGAATAGGGGCCTTTCCGCTGCGTCCATCCCTCATCTTCCGGGCAAATGCTCCAGCTCTCCACGATTCCCCACTGGCTGTAAGTGCCCCAATGCATAAACAATCCAAATTTCATATCCTGCCATTTGCTTAAGCTGCTGAGCACAGCGGTATCGGTAGGCGCCACATATTTCTTGTGCTGGGCCAATACACATAAAGACAATACCAGGGAAACTGCAGTGATGGATAAATATTTCATTATAGTAAGATTTAGAGCTGCTGCCGGCTGCGAAGATAAAAGGAATTTGAGATTTGAGAACTTTGTAAATGCGGGTTACAGGTTTCAAGTTACAGGGTTCACCCTACCCCTTACTCCCTACCCCTTATACCCTACTCCTTATACCCTACTCCTTATACCCTACTCCTTATATTCTTATGTTTTACCCCTTCCTCCTTCTCCTTTTTCTCCCAAACCATCCGGTATTTACGCAAATAAATTCTAAATTGCATTTCTCACAAAATGCTTGTTGCAGATGAATAAACAAAAAAGAAGGACATTCCTTAAACTATCCGGCATGGCAGTTACAGCAGGAGCGCTGCCTTTTAACATCATTCACGCCCACCCCGCCTCCCGGAAAACAAATGCAGATACGTTGAAAGTAGGCCTTATAGGCTGCGGTGGCAGGGGGTCGGGAGCTGCCAACCAGGCATTAAATGCAGATCCCAATGTAGTGCTGCATGCTATGGCAGACCTGTTTGACGACCATTTACAAAAATCGTTGTCCAACCTGAAAGAGCTTCACGGCGATAAAGCCAATGTGAGCCCGGAGCACCAGTATATCGGGTTTGACGCTTATAAAAAAGTACTGGCATCGGGAGTGGATGTGGTGATACTGGCTACCACGCCCTGTTTCAGGCCGCTTCATATAGAGGCTGCCGTAGAGGCGGGTAAGCATGTTTTTTGTGAAAAACCCGTGGCGGTGGACACGCCGGGGCTAAAGCGTTTTTTAGATGCGGCAAAAAAAGCCAAAGCAAAAAACGTAAGCATCCTTTCCGGCTTTTGCTGGCGCTTTCATGAACCTAAACGGGCTACCTTCGGAAAGATCAATGATGGCGCCATAGGAAAGATAATGGCAGTATACAACACGTATAATACAGGCGCCACCTATCGCAGCTATCAGCCCGAGCACCCGCAGCTCGACAATACGGAATGGCAGCTTCGCAACTGGCCTTTCTTCAACTGGCTGTCGGGAGATCATATAGTAGAACAGGCTGTGCACAGCGTGGATATGATGCGCTGGGCTTATGGCGATCAGCTACCCATAAGTGCTGTGGGCACGGGTGGAAGACAGGTAAGAACAGGAGATAAGAACGGTAATATCTATGATCATTTTGCCATCACTTACGAGTTTGCAGACGGGGCAAAGGGATTTCATCTTTCCAGGCAACAGGCAGGCTGTGAAAACAGCTATGCAGTAGAATCCCTGGGCACCAAAGGAAGAGCAATGGTAAACTGTTCTTCCAATGTGCATACGATCACAACCGGCAGCAAAATATGGACTTATGAAGGGAAGCAAAATGATATGTACCAGACAGAGCATGATGAATTGTTTGCCGCCATCAGGAAAGGCAAAACGATCAGCCAGGGTGAAGACGAGGCGCTCAGCACCATGATAGCGATACTGGGGAGAATGGTTGCCTATACCGGCAAAAAGATCACCTGGGAAGAAGCAATGAATTCTACCGAACAACTGGGACCGCCCATTGATAACTATAATTTCAACCTGAACATTCCTGTGACCCCGGTGGCAATGCCGGGCATCACCCCCTTTAAATAAACAATATGCAAAGACGAGCATTCATTAAAAACAGCAGCCTTATTGCCGCAGGGGCGGGTATTGGTTTCCCGTCAACAGCAGCAGTGCAGCAAAAAGCTTTCAAGCCTAAAATAAAAAAGAGCTTAAAGATAGAAATGGTGAAGGGTGACATGCCACTGATGGATAAATTTAAGATGCTTAAAGAATTGGGATATGATGGCGTGGAGTTCAGCTCACCGCATAATTATGATCATAAGGAGATTCTTGCAGCGCGTGATAAGACAGGGCTGCTTATCCCCGGCGTGGTCAACTCCGAGCACTGGAAATCGCCGCTGTCCTCTCCTGATCCTGCCGTGAGGGAAAAATGTTTTAATACTGTAATACAGTCGCTCAATGATTGTAAAATGTATGGCGGTACCACGGTGCTGCTGGTAGCAGGAGTGGTGAACGACAAGATCAGCTATGCCGATGCATATACCCGCACACAAAAAGAGATCCGTAACCTCATTCCGTATGCAGAAAAAACAGGTATTAAGATAGCCATAGAAAACGTATGGAATAACTTCCTGATCAGCCCGCTGGAGGCGGCAAGATATGTGGACGAGATCAATCACCCGCTGGTAGGCTGGTATTTCGATATCGGCAATATCCTCCGCTATGGCTGGCCGGAACAGTGGATCGGGATACTGAACAGGCGGATCATGAAATTAGATGTAAAAGAATACAGCCGCAAAAAGCAAAATGATGAAGGACTGTGGAAAGGCTTTGATGTGGAGCTGACGGAAGGAGATAATAACTGGCCCGTAATTGTGGAAGCCCTGGGAAAAATAGGGTACAACGGCTGGGCTTCTGCAGAAGTACCGGGCGGTGAGAGGGAAAGGCTGAAAGTGATCATTGACGGGATGAAGAAGATTTTTGATTAGGGAGTGGGAGGCAACCTGCAACCGAAACCTGTAATTCACAAATAAGTTTTCCGCACTTATGTAATAAAAAGGCTTTCCGCATCTGGTATGGAAAGCCTTTTTTATGTGTAAAACAACAATATTCTCCTTAGCTTTCTTATTGTGCTCATTGTTTGTACAGGCAGGTGATGCGCCATTGAAAGTGAATGCTTCGCTTAAAACAGTTACCGTTTACCGCAATGGAGCGGAAATGACGCATAATGCCGGCGCACAGCTTCAGCAGGGAGCCAGCGAGCTGATCATTGAAGGTATAAGCAATACCGTAGACATCAACAGCATTCAGATCAGTTGCCCGGCTGTTGTAACGCTTATGGGCGTTGAGTTTTCTAATAATTTTCTTGCTACGCCACAGGCAAATCAAACTGTTCAGCAATTAAAGGATTCTGCTGAAAAAATTTCGGATGAGCTGCAGAAGATACAGGCACAGATCATCACTATTACCGACCTGCTTGATGTATTAAAAGCCAATAAAGACATTAAAGGATCGCAAACGGGGTTGAGCGTAGCTGAATTGATGAAGCTGATGGATTATTATAAAACAAAGTCTGCCGAACTACAGCAGGAGCTGAAGCAGCAAAATGAAAAAAAGAAAAAATGGAATGAATTACTGGTCAAAGTGAATGACCAGATCGCAGAAGAAGAAAAAAAGAACACACGGCATACGGGACGCATCACCCTGCAGCTATCCGCAGCCGTAAGCGGCAAATATGATTTCACCATTTCTTATATTACCCCCAACGCCTACTGGACTCCTTATTATGATATTCGCGTGGATGATATTAAAAGCCCGTTAAAAGTGATATACAAATCAAAGATCACGCAAACCACGGGCATAGACTGGAAGAAAGTAAAATTATCCCTCTCTACTTCTCTGCCCAGTCAATGGGGCAACGCACCGGTATTAAATACATGGTTCCTGGCTTATATTAACCCGGTAAATGTAATGGAAAAAAGGCTCCAGGGTAAAATGAACGGGATACAAAGTATCGGGAACGCCAACGCTTCATTACAGGAAGTGGTGGTAACAGGGTACGGTATTGCAAGAGATGAGGCAGATAATACCAATCTGTCCCCTGTATACATTGTAAACGGTGCGGAAATGAGCAAACAGGAGTTTGCAAGGATCAACAAAGTGGCGGTAAAAGATATGAAGGTATTAAACGCCGATGCCGCCACCTCGCTGTATGGTTCCAGGGCAGCGGGCGGAGCTGTAATAGTTACTTTAAAAGAAGGGCTGGAAGATTATGTATCGGTCAGCGACAATGAGCTGAATGTAACTTTTGATATTGACATTCCTTTTGATGTGCCTACTAACGGCAAGGAACAAACGGCAACGCTGAAAGAATACAAAGTGGATGCGCTTTATAAATTTTATGCTGTGCCCAGGCTTGATAAAGACGCATATTTACTGGCAGAAGTGCCTGAATGGGAGAAGCTGAACCTGCTGCCCGGGGATGCCAATATCATATTTGAAGGCACGTATGTAGGCAAATCGTTCATTGACCCCAATTCAACTTTTGATACATTGAACCTTACACTTGGCCGCGATAAACGGGTAGTAGTGAAAAAAGAAAAGCTGGCTGATTACAGCAGCGTGAAATTCCTTGGCAGCAATACACTGCAAAAAATAACCTGCGAGATCACCGTAAAAAATAATAAGAAAGATTCTGTAGATATGCTGCTGAAAGACCAGTACCCCATATCTTCCACCAAAGAGATAGAAGCGGAACTAACAAATGATGGCGGGGCTGATGTAAACAAGGAAACCGGGGTGCTTACCTGGAAATTAAAGCTTGCTCCCGGGGAAAGCAGGAAGATAAGGTTTGCTTACAGCGTAAAATATGCAAAGGACAGGGTGATCAATTTGAATTAGGTCAGCAAAAAAAACGGATATTTGACGAATATATTTATATTAACATGGACAGACCTCTTATTGCTATTGTCAACTCAAGCACTTTCGGTAAACATTTTGCAGCACATATAAAAACGCTGGAAGCATTTGCGGATATTACACATATTACCGTTCCGGCGGATATTGATGGCGACGCTCTCGCTGAAAAAATCAGGGACGCAGACGGTATCATTGCCAGTGTAACACCTAAATTTCCCCGGAAGACCCTGGAACAGTGCACTAAGCTTATCCTGCTGTCACGTCATGGTATTGGCTGTGACAATGTTGACCTGGAAGCCGCCACAGCGCTTGGTATAGCGGTGTCGCGCGTAAAAGGCGTGGTAGAAAGAGAGGCGGTAGCGGAATACGCCGTTGCATTGCTGATGGCCGCATCGCGGCAGGTGCCGCAGGGTTTGCTGGCCGTGAAGAACAGTAAATGGGAAAGCCGCTTCCGCATGATCGGGATGGAGCTGAAGGGAAAAACAGTAGGCATAATCGGGTTGGGTAATATCGGCTCGCGTTCCGCAGAGATCCTGTCAAATGGATTTGGCGCTAATATTATTGCTTCCGATCCCTATATTGACCAGGAAAGATTCAGGCAGTTCAATGCCAGACCGGTGAGCCTGGAAGAGCTGATACGCACTTCCAATGCTATCTTATTTCACTGCCCGCTTACTTCAGAAACACAACGGATGTTAGGTAAAGCACAGTTCGCGTCTATGCAAAAGGGAGCGGTACTGGTCAATACCTGCAGGGGTGAGCTCGTGGATGAGGATGCCCTGTATGAGGCTTTGCAGCACGGACCCTTAGGCGCTTATGCAACAGATGTGGTGGAAGGAGAACCTATTGATGGCAACCATCGTTTGACAAAACTGGATAATGTAATAATTACTCCCCATCTCGGCGGCTATTCCTGGGAGTCGCTGCATGGTATGGGGCAGACCTGTGTAGATGATATGGTTGCCGTATTCCAGAATAGCGGCACTGCAGGCGAGCTTGCCAATCCTGAAGTACTACAAAAAGAATACAGAAAATGGCGTTAACGTTGGCGATTGATCTCGGCACAACCAATCTGAAAGTAGGATTGGTCAATGAGCTGGGCGAAATATTGTTTTTATGCTCCTCCGGTGTACCCACCGTCAGCAATGAGACCGGAGCGGCGGAGCATGACCCGGAGCAGCTTAAAGATATGGTGATCTCCTTATGCAAAAAAGTGCTGAAGGACAATGATAAAGGCCAGGTGAAATATATCGTTTCGTCCGGCTACCAGTTTGGATTGATGATGATGGACGGGCAAAGGAAGCCGCTCACCGGCATAACCCTGCTTACGGATACCCGTTCCCAAACCACTTTTTCCGATTTTATGTCTTTCTATGCCGGTGAAGATATTTACCGCAAAACAGGTTGTCCTCTTATCAGCCAGTACGTGCTGCCACGCTTATTTTACTTCTTCAGGGAACGGACTGAGCTTTATAAAAAAGCAAAATATTTTACCGATAGCAAATCGTTCCTGTTTGAATGGCTGACCGGGGAATGGGTAACCGATATGAGCACAGCAGGCGCTACTCAATTTTATAATTTACAGGATTATCAATGGGATGAGGGATTGCTTTCAAAGCTTCATCTTTCCGGAGAACAGTTCCCCGCAGTAGCTGATGGAACACAATACAGTGCGCCGCTGAGAAAAGAGGTCGCGGAAATGCTGGGGTTGAAAGAGAAGGTAGAAGTAGTGCTGGGAATATATGATGGCGCCGCTTTGGGAATGGGGCTCAGCGGGTTTGAGCCCAATGTAGGCATCATTAATATCGGAACTACTGCAATGCTGCGTATCCCGGGAGATAGTGCCGTGCTGGACCAGGATGAAAACAAGCGGATCCAGGTCTATGCCATTAAAGAAAAATGCTTTCTGAACGGCGGCGCCCTTAATAATGCCGCTCTTCCGTTGGACTGGATGAGAAAAAATTTATTTGATATCAACCCCAATGATCCTGACCTGTTGCAGATCAGCCATGAGCCGCCCCTGATCTCTCTGCCTTACCTTACAGGAGAGCGGGATTCCCAGACGGGACCTTACGCCTCAGGAGTGTTCTTTGGCATCCGCCGCAATCACTCCAAAACAGATTTCGTTCGTTCGGTTTTAGAAGGAGTAGCTTATTCCATGCGTTATATCTATGATGCCCTCCGCGAAAATAATATGCCCGTAAAGGAGATCAGGATGGGTGGCGGTGGTGTTAATATTAAAGTGTGGCCGCAAATATTCGCCGATACATTAGGTGTGCCGGTAACGCTGCCCCCCGGTAATGAAATGGCCCTGGTGGGTAACGCTATACTGGCTTTCACTGCGGGAGGAATATTTAAGGATTTCAATGAAGCTTCCTTGTCCATGTTAAAAGCCGGTGTAAGGATCGAACCTGATAAGAAGGCAGTAGGCATTCGTGACAAACAATACCGGTTCTTTAAAAAGCTGAGAGAAAGCCTCGCGCCTTTGTTTAAAGAGCACCAGGAGCTGAGAGATTAGTGATAAGAGATAAGCGGTGAGACAGGAAGAGGTTGCAGGTTTGCCTTACACCCCATACCTTAACCCTCAATGAAAAAACAAATACCCCACCAGTATAGCAGTAATGATACCAGCAAGATCAGCCAGCAACATGGCAGGTATGGCATAACGTGTATTCTTTACCGAAATAGCGCCAAAATAAACTGCCACCACGTAAAAGGTAGTATCATTCGTTCCCTGGAAAATACTGGACAGCCGCCCGATAAAGGAATCCGTGCCATAGGTATTCATTGCCTCCACCATCATTCCCCTGGCGCCGGCGCCGCTGAGAGGCTTCATTATTGCCGTAGGCAGGGACTCTACAAAATCCGTATTCATCCCTGTCAGCCCAAACAGGTATCTTAATCCATCAATGATATAGCTGAAGATACCGGAATTGCGCAATACGCTTATGGCCACCAGCATAGCAATGAGATAGGGTATTATGCGAATAGCAATTTCAAAGCCGCCTTTGGCGCCTTCCACAAAAGCTTCAAACATATTCACCTTCTTTCTCCATCCGCCGAGGAGGAAGGCCAGGAATATTAGCAATATCAGCCCGCTGCTCAGCGTGTTCGAAAAAAGCTGGATGCTGTGCTGGTCAAGCGTGGTCAGATACCATACCAATAACCCCACACCGGCAGAAAGCCCGCCCACCCAGGCGAGCAGCACAGGCTGCAGCAGGTTTATTTTTTGCTTATAAGCCATTATACACAATGCCGCAAGGGTAGCGGCAAACGTTACGATCATGCAGGGCACAAAAATATCCGTGGGGTTGGCCGCAGGCACTTTAACAGAAGCCCTCATAGCGATAGTGCTTACGGGGATAAGCGTCAGCCCGCTGGCATGCAATGCCATGAACATGAGCTGCGCATTGCTGGCGACATCTTTATTGGGATTCAGCTCCTGCAGGCTTTCCATGGCCTTTATCCCGAATGGAGTAGCGGCATTGTCCAACCCCAGGAGATTAGCGGAGAAATTCATCATCATCTGGCCGGTAGCGGGGTGGTTCTTCGGTATATCGGGAAATAACCGCGAAAAAAAAGGGCCTACAATCCTCGAAAGAAACCTGATCGCTCCCGCCCGTTCCCCTATGTTCATAAATCCCAGGAAAAGTGCCATCACCCCTACCAGCTTCAGGGAAATATCAAAGCCGTCGTTGGCGGCTTTAAAAACCCCTTCCACCAGGGCAGGAAGGATCTGATGATCACCCAAAAAAGCCCACTTAATGAAGGCTACCAGGAACGACAGCAGGAAAAAGGACATCCAGATATATGTCAGTGTCATACTTGAAGATAAACGGTAAAAGGTAAACGCACAAAATGTTTCCGCATTGTTTTTAAAATCTGTTCCGGTAATGCTACCTTTGCCGCCTCAAAAAAAGCCCTGTACACAGAGCAGTTAATTTTAAAAAATATGGCATTACAAGCAGGTATTGTGGGATTGCCCAATGTAGGAAAGTCAACTTTATTTAATGCGCTCAGCAGCGCCAAAGCACAGGCGGCGAATTTCCCGTTCTGTACTATCGAGCCTAATATAGGAGTGATCACCGTGCCCGACGACAGGCTGATTGAGCTGGAAAAGCTGGTAAAGCCGCAAAAAGTGGTGCCTACAACAGTTGAAATTGTAGACATAGCGGGATTGGTGAAAGGCGCCAGCAAAGGTGAAGGCCTGGGCAACCAGTTTTTGGGAAATATACGTGCCACGGATGCTGTTATTCATGTACTGCGTTGCTTTGACGACGACAATGTGATACATGTGGATGGCGCGGTAAACCCGGTGAGGGATAAAGAAATTATTGATACGGAACTGCAACTGAAAGACCTCGACAGCATTGACAAAAAGATCAGCAAATCTGAAAAAGCTACCCGCACCAGCGGTGACAAAGAGCAGATAAGGGGACTGGAAATATTGCAGGAGCTTAAAAAGCACCTGGAGCAGGGAAAAAATGCCCGCTCATTTTCCATAAGCAAAGAAGATAAGGAAAAATTTGTCAGCGATCTTTTCCTGCTCACGATCAAGCCCGTGATCTATGTATGCAATGTGGATGAGAAAAGCGTGGTAAGTGGCAACAGGCATACCGAAGCGGTAAAAGCGCTGGTAAAAGATGAAGATGCGGAAATACTGCTGATCAGTGCGGCCATAGAAAGTGAGATCGCCGTAATGGACAGCTACGAAGACAGGCAGATGTTCCTTGAAGATATGGGATTAAAAGAAAGCGGTGTGGCAAGGCTGATCCGCTCTACCTATCATCTCCTGCACCTGATCACCTATTTCACCGCAGGCGTACAGGAAGTAAGGGCGTGGACCATTACCCGCGGCATGCTGGCGCCACAGGCTGCAGGAGTGATCCATACAGACTTTGAAAAAGGCTTTATACGGGCCGAAGTGATAAAGTACAATGATTTCATTCACTACAAATCGGAAGCTGCCTGCCGCGATGCGGGAAAATTAGCGGTACAGGGTAAAGATTATGTGGTGGAAGACGGGGATATCATGCATTTCAGGTTTAATGTATAGTGTCTCTTAGCTTATTGCTCCACCGAACACCGCTGCCTTTGTCTTTTGAAAAAATATGCTCCGCATTTTTTCAATCCCGCCTCTGGCGGGACCAGGCAAAAAGAAGCGGCTTATCCGGTTACTGGTAAAAATTAAACCCGGTTGTGCCCTCCATCGCCGTGGTTCGTGTCTCACGAAACACACCCTTTCTTCAGTCTACAACTCCACTTACTCCACTTTTGCAAGATTTAATGGTCAAAAATGGTTGGTAAAATCTTTTGAGAGTTATACTGGATA